>JAZQQJ010000078.1:0-56997 GCA_045629005.1 Lachnospiraceae bacterium
CATTGATCAAAAAGCTTTTAAAGGAAGGCCTTAAGGGCGAGCAGGTCGTTCTGCTCGAAAATGAGTTCGGTGAGATCGGCATTGACGCAGGTTTCTTAAAGGTTGCAGGCGTTGAGATCCGCGAAATGAACAGCGGATGCATCTGCTGCAGTCTTGTCGGTGATTTCGGCGAGGCGCTTGCACAGGTGATCAATCAGTATCATCCCGACAGAATCATCATTGAGCCTTCAGGCGTCGGCAAGCTGTCTGATGTTATCAGAGCCGTACAGAATGTTGAGGGTGACCTTAAGGATGCTACACTTAATTCCTTCTCAACTGTTGTAGATGCTTGTAAAGCAAAGGTTTATATAAAGAACTTCGGTGAGTTCTTCAACAATCAGGTTGAAGCTGCTAAGGCTATCATCTTAAGCCGTACACAGAACCTTACCGACGATAAGCTTGAAGCGGTTGTAGCTATGCTCAGAGAGCATAATGCAAACGCAACAATCATAACAACTCCTTGGGATACTCTTGATGCAGGCGTCGTTCTTTCAGCTATGGAGAAGAAGGAAAGCTTTGCAGACGAACTCTTAAAGGAACTTAAAGAACAGCATCATGACGATGATGACGACGAATGCGACGATCCCGAGTGCGAGTGCCATCACCACCATCACCATGATGACGATGACGACGATGATCATGATGAGCATGAGCATCATCATCACCATGATGACGATGACGACGATGATCATGATGAGCACGAACATCATCATCACCACCATCACGATGATGACGATGAATGTGACGACCCCGAGTGTGAGTGCCATCACCACCATCATGATGACGATGACGACGATGATCATGATGAACATGAACATCACCACCACCACCATCATCATCACCATCATGCCGATGAAGTATTTACAAGCTGGGGCAAGGAAACTCCTCACAAGTACGACAAGGCAGAACTTGAGGAAATCCTTAAGAAACTTGCAAATACAGAAGAATTCGGTAAGATTCTTCGTGCAAAGGGCATGGTTATGGGAACAGACGGTACATGGATTTACTTTGACCTTGTTCCGGAAGAGTACGAAATCAGAACAGGTACTCCCGAGACAACAGGTAAGCTTTGTGTAATCGGTTCCGAACTTAAAGAAGATAAGCTTAATGAGGTACTCAAATAATGACCCCCGTATTTTTGATTCTTGGCTTTCTTGATGCAGGTAAATCAACATTTATACGCGATACACTCATGGATGATGATTTCACTGAGGGTAAATCCACACTCCTCATTCAATGTGAGGAAGGTGAAGTCGAGTATGATGAAAAAGTACTTGCTGACAGAAAAGTAACAATAGTTAAAGTTGAAGAGGAAGAAGACTTCAGACCGACATTCCTTATGGACTGCGTAAAGAACTATAAAGCAGACAGAGTCATGATTGAATGGAACGGCACATGGAGTGTTGCAAGAATTCTCGAACAGGGCTTCCCGAGACGCTGGGAGCTTTCGCAGATTATTACCATTGCTGACGCGCAGACGTTCGAAACATACATGAACAATATGCGTCAGATGATGAACGAGATGATTGCGTATACTGAACTCGTTATCTTCAACAAATGTAATAAGGACACAAAGAGAAATACATTTAAAAAGCTTGTAAGAACCCTTAACAGAGGTGCTCAGTGCGTTTTCGAAGCGAAAGAGGGTGAAGAAGCAGGCTATGATGATGTAATTCCGCTTCCTTATGACATGAACGCTGACGTTGTTGAAATTCCCGACGACGATTACGGCATTTTCTATCTTGACGTTCTTGATAACCTTGATAACTACGTCGGAAAGACGGTTCGTTTCCTTGCTATGGTTTACAGAGGCAAGGAAACTCCGAAGGGAACATTTGTTCCGGGACGTTTTGCAATGACATGCTGTGCTGCTGATATTGCGTTTATTGGCTTCCTTTGCTACGGCGAACAGGCCAATTACTTCAAAACACGTGACTGGTGTCATGTGACATGTAAGATTGACAAGCAATATCTTAAAGAGTATGAAGGTGAAGGCCCCGTATACAGGCTTGTTAAGATTGAACCCGCACAGAAACCGCAGGATCACGTTATTACAATGAATTAATCCCATTAAGGAGCAAATAATGATTAAGAGCATGACAGGCTTCGGCCGCTATGAACTTGTTAACGGTGGACGTAAAATTACCGTTGAAATGAAATCGGTTAACCACCGCTACAGTGAAATCACAATCAAAATGCCTAAAAAGCTGAATTTCTTTGAGAGCGGAATAAGAAATCTTCTTAAAGAATACATTAGCCGCGGAAAAGTGGATATGTACATTTCTTATGAGGATGATTCCGAGGGTAAGGAAGTTGTTAAGTACAATGAAGATATCGCAAGGGAATACTTTGATGCAATCTCGAAGATTTCCGATACGTTCGGACTTAACAATGACGTGCAGGCTTCAACAATAGCACGTATGCCTGAAGTACTTGTGATGGAAGAGCAGTCCATTGATGAGGATGACCTGTGGAATGATGTTGAAAAGGCTGTCAGAGGCTGTGCGGAGAAGTTTGTCGAAACAAGAATCGCCGAAGGCGAAAAACTTAAGGCAGATTTGTTTGCCAAGCTTGACGGAATCAATGTCATGGTTGACAAAATCGAAAAGAGAAGTCCCGAAATCGTCAAGGAATACAGAGAAAAGATTATTGCAAAGGTTAATGAACTCCTTGGTGACAATCAGGTTTCCGAGATGGTACTTGCAAACGAGATTATTCTTTTCGCTGATAAAATATGTACCGATGAGGAAATGGTCAGACTCCGTGCACACGTGTCCAACATGAAGGATACATTGAATGCAGGAAAGGATGTTGGACGTAAGCTTGACTTTGTGGCACAGGAAATGAACCGTGAAGCCAACACTACACTTTCAAAGGCAAACGACCTGGAAATTTCCAATATTGCCATTGACCTTAAGACGGAAATAGAAAAGATTCGTGAACAGATACAGAATATTGAGTAAGTTTTATCAAAAATTCACTCGATAATATTGACAAGATGTGATATAATCTTTGCGATTATTTTTTGAAAAGAGGAGAATACAATGATACATCCTTCATATGCTGAACTCAGCCAGAGAATTAATGAAAATGCCGAAGGTGAACAGAAAGTTATTAACAGCCGTTACTCAATCTGTATCGCTACAGCCAAAAGAGCACGTCAGATTATCGACGGAGCAATGCCCCTCGTCGAGCCTAAATGCGAGAAGCCCCTTTCTATAGCAGTACAGGAGCTTTACGAAGGTAAGGTAAACATCCTTCCGGATGAGACAGTTGAAAAGTAATTAATACATTTACCGCTTTTGTCACGGGACCGACAAAATAGTGCAAAAAACAAGCATAAATGCGTATTTTTCTATAAGTTTTGTCTATTGACAAAAGAATAACGATGTGGTTAAATCCACATTGAAAATTTTAAACTTAACAGACAAGGTCTGTTCAGTATAACTCAAACGCGTGAACGCGTAATAACAGGAGGAAAAAACATGGCAGTTAAAGTTGCAATTAATGGATTTGGTCGTATCGGTCGTCTTGCTTTCAGACAGATGTTCGGCGCAGAAGGCTACGAAGTAGTAGCTATCAATGACCTCACAAGCCCCGCTATGCTTGCTGACTTACTTAAGTATGATACAGCACAGGGTGGATATTGTGGTAAGATTGGTGAGAACCTTCACACAGTATCTTCTAAGGAGCCCATCTTCGAGGAAGACGGAAAGACAATCAAGGTTCCCGGTTCCATCACAGTAGACGGAAAGGAAATCACAATCTACGCTATGCCTAAGGCTGCTGACCTTCCTTGGGGCGAAATCGGCGTTGACGTTGTTCTTGAGTGCACAGGTTTCTACTGCTCAAAGGAAAAGTCACAGGCACATATCGATGCAGGCGCTAAGAAGGTAGTTATTTCCGCACCCGCTGGTAACGACCTTCCTACAATCGTATTCTCAGTTAACGAGAAGACACTTACAAAGGATGACACAATCATTTCCGCAGCATCCTGCACAACAAACTGCTTAGCACCTATGGCTAAGGCTCTCAATGATTATGCTCCCATCCAGTCCGGTATCATGAGCACAATTCATGCTTACACAGGCGATCAGATGATTCTCGATGGTCCTCACAGAAAGGGCGATATGAGAAGAGCACGTGCAGGTGCAGCTAACATCGTTCCTAACAGCACAGGCGCTGCAAAGGCTATCGGCCTTGTTATCCCTGAGCTCAACGGCAAGCTCATCGGCTCTGCACAGAGAGTTCCTGTTCCGACAGGTTCTACAACAATCCTTACAGCTGTTGTTAAGGGTAAAGACATCACAAAGGAAGGCATCAACGCTGCAATGAAGGCTCAGGCTTCTCAGTCCTTCGGTTACAACGAGGATCCTATCGTTTCTTCTGACGTTATCGGCATGAGATTCGGTTCCCTTTTCGATGCTACTCAGACAATGGTTTCCAAGATTGGTGATGACCTCTTCCAGGTACAGGTTGTTTCTTGGTATGATAACGAGAACTCCTACACAAGCCAGATGGTTCGTACAATCAAGTACTTCGCTGAGATCTAATTAGCAATTAGGACTTAAATGGGGTCCGGTCTTTGGACCGGGCCCCGTATTTTATATTAAAGGAGACTAACTATGGGTTTAAACAAGAAGTCAATTGATGACATCAATGTAAAGGGCCGCAGAGTCCTCGTTCGTTGCGATTTCAACGTTCCGCTTATGGATGGCAAGATTACAGACGAGACAAGAATCGACGCAGCTCTCCCTACAATCAAGAAGCTTATTAACGATGGCGGCAAGGTAATCCTTTGCTCACATCTCGGAAAAGTTAAGGATGGTCCTAACGATAACGAAAGCCTTGCACCTGTAGCTGTTAAGCTTACAGAGAAGCTTGGTAAGGAAGTTAAGTTCATCAACGACTGGAATGTTACAGGCGCTGATGCTACAGCAGCTGTTGCAGCTATGAAGGAAGGAGACGTTATCCTTCTTCAGAACACACGTTTCCGTGGCAAAGAAGAGACAAAGAACGGTGAAGACTTCTCTAAGGAACTTGCAGACCTCGCTGATGATTATGTATGCGATGCTTTCGGTTCAGCTCACAGAGCACATGCTTCTGTAGCAGGCATTACAGAGTTCATCAGAAAGAAAGGCGGTAACAACGTTGTTGGTTACCTTATGCAGAAGGAAATCGAATTCCTCGGCAACGCAGTAAACGATCCTAAGCGTCCTTTCGTTGCTATTCTCGGTGGTTCAAAGGTTTCTTCCAAGATTTCCGTTATTGACAATCTCCTTGAGAAGGTTGATACACTCATCATCGGCGGCGGCATGGCTTACACATTCATGAAGGCTCTCGGTGAGGAAGTTGGTAAGTCTCTCCTTGAAGAGGATTATCTTGATTACGCTAAGGATATGATGGCTAAGGCTGAAAAGAACGGCGTTAAGCTTCTTATCCCTATCGATACAGTAGTTGCTAAGGAATTCTCAAACGATGCTCCTTTCCGTACAGTAGGCAGAGGCGAGATCGCAGCTGACGAAGAAGGTCTTGATATCGGCGAAAAGACAAGAGAGCTTTATGCAAACGCTATCAAGGATGCTAAGACTGTTGTTTGGAACGGACCTATGGGCGTATTCGAAATGCCTAACTTCGCAAAGGGTACAATCGCAGTTGCAGAAGCACTTGCTAACATCGACGCTACAACAATCATCGGTGGTGGTGATTCCGCAGCAGCTGTTAACCAGCTCGGCTTCGGCGACAAGATGACACATATTTCAACAGGCGGTGGCGCATCCCTCGAATTCCTTGAAGGCAAGGAGCTTCCCGGCGTAGCAGCAGCTGACGACAAATAGAATCATCATAAAGGAAAATACTATGAGAAAAAAGATTATTGCAGGCAACTGGAAGATGAACATGACACCTTCACAGGCCGTTGCACTTTGTGCAGAACTTAAGGACCTTGTAAAGAACGATGAAGTTGATGTTGTTTACTGTGTTCCCGCTATCGACATCGTTCCCGTTGTTGAAGCTGTAAAGGGAACAAACGTACAGGTAGGCGCTGAAAATATGTATTTCGAGGAGAAGGGAGCTTTCACAGGCGAAATCTCCGCTGCTATGCTCGTAGATGCAGGCGTTAAGTACGTTATCATCGGTCACTCAGAGAGAAGAGACTACTTCAAAGAGTGTGACTGTCTTCTTAACAAGAAGGTTAAGAAAGCATTCGAAGCAGGTCTTACACCCATCCTTTGCTGTGGTGAAACACTTGAGCAGAGAGAAATGGGCGTTACAATGGACTGGATCAGACTTCAGATTAAGTCAGACCTTGACGGCGTAACAGCAGATCAGGTTAAGAATATGGTTATCGCTTACGAACCCATCTGGGCTATCGGTACAGGAAAGACTGCTACCACAGAACAGGCTGAAGAAGTTTGTAAGGGTATCCGTGACTGCATCGCAGAGATTTATGATGCAGCAACAGCAGAAGCAGTTCGTATTCAGTACGGCGGTTCTGTAAACGCAGGAAATGCAGCTGAGCTTTTCGCACAGCCCGACATCGACGGCGGCCTTGTTGGCGGCGCTTCATTAAAGGCAGATTTCGGTAAGATTGTAAATTACAAGTAGTCTTTTGTGGGAGGGGCTAAACCCCTCCCATTTAAGCTTTAAATACTTAACAATCCGGAAAGGAACAAAATGAAAAAACCTACAGTTCTCTTAATTCTCGACGGTTACGGCGAGAACGCTAAAACAGAAGGAAATGCCATAGCACTTGCAAAAACACCTGTTATGGACAAGCTAAAAAAGGAATGCCCTTATGTACAGGGACAGGCATCCGGACTTTTTGTCGGACTTCCCGATGGACAGATGGGTAACTCCGAGGTCGGACACACCAATATGGGTGCAGGACGTATCGTATATCAGATGCTTGTAAAGATTACAAAGGATATCGATGACGGCACATTCTTTAAGAACCCCGCACTTGTTGACTGCATGAACGCAGCTAAAAACGGAAATAAGGCACTTCACCTTATGGGACTTGTTTCTCCCGGTGGAGTACATTCACATATGTATCATATTTTTGGCCTTCTCAAGATGGCTAAAATGTTTGGTATCGAGAAGGTTTATCTTCACGCTTTCCTTGACGGACGTGATGTTCCGCCCGCATCCGCAGCAGATGATATGGAAACTGTTGTAAAGAAGATGGAAGAAATCGGTGTCGGTAAGGTTGCTACAATTGCCGGACGTTTCTACGCTATGGACAGAGACAACATCTGGGAGCGTGTTGAAAAGGCATATTCTGCAATTGTTTATGGCGAGGGTGTTCAGGAAACAGACCCTGTCAAGGCAATCAGAAACTCTTACGATAACGGTAAAACAGATGAGTTCATGCTTCCTACAGTTGTTGACAAGGATGGCATGATTAAGGACGGCGATTCCGTTGTATTCTTCAACTTCCGCCCCGACCGTGCAAGACAGATTACAAGAAGCTTTGTAGATCCTGAGTTTAAGGGCTTTGAAAGAAAGAACGGCTTCTTCCCTCTTAACTATGTATGTATGGCACAGTATGATGCTGAAATGCCCAATGTTACTGTAGCATATCCTCCGGAAGCACTTACGATGACATTCGGTGAGTTCCTTGCAAAGAAGGGACTTAAGCAGTTAAGAATTGCAGAAACACAGAAGTACGCTCATGTTACATTCTTCTTCAACGGCGGCGAAGAGAAGCAGTTTGAAGGTGAAGACAGAATTCTTGTAGACTCACCCAAGATTGCAACCTTCGATCTTCAGCCTGAGATGAGCCTTCCGGGCGTTTGCGAAAAGCTTTGCGAATCCATACGTTCACAGAAGTATGACGTAATCATCTGTAACTTTGCAAATCCTGATATGGTTGGTCATACCGGTATTATGGAAGCAGCAGTTAAGGCTATCGAAGTAGTTGATGAGTGCCTCGGAAAGACAGTTGATGCTGTTAAGGAAGTTGGCGGACAGATGTTTGTATGTGCCGACCATGGTAACGCTGAGCAGCTTCTTGACGAGAACGGAGAGCCTTGGACAGCTCATACTACAAATCCCGTTCCTTTTATCATTGTCAATGCGGATCCTTCATACAAGCTTAAAGAAGGCGGCTGTCTTGCAAACATTATTCCTACAATGATTGACATGATGGGACTTGAAAAGCCTGTTGAAATGACAGCTGATTCACTTTTGATTAAATAATACTTGAAAAAACCTTCTTGTTGTGCTAACATACGTGAAAGTTAAAAGCGATGACGGAAAGAGTAATGTTTCGGAGCACTAAAGAGAGGGCAGGACGGTGAGAGCTGCCTATGCAAAGATTCATGAAGACCACTCCCGAGCTGCGCGTGATGAACGTCGCCGCGAGCCGCGTTAAGGCATAATGAGTTAAACACAAGGTGGAACCGTGCATAATGCACCCTTGGGATACGAAAGCATCCTAAGGGTGCTTACTTTATTTCAAACGGAGGAAAAAATCATGGTTAATTTCAAAGAAAACGAAGCACTGAATACACTTAACCATTCCTGCGCACATCTTATGGCACAGGCTGTTAAGCGCCTTTATCCCCAGGCTAAATTCTGGGTTGGACCTGTTGTAGCAGAGGGTTTCTACTACGATATGGACCTTGGCGATGATGTTCTCACAGACGACGACATTGCTAAAATCGAAAAGGAAATGAAGAAGTGCGCTAAGGAAGGAAAGTACATTGTACGTAAAGAGATTTCCAAGGCAGATGCACTTGAGATGTTCAAGAACGATGAGTATAAGCTTGACCTCATTCAGGACCTTGAAGACGGTATGATTACAATATACGAGCAGGGTGAGTACACAGATCTCTGCCGCGGACCTCATGTTGAGAATACAAAGCTTTGCAAGAACTTTAAGCTTGTTAAGCACTCCGGCGCATACTGGAAGGGCGATGCTGAAAATAAGGTTCTTCAGCGTGTATACGGTGTATGTTTCCCTACACCCGAAGAGCTTGATGCATATCTTGCAGAACTTGAAGAGGCAAAGGCAAGAGACCATCGTAAGATTGGTAAAGAAATGCAGCTTTTCATGGTAGATGACCTTATCGGACGCGGACTTCCGATGTTCCTTCCTAAGGGCTATACAATCTGGCGTGAACTTGAAAACTACATCCGCGACAAGGAACTTGACCTTGGTTACCAGCACGTTCTTACACCTTGCGTAGGTACTGTTGATCTTTATAAGACATCCGGTCACTGGGATCACTATAAGGAGAACATGTTCCCTGCAATGGAAGTAGAAGGCGAGACATTCGTTCTTCGTCCCATGAACTGCCCTCACCATATGATGATTTACGCTAACAAGCCTCACTCATACAAGGAGCTTCCTATCCGTATCGGTGAGATTGCTCATGACTTCCGTTTTGAGGCATCAGGTACACTTAAAGGAATTGAGCGTGGACGTCATTTCTGCCAGAACGATGCTCATCTTTTCGTAACACCCGAGCAGATTAAGGATGAGGTTGCAAGCGTAGTTGCTCTCATTAAGGACGTTTATAAGGACTTCAACATTACAGATTATCGTTGCTGCCTGTCACTTCGCGATCCTAAGGATACAAAGAAATATCATCAGGATGACGAGATGTGGAATACGGCAGAGAATGCTCTTCGTGAAGTTCTCAACGAGCTTAACATCGAATACACAGAGGAAATCGGTGAAGCTGCATTCTACGGCCCGAAGCTTGATATCAACGTTAAGCCTGCTGTAGGTAATGAGTATACGCTTTCAACATGTCAGCTTGATTTCTGCCTTCCTATGAAGTTTAACCTTACATACATTGATGCTGACGGCACAAAGAAGACACCTGTTGTTCTTCACCGTGCAATTCTCGGATCACTTGACCGTTTCATGGCTTACATCCTTGAGGAAACAAAGGGTAACCTTCCTCTTTGGCTTGCACCCGTACAGGTTAAGGTTCTTCCTGTAAAGAATGACGATCCCGAGCTTTCAGCATATGCTGAAGAGGTTAATGATGCACTTTACTGTGCAGGCGTTCGTGTTGAGTACGATGACCGTTCCGAGAAGCTCGGCTACAAGATGCGTGAAGCACAGATGCAGAAGATTCCTTACATCCTTGTTCTCGGTAACAACGAGAAGGATGCAAAGACAGTAACATTCAGACTTCACGGTCAGCAGGAATCAGTTACTGTTAAGCTTGATGAATTCGTTAAGAAAGTCGCTGAAGACATCAAGACAAAAAAGTATGACCTGTAAAAAATAATTGTTTACAAAATGAGATTTATTCTGTATAATGTCTCATGTTGCAGTGCGAGATATTCGCATAAATACTCTCGCGTTTGGAGGTGTAATTAAATGGTTGCTTTAAGAGTGGCAGTTACAATACTTTATGTTCTTATATGCCTTGCCTTAGTTATCGTTGTATTGTTCCAGGAAAGCAAGACTCAGGGTCTTTCCGGTTCCATCAATGGTATGGCGGAAACATACTGGGGTAAAAACAAGGGCCGTTCAATGGAAGGTACTCTTAAGAAGATTACAAGACTTCTTGCAGTTCTCTTCGTATTGATTTCCATTGTTCTTAATCTCAATTGGTAAATGATTTACTTAAGGCACATTGAAAAATGTGCCTTTTTGTTTACAAGCGAATAGGGTTATTTCTCAAAAAACACATGGATAATAACAATATACAAAATAATACTGAACGCTTTGTTGAATGTATCTTTAGAGCAACTATGAAGGGCTTCGGTTTTGCTTCGGTCATTCCGGAAGAGGATGATGAGAATGCAAAAACCGAAGAAATATTCATACCTGCAGCGAACAAAAAAGATGCTTATGACAGTGACAAGATTATCGTTAAGGTGACAAAAGCTTCCTTTGCCGGAAATAAGGCCGAAGGTGAAATTGTCCGCATACTTGAAAGAGGAATGACTCACTTTATCGGTACATTCCAAAAAAGCAAAAACTTTGGATTCGTTATTCCCGATGACAAGCGTCTCGAAGAGGATTTCTTCATCCAGAAGGAGCATACCAAAGGCGCTTCCGACGGACAGAAGGTTTACTGCAAAATAACGGATTACGGCGGTAAGAAGAAACGTCCCGAAGGACGTGTAGTTGAAATACTCGGGGATGCAAAAGATCCTAAAACCGACTATAAATCCGTTATCCGCGAATACAACATTTTCCCGGAATTTTCAATGGAAGTTGTTAACGAAGCAGAGGCACTTCAGGACTTTGTTACTGAAGAAGAAAAAACAGGAAGGTCCGATTATAGGGACATTCTTACTGTTACAATAGATGGTAAAGACGCAAAGGATCTCGATGATGCAATATCCATAAAGCGTACCGAAAACGGCTACAGGCTCTGGGTTCATATTGCAGATGTATCACATTATGTAACGGAAGGCTCAGCACTTGATGAAAGTGCCCTTAAGCGTGGCACAAGTGTATATCTCATAAACAAAGTTGTTCCGATGCTTCCGAAGAAGCTTTCCAACGGCATATGCTCACTTAACGCCGGACAGGAGAGACTTGCGCTTTCCTGCATCATGGATATTGATGAAAACGGCAAAATATACGGTCACAGCATAGAAGAGACATTAATTAAAGTCGACAGACGTATGAATTACGATGAAGTTTCCGAAATTGTCGCAGAGCCGGATGTACACAGAGCAGAATACGGCGAGCTTGTTGATATGTTCCTTCTTATGACCGAACTCTCAACAAAATTACGTGATAACAGAAGCACACGAGGTGCACTTGACTTTGAGTTTGCGGAATGCAAGGTGCTCCTTGACGATAATGACAGACCGTACGACATAGTACCTGAAGACAGAAATGTTGCGTCAAAAATAATAGAAGATTTTATGCTGGCCGCAAATGAAACGGTTGCCGAAAGCTACTACTGGCAGGAGCTTCCTTTCCTGTTCAGAACCCATGAGGTTCCTGATGAGGAGAAGATTACAAAGCTTTCGATGTTTGCAAAAAGCTTTGGATATTCCATTAAAGGTCAGAAGGATAATGTGCATCCGAAAGAAATCCAGAAACTTCTTAACGCAATAAAAGGCACAAAGGAAGAGCCTGTTATTTCCAGACTTGCACTTCGCTCGATGAGACAGGCACGCTATACTACGGAGTGTGACGGTCATTTTGGCCTTTCCGCTAAATATTACTGTCACTTTACGAGCCCTATAAGACGTTACCCGGATCTTCAGATTCACCGCATTATCAAGGAAAATATACATGGAAACCTTGATGAAACAAGGAAAAATCACTATAATGAAATTCTTGAATCGGTAGCAAGGGAGACGAGCAAGGCTGAACGTAATGCCGAAAACTGCGAGAGAGACCTTGTTAAAGTTAAACACGTCGAATATATGGAAGAGCGTATCGGAGAGGCGTTTGAAGGAGTTATTTCGGGACTTTCCGGAAGAGGTATTTTTGTCGAGCTTCCCAATACAATCGAAGGTGTTGTCCCTATGTCAGGGCTCACTGATGATTTCTATGTTTTCGATGCTGACCGATACATAATCGAAGGCGAGAAAAAGCATAAGACATATGCCCTGGGACAGAAGGTTTATGTGCTTGTTCTTAATACAGAAAAAACCGATAAAACAATCGAGTTCTCCATAATCGGTGAAAAGAGATACAAATCACTTACAGAAGGTGAATGAAAGGAAAGAAATGTCTGAAAAGCAGCAGTTTGTCCTTGAGGCAAACAACAAAAAAGCCTATTATGACTATTTCATAGAAGCTAAATACGAAGCGGGCATTGAACTGTTCGGAACAGAGGTAAAGTCCATAAGACAGGGCAAGGTATCGATAAAAGAATCTTTCATCAAAATTGAAAGAGGCGAGGTTATCGTTTACGGCATGCACATCAGTCCTTACGAGCAGGGCAATATCTTCAATAAAGACCCGTTAAGGCCGAAAAAGCTTCTTATGCATCGCTATGAAATCAATAAGCTTACTGCCCAAATCAATGAAAAGGGCTATACGCTTGTACCACTTCAGGTTTACATAAAGAACGGCCTTGTTAAGGCTGAAATTGGACTTGCAAGAGGTAAAAAGAATTACGACAAGCGTGAAAGCACGGCTAAGAAGGAACTTAACCGTGAAATGGAAAGAAATTACAAATTAAGAGTTTGATATGACAGGAAAAACAGTAATAGTACTTCCTTCTCTGAATCCTGACTACAGACTGAATCTTGTAGTTGACGGAGTTCTTAAGGAAGGCTTCAGCAGAATATTGATTGTTAATGACGGAAGCGATGAAGAACATCTTGCTCCCTTTGAGGAAGCGGCGTTAAAGCCCGGTGTTACGATACTTAATCATGACGTGAATAAAGGCAAAGGCCGCGGACTTAAAACTGCTTTTTCATATATCCTCGAAAACATGCAGGACTGTGACGGCGTTGTAACAATAGACGGCGATAACCAGCATGCTCCTGTTGATATTAAATCATGTGCCGAGGAAATGGAATCAACCGGGAAAATAGTTCTCGGCTGCAGGGATTTCTCAAAGGAAAATGTTCCATGGAAGTCCCGTGCCGGTAATAACATTACAAAATTTGTTTTTAAAGCATTTTGCGGAATTAAAATATCGGACACGCAGACAGGGCTTCGTGCCATTCCGTTTAAATATCTTAAAGACATGATTGAAACAGAGGGTGAGCGCTTCGAATACGAAACGAATATGCTTCTTGAGATTCACAGCAGAGGCATACCGATGAGCGAAGTGAAGATACAGACCCTCTATGAAGATAAAGAAAACTCTACATCTCATTTCAATCCTTTCAAGGATTCATTAAAAATTTACAAGGTCATCCTTAAATACCTTTTCAGCTCAGGGGTATCATCAATAATCGATCTTGTTATGTTTTTCCTTTTAAGCCTTCTTTTTACAAGGCTTATAAAAGATGATGTTGTTCTTTTTTCACATGTTTTTGCGGCAGACTACGCTATATGTACTCTTGCAACACTTGGGGCAAGAATTGTATCTTCGATATTTAACTATAAAGTTAACCGTCATGTTGTCTTTAAGTCAAATGCAAAAGGCTGCATGCTTAGATACTACATACTTGCCGTTGTGCAGCTTTCCGTATCCGCATTAATAGTTTCACTGCTGTCTGTATTGTTCTCTGCAGGAAGTTTCCTTCGCACTTTATGCAAAGCAGTAGTAGACATAATTCTTTTCTTTATAAGCTTCCGCATTCAGCAGGCGTGGGTTTTTAAAGAAAAAAAGCATTAGGAAACCGACACGTTTACAAATACGTGTTTTCGGTATATAATAACGTGCACTGCGAGAGCAGCATACACGTTACATAAGGGCTTGTTCCGGTTTCGACGGGGATTTTGAACCTATTGTAGCCATCCGTGGAGGCGACACGCTAATACACCAAATTAAAAATAAACGCTAACGATAATTTAGCACTCGCTGCCTAAATGGCGGCCGTCGGCCTTAGTGCACCTACGCACTGAGATACCGGCGTCGACTACGTAGGAAACGACACGCGGTAAGCTTTGCCCGCGCGGGCGTATTATGAAGCTACCAAATCTGTTCGCGCGTCTGTTTGCAGACAGGTAAGGGAATGGCCTCGGCAAAATAGCAGACTGTGATGGGAGAAATGATAGCGGATAGGTTTTCGGACAGGGGTTCGACTCCCCTCAGGTCCACTAAAAAGCAGGCGAAAGCCTGCTTTTTTTAGTGGACCTGAGGGGGGCCGACCGAGCGTAGATTTTATATTTCTTTTCTTTTTTTTGACATTAAGTATATGGTATACTTTATCATGACAAAAAAGTGGGAAGGAACCCCTATGGATAAAAAAACTTTTAAACCAAACGGTATTTTTATCGCAAAAATTGTTACTGCTATATTTTGTATTGTAACCGGAACTTGCGCCGCATATATAATGTTTAATGTTTATTCTCCCAATAAGAATGCATTGGGAGCTCTTTCGAGTGTCTGTATGGACGTTCTTTGTATGCTTATTATTATCATTCTGATAATAAGCTTTGCCTTTGATGATTATAAGTCCAAGCAGACAACAAAACTTTTTGCTGTTTTGCTTGTTGCTACATTATGGGCACTTTTCACGGACTTTATGAACTGGGCTTTTGACGGTGAACTTGAGTTTTACAAGATTACTTATTGGTTTACCGTTGGTTCTTTATGTATGGGCTCCATTCTTGCATGCATTTTTTCACAGTATTTGTACAGCTACATGGCTGAAACGCATAATCTTACCAAAATGCATGGCAGTGCACGTGTTTGTGCAATTTTAAATATTATTTCTTTCGTTATTACTTTTGTACTTGCACTTACAGGAACTGCCTTTGAGTTTGTCGATGGTCATTATGAAATCGGAGCTCTTTATGATATCGTAACCGTTATACCGATTGTAACTCTGCTTTATCTTACATGTTATGTTATAAGATATGTCAAAATTGTCGGTAAACATGATGCGCTTGCTGCTGCAGGCTACATTTGCTTTATGATTGGCGGTGCATTAATTGAGGCTACATATGGTATCGGAACAACATATGTTTCTGTAACGATTGCTGATATTTTCATCTTTGTTATGCTTCAGAATGAAGTTATAGCTATGGAAAAGAGGAATGTTCAGGAATGGATGCAAAAGTCCAATACAGATGAGCTTACAGGTGTTTTCAATCGTTTTGCTTATGAGAACGATCTTGCGGAACTTGAAAAAGCCGGTTCACTGCCTAACGATTTTGTGTATTTATCTGTTGATGTAAACGCCTTAAAGAGTGCTAATGATACTCTTGGTCATAATGCAGGAGATGAGCTGCTTATCGGTGCTGCTCATTGCTTAAAGAAAAGCATCGGTTCCTACGGAAAGGTTTACCGCACGGGCGGAGACGAGTTTATTGCAATCTTTAGCGCTGATTCCGAGCAGCTTGGTAAGATACAGAAGGATATTGAAGAGTCTACAAGAAAGTGGCATGGAAAGCTTGTACGTGAGCTTACTCTTTCCTGCGGTTATGTAACGCGTGAGGAAGGCAGGACCATGTCGATTAGGCAGATTGCCGTTCTTGCTGACAGAAAGATGTACAGGGCTAAGGACGAATATTATAAATCAAACGGCATTGAACGCAGGAAGAAATAATCATCAAGGTATGTGTTGTGAAAGCGATACATACCTTTTTTGATGCCATATTTAAGAGGACACTTTTAACGTGCAAATAGAGTAGCGGTTCAGAGTTCTACTAACTGAAAAAATATGCTTATACTGTGGTAATTATTACGCAAATATGGTATAAAAAATTATTACGATTTACGTCTTAGAAGCAGGTCTTTATATTTCTTTCATGGATGTTTTGGCATCTTTGAATTACAGACATGATCATAAGGCATACATTCGTGTGATTCTTTTCATAAAAAGAAGGCGTCAAAATGAACAGATTGTATTACAGACAACAGGCTAAAAACTGGAACGAAGCATTGCCTCTCGGAAACGGATTTATGGGGGCAATGTGTTTTGCCGGTACATGTGTTGACAGGTTTCAGCTTAATAATGATTCCCTTTGGTATGGGGGCTTTAAGAACCGTGTAAATCCTTCAGCGAAGGATAAGCTGCCTGAAATAAGAAAACTGATTAACGAAGGCAGGATTCAGGAGGCAGAATGTCTGTCAAACGAGGCACTTGCATCTATTCCTGAGTCGGAATGCCACTATGAGCCTCTATGTGATTTTTATCTTATACAGGAAACCAATCCGAACTCTATGCTTTTCTTCGGTTTGAAGGACGGCTGGAGCTATAACATTTATAACGGTCCCGAAGTACAGGATTACGTTCGTGAACTTGATATTGATAATGGCATTCATCGTGTTTCGTATAAGTACAATAATGTCGATTATGAACGGGAAAGCTTTATATCCTACCCTGACAAAGTAATGGTAATAAGGGCTAAAGGCCGTTCACAGAAGGCTATCATCGAAAGAGGATCTTTCTTTGGCGAGCTTTACTATGAAGATGGACAGACCATAGTTATGTCGGGACAGGCAGGAGCTGACGGCGTTCAGTATGCCGTTGCCTTCCGATGCATCAAAGGTTTTGCGGAACTTGTCGGACGCGTGCTTCATATGTCTGAGGACTCTGTTCTTCTTGTTACCTCAGAGACATCATTTTATGACAAAAAGCCCGTCAAAGCATGTGTTCAAAGACTTGATAAGGCTGAGGAACTTGGCTTTGAAGCTTTAAAACAGCGCCATATTGATGACGTTTCTTCGTTAATGGGCAGATGCAGTCTGTTTATTGATGGTGAAAGCCATGATGACCTCCCGACGAATGAAAGACTCGAAAGGGTTAAAAAGGGGAAGAAGGATATCGGACTTACTACACTTTCGTTTCAGTACGGAAGGTATCTCCTTACTGCTTCGAGCCGCCCCGGTTCGCAGCCTGCAAACCTTCAGGGAATATGGAACGATTCCTTTACTCCGATGTGGGACAGCAAGTACACCATTAACATTAATGCCGAAATGAACTACTGGCCTGCAGAAACAACGAACCTGTCCGAGCTTCACACACCTCTTTTTGACTTAATTAAGCGTATGTACCCTCATGGTAAGGATGTTGCGAAAGAGATGTACGGCGCCGGTGGTTGGGTAGCACATCATAACACCGATATATGGGGAGACTGTGCTCCTCAGGATATTGTTCCTTCAGCATCGTACTGGTCAATGGGAGCTCCCTGGCTTTGCCTTCATATCCTTGACCATTATCGCTTTACAAAGGACAAGGATTTCCTTCAGGAATATATTCCCCTTATGAAGGATGCTGTTCTTTTCTTTGAGGATACGCTTTGTGAGAATGCAAATGGCGAAAAGGTTGTAAATCCTACTGTTTCTCCTGAAAACACATATCGTATGGCCAATGGTTCGACGGGCTGTATGTGTCAGGGAACTACAATGGATGCTCAAATACTCAGAGAGCTTCTTAAGGGCCTTCTGGAGTGCTGTGACGAGTATCTTACACCTGAAGAAAAGAAACGCTACAGCTTCCTTGAAAAGAGCCTTCCACATACACGCATAAGCGCAAACGGTACAATAGCGGAGTGGGCGGAGGACTATGATGAAATTGAGCCCGGTCACAGGCATATTTCACACCTTTTCGGTCTTCACCCGGGAACATCGCTTACATACGAAAATCCCAAGGAAATGGCTGCGGCAGAAGCAACACTGAGACGACGCCTTTCATCAGGCGGCGGACATACAGGCTGGAGCCGCGCGTGGATCATCAATATGTGGGCAAGACTTCGTATGGGTGACGAGTGCTGGGAAAACATCAAGCTGTACTTTGAAAAGTCGTGTCTTGACAATATGTTTGACAATCATCCGCCTTTCCAGATTGACGGAAACTTCGGTACAACCGCAGGTGTGGCTGAAATGCTTATTCAAAGCCACGAAGGTCGTACAATACTCCTTCCTGCACTTCCTAAGGAGTGGAAGAACGGAAAAGCAAGAGGCTTTAAGAGCCGTGACGGATATACATATGACTTTGAGTGGGAAAATGGTGAGCTCAAAGATGCAAGAAAATATAAGTAGAGGTTTTTTGAACTAATGAAGAAATTTAGGTTATTTGTTATTATTGTTGCTATAGGGATTGTTACAGCACTTACGGGCTGCGGAAACGACATGTCTGTTGCACTTATGCTTGTGACTCCTACGCCTACACCTGCAGCACCTGAGGATGAAGATGCAAAAACCAAATTCAATAAGGCCGAGAACATCGATCTTACTGCATTGGAAATTCCGAAGCCTGTTAAGCTTGCCAGTCTGACACTCAGGGTTGAAAAGGATGAGATTCCTCTTATACACACCGAAAAGCAGGCAGAAGCTCTTTCGGAGGGCTACAGAGGTATAAACAAGTATGCGTTCGGCACTGCTGAATTCAGTTGTCCGAGACCGGTTATCCATAAATGGCTTGCAATGACAAAGAAAGGCGAGACACCTGTTAAGTACATTTTTGAACTGGCCGATAATCAGGATATGAACAATGCAATCCATATAGAAACTGCTGAGCCTGTTGTTCCTGTCTACAATCTTCTAATCGGACAGGATTACTGGTGGAGAATATCATGTGAAATGGCTGACGGAACGGTTTATGACTGGATTAACATGATGACATATACAACCGATGACACTGCACCGAGAAATCTTAAGATTGATGGTGTTACCAACTGCCGTGATATCGGTGGATGGAAGACCTCAGACGGGAAGAAAGTAAAGCAGGGTATGGCCTACAGAACGGGACGCCTTAACGAGGATGAATCGGAGACTGTTACGATAGCTCCTGAAGGCATAGACTGGCTTGTAAATACTGCTCATATAACAACAGAGATAGATTTCAGAGTCGGAGAAATCAGAAATACAAGTGCACTCGGCGACAGCGTAAACTATGTAAATATTGCTATGCCGGGCTCTGTTACAACACAGCTTCGTATGTATGATGCAGAAATGTGCAGTATTATTAAAATGTTCGCCAATGCAGACAATTACCCGATTATGTATCATTGTTCCCTCGGTACCGACAGAACAGGCCTTGTTACCTTCCTCATTAACGGACTGCTTGGCGTCCCCGAAGATGATTTATACATGGACTATGTTTTCTCAAATATGGGAGATATAGGCTCACTTAGAAAAGCAGACGATATTAAGGATGCATATGTACGTGTTATAAAAGGATTTGAGGGGGATACCCTTTCAAAACAGATTGAGAATTACATGCTTGAAATCGGAGTTACATCTGCTGAAATACAATCAATCAAAGACCTATTGACAGAGTGATATATCAGAGCTTTTTGCGTTTTCAACAATTATTAAATACATAAACAGGGGAACATATGGAAGACGGATTTAAAAGGTTTGACTTAAACAGAAAACCGACAAGACAGAATTTTTGGCTTAAACTCCTTATTAAAACAGTGGCATTTTTTGAACTTAAAATGCACAAAACAAAGATAACGAAGATTAATACGGAAAACCTTAAAGGAAAGCCGTATTTGCTTCTTTGCAATCATAATGCATTTTTTGATTTCTTTGTTGCCGCAACATGCGTGTACCCGTCCAGGGCAAATTACGTTGTTGCAATAGACGGTTTCACGACACCTATCGGAAAGAAAGGCTTTATGAGCCGTGAATGGCTTATGAGACCTGCAGGCTGTATATGCAAACGTAAGTTTACCAACGATATGCGACTTATCCGCCAGTTGAAATGTATAATGGACAAGGGCGATGTCGCTGTAGTTTATCCTGAAGCAAGATACTCACTTTGCGGTACCACTGCGGTGCTTCCCGATTCACTCGGAAAGATGTGCAAAATACTCGGATATCCCGTTGTTACACTTATTTGCCACGGAAATCATATAAATGCACCGTTCTGGAATCCAAAGGACAGATCCTTTAAACACAACGAGGCAATATTTGAGCAGCTTCTCAGCACAGAAGACATTAAAAATCTTTCAGCAGAAGAGATTAATGCACGTATCCGCAAGAACTTTGAATATGATGATTTTGCATGGCTCCGTGAGAGAGGTCTAAAAATTGATAAGAAAAACAGGGCAGAAGGACTTCACAAGGTTCTTTATCAGTGCCCGCATTGTTTGACTGAATTCAAGATGCGCTCCAAGGAGGACACTGTTTACTGCGAGGCTTGCAACAAGCAGTGGAAGATGGATGTATTCGGAGTTCTTAGAGCAACCGAGGGCGAAACCGAATTCCAGTTTGTGCCCGCATGGTATGAGTGGGAGCGTGAAAATGTACGTAAGGAAATTAAAGAAGGCACTTACAGCTTCTCAAGCCCGGTTCATGTTATGAGCCTGCCTAATTCCAAGGGCTACAAGAACCTTGGAGAGGGTACGATGGAACACAATATGAACGGCTTCAGGGTTAAGGTTACAGGGCCTTACGGTACTTTTGAAATGGACAAGCCCGTTTCGTCACTTTATTCCTGTCATATTGAATATGATTACCTTGGCCGCTACGGTGACTGCGTTGATTTAAACACTTTGGAAGATACATGGTATACATTCCCCGAGTGTGAGGATTTTTCTGTTACAAAGATGGCCCTTGCAACAGAAGAACTTTACTATGCAAATTAATATGATGTGATGCCTATAAAATGCTCCTTACTGAAATAAACAGGAGCATTTTTTTTGTATTTTATTATTTTGGAGTGTAAGCGGAAAAATGATGATTGTTTAACCCCAAAAAATAGTTGATTCATTGCCAACATATATTCATTTATTGCGTTTTCAACAAAAGTTCACATAAAAGATATAGAAGTATTTTGCTTTAAATGATAAAATATTATAGATAATTATTTAGAAAAGGAAGACGATAGAAAATGATTAAAACACTCGCTAAAAGCATTAGGGAGTACAAAAAAGCAACCATTCTGACACCACTCTTTATGTGTGGCGAAGTCAGCATGGAAACAATTATCCCTTTTGTAATGGCCAAGCTCATCGATGGCCTTGAGTCTGCGGACATGAAGATGATCCTCATTTATGGTGGCATCCTCGTTGTTACTGCATGTTTAAGCCTTACGTTCGGTGTTCTTTCGGCACGTTTTGCGGCTGATTCCAGCTGCGGTTTTGCAAAAAACCTTCGCCATGACCTCTTCCACAAGGTTCTTGGCTATTCCTTCGCGGATGTAGACCAGTTCTCATCCTCATCACTTGTAACACGTCTGACTACAGACGTTACAAGCATTCAGAACTGCTTCAGCATGATGATCAGAATGGCAGTTCGTGTACCGCTTCAGTTCCTTTTTGCTATTATCATGGGATGCACCATTCACTGGAAGCTGACTATGATTTTCGTAGCAATTGTTCCGTTCCTCGGACTTGCGTTTGCTTTGATTTTCGGACGCGTTACGGGAATATTCAAACGAATCTTTAAAAAGTACGATGCTCTTAACAATTCCGTTCAGGAAAATGTTTCCGCTATTCGTGTTGTTAAAGGCTTTGTTCGTGAAGACTTCGAAATCAAGAAGTTTAACAATGCATCAAAGGAAGTATGTGACGACTTTACAAAAGCAGAGAAGATTTTGGCTCTCTTTACACCTATCATGTCCTTCTGCATGAACGTCGGAATGCTTTTACTTTGTTTCTTCGCTACGAAGATTATTGTTACAACATGCAACAATCCCGTTCCCGAACTTACAACCGGACAGCTTTCATCACTTACAACTTACGGTGTTCAGATTCTTTCTTCACTCATGATGCTTGGCTTCGGTTTTGTTATGTTCTCAATGGCTTCAGAAGCTGCAACACGTGTATGTGAAGTTCTTAATCACGATCCTTCACTTGATAGTGTTGAAGATGGCATTACAGAAGTTAAAGACGGTAGCATCGAATTTAAGAATGTTTCCTTTAAGTATTCGGAAACAGCTTCAAGAAATGCTCTTGAAAACATTAATTTAAATATTGCGAGCGGTCAGACCATTGGTATTATCGGTGGTACAGGCTCCTCAAAGTCAACACTTATTCAGCTCATCTCCAGACTTTACGATGTTACAGAAGGTGAAGTTAAAGTCGGTGGAATAAATGTAAAGAGCTACAATCTTAAAGCACTTCGTGACCAGGTTTCCGTTGTACTTCAGAAAAACGTTCTCTTTGCCGGTACAATCAAAGAGAACATGAGATGGGGAAACAAGGACGCATCGGATGAGGAAATCATTGCTGCGTGCAAGGCTGCATGTGCAGACGAATTCATCGAAGGCTTCCCTGATAAGTACGATTCTTTCATTGAGCAGGGCGGTACGAACGTTTCCGGCGGACAGAAGCAGAGACTTTGTATTGCAAGAGCTCTTCTTAAGAAGCCTAAGGTTCTTATCCTCGACGATTCAACCTCAGCCGTTGATACGAGAACAGATGCTATAATCCGTAAGTCCTTTAAGGAAGTTATTCCCGGAACGACTAAGATTATTATTGCGCAGAGAGTTTCTTCCGTTGAAGATGCTGACATGATTATTGTCCTTGATGGCGGTAAGATTGTTGAACAGGGTACATCTGAAGATCTTATTGCACAGAACGGTATTTATGCCGAGATTTACAATACACAGACTAAAGGAAAGGAGGAATAAGTCATGCCGGGACCGATGAGAAGACCTATGGGACCTGCTCCCAAAGTTAAAAAAGGAACATTTACACGCCTCATTAAGTTCGTTTTGAAGCGTTATAAAATACATATACTTGTTGTTGCGATATGCCTTATCATATCCTCACTTTCTTCAGTTGCAATGAGCATATTCATGAGAAGGCTCATTGACGAATGCATTACACCCGGTCTTACAAAGGGCTGGGATGCAATTGTTCCGAACGTATTAAGCGTTCTCGGAACTCTCGCCTGTGTATATCTTGTAGGTATTCTCTGCAGCTTCATCTATACACGTATTGGAGCTATTATTACACAGGGTACATTGAAGGATCTGCGTGACGAGATGTTTGATAACATGCAGACACTTCCGATAAAGTTCTTTGACACACATGCTCATGGCGACATCATGAGTACATATACAAACGATACAGACGCAACAAGACAGCTTATCGGTGGAACACTTCCCCAAATGATAACATCTGTTATTACTATACTTTCACTTGTTGGCGTTATGCTCAGCTACAGTGTGTGGATGTTTATCATCGTTTGTCTTGCAGTATTCCTTACCGTTAAGGCTACAAGCTTCTTTGGCGGTAAGAGTGGTAAGTTCATGGTTTCTCAGCAAAGATCTCTTGCAAAAGAAGAGGGATTTATTGAGGAAATGATGACAGGCCTTAAGGTTGTTAAGGTATTCACTCATGAAGAAGAGGCAAAGAAGGATTTCGATGAGCTTAATGAAAAGCTTTTCATGGATTCTTCACTTGCTAATAAAAACGGTAACGTTTTAGGACCTCTTACAAACAATATCGGTAACATCTTTTATGTTATCATTGCCGTTGCAGGCGGTGTTCTTTTCACACTTAATGCTCCCAACCTCTGCTTAAGAGGATTTGAGCCTCTTACACTCGGTATGGTTGTTACATTCCTTGGAATGTTTAAACAGCTTTCCGGCAGCACAGGCCAGATTACAATGCAGATTACTACAATTGCAATGGGTCTTGCGGGCGCAGGCAGATGCTTCGACCTTATCGATGAAAAGGGCGAGACTGATGAAGGCTACTGCGAGCTTGTAAACGTTAAGCGTGAAGCAGACGGTTCTCTTACCGAGACTACTGAAAGAACAAATCTCTGGGCTTGGAAGCATCCTCATCAGGCAGACGGTACAGTTTCCTATACTGAGCTTAAGGGCGATATCGAGCTTGAAATGGTTGACTTCGGTTATGTGCCTGAAAAGCTTGTTCTTACTGACGTATCATTACATGCTGAGGCAGGTCAGAAGTTCGCATTTGTTGGTGCAACAGGTGCAGGTAAGACTACAATTACAAACCTTATCAACAGATTCTACGATATTCCCGACGGAAAGATCCGTTTTGACGGAATTAACGTAAATAAGATTAAGAAACAGGATTTAAGACGTTCACTTGGTCTTGTTCTTCAGGACGTAAATCTCTTTACGGGAACTGTTATGGACAACATCCGTTATGGTCGTCTTGATGCAACTGATGAAGAGTGCATCGAGGCTTCAAAGCTTGCAAATGCACATGACTTCATTACGCGACTTCCTGAAGGCTATAATACAATGCTTACCGGAAACGGTGCATCACTTTCACAGGGACAGAGACAGCTCCTTTCTATTGCGAGAGCCGCAGTTGCAAATACTCCCGCAATGATTCTCGACGAAGCTACAAGCTCCATCGATACCCGTACAGAGTCTCTTGTTCAGGATGGTATGGATAAGCTTATGAAGGGCAGAACGGTATTTGTTATCGCTCACAGACTTTCTACAGTCAGAAATTCCGATTCAATTATTGTTCTTGATAAGGGACGTATTATTGAACGCGGTACACACGATGAGCTTATAGCCCAGAAGAAGACATACTATCAGCTTTACACCGGAGCATTTGAGTTAGAGTAACAAATATACACATTATCATGGAGGATGTTCAATGGTTGAGTTTAATGGCGGTATTTCAGAAGGAATGGAAATACTTGAGGCTGTATCAAAACAGTACAACACAGCGTATTACATTAATCTTGAAGACGGATCTTACAATTGCCTTAAGGCATCCGAAACTTACAAGGACATAATTCCCGACACAGGAAATGCGCAGGAAGCGATAGCACTTTTCTGTAAATCGGTTCCTGAAGATTATTTTGGGAAAATCAAGGAATTTACTAATCTCGATACTTTAAATGAGCGTCTTTCAAGTTCGGACAGTATGGTTTTTGAACATAAAAACATGCTTGGACAGTGGGCTCGAACAGGACTTATTGTTGTAAGAAGAGGAAACGACCGTAAAATTACGCGCATTCTTCTTACATCCGAAGACATTGATGACGAAAGAAAGATCGTCACGGAGAGCGAGAAAACTGCTAAAAGCAATAAGGAAATGCTTACTGCTCTTAAAGATGTTTATGTTGGAATTCATTCCATTGACCTCTCCTCAATGACATTTGAAACTATTATTTGTCCTGATTATCTTGCTCAGGTTATGCCTAAGATGGGGGATGTCAATACAGCAATACTCAGCTGGGTTAACTCCTGCATAGATGACACCTCAAAGGCTGAAGCTCTTTCATTCTGCAATATTGCTACTATTCAGGACAGATTAAAAGAGACCAATGTAATAACATGTGATCTCCTTACAACAGGAAACGGCTGGTGCAAACAGATTCTTTGCGTTACAAAGAGAGATTTTAATAATAAGGCTACAAGACTTCTTTGGTTATCGAGAGAAATCAAAGAGGAAAAGGATAAAGAGAAAGATCTTCTTGACCGGATTGATGAAGCGACGAAAGCCGTAGAGGATGCTAATACATTAAAAGCTTCTATCATTTCAAAGATGTCCTATGATATAAGAACTCCTTTAAACGGCATTGCAGGTATGATCCGAATTGCAAAGGAAAACATGCATAATCCTGCAAAGATTGAAGATTGTCTTGATAAGATTGATGAAAGTTCAAAGTACCTTCTCGTTCTTATAAACGAGGTGCTTGATATTTCCAAGGGTGATAAGGAAAAGGCAGAAGAACAGCAGGAGGATAATGCTATTCCTGTTATTAATGCTTCTGATGTTAAGCCGACTGATGTACCGGTTGAAGTTACTTCAAATGAAGAAACTCCGGCAGCTACGGAAGCTCAGGCTGACAACCTTGATGGAATGCGTGTTCTTCTTGTTGAAGATAACGAGCTCAACATCGAAGTAGCTGAATATCTTCTTGAGGAAATGGGATGTGTTGTTGAAAAGGCTGTTAATGGTAAGATTGCAGTTGATATGTTCACTGAGTCTGAAGAATTCCACTATGATGCAGTGCTTATGGATATTATGATGCCAGTTATGAACGGTCATGATGCAACAAAAGCCATCAGAGCTCTTGACAGAAAGGATGCAGGAAACATTCCTATTATTGCCATGACTGCGAATGCATTTGCAAGAGATGCTGAAGCAGCCTTTGCCTGCGGTATGAACGAGCATATTCCGAAGCCTATCGATCACGATGTGCTTGAATCAACGCTATTAAAGTACTATCACAAGAAATAAATTAAAGCCCCGAATATTCGGGGCTTTTTTGATGTATATTATAACTGTTCTGCGATTTCGTATATAAGTTTTTCAGATTTTTCCCATCCGAGGCAAGGGTCTGTTATTGATACACCGTAAGTAGTGTCAGATGCATCTTGATAACCGTCTTCAATGTAAGACTCTATCATAAGTCCTTTTATGAAGGAATTCATATCGGATGAACTCTTTTTGGTTTTTAAAACATCAAGAGCAATGCGTTCCTGCTCAAAAGGATTCTTTCCGGAATTTGAGTGGTTTGTGTCAATTACCACGGAAGGATAGAGAAGATTGCTTTTCTGATAAAGCTCATAAAGGTGGGCAATGTCTTCGGAACTGTAATTTGGCTGGTGCTGTCCGAGCTTATTTACGTTTCCGCGAAGTATTGAATGGGCAAAAGGATTGCCCTTACTAAGAACTTCCCAACCTCCATAACCGAAAATATGAGGTGTCTGTGCTGCCCTGATGGAGTTCATAAGTACAGAAATGTCACCGCTTGTAGGGTTCTTCATGCCTACGGGAACGTCAAAACCGCTTGCGGAAAGGCGATGGTGCTGATCCTCAACGGAACGGGCACCTACGGTAATGTATGAAACAAGGTCCCTTGTGTAATTTATATACTCGGGGTAGAGCATTTCATCGGCGGTCGGAAGGCCGGTTTCTTCAATGACGGTAAGGTGAATTTTCCTTGCTTCGTAAAGACCTTTAATAATGTCAGGAGTGTCAAGAGGATCGGGCTGACTCGTAATGCCCATATAGCCTTCGCCTGTTGTACGTGGCTTGTTTGTATAAACACGCGGGATGAGAATCAGTTTATCATTTACTTTGCTCTGAAGGTCTTTAAGGCGCTTGGAATAGTCCAGAACGGAATCTATTCTGTCTGCACTGCAGGGGCCGATTATAAGAAGAAATTTATCACTGCTGCCTGTTATGACGCTTCGTATTGCACGGTCATTTTCTTTTTTTTGTTTTTTGGCTTCTTCGGACAGGGGAAGACTTTCAATCACTTCGTCAGGAGTCGGAAGCTTGCCGATGTAATGCATGCTCATAAATATATCTTTCTTTAATGTGTTATTTTTTCAAGTTCGTCAAAGAAGTCGGGGTAGCTCTTTTTGACGGCTTCTGCGTCGTTTACTTCTCCGCCGAATAATGTAAGCAGAACGGACAGTGCCATAACGATTCGATGGTCGTTATGACCGTTAAGTTCAACCTCCGGAGCGTGCAGAGGTGTGTCATGAATAACGACAGAATTGGGGTTAATATCAAGCTTTGCGCCGAATTTCCGTAGTTCTTCCTTCATTGCACGTGCACGGTCGCTTTCTTTGTTAATCAGGCGTTTAGTGTTTATAAATGTTGCGCCTCCGCGTGCTGCGGCAACTGCAAAGAGAACGGGTGCGAGGTCCGGACTGTTTTCAAGGTTTATTATTGAAACTCCGCTTTCGAGAGCATCAAGATAATCGATGATAACCTTATCGCCCTGACGGCTTTCATTCGAAAGACCATCTACAAGCACTTTGTTTTCTTCGCTGAGGTAATTCAGAGCACAGAAGAATGCTGCATTTGACCAGTCGCCTTCAACTGTAACGTCGCAAGCCTTATAGTGTTGTCCGCCTTTAATGTAATAGGAGTCGGGCGCAATTTCTTTTATCTCGATTCCGAACTTTTGAATTGCGTCTAAGGTAATATCGACGTAGCTCCGACTTTCAAGAGGCGGAATGACAAAAAGCTTGCTGTCACCTTCAAGAAGCGGGAGAGAGAACATAAACCCCGAAACATACTGACTGGAAATGTTACCTCTGATCCGGTAAGAGCCCGATTTAAGTGACCCCTTCATGCTAAGCTTTGACTTTGAAGGACGGTAATCGATACCGGAATAGTAAAATGCGCTTTCGTAAACTATAATGCCACGTTCGAGAAGGCGTTCTGTTCCGTGAAACTCAATGTTGTTTTCGCTGCTTAATGCGAGTGGAACAATGAACCGGAGTGTTGAGCCGGATTCCCTGCATTCAAAAACGGTTGGCTCTTCCGAGGTGTTTGATAAAACCTTGCCGCCACAGCCATTAACCGTAATGGTGGAACCGTCAATCTGATAATCTGCCCCGAGCATTTTTATGCAGTCGAGGGTGGCTAGAATATCTTCACAAAGAGAAACATTTCGTATGTGGCTTATGCCATCTGCCAAAGCTGCACAAATAAGATATCTGTGAGCATAGGATTTGGAAGGTGGAACACAAATTGTGCCCTTGCATACTGTTTTATTGACAGTTCTGTTCATGATTACCTCTCATCATCTGTTTATTAGATAGTCGATTGCTTCAAGATAGCCGTCTGTTCCGTGACCGATAATGCTTTTTTCGGCAACAAGTCCTGTATAAGTAAAATGGCGGAATTCTTCACGCTTTGATATGTCTGTAATGTGGACTTCGACTACGGGAAGTGAAACACTCTTTAAAGCGTCAAGTATTGCGATGCTTGTGTGAGAGTAGGCTCCGGCATTGATTACTATTCCGTCAAAACGCCCCCATGCATCCTGAATTGTATCAATGATTGCACCTTCGTGATTTGACTGGAAAACAACCGTTTCAACATTTTTCTTTTCGGAATGAAGACGTATTTTTTCAACAAGACTTTCGTAATTCTCTGTGCCGTAAAGACCGGGCTCACGCTTTCCGAGCATGTTGAGATTTGGTCCGTTTATTACAAGTATTTTCATAGTGTATTTGCAACATATTCTTTAAGAAGACGGATTACGTTGCTTGCCTCCTCTTTAACTGTAAGTCGTCCGTTCAGACGTTCATCACATGTGGAACGGTAAATGGGGTAACGCTCTTCATATCGCTTTTTTAAGGCATCCGCATCGCTTGAAAGCGGACGGCTTTTTGTGGAAACAAGCATACTTAAGGGACGGTCTATGAAGAAGATTCGTCCATTTGCACGAAGAGCGAGAATGTTTTCGGGATTAAGAATTGATCCACCGCCTGTTGAAATGATCAGCCCTGTTTTTAGAGAAAACTCTTTAATGACTTCGGTTTCAAGTTCGCGGAAATGCTTTTCCCCGTATTGCTCGAAGATTTGCGGGATGCTCATTCCTGTTCTCGTCGTTATTACTTTATCAGTGTCAATATGTTCAAGTCCTGTGATTGAAGCGAGGTGCTTTCCAAGTGTGGATTTACCCGAGGATGGCATACCGGTAAGAACAATGTTTGTTTTGCTTTGAAGCATTGATTTATAAATCCGGTCGGAAATGCTTTTCACTTCGGGGCAGGAAAGGAAATCTGTTTCTCCATGACTGATTTTACCGGTAAACAGCAAATTGGAACAAACTGCCTGGGCAACAAGCATATAAAGCCCGTTGACAGCTTTTACACCAAGTGACTCAGCTTGTCTTACAAGGGCTGTTTTCAACGGGTTGTATATTACATCAACTACGCCTGAAAGCTTACTGAAACAGGAAAGGTCGATGGGAGCTGAGTTTACGTTAGGAAATGTTCCCACTGGAGTTGTATTTACGATTACATCGGCGTCAGTGTATTCTGAAACGGCCTGTTCGTAATCAATACAGCCTTCCTTTGCAGAACGTGAAACCTTGATGATTTCAGAAGCACCAAGCTCGTTAAGAACGTAGTAAAGTGTATTTGATGTAGCTCCTGTGCCAAGTATGAGAACCTTTTTACCGGATATTTCTATTCCGCTGTTAAGAATAAGCAGTTTAACGCCTGTACAGTCTGTATTATAGCCGTAAAGCTTTCCGTCGTTGTTCACGACAGTATTTACTACCTGTAGCTCCTTTGCTTCACCGAATATTTCAGAAAGCACGGGAACGACTGTTTCTTTATAGGGAATTGTAATATTAAGGCCTTTGAACTCTTTTTTGGATAGGAAGTCGTAAAGCTCTTCCTTTGTCATTTCAAAAAGACCATATTCTATACCTGATATTTTATTGTGAATTTCAGGAGAAAAACTGTAACCCAGCTTTGCTCCGACAAGTCCATAGTTCATAATATTCCTAACGAAGGCAGTCTGTACCGTTACGCAGCATAAGCATATCACAGATGACGAAAGCCGAAAGTGCGTCTATGACAGGAGAGATACGACGTACTATAGCGGTATCGTGACGCCCTTTTATTTCAAGTGTTTCATTTTCCATTTTTCTTATATTCACGCTGTCCTGTGGTTTGGAAATGGAAGGAGTCGGTTTTACGGCTGTTCTGAAAACAATGGGCATACCGTTTGATATACCGCCGTTAATACCGCCGGAATTGTTTGAGGATGTAATAACTTTGCCGTTTTCAACCCTGAAGGCATCATTTGCATCGGAAGCGGTCATGGAAGCAAGCTTAAAGCCTGCGCCGAATTCAATGCCTTTAACTCCGCCGAGTGAGAATACGGCGTGACTGATTTCGGATTCGAGTGAATCAAACCAAGGCTCACCAAGGCCTGCGGGAACACCTGTGATTGTTGTTTCGATGATGCCGCCGAGTGAGTCGTTTTCGGCTTTTGCGCTTTCAATCATGCTTTCAAAAAGAGTTGTGTCTGAACAGCCTCCGAGACTGACAAGCTTTGATGTAATGTGAATCCCCTTATTTTCAAGTGCCGGTATAAGAATGCCTGCGAGTGCAACAATAGGAGCAGTAACACGACCGGAGAAGTGTCCGCCGCCTCTGTAGTCCTGAAAGCCGTTATACTTAACATCAGCCGTATAATCGGCATGCGAAGGACGGGGAACGTCTTTGATGTCATCGTAGGCTGAAGACATTGTATCGGAATTGGGGATTGATATACAAAGAGGGGTTCCTGTTGTAAAACCGTTAAAAACACCACTTAAAAGCTGAAAATTATCAAGCTCGACACGTGACGTATCGCCCTTTTTTGCGGGACGTCTTTTTGAAAGATAATCCTCAATTGTTTCCTTTGAAACGGGAAGCCCGGGAGTGATTCCGTCAACAACAAGCCCCACAGCGGGACCGTGACTTTCACCGAAAAGAGTTATTGTCATTTGGTTTCCAAATGTGTTTTTCATGTTTTTTCCTCCGGGAAGAACGTGTTTAAACGCATACTAGGTTATCATAAATCGAATGCTATTTTTTGTCAATGTTTACGTGGCTTGAGTGCTTGATTCTGCTTGACTTATGAAGGGATTTTGCTATCATAAAAAATGATTTATCGGAGGAATGAAATGTATAGAAAAGTTCGTGTTTATATATATGCTGTTTTCGTATTGAGTTTACTGTCGCTTGCAGGCTGCGTTAATGGTGAAGGAGTGTTGGTGCCCGAGACAGGTATGCCTACGCAGCAGGTTACGGCTTCGGTTAGTACCGACATTAACGTTACACCGGAGGCTCCTGTCATTACGCCTTCCGTCTCAGGTGATGCTTCCGGTGCGGAAACACCGATTCCGACAGAACAGGCAGGTAACGTTGTCGCATTAAACACACCGACTCCGGTGCCTACGGAGGACCCTCGTGTAATTCTTACTTTTGCCGGGGATATGTGCCTTTCTGAGAACTATTTCCCTTATATTACTTATGTTGCCGGTGGCTATGATGTTTATTCATGCATTTCAGAAGAGTTTATTAACGAAATGCGTAACTCTTCACTTTGCTTTGTAAACAGTGAATTTCCGTTTACAGACAGTGACAATAAGCTTAAGGGAAAGCTCTACAACTTTAAAGTAAATCCTGCAACCGTAAAGTTTTATGCGGATCTTGGTGTTGATATTGCAGGACTTGCGAACAACCATGTTTATGACTATGGTGAGGAATCTCTTCTTGATACAATGGAAACGCTTAAGGAAGCAGGCATTTCTTATGTCGGAGCAGGGAAAAACATTCAGGAAGCAGAGACTCCTTTGTATTTTACTGTCAATGGCATAAAAATAGCCTATGTTATGGCCTCAAAAGCCGAAAAGAACAGGAAGACTCCCGAAGCGGGAGAGTCGGCAGGGATTCTTCTTTGCTATGATTCGGACAGGTTTTGCAATTCAATAAGCGAAGCTGAGAAAAATGCCGATTATGTCGTTGCTGTTGTACATTGGGGGAAGGAAAACTCCGATGCTCTCGAAAGCGACCAGTACAGCCTCGGAAGCGAATATATTGACGCCGGAGCCGATATTGTTGTCGGAGGACACAGCCATGTTATCCAGGGCGTTGATTATTATAAAGGCAAACCAATATTCTACAGCCTTGGTGATTTCTGGTTCGACTATTATACCGAAGACACATTCCTATTAAAGTTATACCTTGAAAGAAATGATGACGGAAGCATAGACGCATCCGCACAGGTGATTCCGGGAGTTCAGAAGGAAGGCTTCACCGGAGCTTGCGATAGCGAGTACGACAAGAGTAGAATATTGCAAAAGCTCAATAGCCTTTCAGAATCCGGTGTAATTGACAATGAAGGATATGTTCATGATGCAAAGGATTTCGACATAAGCAGTATTTCTTTTACAGACTACGATATGCCATTCAGAGGAGTTACCGAAGTCTCAAGAGGATTAAATGAGGCCGAAATCGGACATACCGTTCAATTTGGCTCTTATGCATCAGAACCCTTGAAGTGGTATGTTGTAAATAAAAACGGAAACGAGCTTACACTTCTTGCAAAAAATATTGTTGAAGAAAAGTCCTTCGACGAGGATTCACGTAATGTATCGTGGAACGACTGCTCTTTAAGAAGCTGGCTTAACAATGATTTCCTGAATACAGCTTTTTCCGGAGATGAAAAGGCAATGCTTTCGGAAATAAACGGAGATTACGTAAGAGTACCTTCTTCTAAAGAAATTTATACAATACTCGAAAAGCTTAATGTTGAGTATATGATGGCTGCTCCTACAAAGTATGCGTATAAACTTGGTATTTATACATACAATCCTCTTGACCATGTAATTAAATGTACAGACTGGGGCTCTTCAGGTTACAGCGAAACGGCTTTCGGCTGCTGGTGGCTTTCCGATAACGGACCATTACAGGGGACTGCTGCTTTTGTAAATGAGTTTGGTAATGTTATGGCAACAGGCATGTTTACCGGGGCTTATTCATATTCTGACGGCCTTTGCGGAGTGCGTCCGATGATTAAAATAAAGTACTAATATCTTTCTTTACTTTTACGGTTTGCTTTGATAAAATTACGAATGTTTTTTAAAGTCAGAAGACATTATAGAAATAAACGTGCAGGGCACGAATTTATACTTCATCATGAAAGGACATATCATGAAAGAAAAACTTTTGGAAGAGTTTGAACGCGTTTTCGGCGGAACGGAGGATGCAAGAATATTCTTTGCTCCGGGCCGTGTTAATCTTATCGGAGAGCATACCGACTACAACGGCGGTCATGTTTTCCCTTGTGCACTCACTATCGGCACATATGCTGTTGCGAGAAAAAACGGAATGAACACATGTCGTCTTTATTCCATGAACTTTGAGAATAAGGGCATCAAGTTCTTCGACGTTGATGACATAGAATACGATAAAGAAGAGTATGACTGGGCAAATTATCCAATGGGTGTTATTTCTCTTCTTAACGAAAAGGATACAAGAGTGGATGAAGGCATTGATATGCTTGTTTTCGGCAATATCCCCAATTCCTCTGGTCTTTCATCTTCAGCATCTCTTGAAGTTCTTACATGTTTCGTATGTAAGTCCTTGTTTGGCTTTGAAATGTCAAATGTTGACATGGCACTTCTTTCACAGCGTGCAGAAAACGAGTTCATCGGTGTTAACTGCGGCATAATGGATCAGTTTGCCATTGCCATGGGCAAGAAGGATAATGCTATTTTCCTTGACACCGCAACACTTAAGTATGAATATGCACCAATTAAGCTTGAAGGCGCAAAGATTGTTATTGCATGCTCGAACAAAAAGCGTGGTCTTGGTGATTCAAAGTACAACGAGAGAAGAAGCGAATGTGAAGATGCACTTGCATCGCTTCAGACTAAAAAGGATATTAAAGCTCTCGGCGAGCTTTCAACAGCCGAGTTTGAAGAGATTAAAGGCGTTATCGCTGATGAAATTAAGACAAAACGTGCAAAGCATGCCGTTTATGAGAACGTTCGTACTCTCGACGCTGTAGCTGCACTTAAGTCCAATGATGTTGAAAAATTCGGTAAGCTTATGAACGATTCGCATGTTTCTCTTCGTGACGATTACGAAGTAACCGGCATTGAGCTTGATACTCTCGTCGAAAATGCATGGAATTGCGAAGGTGTTATCGGTTCCAGAATGACCGGCGCAGGCTTTGGCGGCTGTACGGTCAGCATTGTTAAAGAAGCTTTTGTAGATTCTTTCATTCAGAAAGTCGGAGACGCATACCTTAAGAAAATCGGGTATGCTGCCGATTTCTATGTTGTTGATATAGGCGATGGTCCGACTGAATTATAATACACAGGGAGGTATATTATGAGCGAATCGGAAGAAGTACGTCCGCAGACATCTGCTGATAAGGCAAAATATTATCTTAAAGAAACACTTAGTTGGGCAATTATCATTGCAGCAGCAGTATTAATTGCACTTTTCCTTTCTAACTGCGTTATTTTTAAGGCTGTTGTTCCCACAGGCTCAATGGAGTCTACCATTATGGTAAACGACAAGCTTATTGGAAACCGTCTTGCAAGTAATTTCCAAAGAGGCGATATTGTTATTTTCCCTGAGCCCGATTGGACAGAATCAAGCAACATGCCAAGAGACTATTACGTAAAAAGAGTAATCGGTTTACCGGGTGAAAAGGTTGAAGTACGCGAAGGACATGTTTACATTAACGGCATTGAACTTAAGGAAGACTACCTTAACGAAGAAATGAAACCCGGCTGGGGGGACGGAACGTATGATGTTCCCGCAGGCTGCTACTTTGTTATGGGAGATAACCGCAATCATTCCGGTGATGCACGTTTTTGGAAGAATAAGTATATTTCTAAGGATGATATAGTCGCGAAGGTTATGTTCAGATATGCCCCTGATTTTAAGTGGCTTAAGAGACCTGAGTATTAGTGAATGGCAGATAAAATAAAAAACCTTTGGAATGCATTTGTTTCAAAGGTAAAAAAGAATATTCCGTTTGCGATTTCGCTCACGGTAATGATTCTCGCAGGTATAGGACTTGTCATATACCTGTGCTTTTATTTCAAGGAAGCACGTGAAGTATCAAAGAGCGTTGAAGAATTAAAGGCTATTAAGCAGCAGATTCTTCTGGAAAGCGAGCTTACGCCTCAGCCTGAGATGATTAAGGATGCTGAAATCGCTACTGTACCGACTGAGGAGCCTTCTGTAACTCCCGGGCAGAATGATACAAAAGAGCATAACGATGATTCTGACAAAATAAAAGATAACGAACCGACATTAACACCGGAACCTGCTACGGAGGCAGACGTTACACCTTCAGTTGCCGAACCAGGTGAAATTGTAATGCTTCCCGAGGGTGAAGAGTATTATAATATTAATAATGATTACGTTGGCTGGCTCGTTATTCCCGATACAGTTATTGACTATCCTGTAGTAATGGAAAAGCCTGAAGACGAGAATTATTATTTAAAGTACTGGTTTGACGGAACCTCTAATAAAAATGGTACTTTGTTTACTCTTACCGAATGTGAAGTCGGAGTCGGATGTTTGTCTGATGCTGATAAAGAAGGTTATACGAAGCCTACAACAAATATACTCATTTTCGGACACAACCAGAAGTCCGGCAAGATGTTCGGTACCCTTAGTAAGTTTCTTGATAAGGAATTTTGCGAGATTCACAGCATTCTTAAGTTTGATACCGCTTATGAACACAGAGAATATAAGCTTATTGCAGTATTCAGATCGCACGTTTTCATGCAAAATGAAACGGACTTCAAATATTACTATTTCTACAATGCCGAAAACGAAGAAGAGTTTAATTACTGGCTTAAGAATATAAAAGAAAAAGATGAAATCGGCTTGCCGGATTCCGCCGTATACGGAGATGAGTTTATAACACTTTCCACATGCAGCGACACGAACGAATTCGGCGAAATATGTGATAACGGCAGACTCGCTGTCGTTTTTAAAAGGGTTAAGTAAGGGACAGGGAAAATAAAAATTTCCGGAGGATTAATATGGCAACACTAAGACCTTTTAAAGCATTCAGACCTGAAAAGAGCATTTCGGACAGAGTGGCAGCACTCCCGTACGATGTTTACAATCGCGCGGAAGCAAGAGAAGCTGCGCTTAAAGAGCCTCTTTCTTTCCTGAACATTGACCGCCCCGAGTCACAGTTCCCCGAGGACTATGATATGTATGCTCCCGAGGTTTATGCTAAGGCTTCTTCAATGCTTTCAGAGCAGATTGAAAAGGGCATCTATGTACAGGATGAAAAAGCCTGCTATTACCTTTATGAGCTTACAATGGACGGTCGTTCACAGACAGGTATTGTTTCCTGTGCATCAATTGATGATTATGACCAGGGAACAATTAAAAAACATGAGAATACACGTGCCGACAAGGAGCTTGACAGAATTAACCATGTTGATGTCTGCTCAGCTCAGACAGGTCCGATATTCCTTGCATACAGAAAGAATGAAATTATCGAAAAGGTAGTTGCTGAAGTTAAGAAGAATGCAGCTGACGTCGATTTTACGAGCGAAGACGGAATTACCCACAGAGTTTGGGTTATTGATATGGATTCGGATATTAAGACGGTTTTTGATGCGTTTCAGGACATTGACAGAATCTATATTGCCGACGGACACCACAGAGCTGCTTCAGCAGTTAAGGTTGGCTTCAGAAGAAGAAAGAGTGAGATTGAAGCACGCGGCAAATTTGATGCAAATGCAGAATACAACTTTTTCCTTTCTGTAAGCTTCCCTGAAAATGAACTTAAGATTATGGACTATAACCGTGTTGTTAAGGACCTGAACGGTTTCACAACGGATGAATTCTTTAAAAAGGTTGGAGAGTGCTTTGAAATTTCTGAGCCTCAAAGTGAAGCTGTTAGACCTGCAAGCAAGTGCGAGTTTGGTATGTTCCTTGAGGAAAAGTGGTACAGGCTTACTGCAAAGGAAGGCATTTATGACAAGAAGGATCCTGTGAAGAGCCTGGATGTTTCTATCCTTCAGGACAGACTTCTTGAGCCGGTTCTTGGCATCCATGATCCTAAAACAGACAAGAGAATTGATTTTGTCGGTGGCATCAGAGGCCTTTCGGAGCTTGAAAGAAGAGTTCATACTGACATGAAGGTTGCATTTTCAATGTATCCAACATCCATCACCGAACTTTTCGACGTTGCAGATGCAGGACTCCTTATGCCGCCCAAGTCGACATGGTTTGAGCCGAAGCTCAGAAGCGGACTGTTTATACACAAGTTTTAAAAAATTGATAAATGAGTTTACAAACCCGAAATTCTGTGATATTATACATCAGCCTGTGACAAACCGACAGATCAGGCAACATAATGCGGCCCGGGCTCAGAGCACGGAGAACACTCCAACCGTCTCTTGGTTCACGGCGATATCGATACTTGTAAAGGAGGAAAATAACATGATTACAAAGGAAAAGAAAGCCGAAATCATCGCTGCTTACGGAAGAACAGCTAATGATACAGGTTCACCTGAAGTTCAGATTGCACTTCTTTCAGAGCGCATCAACGAGCTTACAGAGCATCTCAAGAACAACCAGAAGGATTTCCACTCAAGACGTGGTCTTCTTAAGATGGTTGGTCAGAGACGTGGTCTTCTTGAGTACCTTAAGAAGACAGACATTGAGGGCTATCGTGCACTCATCGAGAAGCTTGGTTTAAGAAAGTAAACTAAACGATTTTAACTGTAAACAGATAACACCCACAAACACTCAAAGGACTTCTGTAAAGAAGTCCTTTTTCTCAAGGGAGAAGTAATAATGGGAGAGCTTGTTAAAACAATAATTGAAAAGGGTATATATGGCGAAGAGAGAGCACTTTATGGGCTGTACGGTGCAGAAGTAAACGAATGCAGCTTTGATGGACCTGAGGATGGAGAATCTGCCTTAAAGGAATGCCATGATATTAGCGTTCGTTCATGCTATTTTAATTTGCGTTATCCTTTATGGCATGCCGAAAGGTTTGAGCTTAGTGAATGTTCATTTACCGATAAGGCAAGGGCTGCTCTCTGGTATGATTCCTTCGGCAAAATTACTGATTCAAAGCTTAACGGTATAAAGGCGTTAAGAGAATGCCACGATATAGAAATTCTTAATTCTTCCGTTAATTCACCCGAGTTCGGATGGAAAACGGCAAATATTACCATTAAGAACACTGATATTGAAGCTGAGTATGTTTTTTTGAACTCATCAAATCTTGATATTGCGGCATTGAAGCTTAAAGGAAAGTATTCTTTCCAGTATACCGAAAACGTTAAAATTACCGGTTCTACCCTTAATACTAAAGACTGCTTCTGGCATGCAAAAAACGTGTATGTCAAGGATTCGGTTATTGAGGGCGAATATCTTGCATGGTTTTCGGATGGGCTTACACTCGAAAACTGTACAATAATCGGTACACAGCCTCTTTGTTACTGTACGAATCTTAAGCTTATTAACTGTCGCATGCAAAAGTGTGATCTTTCGTTTGAGTATTCTGATGTGGAAGCAACAATAATTGATGGTGTTGATTCCGTTAAGAATCCCAGAAACGGCTCCATTCGTGCCGACAGAATAGGTGAAATCATTATTACCGAGGATTCAAAATATCCTGTGAATTGTGAAATAATTACAGCTGAGTAAGTTTATCTTGATTTATTCAGATGTTTCTGATAAAATACATGCGTTTGTGGGCATAACCTTATGAATAAGGAGGTGCAATTCGATGGCTAAATGTGCAATTTGTCAAAAGGGCGGTTTATTCGGAAAGCAGCTTAGCTTCTCCAGAAGCCACGTATCTGCAAGAGAGAATAAGATGTGGAAGTCCAACGTGAAGTCGGTTCGCGTAAAGACTCCTCAGGGCAACAAGAAGATGTACGTATGTACTTCCTGCCTCAGATCCGGTGCAGTAGAGCGCGCTTAATAATCGCAGCATAAAATAAACTTATCGAATCAAACAAGAGAGCGTCATGAGTGTTGACGCTCTCTTTTCATTTCATTTGGTATTATGCAGTGGATAGCTGTGAATAATAATGTGTTAACAAAATTTACTTTATTTTTTCACGTTAATGCGATATAATAATCTTTGTATGTTTTTCAAAAATGAATCTCAGGAGGTTATGTCTATGAGTGCAAACGCAGGCACGATTGCATCCGACTTTGGTAATGTCAGCATTGACAGCGAAGTTATTGCCAAATACGCAGGTTCATCCGCAGTAGAATGCTTCGGTATTGTCGGTATGGCTGTTATCAGTGTTAAGGATGGTATCGCTAAGCTCTTAAAGCGTGAAAATCTCACACAGGGAGTCGGCGTTACAATTTCACAGGACAATCTTATCACGATTGATCTTCATATAATTGTTTCTTACGGTGTTAGTATTTCAGCCGTTGCAAGCAACCTTATCAGTGATGTTAAATACAAGGTTGAAGAATTTTCCGGCCTTAAGGTCGAGAAGATTAACGTTTTGGTTGAGGGTGTAAGAGCCATCGACTAAAGAACGAGTCGGATTCTTAAGGAGGGTTTAAAATTGGATAATACCATTAATGCTTCATTGCTTCAGAAGGCATTTCTTTCAGGAGCAAAGAGCATTGAAGCACAAAAAGAATTAATAAACGAACTTAACGTTTTCCCGGTTCCCGATGGTGATACCGGTACGAACATGACACTTACCATCATGTCTGCAGCAAAAGAGGTTGCAGCACTTAACGCACCTAAGATGCCCGAACTTGCAAAAGCCATTTCTTCAGGCTCCCTTCGTGGTGCAAGAGGTAACTCAGGCGTTATTCTTTCCCAGCTTTTACGTGGATTTACAAAGGTTATTTTAGAGTTTGAAGAGCTTGATGTAAGCATTCTCGCAGATGCTTTCGACAGAGCTGTTGAAACAGCCTACAAGGCAGTTATGAAGCCTAAGGAAGGCACAATTCTTACAGTAGCAAGAGGTGGCGCAGAGAAGGCAAGAGAACTTGCTGACGCAAACGTTTCTCTCGAAGAGTTCTGCGACGGTGTTCTTGCTCACATGAAGGAAGTGCTTGATTATACACCTGAACTTCTTCCTGTTCTTAAAGAAGCAGGCGTTGTAGACTCCGGTGGTCAGGGCCTTCTTACAGTTTTAAGCGGTTGCGTTGATGCTCTCAAGGGTAAGGAAGTTACATTTGAGGCTGCTCCCGCAGCTCCCGCACAGCCTGTTCAGAGAAGAGGCGCTGCTTCGGACGATATTTCCACAGCAGATATTAAGTTTGGTTACTGCACAGAGTTCATCATTCTCCTTGAGAAGGATTTCCCTGAAAGCGAAGAGATGAATTTCAAGGCTTTCCTTGAGTCTATCGGTGATTCTATTGTACTTGTTGCAGACGACGGCGTTTGCAAGGTACATGTTCATACAAACGATCCAGGTGCTGCATTCTCAAGAGCCATTAAATACGGCCAGCTTTCACGTATGAAGGTTGATAACATGCGTGAGGAGCATAACGAGCGTGTAATTCAGGGTGTTGATGCAATACTTAACGGTTCCGCACTTGACCAGGAAAGTGCTCCCGCACCTTCAGAAACCGAGTCAGCTCCTGAAACTTCTTCGGAAGCAGCTGATTCATATACAGCTCCTGAGGAGATTAAGGAAGAAAAAGCAGAAGAAGCACCTGCCAAGACTGAACCGAGAAAGAAAGACGGTTTCATTGCTGTTTCGGTTGGAAACGGAATTAATGAGATTTTCAAGGGCCTTGGCGCTGACTTCATCATCGAAGGCGGCCAGACAATGAATCCCAGCACTGAGGATTTTGTCAATGCCATTGAGAAGGTCAATGCCGACAACATTTACGTTCTTCCCAACAACAAGAACATTATTCTTGCTGCAGAGCAGGCTAAGTATCTTGTAGAAGACAAGAATATTGTTGTTATCCCTTCAAAGTCTGTTCCTCAGGGCATTACAGCCATGATTAATTACCTTTACGACAATTCTCCGGAGGAGAATACCGAAGGTATGACTGAGGCTCTTAAGACCGTTAAGACAGGTCAGGTTACATATGCTGTAAGAGATACAAGCATTGACGGTTTTGACATTCGTCAGAACGACATCATGGGTCTTGACGATAAGACAATCAAGGCTGTTGGCACAGACATTAATGAAGTTTCACTTGAGCTTACAAAGCAGATGATTGATGATAATTCTTCCTTCATTACCGTTTATTACGGTGAAGAAATGGATGAAGAAAGAGCAAATGAGCTTGTTAAGCAGATTACAGATGAGTATCCGGATATCGAAGTTGAGCTTCATTCCGGCGAACAGCCCATTTACTACTACATCATTTCTGTTGAGTAATAATTTGTGAGGTTTAATCAGATAATAAGTTTAAAACCGAACAGGGAATAATCTCTGTTCGGTCTTTTTTATACAGGCGGAGAACCATTTTATGCAGCTTAACGACCCCGTAAAATCCATAAAAGGAATAGGCGAGAAGACGCAGGAACTGTTCGGAAAGCTTTCCGTGAACAGTGTCGGTGAGCTGCTTTCTTTTTATCCCGTAAGATATGAAAATTACAAAAGCCCTGAAGATATTTCCGCACTTCAGGACGGTACAACAGGTGTTATTTGCGCCTGTGTGACATACGTTAAGGAATCGAAGTACGGGTCGAGAATAAAAACAGTCACATGCAAGGCAAACGATCCGACCGGTGAGATTTCAATGGTTTGGTTTAATCAGCCCTATGTAAAATATGAGCTGAAAGCAGGGTATCATTATGTATTCCGTGGTAAGGTTGTACGAAAGGGTCTTTCTCTTTCCATGGAACAGGCAAAAATATACAGACGCGAGGATTATTTTAAACTCCAGAATACATTACAGCCGGTATATTCCCTTACAAAAGGTCTTACAAGCAATGCAATAGCAAAAGCCATGAAACAGGCACTTGTTCTTGCAGATGATTTTCCCGAATATATACCCGCAAAGGTCAGAAAAGAACACGAGTGCATACAGAAAAAGTATGCACTTCAGGAAATTCATTTTCCAAAGTCTGAAGATACCGTAACGGAAGCAAGAAGAAGTATTGTATTTGAAGAATTCTTCCTTTTCGGTATATTTCTTCGCAGTATGGCTAAAGGACGCGAAATTGCAAAAAGCGAAGCGGTAATAAAGAAATCCGGAAACTGTAAAGAGCTTATAGAATCCCTTCCCTTTGAATTGACAAAAGGCCAGAAAGAGGCATTTGAAAGCATTGAGGAGGATTTGACCTCCGGCAGGGTTATGGCTCGCCTTATTCAGGGAGATGTAGGCTCAGGAAAGACGATTATTGCCGAACTTGCTATGCTTATGTGCGCTTCTTCAGGCTATCAGGCCGCTATAATGGTACCTACCGAAGTACTTGCCGAGCAACATTTTATATCGATGAGTAAAACCTTTGAGAAATTTGGCGTAAGATGCTGCATGCTTACAGGTTCAATGACTTCAAAGGAAAAGAAAGAAGCTTATTCGCGTATATCTTCTCATGAAGTTGATGTTATTATTGGAACGCATACACTTTTCCAGGAAAAACTTGAATTTGACAATCTTGCTTTATGCGTTACCGATGAGCAGCACAGATTTGGAGTGAGACAGCGTGAAGGCCTTAGCAAAAAGGGCATTAAGCCTCATATACTCGTTATGAGTGCAACGCCTATTCCGAGAACTCTTGCAATGATGCTTTACGGGGATATGGATATATCTCTTATTAAAGAACTTCCTGCAGACAGACTTCCGATTAAAAACTGCGTAGTCGGACCCGAATACAGGCCTACTGCATATAAATTCATTTCCGAACAGGTAAAACAGGGCAGGCAGTGCTATATTATTTGTCCGATGGTTGAGGGCTCGGATGACAGTGACGGCGAAAATGTAACCGATTATTCCGAAAAGCTTAAAGAAACCTTCGGGGATGAAATCAGAGTCGAAAAACTTCATGGCAAGATGAAGCCCTCTGAAAAGAATGCTGTTATGCAGGATTTTGCTGAAGGCGAAATAGATGTTTTAGTCTCTACTACAGTTGTAGAAGTAGGCGTTAATGTACCGAACGCTACAGTTATGATGATTGAAAATGCCGAACGCTTTGGCCTTGCACAGTTACATCAGCTCCGCGGGCGTGTAGGACGTGGCGCATTCCAGTCATACTGTATTTTCATGTATGGCAGTAAGAATGATGAATCTCTTGAACGCCTGAATATTCTGTGCAAGTCGAACGATGGTTTTGAAATTGCGAACGAAGACCTTAGACTCAGAGGTCCGGGTGATGTTTTCGGAATACGTCAGAGTGGTGAAATGTGCTTTAAAATGGGTGATATTTACAATGATTCACAAATTCTTCTTGAGGCCTATGATGCCGCAAAGAAGCTGAGCGACAAGGAAGTGAAGGATATTATGTATGCTCTTTGCGAAAGCTCAGCAAAGGAAGTGTTTAAATTTCTTGAGAATTATGTTACAATATGATTTTAAGGATTTAAATTATGCCCGAAAAAAATTATACAAATGTACAACTTTATAGAATAGCAGAGGATAATTACAGCCTGCTAAAGAAATTCTGCAGACTCCTTTATGACGAAGGGTATTGGGAGACGGCAGAACGTGTTTTAAGGCTGGCACCTGAAAGCATCCTCGATACTTATGTTGAATCACTTCTCGTCTGCTTTGCAAATTATTGCAATCGCCTTTCGGCAGAGGAGAAAGCTTTTATTGCCTCTCTTTCAGAGGTCGCAAAGGAGCTTATTGAAGGCCGTTCCGAGGAGGAACTCATTGAGGAAGCGGAACACTTCCAAAAGAATCCGCCCATCCTTTTTCAGCTTCTTTCTCTTCGTGACATGGAAAAGAAGTCGGGTTATGCAGCTCTTTTCTTTGATGCGCTTGTCAATATTATGCTTTCACTCAGCTATCTTGACGGGCACAGACAGACTGTTGCAAGTAAATATCTCGGCATTTATTTCGATCGTGTAAGCATTTTCCTTGCAAATGAAAAGGATAAGTCACAAAGTGTTGACAGTAAATATATCTTTAAAAAGCTTTGCTATGGAGATCTTCTCACCAGTTCAAGTGATATAGAGGATTCAAAGGGGGATTTCTGCTCATATAAAATTCACCATCTCAATTATTCAAAAGAGTCAATTAAGCCGGTTGCGTCTGCTGAGATTACCCAGACTGTTTCCGAAAAGAGAAGCGGAAGGAGATTTTCAAGGCAGGACTACAAAAATAAATATGAAGAACCTGAAATACTTGAGGTTCATCCAAAGCCCGAAGAAGTTGAAAAGGAAGATAAGATCATCGGGCAGTTCCACGATGAAAAGCTTAATGAGCTTCTTGACGAACTTAATGAGCTTGTTGGTCTTTCGGGCGTTAAGACAGAAATTAAGTCACTGATTAATCTTATAAAGGTGCGTAAGATGCGCGCCCGTTACAAGCTTCCTGAGATTGAAATGTCATACCATATGGTATTTACAGGCAGTCCCGGAACAGGAAAGACTACCGTCGCAAGAATTGTCGGACAGATATACAAGGAACTCGGCATTTTAAGCAAAGGAACCGTCACGGAAACCGACCGTTCCGGACTTGTTGCGGGGTATGTCGGTCAGACTGCCCTTAAGGTAAAGGACGTTGTTGAGTCGAGCCTTGGAGGTGTGCTTTTCATTGATGAAGCATATGCACTTAATTCGCAGTCCGGTAACGACTTTGGAAAAGAGGCACTTGATACACTCGTAAAGCTCATGGAGGACAACAGAAACGACCTTGTTGTCATTGTTGCGGGTTATACCGAAGAGATGAAGGCTTTCCTTAAAGCAAACACAGGCCTTGTATCAAGGTTTAACCGTTTTATCACATTCCCTGATTATACTGACGAAGAGCTTTGCCTCATTTTTAAGCGTATGGCCGATAAGAACGGCTTTGTGTGCGATGATGATGTAATCACACACCTTGGTGAGCATCTTGCAAGGCTTACCGAATACCAGCGTAATGAATTCGGTAATGCGCGTGGCATAAGAAATCTTTTTGAAGCAATGCTTGTAAATCAGGCTAACAGAGTTGTCCAGGAAGAAATTTATTCAATGGAAGAGCTCACACGCCTTAAGAAAGAGGATATTTCGTGGTGAAAAACAAAGACTCATTAATATCAATACTTATGCCGGTTTACAATGAAGGTGTTCATATTAAAGCCTCTGTTGAAACAGTTAAAAGTATTCTTAAAGACAATAGCATAAATTATGAGTTTGTTCTTGTGGACGACGGCTCAAAGGATGATTCCTGGGTGAAATTATCCGAGCTTTCTTCAGAAGATGTGCAGGTCAGAAGCATACGTCTTTCACGTAATTTCGGTAAAGAGGCTGCTCTTTTTGCAGGGCTTTCCGAAACAAAAGGAGATGCAGTTGTTGTTCTTGATGCGGATCTTCAGCATCCGCCCGAAATCATTCCTGAGTTCGTTAAAATATGGCTTAATGAAGACGTCGATGTTGTTGAAGGTGTAAAGAGTGACAGAGGAAAAGAGAGCGGTTTTCATCGCTTCTGCGCGAATGCATACTACAAGCTTTTATACAAGCTTACCGACATCGATTTGAAAAATGCTTCCGACTTTAAGCTTCTTGACAGGAAAGTTGTTGAAGCAATGCTTGAAATGCCTGAGAAAATCACTTTCTTCCGTGGTATGTCCGCATGGGTTGGATTTGAACGGAAAAAGGTTCCTTTTGAAGTGAAAGATCGTGTTGAAGGGCAGTCCAAGTGGTCTTTCAAAAGACTTATTAATCTTGCTGTTACATCAATCACAAGCTATGCATCCGCACCGCTTAAGCTCATTATCTGGCTTGGTTTTATTATGTTCCTTGGATCTGTTGTCCTCGGAATACAGACTCTTGTCAGATACTGTATGGGCAATGCACTTGAAGGCTTTACAACAGTAATCCTTCTTTTGCTTTTCATCGGTAGCATAATTATGGTCGCTCTTGGTATCATCGGTCTGTACCTCGAACGCATTTATCATGAAATTAAAGGAAGACCGAGATATATTATTTCACGTAAAAACAACTAGTGTGCATGGCGCACCGGTTTAAGGAGAAGTCATGCCGGGTGTTATATATCTTATACTGTGTATTTTAACAGGTGCAGCATTCTGCAAGTTTTTCTTTCCCAATTTAAGGGATGCTGCCAATATTAAAAGAGAGGGAGACGAGATTAATCTCCCCGGTTTTTTTGTATTGTTTCCGGCTTGGTATCTCACGGGAACTCTTTTTGTTACTTGGCTTACATACATTACCGCATATATTTTTAAAGGACAGGAAAAACCTCTTATTGCTGCAAATGCCATTGTAATGCCGCTTGTTCTTGTTATACTTATTGCTTGCTTTATTATTTGGGGCAGAAAGGGTAAGCTCAGGTTTGAAGGTGAGGAGTTCAGAGGCTTCTTTACTTCAGGTCACCCCGGCTTTGAATTCTTTGCACTTGTTACCTTGATGTTTTGCATAATAATCATGTACAAGTCGTTCAACGTTAAGGATGATACAATGCGTGTAGGCTACTCCGTATGGGGAGACTTCGGTGCACATCTTGGCATGATACGTTCATTCTCTTACAGCAATAATTTCCCTACAGGATATACATATTTTGCCGGAGAGGATATTAAATACCATTTTATGCATGAGTTTCTCGTAGGAAACCTCGAATTCCTTGGACTCAGGATTGACCATGCGTTTAATATTCCTTCGATCCTCAGCCTTTTCAGTACATACCTTCTTCTTTTTACACTTACCTGCAACGTTTTGAAGAGTAAGATGACGGCAACAATCGGAGCTTTGCTTTTTACCTTTAGAAGTTCACCGTCTGTCTTCATCTTTCTTGCAAATGACAGATCCGGACATCCCATCAAGGCTTTACTCGAAAACCGTTCATACTTCAATTATTCGGACTATCATGAAAGCTGGGGCTTCTGGTGTACAAGAGTGTTCTGTAATCAGCGCCATCTTGCTTTTGGTATAACCGCACTTCTTCTTGCACTTATTCTTTTCCTTCCGTACCTTAAAGAAATGGGAGAGAAGCTGTCATCTGCGGATAGGGGAAAATGGTTTAAGACGTGTTTCCTTACAAAAGACGCTTGGATGATAAAAGATTTTCGCCTTTCTTTAGGCGCAGGACTGTTCCTTGGTGCACTTGCCTTTTGGCATGGCTCTGCTCTTATTGCAACGCTTTCAATGCTGTTTTTTATGGCGGCATTTGCATGCGGAAGGCTGGACTTCCTCATTTCTGCTGTTATGTCTGTCATCATGGCGGTAATACAGTCAAAGTGCTTTATAACAGGTACTGCTGTTGAACCGAGCTATTTCTTTGGATTTATTGCAGAAAACAGAACACCGTTCGGTGTATTACGATACATTGCGCTACTTACCGGCATTACGCTTGTTATAGCAATATTCGGAATGCTTAAATCAAAAGGAATTACAAGATATCTGCTACTTGTATTTTCAATTCCTTTTGTATTATCGTTTTTCCTTTCGCTTACACCTGACATCGGTGTAAATCATAAATGGATTATCATATCATTAATGCTTATTTCAATGTACACCGCATACTTTGTTGCCGACCTTTTAAAAGGTAAGGATTTTGTGAAAAAAGCCGTTGCCGTAATTCTTATCGTATGTCTTACTGCGACAGGTGTTACCGAGCTTTACATTCAGGCGAAGGAAGATAATAATTACATGGAGTTTGACCAGAATAACGAGGTTACGCTCTGGCTTAAGGAGAATGTTACCGCACAGGATATCGTGCTTACAGATGATTATGCATTGTCCAATCAGGTGCTTGGCGGTATTATGAGCTATTTTGCTTACGAATACTGTACATGGTCCGCGGGCTATGACACAGACGGACGTAAGGTAAAACTCATTGAAATGATGAGTTCGACGGAGCCCAACGAGCTTGCATATTATGCTGCAAAGCTTGGAATAGATTACATTGTCGTAAACATAGGGATGCGTGAATGTGAGTATTACGATTTCAACGAGGAACTCATGGAAAACACCTTCGAAGAAGTGTTCTGCTCCGGTGAAAAACTCAGCAAAGAAGAACGAGAATACGGAATGATGGACTATTCAATACGTATTTTTGATACAAGCAAATTAATATATTAGGGGGACAAAATGGATAAACTTTATATTGTAATACCTGCATATAACGAGAGAGACAACATTGAAAATGTTGTAAATGACTGGTATCCGGTAGTTGAAAAATACGGCAATGATTCAAGGCTTGTCGTTGTTAACGACGGAAGTAAGGACGATACTTATGAAATCCTTCAGAAGCTTGCTGAGTCAAGATCTAAGCTCGTTGCACTTACAAAGCCTAACGGAGGCCATGGTGCTACAATTCTTTATGGCTATAATTATGCCATAAATGAAGGAGCGGATTATATTTTCCAGACTGACTCCGACGGACAGACACTTCCTTCGGAATTTGACCAGTTCTGGCAGTTACGTGAGTCCTTTGACATGGTTATCGGTCACAGAAAAGGCCGTCAGGACGGCTTTTCAAGAGTATTTGTTACCAAGACGCTTAAGCTTGTATGTAAGCTTTGCTTCCACGTTACTGTTACAGATGCAAATACGCCTTTCAGACTTATGAAGGCAGAAAGCCTTAAGAAAGAAATAGGCTTCATTCCCGAAAACTACAATCTTTCAAATGTTATTATTTCCGTACTCTTTGTTAAAAAGAATTATAACGTTAAGTTTATCCCGATTACCTTCAGACCTCGTCAGGGTGGTGTAAACTCAATCAACATGAAGAAAATATTCAAAATCGGAAAGAATGCTTTAAAGGATTTTACAGAGATTAACAGTATTATCAAAAAGAGCAAATAAGCATTGTTTTTCCCTTGTGTTTTTGAAACGTTTATTATAAAATAACAGGAAAGTCGATATGAGAGTAATTGCAGGTACAAAAAGACATCTTATTCTACGCGCAGTTCCGGGCGATAGTGTGAGGCCTACAACAGACAGAACAAAGGAAACTTTGTTTAATGTATTAAGCCCGTATGTTGCCGGATGTTCGTTCCTAGATCTGTTTTCGGGAACCGGTGCGATAGGCATCGAAGCACTCAGCCGCGGAGCGGATTACGTTGTTTTTGTTGATAACGGCAAAGAGTCAATCGACTGCATAAAAGATAACCTTAAAACAACAAAGCTGACGGACGAAGCCAGACTTATTACGCGTGACTGCTTGTCAGCTCTTAATATACTTGAAAGTGAAAAGAAACCTTTCGACATCATTTTCATGGATCCTCCCTACAATAAGGACCTTGAAAAGGCTGTTCTTGAGAAGCTTTCAGGTTCCTGTCTCATAAATGACGACACAATTATCGTTGTTGAGGCTTCAAAGGAAACCGATATGTCATATCTTACTTCACTTTCCTTCGAAATCTATAAAGAAAAAGATTATCTGAACAATAAACACATTTTCATTCATCCGAAAGGAACAAATTAAATGAAAAAGGGAATATATCCCGGAAGCTTTGACCCGGTTACTCTTGGTCATCTTGACATTATTAAACGTGCTTCAAAGCTTGCCGACGAACTTATAGTCGGAGTTCTTATTAACAGTTCAAAAAAGTCTCTTTTCACAATTGATGAGAGAGTTGAGCTTTTAAAGCGTGTAACAAAGGATATGCCTAATGTTACAATCAAATCCTTTGATGGTCTTCTTGTTGACTTTGCGAAGGAAGAAAAGGCCGATGTCCTTGTAAGAGGTCTTCGTGCCGTTACGGACTTCGAATATGAAATCCAGCTTGCACACACGAATCATAAGATGCTTCCGGAAGTTGATACCGTATTCTTTACGACAAGTGTTGAGTACTCCTTTGTAAGCTCGAGTCTTGTTCGTGAAATAGCTTCTTATGGCGGAGATATTTCTGCGTTTGTGCCTGAGTGCATTAAGAATGACATCATTGATAAGTATAAATAAATCGTTTTGAAACGTTTCAGGGAGGGTTATACCATGGGTTCAAAGAGAATTGAACAAGCTATTGAAGAGTTAGAAGACTATATTGCACAGTGTAAGCCGAAGGGCTTCAGTGGCACACAGGTCATTGTTTCCAAAGAGGAGATATTTGACAGGCTTGATGAAATGAAGCTTAAGGTTCCTGATGAAATTAACCGTTGCAATAAGCTTCTTGACAGAAGAGATGAGATTCTCAGAGAAGCTGAGGCAAAGGCCCAGAAGATTATCGAGGATGCCCAGCTCAAGGCAGAGGCTATGGTTCATGACTCCGAAATTATGCGTCAGGCATATCTTCAGGCAAACGAATTTATTTCACGTGCCAATGCGCAGGCTGACGAAACAGTTAATCAGGCAAACTACGAAGCAAACATCATTCGTGACGGAGCTTACGAATATACAAAGGATATGCTTTCCACAATAGAAGCTATTCTTCAGAATGCATATAACGAGACAAAGGCAAAGTCAGAACAGCTCCTTGACTCTCTCTATGAGAATCTTGACATTGTTATTGCTAATAAAAAAGAGCTTTGCGAGGATGTTGCTCCTGAATACGATGACGTTCCTGCCGAGAATGAAACACCTGTTGACTACAGCTTCACATCCGATGAAGAGCAGGTTGACGACGAAGGCAGTGATGACTTTGATGTTAATCCGGATTCCTTCCTGAAGAATATCGAGTAATCAAGTTAAAATGTTCATTACAGATGCGCAGTAAAGCTTACTGCGCATTTAGTATGCAATTAATTTGCATACTGCACAGAAAATCGATTACTGCCGTTTTGTTTACGTAAACACTATAAGTTAAGTCGGGTAAATTATTGTGACAGATTCAGAAATAAAATCAGAAGAGCTTTATCTTTCTGAACTTGGCATAAGCCAAAGGGTATGCATGTCCCTCCAGAGAGCCGGAGTAAATACGCTTTATGAGCTTATGTGCCTTGATGACATAAAACTTCTTTCAATCAGAGGAATCGGAGAACAGGCACTTAAGGAAATAAGCGAACTGAAATCATTTGCAAAGTCAAAATCGAAGGATGAACTTCTTAAAGAAAAGTCGTGTGAGAATCCATCACTTGTCCGTGATGGTACAATTCTTGAGTACATTGCTGGTAAACGCGGAAAATATGTGTATTCAATCGTTGATGATAAAAAACATGTTAAAGACGATATTCCGTTTCCGGATACCTTAAGTAAAGTAGCGCAAAGAATTATTAAAGCAAATGGCATTTCAGGCGTCAGACAGGTCGCTGAAATGAAATGCAGTGATTTCTTTGTCATAAAGAAACTCGGAGAGCAGACCGGTGCCGAGATTATAGAATATATACGTTCCCATGTTGTAATTCACAGCGGAAAGAAATCAAAAAATGACGAATACGAAAAGGTTATAAGCGACCTCTTTGATTTTCTTGATATAACATCGTCAAAAGCGACAGAGTACATTCGTGAAAATGCTTACTTAAAGCTTGAAAACCGTCTTGAAGAGAAGGGCAGAAAGAAGGCACAGCTTGACGATATTATTTATCTTGCAACAACAGATCCGCTCTATTCACTTCTCAGCAAAAAGGTAATTGCCGCAGTAAAGAAAAAGAACGGTGTTTCAATCAATAACCTCCAGGATTCGTTTTTCAGACTTCTTAATATTCCGGGACTTTTTGATTCGCTTCTTGAAAAGCTTTCAGAGGATAAAAAGATACGTATTTCAGACAGTAATGTCAGCTTGTATGTAATGACCTTTGATGAATGGGCAGATACACTTCCCGAAAGACAGCAGCGTATCATGAAAGCAAGGAAAGCCGGCAAGTCATATAATGACATTGCTTTGGAAGAAGGATTATCACGACAGAGAGTCGGACAACTTGTTACATCAATACTTCAAAAAAAACCGGTAACATCTGATTAGATGATTACCGGTGTTTTTGTTATATCAGGTCTGAATTCCGTTTTATATTTAATGGATTTGGCACGTTCATAAAGGTCAGCAGCATAAAGATCCTTATCAAAAAGCGAATCGCCTGCACCCCTATAATCGGCGGCTTTTGTAATAATATTGACTGATGAGCTTTCATTTGCGAGCTTCATAAAGGATGATGCGGACTTTTTCATTCCGAGAAGCCTGATGCAGGAAGGCTCTTTTTTACTGTCGGCTTTAATATCAAGTAAAAGATGTGCCAGTACTCGCGTGACGGAAGCACGGGTGTTCTGTTTGTGTGAGGCTTTATCAATAAGCTCCTGAATTGTGGAACATGATAAAGATGCTTTTATGATGCGGGCGGAATTATCAGCGTCGGAACCAAGTATTTGTGAAAGCTCGTTGACACTTATGCTTCGTAATTTATCAAAAACAGGCAGGGCAAAGTCTTCAAGGCTCATATGAGATGATTCCGAAACATTATCACGTAATATTTTTTCACGTATGCATGAAGCAGATTCGTAAACTACACCTGTAGAACTATCTAAATATGAGTCTTTTGAATTATGTTCGTTGCCGAAACGCTTAATTGTAACAGGCTCGATCCTGCTGTTAAGAGTGGTGAGAGTTTTTATATACTGCACACCGAGCATATTGTTTGCATTGTCCAGAACATCAGAACCACAGTAATCCTTTAGAGCTTCAGAAAGAGCAAGAGCATATGATTTTCCTGATTTCTGGCCTGATTTTACAAGTTCGCTGAAGGATTGCGGTTCGTTTAGAAGTATGTCCGCAGTTTTTTTCAGAAGACCAATATCACCGCATTCGCTTCCAAAGGCAAGGTAATCAATGGATGAAAGTGCGTTCGCAAGAAATACACCGCCATAGGAGAAATCGGGTGCGGCTGAAGCGGCATAGACTGAAGGAAGTTCAAACACAACATCGGCACCGCCCTTAAGAGCAAGCCCGGTGCGAGTGTATTTGTCATATATTGCAGGCTCTCCGCGCTGTGTGAAATCACCGCTCATAAAAGCGACAATAAAATCAACACCGTATTCCTTGCGGACGGTGTCAATGAGATATTTGTGACCGTTATGAAACGGATTAAATTCTGCTATAACAGCGGCTGATTTCATTGCGTTTTCCCTCTTGTGTATTGTGAAAGATTATACTATAATATTACCAAATGCGCAATTATCGAATACGTTCGTAATTTGCGCTTAACCGAAAGGAGAAAACATATGAGCTTTATTAATGACATTAAAGCAAGAGCAAGACAGGACATTAAGACAATCGTTCTGCCCGAGACAGAAGACAGAAGAGTTATGGAAGCAGCTGCCATCACACTTAAGGAAGGCAATGCAAACATTATCCTTGTTGGTTCCGATGAGGAAATCGAGAAGACAGCACAGGGCCTTGACATTTCAAAGGCACAGAGAATCGATCCCAACAAGACAGATAAATTACAGAGCTATATCGACAAGCTTGTTGAGCTTCGTCAGGCAAAGGGTATGACACCCGAGAAGGCAAGAGAGAGCCTTACAACAGACTACACAACATTCGCAGTTATGATGGTTAAGATGGGTGACGCAGACGGCGTTGTTTCAGGTGCATGCCATTCTACAGCAAACACACTTCGTCCCTGCCTCCAGATTTTAAAGACAGCTCCCGGCACAAAGCTTGTTTCAGCTTTCTTCATCATGGTTGTTCCTGATTGTGAGTACGGCGAGAACGGTACATTCGTATTCGCCGATTGCGGCCTTTGCCAGAATCCTACATCAGAAGAGCTTGCTGCAATCGCAGGAAGCAGTGCAAAGTCTTTCGAAGCACTTGTAGGTAAGCCCGCAAAGGTTGCCCTTCTTTCACATTCCTCAAAGGGAAGCGCAAAGCATGCTGATATCGATAAGGTTACAGCTGCTGTTGAAATCGCAAAGGCTGATTATCCTCAGTTTAATATTGACGGCGAGCTTCAGCTTGACGCTGCCATCGTTCCTTCAGTTGCTTCTTCAAAGGCTCCCGGCTCTGCAGTTGCAGGACAGGCAAATACACTTATCTTCCCTGACCTTGACGCAGGTAACATCGGTTACAAGCTTGTTCAGAGACTTGCAAAGGCAGAAGCTTACGGTCCTATGACACAGGGTATCGCTGCACCTGTTAACGATCTTTCACGTGGATGCTTCACAGAGGATATCGTTGGCGTTGTAGCAATCACAGCTGTTCAGGCTCAGCAGAAGTAAAAAGGAAGGTAACTATTAATGAAAATTCTTGTTTTAAACTGTGGCAGTTCATCACTTAAATATCAGCTCATTGATATGGATAACGAAGCTGTTCTTGCAAAGGGTATTTGCGAGAAAATCGGCATGGAAGGCTCTATGATTTCCCATAAGCCCAGCGATAAGGAAGGCTTTAAGGACAGATTGGAGAGCATGCCCGATCATAAGGCTGCCGTTAAGCTTGTTATTGACGCTCTTCTCGATGAGAAGGTTGGCGTTATCAAAGACATGAAGGAAATAGATGCTGTTGGTCATCGTGTTCTCCATGGCGGAAAGTATTATACACAGTCTGTTGTTGTTAATGACGACGTTAAGCGCGTAATCAGAGAGTGCTTCGATTTAGGACCTCTTCACAACCCTGCAAACCTTATCGGTATTGAAGCTTGTGAAGCTCTTATGCCCGGCACACCTCAGGTTGCTGTTTTCGATACAGCATTCCATCAGACAATGCCCAAGAAGGCATATATGTATGCTATTCCTTACGAGTACTATGAGAAGTACGCAATCCGTAAGTACGGCTTCCACGGCACATCACATGCATTCGTATCAAAGCGTGCAATTGATTTTCTCGGCCTTGATCCCGAAAACTCAAAGGTTATCGTTTGCCACCTTGGCAACGGCGCATCGCTTTCAGCTGTTAAGAACGGCAAGTGTGTAGATACTTCCATGGGACTTACTCCTCTTGAAGGCCTTATCATGGGCACAAGATGCGGCGATATCGATCCCGCTGTTGTTCAGTACATTTCTAACAAAGAGAACAAGACTGTAGACGAAGTTCTTAACATCCTCAACAAGAAGTCCGGTGTCCTTGCACTTTCAGGCGTTTCAAGTGACTTCCGTGATCTTGAGAAGGCTTCACAGGAAGGCAACCAGCGTGCAGCTGATGCTTTCGATACATTCATCTACAAGGTTGCTAAGACTGTTGGTTCTTACGTTGCAGCCATGAACGGTGTTGACGCTATCGTATTCACTGCAGGTCTTGGTGAGAACGATGCAAAGGCTCGTCGTTGCATCTGCGAATACCTTGGTTTCCTCGGCGTTAAGCTTGACGAAGAGGCTAACAAGACACGCGGTAAGGAAGTTGTTATTTCTGCTCCCGATTCAAAGGTTAAGATTGCAGCTATTCCTACAAACGAAGAGCTTGCAATTGCAAGAGATACACTTTCACTCATTAAGTAATTAGTTGTTGACAAAGTTTGATATTGATTATATAATGTCTAACTGTGATTTTATGCTCTGAGGGGAGAAATGTTGGTTTCTTTATCAGAAATAATGAATCTTCCGAACATTACAAAAGAGTTCAAAGTGGTTTTCGACCCCGATGAAGTCAGTGTTTCGGGAGTGTCTTACAAGATAATAGAAAAGGATGACATTTCTTTAAGTGTCAGAAACAACGGTGGTAAAAAAATTACCATCAGGCTGTCGGGACGTTTTGTTTTCAGTGTTCCGTGCAGCAGATGCCTTGTTCCGCAGGAAGTTACGGTCCCCATCGACTTTGAAGACGATGTCGACATGAATCTTTCAAATGAGGAAAGAGCATCACAATTAGACGATACAGAGTACATTAACGGATACGATCTTTTGGTTGATCGATTGGTTTACGAAGAAATCCTGCTTGGGTTCCCGATGAAGGTTCTGTGTGACGAGTCCTGCAAAGGTCTTTGCAAGGTTTGCGGCGCCAACCTCAATCTAGGAGAATGCGGTTGTGACCGCACAGAGCTCGATCCACGAATGGCCGCAATCCGGGACATTTTTAAAAGCGTTAAGGAGGTGTAAAGCATGGGTGCTATATGTCCGAAAAACAAGTCTTCCAAGGCAAGAAGAGACAGCCGTAGAGCAAACTGGAAAATGTCTGCTCCCAATCTTGTTAAGTGCAGCGAGTGTGGCGCATTAATGATGCCTCACAGAGTTTGCAAGAACTGCGGTTCTTACAACAAGAAAGAAATCATCGCTCAGGATTGATTTAATTGAAAAGCAAAAGGTCAGGATTTGTCCTGACCTTTTTTCGTGCCTTCATTCCGCACTTTCCGCGCCCGCAAGAGCCGCGAGAGCAAGGCTTTCGCG
>JAZQQJ010000079.1:0-84011 GCA_045629005.1 Lachnospiraceae bacterium
TATAAAAGGTCGGGATACAAATGTTTGCCCCGCTTATATACGGCGGGGCGTTTTTATGGAGAAATTGACGTGATTGAAAGACATTTTTACTTTGTAAAAGACGAATTTTATAACGCCTTACCCAATTGTTATCTTATGGCAAATAAAGGTGGTGGTGCAGAAAAAGGCGGTCGACCTTGCCACTACTGTTTTAAGTATGATGATTTGTTTTGGATGGTTCCAATTTCCTCACAAGTAGAAAAGTATAGGCGCATATACGAAGATAAGATTGAAAAGCGGGGACATTGTGATACCATAAGGTTTGGATATGTAAACGGAGAAGAGAGAGCCTTCCTTATTCAGAATTGCTTCCCGATTACTGAGCAGTACATTGACACAGAGTATACAATTCAAAATGGCACAGTTCCGGTTACCATATCAGCCGACCTTTCTGATAAATTGGATAAGCTGATGCGTAAAGTAATACAGATGTATCATAAAGGGATTATACTCCCATTAACAAAGATTGATGAAATTACAAAGTTTTTAGAGCAGTAAGCCCCACGGCTAATTCCGAATGAAAATGGGATTAGCCATTTTTATTTCGTAGCTAATCCCACAGGTAATTCCGCAAGCCCCTTTCTTTTCAGAATTGTGGCTGTTTTTTTATTCCGGATACCCCGTCAGCAGATATCGGCCGTGTTTTTTTATTTCTGAATCACTCTATATTTATGATGAAACCATCGTCTTGCTATTACAGGGGGTGCTTATGAGTAATCCGCTTAATAATATCCTTGAAGGAAAAGAATTTAAAAATTACGACCTTTGTTTAAAAGGCCTGCGGGACTCCTTATCCGAAGGACCGGGCGACGAAGTATATGACGCCCTGACTGAAGCACTTACAGGCCATATTTCCGGACACGTTGACAGACATAGTCCCGAAGACAATGCAAAAATAATAAAAGCAGTTAATACTGTCATCGTAGATAATAAATGCCAGTCATTTTTTAATGATAAGGAAGAGAGCCGTGACTTTATAATGAATGTCATTGACTATAAAGCCGAAAGCATAGCTGCCTGGCTCACAGGAGACCGGGCCTCAGGGTACGGTCCCGATGCGACAAACCCATTGCGTATGGTTCTGACTGTGGATATGGGAGAACCGGTAGGCTGGGGAATTAACCCTCAGCTTAAGGAGGTTACTACAAATGTAGTCACTCTTATACTTGACAGGGAGAGTAACGACTCGATAAACGTGGGCTTTTCCGTTAAGACGGCATATCCCAATATTACGGGCGATTACGGTTGGGAAACGGGCAAGATTTTTGACATTAACACCATTCGTGAGCTTGACAGTGAAGTATCCTTGTCTCCACCCGTCTGTATGTATATTGTGCTAAAGAATACGCAGGAAGCCAATGAGCGTATTGAGTATTGCAAAGCAACCAGATCTGATCAGGAAGACAGGGTTAAGCTGTCTAAAATGACCCGTCAGGATGTCTATACAATTTACATTAAAGACGAAAAAGATTTTATACTGACAAAAGACCATGACGGGCACAAACCGACACTTAACGAGTTTTACCTTGAAGATAAATATAAAGATATAAGCAGAAGGCTGCAGCACGCTCAGCGAGTTGTATCATATGCTTCACACATTCAGACACAAAGAACGGTGAATTCCCCCACTTTGGAATAATTTTTTATATACAAATCCCTGATAGTCTCTGATATCTCTATATTAAGAAGAAAGGACAGCCTATGACAAGACAGAATGAATGCGAAATGAAAATGATGAACGCAGTTAACCAGGCCCGTAAGGAAGACCGGTTCGATTTTATGTGGCTGTATCGCGAACTCGAAAAAATAGCCTCAACGTACCTTAAAGATGGTACAATAAAAGAAGGCCATACATTTACGGTCCCGATGGAAAGACCTGAACTGCGGATGACCCTCGAATTTTATAACAAGGGAACAGCAGTCAGAAAGACATCAGCACAAGATACGAAGTATCTGGTACACAGGGACAGTTCCGCCCGATATGAAACAAATCAGCTTGCCGCATATGAGGACGGCTTGAAAGATGCTGGTTTCGGAATAGGCAGACCGTATCCCCTTGAACTTAAACAGTTCCTTTTTGAAAGGGAGGCCGGAGACGTACTGACATTTGGAAATGGTAAAAGTTTCGTCCTTATAACTGACCGGTGTGGAAAATCCACTCTGGTTCAGACCTGTGAAGCCATCACAACCCCCAAACTTTCAGAGTTTGAAAACACAAAGGTTTACACTCTCGACAAGACTTCCGAAGCAGATATGCAGCAGTTCTTCAATGATGTAGTCGACCTTGATATGTCATATTCCCTTTTATGCAAAGTCACAAAGTTTTCGGAGACAATAGACAAACTTAAGGCAGAAGCAAATCTGGAACCCGGTCAGTCCAAACTTATGCAAATCGGAGTTGAACAGTTGCTACTCACCCGTGAAGGAGATACATTTAAGTGGTACCAGGGTAACAGTCAGGTCAGCAATGATGACGTAGCCACCATGTCCGCATGGATAAAAACATCCCCGGTTATGATTGACTTCGTACGAAACGAAGAACCGTCAGAAGAAATCCTGTTCCTTGATCAGACAGAAAAGAGTATAATCAAAAACAGTATTGCCGAGCTGGACTTTAATGCCATTTATAAGGAGCTTACACAGTACAGCAAACAAAACCCCGGCATTCTCACAATACAACTGGATTCATATGATCCAAACAGCCTTGCTCCGGTCGAACTTGTATTTAAGGACGGACAGGCACATAATGTTAATCACGAAATAGGAGAACAGATATTAACCCCCATTTCTGATAAACAGTGCATTATGCTCTTTGAGAAAATAATGGACTACAACTTTAGAATGAGTGAAGAAAAAATAGAACACGCATATGGAGAGACATACGATTCTACAGTCCTCGAAAACCGAAGAAGAATCGCCCTCGAAGAGGCTAAAACCATTCTAAAGAACGCAATTACGGAACACGACGTCAAGGCGTCGGACCCGATTGCTTATGCATTAATGCAAAAACAGGAAGGAAAAAATAAATCAGGATTTACCATAAAAGGAAAGGACTCTATCGAACAGGAGGAAAGATAAATGTTAAGATTTTGGAACGATAACACCCTTGATGATTTGAGCTTGTTCAAGGCTCACGGCAGGGAAAAGTATCCCTGTTGGTCAGGGATGAAGGCACAGGCCATACCGTTTCTCACTTTTTTAACACAGATGATTCCCGATCTGGATGTGTTTGTCTTCACAAACCATTTCAATCCATACACGGGGGAATTTATTCCGGATTGCATCTCTGTTTTTTGGGGAGACAGCGAATCATTTGGCCCGGACGCATTTTTTAAGGTGGACAGAGCATTAACGGGCTGGCTTACATCAGGCATTCTTTATGACTACAGACAGAAGCACGGAGAACCAATGGATCCGATGGAAGAGCATTTACATTCGTTCGGAACAATGTGCTTCGGAACGGAGCTGAGGAAGGAACACGAATTAAATATGTCTCCTGCAGAATACCGCAAGGTCATCCTTAACAACCCCGCGCCTTTCCCGTACCCCGATATGTGGGATGTCTTCAAAAAAATTCTGGATGAAACATATCCGGAAGAACAGAACTGAAAAAAGCACCAAAAACTTAAGCAGCCTGGCTATTCAGGCTGTTTTTTCTTTGGGGAAAACTATATTATCTGTATCATTTTATTATTAATAACAAAGGAGGACGAAAAATGAAAATTGGTTTTTGTACCGTAAGCGCCAATCCGCAGGCAACACTTATGCTCAACACCATTACCGTACGAAGAAAAGACGGGAAAGAAGTTATCTTGGATCGCGACGAAACAGACGCCGATATGGAGAACGGAGTAGTGATATTCCGCGGAACATACGTTTGGGACAGTCGGACAAGCAGAATGCATTATTGTTCAGCAGCTGATATTCCACTTTATGACGGAGCAGAAATCGTTAGCGTCGAAATGGAGGACGATGTACCCGACGGATATGACGTAGATGTTCCCATTGGGCAGAGTATCTCTGCGTGGTAAACAAACCAATTTCTGAAAACATCGGTAAAATTACCGGTGTTTTTTTTGTAAAACTGCAAAACCGAGCTAATAATTAACATCAAAACCTATATTTATAATGTTTTTAATATCATATTTCGTGATTCCTTAAAGAGTCTGTCCTGTTTCGGATGGACTCTTTTTGGTTGTAAAACTGCAAATTCAAAAATTTCATATACAAACTTCTCGGAGATACAGAAATTCCTATATTACAGGTAGAAAAAATCAAGAACACACAGCATAAAAAAAGGAGAAAAATATGACAACATTCAATCCCAGAACTTTAAATGCAAACGAAGTAGATGTAAGAGTCCAGAGCGTTCTCAAAAACGGTGCCATCCTTCTTTTATATATGGATGCAAGAGCGTGCATGGACATTCTTGATGAAACCGTAGGTCCACTTAACTGGAAGAGAGAACATACCAGAGACAACAAAAACTGCGTTCTTTCAATCTGGGATGAGGATAAATCCCAGTGGATTTCAAAAGAAGATGTTGGCATGGAATCCAACACAGACGCAGAAAAAGGTCTCGCAAGCGACGCTTTCAAGCGCGCAGCCGTTAACTTCGGTATCGGAAGAGAACTTTATTCAGCTCCTTTCTTATGGGCCCCTGAAAATAAAATCACAATCAAGTCCAACGACCGAGGCGGTTTTAAGTGCGATGACAAGTTCACTGTATCAGCAATTGAATATGACGAGCACCGCTCCATTTCCTACATCTCAATTATGAATGCCAAAACAGGTGTAACAATCATTGAATGGGGCAAGAAAAAGGGTTCCGGATCCGGCCAGCAGAAGCCAAATAAATCGCAGACATCTGCTCCCGCACAGGACGCTGCTTCTGTAGAGGAAATTATTACCGAGGACGAAGGCAAAGCCCTTGTAGCCCTTGGCAAAGAACTATTCAAAGATAATTGGAGCCAGACCCTTAAAACCGTCGCCAAGAAATACGGTTACGAGGGCACAAAAGATATGAAGCGTACAGACTATAACAAAATCGTAGCAGAAATCAAGGGGATGGCAGCGTAAGCTGCCTTCTCCCATAGGAGAAATATGAAAATCAACGGAGTCATCACAAAAATCCTCACCCAGAAAGAAAATTACTGGGGAAGATATGAAATCAACGCTCTCGAAAAGAAATGCCTGGCTGTAGGTATTATTCCCGAGGGCGTCGTTGGTATGCGTGTCGAACTGGAAGGTGAACTGGAACAGTCACAGTACGGCAAGCAGTTCAAGATTGCGAAAGTATGTGATTCCGTACTCGATAAGTTTGCAGGAATACGACGCTTTTTAATCAATTACATGAAATACCTCGGCCCAATCAAAGGCAACCTGATTGTTGACAAGTTCGGAAAGGACTCCCTGTCCTTATTCGAAACCGAAGGGGGTCTTAAAAAACTCTGCACTGTTAGAGGCGTCGGTGACAAAATTGCCCGTCAGGCGCAGAAATCTTACTTTGACAATCTTAAATATCGCGACCTTGTTGTTTTTCTCGGTAACTTCGGAACGGTTAATCAGATTGAAACAATCGTGCAGAGATACGGGGACAAGGCAGAAAAAATGCTTAAGGAAAATCCCTACAGACTCATCACCGATTTCAAGGGTTTCGGTTTTAAAAAGGCAGACCAGATAGCACAGGGCGTCGGCTTCAAAAAGGATTCCCCCTTCAGAATCACTGCTGCAGCATCATATGCCCTCGAACAGGCTTCTGTTCTCGGAGGCCACTGTTTTCTCCCCTTCGAAGACCTCAAAAAAGCCGTATTGGACGTGCTTGTTACTCCGCCTAAATGTGAAGACCTGTCAGACAGGGTTATCGCAAATGCATTATCCGATTGGACTCCGGAACACAAGGAGTCGCTGATTAAAAGATACAACCCTTCGGCTGAATCCGTTCGAAGCATTGTTGAAACAGTCGAAACACGTTCAATCATAGAAACCGGTCTGAGCGAAGCGATTACAAATGCCATCAAAGATGGATATCTGGTTAATGTTGCAGGAAATATCTACACAAAAGATATGTATGAAACAGAACTTTATGTTGCGGATGCACTCAAAGCTTTGAACGGTAACGCTCCGGTCAGAAAAATAACCCAAGCCGTCATTGAAAATACCATCAGGACAGTTGAAGCAAGAAAGACGGCAGAGTTAAAAGCAGCCGGAAAGGACTACGAGTTTGTTGTTTCCGACGAGCAGAGAAAAGCCGTGTATCTGGCAGCTTCAAACAGGGTATGTATTATCTCTGGTGGTCCCGGCCGAGGCAAGACAGCCATTACCGAGATTGTCGCAAAATCATTCCTCGAATCGGGGAATCCCGACGAGTCAAACATTATAATGCTCGCCCCCACAGGCAGAGCAGCACAGAGAATCAAGGAATCCAGTGGTTATGAAGCATATACCGTTCACAGAATGGTTTCCCGTATCGAAAAGGGTATGGAAGAGAAGCCTAAGAACAAACTGGTAGTCTGTGATGAAACATCAATGGTAGATATCCATCTGATGTCCAAAATCATGGAAAACTTCGATGAAAACAACATTGTTTTTATAGGTGATGTCGACCAGATTGCTTCCGTTGGCCCCGGTAAGGTGCTTAAGGACATGATAGACTCCCAGACCATTCCCTGCATTCTTCTTAAGGAAGGCCACAGAAACTCCGGAAGTATAGCAAATAATGCGGACTTAATTAATGCCGGAGTAAAGCTTGCCAATTACGAATATGACGAACACTTTATTTACCGCCCGGCTCCAATCAGCAAACTTGCCGACCTCGTTGTTGCAGACTACAAGGCAAAGGTAGCCCAGTACGGCATTAAAGATGTCATGCTCTGCACCGCCATGAAAGACCGTGGGGAAGTATGTGTCAACAAACTGAATGCACGCATACAGAAAGAACTGTCAAACGGACAGCCCGGAATTACCCGTAACGGGAAAACATTTTATCCTGGCGACCGTGTTATGCAGACACGCAACAACTACAATTTCGTCACCTATAAAAAGAAGCAGCCCATCTTCGACGGAGTGTTTAACGGGGACAGGGGAGTTGTCTGCAGAGTCGGGATTAACGAAGAAGAAGCAACATACGTTGACGTGCTGTTCGATGACGGAAGAGCAGGAAGATACTTAAACGATGAAATTGATGACCTTGTACTTGCATATGTGACAACCATTCACAAATGTCAGGGTTCTGAAGCCAAATGTATGATGCTTTGCTACACATTCGGTGACTATCTGCTCCTAAACCGCTCGCTGTATTACACAGGCGAAACACGAGCTCAGGAGGAATTTCGGTTCTATGGTGAGGAAAAAGCGTGGTACGGAGACAAGGTTGTATCTGCGTTTGATGTTGCAGTCGGGAAAGTCGACGATTCGCATCGAAATACAAGTTTAAAAATGTTGCTTGCCGGTTAAGGTTTTTATGAAAGGAGCTATCAATGAACAAAACGCTTAATCTTAAAAAAATAGTATTAAGGGACAAAAGAGCATTCGTTTTTATCAATCCTCAGATGCTCGACAGCACAGACTTAACCACATATGTAATCCCCTCTGTTACCAAAGAAGGGAAACATATTCTCGGTTACAGATGGATTGATGTCTTCACGGGAGACATCTGCACCAATGACTATAAGCATCCGTACGTGCTTACATGGGTGACACGTGCCCTGAATTACGACTACAAAGTCGCAGTGTCATTTAACTGGCTCAAGGAGCATTTCAACCTGGATGTGACGCAGGATCAGTTTTATGCGGAATTAAGTGCAAAAAGCCAGCATGTTGGACACGTAATCAAAATGTTAACTGAAAAACATGATGAAACTTTTTACGGTTTCAGGATCCCCGCAGACAAGACCAATGAAGTGGTTGAAATCGGTGAGGCCTCATACAAGTGCAACTGTTATGAAGACAACGGAATGGGAGACTGGATTGTATTCCCCGAGGTCGACGGAGCCCCCGACATCAGTAATCCTATGCTTGTTCCGGGCATTGATTTCGACAATTTCTATACAGTCATTCCTTACACAACATATACCGTGAACTCCAAGACAGGAAAAATCATGAATACTGACACCCAGTTCTTCGACTATATAACATAGTCGAATAAATACAACTTTTATGAAAAGAAATTAGTGTTCTGCCTTCAACTGATTTGCGGTACACTAAAACGGGTATGAGGGACACAATAGAATAATTATTTCCTTTCTCACCCCTATATTAATTATACCAAAAAATAAAGATATAGGAGGCAAACAATGGATAACAACATGTCGTTTTTTAATTCATTGAGAATACGCTCTCGCGATCCCACAGAGATTGCAGCCACTCTTGAAGCAATCAATAAAATCGACCCCATGTTAGCAGAAAAAACAAGAAAGGAGACAATCTCATGGGTAACCTCTTTGATGAAAAGGGAAAAACCGGACAGACCGGACAGGCAGATGATGAAATAGCGTCCCGTACAAAAAAGATGTATGACGCTTATCATTCCGGAGAAATTTCCAGAGATGATTGGATCATATATCTCATCAAGTCCCTGGAGAAGTACATTGATGTGCTTCTCAAAGAAAGGAGTTATGACCGTCACAGCTCCGTCAGAAATTCAGCGTGCGAAGACGGCAAGGAGCTTTTTGAAGACTGCTGTCTGACCATAATTAATAAGGGAGACGAGTTTAACCCGTATCTGGGAACACTGACAACCTTTTTCAAACCTCAGCTCCTGGCTACGATTCATGAATGCAGGCCACACAAGTTCGGCTCTAGCCCGTCTTTGGACAAAGACAAGCAGAAGATGATTAAACGCTTGAGGGAACTTGGACAGGAAGGCTTGACAGAGGAGCTCATCAACAACCCTTCCCGCCTTGCGGAAATGACGGGCTTTTGCTTAAGCAGAGTTCAGCAGATTCTTGCAGCCGAGAACACGTCTGTATGTTCACTGGATGACTTCGATGATAACCTGTCATCGACCAGATCATACGGACAGGATCCATTTGAGAAGTTTGTTCAGAAGCAGCAGAGTGAGGATATTGAAAAAATGCTTCGCACATGTACACCTCTGGAACGCTTCTTATTGGAGCAGATCTATATGGATGAACAGGAGAATTACAAATCTCTTGCAGAGATCTTAAACAAGGATCAGGAACTCCGCAAAAAATTCAACCTGAAGGGCGTCATCAACGCCCAGTACATTCAGGGAATTGTAGAGAATGCCAAGTTTCGTCTCAGAAATTCCAAGCAGGTCACTCGTCTATATGTAAACAAACGTACAGGCGACTTTGTCGATGGAACAGAGCAGATTGAGTTTCAGATGCTCATTGATCAAATCGACAAACTGAAAATTTGACAAGTTGTTATAGCAAACGGCCACTTTATAGTGGCTGTTTTTTTATATACAAATTCCATTTATTTTAATTTATACCTATATTATATAAAAAGAAATTGAATAGGTTTAGATACTGTTCGCCAAGAGTAGGACTAAAACCATTCAAATTAATCAGTCAAACAAAATATTACCCGCCATGGAGAAAATAAAATGAGCATATACAGAGAAGTCAAAGAAATGCTTAAAGAAAATGAGTGCTAAAATTCTTATCAATGCAGCAGTGGAGAAAAAATACGGGGTTGTCATTATTGTCCAGAGCGCGGAAAGACTTTACACTGGGGAATAGAAATATATTAATAGGAAGAAAGGCGTAAAAAATGATCATGTCAGAACAAGAGATGGACTATCAAATAGCATTAGAACAAGCTGAAAGCACAGAAGGAATGAATGAGGTATTTCCAAAAACTTGTGGAAGTTGTAAGTATCGCAGAACATTTACACCAGAAGGATTTCCCTTTGCTAATTGTCAGCTTAAAAGAGATTTAGGCTACAAAGATTCCCAAATATATGACCATGGTACAAAAAACAGTGGCAACTTTTACACTCGCATTTATGGTACTCGTGATAATGACTGTCCACTTGTAGCGGAATATGAAAAGGAGCAGAGACGTCTTTACAATAAGAACACAAAACGCTAATATATAATAAGGAAGAGATTGGGAGAATAGAATGGTTGTTGTTCTTCAGATAATTGCATATATTCTTGCATACCTTTTGTGGGGTGCAATCTTTTATCTGCTCATCAGCGCATATTGGGAAGAGATTTCCAGATTTTTTGTAATGTCGTGGAACTGGACTACAGAACAGTTTACAACAATGTCGCAGGGCGGGACGTTCAGTGTGGTAATGAACGCTCTCATTATTATTATAGCAGTTTCCCTGTTACTTGGAATAATCCAGTATTTGCAGGATAACGGTCATCGTCCCCTGGTCTGCAAGGAAACGACTATAGCCGGTCCCGTAACAGTAAGGCAGCACAGACATAAACCCACTAAAGAAATAAGTGAGAAGAGAAGAATGAAAGCCGGATCGCATTATGAAAAGAAATGTGAGGCATCATTAAAGAATCTTTTCGGTAGTGTTGTTTCGTTTATTGTTCCTCTTATTTCCCATCCTGCAGAGGATGATTACAGGGCCGAATTAGACAATGCAAGAAATACGACAGAAGTAGACCTTAGTGCTGTAAACACGAAAGGCATTTTCTGTTTCGAATGTAAATATCACTTTGACCGAAACGGAGAGTATGTATTCCAATGGCACGATGACATTAACGGATGGTTCGGGGCCGGGTTTGAGTGTACGTTTAATAACAGCGGAGCAATAAATCCCGTTACACAGAATACATTACATACTGATGCTGTCCGCACGTTTTTTGGCGCCGGAAACATTCCAGTACGGAACATCGTCCTTACAAACGCCAAGCAGGCAACTTTCATTGACGCATTTGGAATTGAAAGAACCTGTGAGCAGCATATTCTGGACTTAAAGTATATAGCCGGAATTGACGGAGTGCTTGTATTAACCTCAGGGAACTGGGAGAAAGAACTTGCAGGGTATATTGCCTCTCTGCCCGATGTTATGTCAGAAGCAGATGTACTTGCTATGCAGGGTAAGTTCTCGAAGCTTGCAGAATTAAAGCCTGAATTTATGGAGAAGCATCTTGCATATGTATCTGGAAACGGGGCCCCGAGGAATGAGCCCATTTGGAGCATCAATCTTTTCCGTCAGGGTGCAGAATATCCCATCGAAAAAAGATGGTTTGAGGATATGCTTTCCAGAACGGGAAGGACTCCTGATGATGTAGTGATTAAATATTCCGACGGATATATTGACGTTAATAACATTCAGTCAAACTCTTCGTCATAACCCTTAAACCCTCCCATAATATACATAAATACCCCCATCCTGTATGTTGGGGGTATTTTATTTGCTCTGTTTGCCTACATTTAAGATAACTATTTATTTTTAAGTGGAGGTGTAAAATGAAAGAAAGGGAAAAAATCGAAGTAACAGCAGATATGGTCATTACGGCACTGAATATTCAGGTACTGTCCAGAACCGGAAGGGAAATCTTTGTAACATGCCCTTTCTGTGGAGACTCCAGAAAAAAAGCGGCATTTACTGTTGCAAAAGGGCTTTTCCATTGTGTTGTATGTGAAAAAGGCGGAAATGCATGGTCTGTATATAAGGAACTTACAGGGCTTGATAAATCAGAGGCATTTAAGCAGCTTTTGAAAGGAGCAGGGGATACAACTTATCAGTCATCGGGCATTAATATACCCGAAGATGAACCCGCAGCCGAACCCGAAGTCTTGGACAGGACGTACAGGGAACTTATGAAAATCTGTTTTTTGGAAGAAAAGCATAAGCAAGATCTTTTAAGAAGAGGCCTGACAGAGGAGCAGATTAAGAAAGTAGGTTTCTTCTCCATGCCGAAGTACACAGAGAGCACTTGCAAGAAACTCTTGGCAAAAGGTGTCACATTATCGCATGTCCCGGGATTTTATGTCAACAGAAATGGTAACTGGGATATGTTTTCACAAGGAGCCGGGTATTTCTGTCCGGTATATGACACGGAAAAGAACCATATTACAGGGTTCCAGATCCGCATGGACAAGGAGAAGGACGGAAGGAAATATTTATGGTTTTCCACCGCCGGATACAAGGAAGGAACAAAGTCCGGTTCCCAAGCCTGCTTCCTTAAAGGTAAGAACAAGGACATTACAATTGTTACAGAAGGTATTTTGAAAGCCATTGTAACATATTTCCTTTTGGGACAGGCCGTATCCGTTATCGGAGTGCCGGGGATAAGCACGACAGTATGTGCAGAAAGGTTCTTCCATCATCAGACCTTCCTTGTTGAAGCGTATGATATGGACAAGATTTTCAATGTCGCAGACAGCCAAGCTCTTTCAGAAGCACTGGGTATATGGCAGAAACAATTCCAGAAAGAAAAAATCTCATTCAGGGATATGTTTAAAGACCAGTCCATCAAGGATAAATATACTCAGATCTGGCACACACTGAACATCAGTCATGCCCGTCAAAAGCTGATTGACACGTTCAGACGACTTGACAAGCCGTACCATGGGCTTGTCTGGGACGTAACAAAAACTTTGAGACTCTGGAAAGGAGAAATAAAAGGTATAGATGATTTCCTTTTATCATATCCGGACAAAGACAGATTTCTTGCATTCCTTTCCCAAAAGTATTCCGAGGCGCAAGCCTTGGATTCCTTTCTCAACAATTAAAAAAAAGAGGGATAACCCCTCTTTTTTTTTGTTACATTGTTTCAATCATGAAGTCATACCCGATTTTTGCATCTTCATATTCTTTGTCGGTAAAAGCACAAAGATAGACTTCTGGGTCATCTCCATATGCAAGGCAGTTTTCGTAAGCCATCATTGCTGCCATGGTCGATAAGGCAACTATATTGGCAAAACAATTACCGGAAAAAATACCGCAACTGATAAGAGGAAATGAGAAGCTTTTATAACCCTCGTCAAGTCCAACCATCATTGCATGATAGTAGGCATCAACAAGGTCTGAGAGATGGCTTTTGGGAAGCCTGAAGTCAGGACCTACGGCATGAATAATGGCTTTGAAACCAACATCAAACCCATCAGTCAAAACAGCATCTCCGGCGTAAAGAGGGTGGTCTTTATCGGCATGTTTTTCACAAGCTTTTTGCAACTTTCCCATCCCCGCCTTTTCAAAGATAGCCCCGCATACTCCACGACCAGCAAGCAACCATGGGTTGGCTGCATTTACAACCACATCTGCCTTCTGATCAAGACAAGAACCTTTAACAAGATGAAACATAATAAGTCCTCCTATTTATGTAAGATAAGAGGAATATAGCTGTCTTCCGATAAAAAATGTTTCATTTAACCTATATTAATTTTAACATGAATTTTTTAAATAAGGAGGATGAAAATGAACACAGTAAAGAAATTTGTTGCATCATTGCACACACACGTTGAAAGTCTTTTCGATGCATGGATTGACGCAGATAAGCTTTGTAAAACAATACAGGAATGGGGAGGTACAGCATGTGCCGTCACCGACCACGGAGTATTAACTGCCATTGAGGATTTCAGAAGGGTATTTGAGACATATAAGCTCAAGTTTATTCCCGGATGCGAACTTTATGTTGACGGTGGTGTACTTGGTCGTCTCCATCTTGTCGTTCTTGCAAAGGACTATCAGGGATATCTCGGAATAAGTAAAATTGTCACAGTGTCAAACTATACGCTGGATGAGAAAAATTTCCCGGTAATCTCGCAGGAAACGCTTCTGTCAATGGTCAAAGAATACCAGGGACATATTATTGGGCTATCAGCCTGTATGCAGGGAGTATTAAGCTCAATATATCTTATGAACCCTCTGATTGAAGCAAAGATTGAAAGGGCTGAGAAAAAGAGGGACGAGTACATCAACCCTTACGGCGACATAATGAAAGGAAAAGAAACAGAAATCGCTAATCTTGAAAAAGAGGTAATGAAACTGTCTCTGGAGAAAGACAACCTGACAATTGTTGCAGAACAGAAGTTTACTCAGCGCCGCAAAGCAATAGCAAAGGCTGAAACGTTCGGTCAGGATGTGACAGATGCAAAGCTTGAACTTGAAAAGGATCAGGCAGAAGCAGCGCAGGCAAAAGAAAAACTTCCCAAGGTCAAAGCTGAGCTGAAAGCGCTTACTTCCAAAGTTAGTCAGGCAAATAAAGAATACAATGCTATGATTGACGAAGCCAATAAATGGCTGACAAAAGATGAAGAAGTAAAAGCTCTGAAGCTGGAAAGAAAAACCAAGCAAGAAATAGAGGCGCTGGCAGAAAAAGTAGCCGGCCTTTATCGCGAATCTTTCGGAACAGATAATTTCTATGCTGAACTTCAATACCACGGTATTGAAGAAGAGAAGATTTGTTTCAGAAAAGTATTGGAACTTGCAAAGAGAATCGGTATGCCCATTGTTGCAACAAACGATGTCCATATGCTGACAAACACTAAAAACGACCGGTTGGCCAGAAGGCTTTTAAGAAGTCTTCGATTCGGCAAAAGATTCGAAGATGAGTCGGACGCCGACCGGGAATTGTATCTCAAGGATAATTATGAAATGCTCAAAGCATTAACACAGATTATTCCGGAAGAAGACGCAATCACAGCTATTAATAACATTGAGGAAATAACAAATTCCTGCGATGTTGTATGGCCAAAGGAAGAGCACTACCCTGTATTTTCAAAAACTGAAGACACAGAAAAAATCTTCGATGAAGCAATCGAAGACGGTGTTAAGTGGAGATTCCCGAACGGCCTTTCCCCGGAATACCGTGAGAGACTTGAATACGAAAAGGGAGTTATTAAAAAGATGGGGTATGTTGATTACCACCTCATTGTAAAAGACTTTCTTGAATATGGGCGTCTGCTGGGTTATGTTCCTACAGAGCTTTTGGATAAGGCACCGCTGAATATTCCACAGCTTAAAGCATGGATTGATGAAAGCGGATGGACAAATCCAGGCATGACAATCGGTAACGGAAGAGGTTCGGCAGCAGGCAGTCTTGTATGTTATTGTCTGGGGATTACATCGCTGGATCCGATAAAATACGGATTGCTTTTTGAAAGATTCCTTAACGTAGAAAGAATCTCAATGCCGGATATCGACTCAGACTTTGCTAATGCTATTCGTGGTAAGGTTATCGACTATGTCAAGGTGCAATACGGTGAAAAAGCCGTATGCGGTATCATGACAAAACAGTATCAGGCTCCCAAAAAAGCCATTGCCACAGCCGCAAAATTTTATGCACTTTCACAGAACCGCAATGACGGGGTCGGAATCAGAAACATCATTAACGCAAATGTTCCGGATGACCCCAAGACCAGTTTTTCTATTAAGGTTAATAATGGCGGAGCTATTGATGCTAACGGAGAAATGACCTTATATGAGTATTTATTGAACCAATTTGGTGACAACAAGGATTACCTTGAAGTTATCCGTTGGGCAAAGGTTATTGAAGGCTCATTTACGGCGTACAGCTCACACGCAGCCGGAGTGGTTATCAGTGACAACGATGATGTCAGTGATTACATTCCTCTCAGATATAATGTATCTTCAGGTGAAATCACAACACAGTGCGACATGGCTCAACTTGAAGAAGGCGGACTGTTAAAGTTCGACTTTCTCGGGCTCAAAACACTTGATATCATCACTGAATCCATGAGGCTTATAAAGAAGAACCATGGAATTCAGGTAGACCCGTTTACTCTAAACATCTTTGACGAAAACATCTACAAAATGTTATCGGTGGGAAGGACGAAAGGCGTATTCCAGTTCGAATCACCGGGTATGACAGATACAATAAAGAAAATGAAGCCGACATGCTTTGAAGACCTCATTATCATTGTATCAATGTATCGTCCCGGTCCTATGCAGTTCATTGATGACGTCGTTGCAGTAAAGAATGGCACCAAAGAAGCTGAGTATCTTTGCCCCGAACTCAAGCCTATTTTAGGTAAGACATACGGAGCAATCGTATATCAGGAACAGGTAATGGAAATCTTCCAGAAGCTTGCAGGGTATACACTCGGCGGAGCAGACATGGTACGAAGATACATGTCCAAGAAAAAAGCCGATAAGCTCGCACACGAGAGAGAAGCATTCATCAACGGCGACTCCGAAAGAAACATTGCAGGATGTGTGGCCAACGGTATTGACGCAAACGCAGCCAATAAACTGTTTGACCAGATGATGGATTTTGCATCATATGCATTTAACAAGTCTCATGCCGCATGTTACGCATTCAACTCGTATATTACTGCATGGCTGAAATATTATTATCCGGCAGAATTTCTTACTGCATGTCTCAACCAAGCTGACAAACCGGCCAAAATATCTGCGCTTATGCATGAAACCCAAAACCTGAATATTAACATCAAAGCTCCGGATATAAATGAATCCGAAAAGAATTTTTCCTGCAAGGATGGTTCTATCTATTTCGGGTTAAGTTCTGTATCCGGTATTGGTAATTCAGCACAGAGTATCATCGACGAGCGTGCAAACGGACATTTCCGCTCACTGGGAGATTTCTTGCTCAGAAATAAACCCAAGGCAAATGTTTTAAAAAATCTGATTGCTTCAGGTGCATGTGACGCGTTTAACAGCAACCGTGCGGCAATGCAACAGTACGCCGAGGAAATAGGCCCGACTTTGGATATTATTTTCAAAAAGCGTTCCTTTATTGCTTCTGCTGAGTTTGTACTTCCTAAAGTTGAAAGCTTTACAGACAACGAGGCACTCAAGGAATATCAGCTTTCAAACGGATATAAGGCAGAGATTAAAGAATGCACAACCGCCGAAAAGCTTTCCAAGAGAATTGAAAATGCAAAATCTTCTTTGAAAGATGCAGAAACGATTCTTGCAGATTCAAAAATTCAGTATGTAAAGGAATCCGCACTGGAAAGAATGAATGAGGAGAGAAATCTTCTTGGTGTATACGTCACAGCATCACCGATGGATTCATACCCGAGTCCGAATGAAGTATATTCAACTGCCGTCAGTGATGTTACACTGGCCAACACTTCAGTATACGGTGTTGTCACTAACCTGAAAATCCGTCACAGAAAAAAAGACGGCGCATCCATGGCGTTTTTCACGCTTGAAGATGCTACAGGCAGCATTGAAATATCAATGTTTGCCAAAGCATATGCAAAATATGAAAAGGTTCTCAAAGAGGGACACGTATACGTATTCCTTGGAAAAGCGGAACTTGATACCTTTGGCGACGGAACGGATGATGAAGAAGAAAAACTCAAATTTATCGTAGAGGACATTCGTCCCGTAAGTGAAAAAAGAAAAGCGATTCTTTTAAGTGTTTCTTCGTATCCCGTATTCCACTGCTATGCAGAGGATCTCTTCATCCAGAAGTATAAGGATGATAAGGGACGAGAATTTATCATTTATGAAGAGCTGACCGGACATATGCGCAAGATGACTTACCGTGTTAAAGAAAACCTGTTAGGATTTTCAAAAGCACGCGAAGTCGCAATTTAATATTGGTTAATGTTCATTGTAAAAGAGTTCTCACAAATATTGTGAGGCTCTTTTTTTTTATGTACCAGAGACAAGCTAATAATCAACTTTCACAACTATATTTTTAAAAAGGGCAGTTTTGCCTTTTATTAACCCCAAAAAAGGAGACAGCGATATGAAAATCAATCAAGTCATTTTGTATGGCAGAGTTGCTAAAGAACCTAATATCAGCAAGTCTGATCCCGACTCCGGCCAGAACAAATTTCTCGGAGTTATGTATCTGGATGTATGCCGTGGCAGACGTACTGTAGGAGACGGCATTAGTTACACAAAGCACGACTCCGTTATGGTAACCACATTTGACGAAGAATATGTCTGTCAGATGGAGCAGTGCCACAAGAACGATATTGTTCTTGTTAAGGGTGTATTAACATCCGGAAAAGTAAAAAAGGCTGCACCCTGCCCGATTTGTCAGGAAACAGGTGGTGCAGGAGCAAAAGAGATAGCCGAGGGAATCATCGTTTATGTAACACCTCAGCATATCAAGATTGTAGCTTCCTATGATGAAAAAATCCCGGCAAAAACAGATATTGCCGAAAACAAAGAAATCTCAAATCTGGTTATGCTTTCGGGCACTCTTTTGAAAGACCCCAAGCTTATCAAAACAAAGGCCGGTCTTCAGATTACCCAGTATCCTCTTATTTCGAACCGTAAGTACAAGATCCGAATGGATGATCCGGATACAAAGACAGACTATCTGATTGTCAAGTCATATGGAGAACAGGCCATTGACGATAAGACATTCCTTAAATTCCAGTCTGAAATTCAGATTGACGGATTTCTTCAGACAAGGGTTGTAACCCGTAGAAGAAAATGTCCCTGCTGTGGTGAGTTCTATTCATGGCGTGATAATTCCAGTGAAGTCGTTCCTTATTCCGTAGAGCATATCAAAAACGTCCGCACGGAAGAAGAAATAGAAGAACTTACAAAAATGAATATCGAGATGTATAAAAACCGTTTGCTTGAAACCGACAGTTCAGATGCGCTTGAAGAAGATCTGATGTCGGAAGATGTAGCCGGAAACAACTGATAAATATTTTTTTGTTCTTTTTCTCCATTTTATTATCATAAATAGTGAAAAAATAAAAAAAAGGAGGAAAGAAATGAATCTCGACGACAATTATCAGATTTCAGGGAAGGATTTTGATTCTTTTCAGACGGCGGTAAACGAACTTGTCGCGTCAACAAAAGACGTCAAAATCCCCGGATGCGAAGCGGTAATTTTGTCTCCTTGCGTTTCATCAAAAATGCAAAAAGCCGGAGAAATCCCATTTTATGTCCTTTCACAGGCGTACGAAGCAGGATTTGCAGAAAACGGCAAACTTCATCTTGGCTATAAAAAGGCTGAGGAAGTGTACGACTCGGACAAAATGCCACAAGCCAGAATGTTCTTAATTATGTTTCAGGGAAACACCTATTCGGTTTCCCCGATGGCGTTCCAGACTCTCTCGCAAAGAGCCGGTGTAGGAGGAGAGGATCTTGCCACCCATAACACTTTGGCAAGAGACATGTACCTGTCAGAGTGTTTGCATAAACAAAATGAAAAAATCCGTTTTGTTTACAGGGAAGACACAACTTCCTCCGGAGTGACATTGAAAAAAATCTTTGCCGCTTTCGGAAGTATGTACACTCCTTCTCCACAGACTGCTCTGACAGAGACAATTCTGAACCTGCAGTTTAACAATGACATTGTACGATGGGATATTTCTCACCAGGAAACAATCGTCACTATGTACGCAGGAAAAGAACGCAAGTGTGGGACACATAAACTTCGTCCGGTATTAACGCTTACAGCGTCAGATATCGGCAAAGGGACTACTGGGATAAAAACCAGCATCTGGATGGATGGCAGGCCCGCATTTATTGTTGGACAGAAAAATTTTGTGCATAAGCGCGAAATTACATCTGTGGTCATGACAGATAAATGTGAGGAAATGTTGGAAGACCTTCAGCAGGAAGTTGAATTATTCTGCGAAACCCTTCCCCAGAGAGTAGTCTACAACTCCGATGTTGTGGAATTACTTAGGAAGGCCATCAATCTCCCGTCTTTGTCCGGGAAGCGCGTTGCGCTTCTGAAGGAGTTGAATGTTCTTGGATGTGAAAACCAGCAGTTGTCATGGCTCACGCAGCTCGATGACTTTGTGGCAATGCTGACGTCGTATGACATTCAAAACTACATCACCAACACCACTGAATGGTATGAAAACCTTTATATCATCATCAGAGAGTTGGTTTCGAAAGGAGACGAATATGAGAAAGAAGCCTGAGGCGTTGAGCTTCGAAGAAAAGCTCGACATAGTCGAAAGAATTTCAAAGGATACCACCCGCGGGTGGTATCCAACTGTAGCCCAGATGCGAGAACATGGGGTTGAAGAAGATTTGGAAAAATTCTCTTACCTGATTTTGTTCTTTGCGTCGAATCCCTTTAATCTTCCGGATGATAAGGAGTACAAGGAGACAGTAAGTTACTGTACTTCATTGTCGCGAAAGATTGCATAGTACCCAAGTAAACCGTAGTTAGTAACCAATTTAATGAATTCCCAAAAGTTCATGAGAGGTGAATACTTAAGGCTCACTTCTTGTGAACTTTTTTTCTTTTTTAATTTATCTATATTACTTGTATCAATATAAAATTATTAAATCATAGGAGGATTTAACATGAACAAAGTAATTCTTATGGGCAGACTCACAAGAGACCCCGAGGTAACGTATTCCCAGAAAGACAATTCAGCAATAGCAAGATTCTCGCTCGCTGTAGACAGACGTGTCAGCAGAAACAATGAGAATGCACAGAATGCAGACTTCATCGGCTGTATTTCTTTCGGCAAGACAGCCGAATTCGCCGAGAAATATCTTCGTAAGGGAACAAAGATATCTTGCGTGGGTCGTATTCAGACCGGCAGTTACACAAACAAAGACGGACAGAAGGTCTACACAACGGATGTTGTAGTAGAAGAAATGGAGTTTGCCGAGAGCAAGAACAGCGGTCGCGCTGATAACACTGACGTACCCGCTCAGGCAGCACCCGAGTCAACACCGGACGGATTTATGAACATTCCGGACGACATTGACGAAGAACTTCCCTTCGCATAAAGTAAAGACTTGTTCAAAACAAAAACCGTGACGATTGTCGCGGTTTTTTATTTAATACCATTCGTTAATATAATCTGTATTGTCGTCAAAATTTTTCATAAACTCATAAAACTGCAGATATTTTGCGAGTACCGGAGATTTTTTGCTTTCTGACCGATTTGTAACTTGAATACGTTGATTTACAGAACCTGTTTCCCAGTTATCCAGAGAATCTTTTTCATTCTGTTCTGCAGTCAGGTAATCTGCAATTTCCTTCTTCACCCCAAGCTGATATGCAACCGGATTTACTTTCTTTCTTTTTTTGTTGTTAACAGGCGGATTACTGCCGGTATAATGAAAATACAAATCACTTATTTTTGCAGATGAATATTGCATAAAATTCGGGTCCGTTTCGGCCAGCCTTGCTCCGGTTTTAACAATGGCAAGCACCGCCGCAAGAAAATCATGTTCATCGAAATCTGCTGCAACATCGGGCCTTTTTCCCGAGATACGCTTGATGTGTGTAAGCATATAGATTTCCTTTATTCTTAAATCTACTGCTTTACCTCCGGCAACCTTAAGGATTTCCCACATTTTCCATGACGGAATTCCGGGATATGCGATGGCCCCGATATTTATGTTTTTGGAAACCCCGTAAGCGAGAATCCTCTTTTGTTCCGGATTAAAAGGCAGGAGAAACTCACCCGTTTTTAAATTAAGAAACGGGATATTATCCATATTTGTATAAATCCCGTCCCGGGATATATTGTCGTATTTCATTGGATTAAATTTGTTCTTCATACAATCACACCTCATATACAGAATATAGCATTTACATCAAAAAAGCGAGCTTTGTATATAAAAAAAAACAAAAAGATACAATTTTTATATCAAACGGAAGACTCACAGACGTCTCCTCTTTTTTTAACCATAATTCAAGCCCAATTTACCTATATTAATAAGTAGAAACTCTATTTATGCAGACAGGAAAGGAGAAAATCCATATGGGCAGAATTGAAAGAGAGTTATCACGAGAACCAATTAACGATTTTGTCAAATTCATGAAAGCATTAAGTGATGCTTTTGCGAAATTATTCCAGCAATGGGTTAAGCATAAGGACACCCAGGAATCACTTGACCTCGCTAAGAAGATGGAAGACAGATTCTTCGAGGGTGGAGCTCCCATTGCAATCAAACTCCACGGCGGCGCAGAAGTTGCCGGAAATTTAAAGGTATGGATGAAACAGCAGGGTATCGGCTTCCTTGAACTTGGAAACTCAACCATTATCTGTTCCAACGTCCGTGCGCAGACTATTATGGAAATGGACAGAAAACTGTGTATCGCCAAAGGCAGTTATCTGCAGGAGGTTTCCTGCAAGGAGCTGGAAAACGCCATTGCGACTCTTCCGATAAGCAACAAGACGCTATTAACAATGAACAACCTTACCGAAGATGAAGCGACAGTGTTCAAAAACAAGTGTGAAATCGGCAAAAAGCCGAATACCGTCGGAATTGACAAGGTTGTCGACGAGCAGGGCAATGTCAGCTACCGCTATGAATGGCGTTCAGAACCTAAAGAAGTTTTCTCCCGTCCGGAAACCAATGAAAACGGATTTATGGTTGTAAACGAACTGTCATCAGACGTATCGAAGGCATGGCTTGAAACAATGTTCAGTCTGTACGCCTGGGATCCCGAACAGAAGCACAGTGAGATTGATTACGACCGTAAACTCGAAGACGATGTAGATAAAATCACAACGGCCCTCCGATGCAATAAATTCGATGAATTCAGAGAAATGTTACCCGAACAGTACAGACAGTACAAAGAAGACCCCAATGGTTCCCGAGAGTTTTATATTATCGGTACAACAAATAAAGGTGAAAAGAAGAGTTATATCAGACTGTCATCTACGGGATTCACCGCTTACGAAGTAAAAGAAGCCGAGGGACAGCCAAGAACCGTAACAGAAGTTGCAAAAGTAAGTATAGATACCCCGAACTTTGAGGGCGAACTCAGAGTCCAGATGGATAATATATATAATGAAACAATCTTAACGGATGAAAAAGAACTTGATTTCTTCCTTGATCCAAGAACCAACGCCAGCTTCCTGAATATCATTACCGGTAATGCAGAAGGCGTTGACACGGAAAATCTATATAAAATCCTGTCTCAGGACGAAATAGCCCAGCTGCAGAAATACAGAGAAAAGGAATATGCAACACGTCCTATGCGTTATTATGACGCAACCGCAGAAGCAGCAAAAGGTCAAATCCCCCAGTATATTGACCTTGCAATCAAGAGACAGGTTGAACTGGAAGCCAAAGACCGTGGAATTGATATTACGGAACCCGAAAATATGGACGACATTATGTTCCTCTATCAGCGTGAAGCCACGGAATTTATGAGAAATCCTGAGTTATACAGAGAAAACATTGAGGATGTTGAAAGCGCAAGGGCGCTTGACCAGGCATTTGACCTGATGAATGAGACGATTATTGATAAGGACGGTCATAAACTTTCCGATGTGTTCGAACAGCATAAAGACCTGATAACCACCCATATGGATAAAAACATGAATATGGACACCCACATCGCGAAATCAGCTCCGCTTAAAGAAAAAGACGAATACGATAAACGTCCTTTCTTTGCAAGAGATAACACGGCTGAACCGGTAAAATAATTGGGAAGTCAATCCGCAGTAAATCTTAAATGGAGGAATATATATGGATGAAAACGCTCGCTCCGTTAATGAGCAGGAAAACACCGAGGAAAGCGCTGCATTAACAGAAACCGAATCTGAAAAGATTCAGAATGAAGCAGATACCTCTAAAAGTAAAAAGAAGAAAACGAAAAAGGCGGCGAAGAAGAAGCCGAATCAAAACCTGATGGGTGCATCTTTTGCTCAAAGAAAAAAAGCAAAAGAAAGAAAGCGAATGAAAAAGCTGATAGCATTTTTTGCTGTGCTCTATCTTTTGATTGTGTATTGGTTCTGTCATGTCGGTTATGTTGCTTTCCCCGCAAACGGATACCACAGAGTTAATATATTCAGTGCGTCATTCCAGCATATGTTTACTCATCCGTTTACACTGTTCCCGACCGCCACGTGGACGCTGTCAATAATCCTTCTTGTTACAGTTGCCATTGCTGCTGCAATAGCGTTCATCGTGTTCCAGATGAATATAATGAAACACGACAATGATGAAACAGTTAACGGCTCGGCTCATTTCATGACAAAAGAAGAAATGGCAGATTATAACGAACGTTGTACCACTCCGTTCGAAAGTCCTGAAAAAACAGGATTTAACAATATGATCATTTCAAAGGATATCTACCTTTCCCTTGACTGGAAGAGAACATTCCTGAACTGTAACATGCTGATTATCGGTGCCTCTGGTGCCGGTAAAACAAGATATTTTGCAAGCCCCAATATCCTGCAGTACAACAGTAACTTTGTTATTACTGACCCGTCCGGTGAAATTTTCAGAGATTATGGTAAAGCACTGGAAGACCACGGTTATAAAGTTAAAACATTTAACATCGTAGATTTTGCAAGAAGTAGCAGATACAATCCGTTCCATTATATTAGGGAAGAAAAAGATGTATTTACTATCGTAAATGCCTTTATGGAAAACACAACTGCTCCGGGCAAAAAGGGCGGAGACGCATTCTGGGACGATTCAACAAAACTCCTTTTAACAGCCCTTATGCTGTATATTTGGCATGTCCTCCCTCCCGAAAAACAGACGATGTCAAAAATCATAGATATGATTAACCTGTCGGATATCAATGAAAATGATTCAACGACAAAATCGCCCCTCGACCAGTTGTTCGACCAGCTCGAATCGGAAGATCCCGAAAACCTTGCCGTGCAGCAGTATAAACTGTTCAAACTTGGTGCAGGAAAAACCCTTAAGTCAATCCTTATTTCAGCCGGTGTACGTCTTCAGCAGTTTAAGCTTTCAGACGTTAAGGATCTTACAAGCTGGGATGATCTTGAATTCGAGTCATTCTCAGATACTAAACAGGCATTGTTCGTTATCATTCCGACCGCAGAAACATCATTCAATTACATCGTATCAATGATGTACACCCAGATGTTTACCAGCCTTTACTACTACGCAGAAAATGAGCAGAGGTATGGTTGGGCGGCAATAACTCCCGATAATACATCAGTTTTTGTCAGCAAGGCAAGAACAAAAGACGATTCACCTAATGCGGAGAAGGAAGTAAAAGCCTTTGTCAATGCCATAAAATCAAAGATATACATTGAGGAAGACACCAAAAAGAAACTTTTCAATATTTATACGGATTTCAATGGTGTTAAAACGCTTGTGGCATGGAGAGGCCAGCGTGAGTGGGCCGAAGAGTTCTGTAAGGAATTAAAAAACGTCAAGGCAGTTCCGCTTAAAGAAAGAAATGGCTGTCTGCTTAACCACGTCAGATTTATCCTTGATGAGTTTGCAAACATCGGTTCAATCCCGGCATTTAATGAAAAACTTGCAACCATCCGTAAATACAACATTTCCTGTTCAATCATTATCCAGGGCCTTGGTCAGCTTAAGAAAATGTATAAAGATGACTGGTCTGTACTTGTTGGTAACTGTGATACCAAACTTGACCTCGGCTGTTCCGATCAGGAGACGAACGAGTGGCTAGTAAAACAGCTTGGTAAAAAGACAACAAGGGTTAAAAACGAATCTTTCAGTCATAACGAAAAGGCCGGCGGCACAGTTTCGATTCAGAAGAGTTCCAGAGAACTTATGACTATAGATGAATTAGCGGGTATGGCTCCTAACGAATGTCTTGTAATTATCCGTAAGGAACCCCCTCACCGTGGTCTGAAATATGAGCTTACAGATCACCCTGAATACCAGTATGCAAAAGAGCATTCCGATATGTTTGTTTTTGACAGGGAACCTGTAAAATCAAATTCAAATATTCCTCTCAGAGAGAGAAAGAAACAGGCAGAAGAGCAGAATGCCAGCACCGAATCCGGAGAGGCGAAGCAACCGATTACGGAAACTCCAACATCTCAAACACCTCCGGCTCCCGCACCGGCCCCTGCTAAAAAGCCTGCAGAAAATCCGACAGCTCCTCCAATGACTATCAAGGATGCTGAAAAAAGAAAACGCGATGCAAGGAATTATGCTGCAAAGACAGAAGCAAAAGCGGCTGAAAATGCAGTAAAGGCCATAGAAGAGGAAGAAATGGTACTGGCCGGGTTTGATGATAAATCAATCTTTGAAAGCTTCGCCAATGCAATGAACATCAATATCGACTCTTCTTCAGAGGAAATTCTTGAGGAATTGGAAAGCCGAATAATATTCGATGACCCCTCACAGGATGAAATATCATATATGTTAAAAAGCAACTGATTTGAAAAAAGTCAGAAAAAGCCATTTTGGCTGCTAATAAATATGTTTTACCTCTATATTAATAATGTAATCATCAGACAGCAGTCCTGTCTGAAATAAAGAAGGAGAAAAATATAATGATGAAGACGTCTGTAACAGAAACACGAAATCGAGTTGTTGGTAAAATCAAATCAGCCGCACCGGCTTTAATAACGACATCACTTGTTGTTTTAAACCAGGCTTCGCTTTTTTGCGACAATGCAACAATCACAGCATTGGTAAAGGTTATCGGATTTGTAGTCCTTGCCCTTGGTGCCGGCATTGCAATTTGGGGACTTGTTCAGTTGTTCCCTGCAATGGCTGAAGGTGACGGTCCTGCTAAAAATAAGGCCGGCATGAAGATGATTTCCGGTGCAATTATGATTGTCATCGGAGCTTTGTTCTCAACAATTTTCGGTCCAATCATTCAGAGCGCTTTTACATATCAGTAAAGCATACTCTTAAAGCCCCCTTCCTACGGGTTGGGGGCTTTATTCAAAGGAAGGTATTCACTAATGAAAATCTTAGGTTTTAAAATCAAAAATTTTAAAAATAAAGTAAACGCCCTTACGTTGTTTGCTCTTGTCCTCTTATTTACATCCATTATTTTTTTTCCGACATTCAGTGCTAAAGACCAGGATGTAGCAACATCAATGGCCCAGTACATTCTTGATGGCGGAGCAACCAAAATGATTAACAATATGGTCGGTGGTGACCCTAACTCCCTTGAATATAAGATATTCGAAGTATTTGTAAAGGATAAGGGCCAGCATACATATTGGGATCCCCAGAACGGAACCAGTCTCTCAGGAGGCGTTTTCTCCAGTGCCGTAAAAGGACTGACCACAGTCATGCAGGCATTTGCCGGAGTTTATCTTGCGGTAATTATTATTTCAGAACTTTTTACCTCAGTTATGAGTGGCAGGGATCCTTTTGAAGGTGTCTGTCAGGCGTTTTTCCAGATTGGTGTTGGCGGTATTATGATCGTTAATGCTCCCTATATCATTTCATTGCTGATTTCTGTTGGTGTCGACTTGATTAACAGTGCCAATACAATCAGTTCCAACGTACTTGGTTCTGGTACAGGAGAAGCCATATCTGCAAAAAAGATTCTTGATATTATCGTTGGCGGTGACGGCTATGATATGGATCTGGCCGAAGGGAAAAAGGGTCTGGATAAGATTATAGCAGAAATACAGATGGCAGGAATGCAGATAAAATGCGTTGCTACACTTATTGTGCCCTGGATTGGTGCAGTAATTGCAACGGGCGTATCCTTATTCCTTATTATTCAGGTATGTATCGAAGTTGCGCTTCGCAAGGTTCTTGTTCCTTTTGCTGTTGTTGACATATACAAGGAAGGTATCAGAAGCCCAGGTATCCGCTACATGAAGAAGATTTTGGTTTCCGTATTGAAAATAATGATGATTGTCGTTATTTCAAAACTGACAGCCGGGTTGTCAACCCTTCTTGTAACGAACCTCAAAGACAACGTGCTTATCGGCCTTGCGATGATGGTTATTGCCCAGTTCTCGGCTATAGGTGTCATGTTCAAGGGTGGAGATTATGTTTCAGATGCACTAAATGTTAATTAAGGAGGCAACATGGTATGGTAGAAGCAAATGTTTCGGATGATATCCGAAAATATCCGACCAAAGTATTTGGCCCGTTTACACAGCGCCAGATGGTAAGCACGGGGCTTGCTTTGCTTGTCCTTATCCCAATATCAATCCTGCTTTGCTGTTTTGGAATAAATGTCGGTGTCAGCATTCTTATAGCCGCAGTTCCGGCTTTACCTGTAATGCTGTGTGGGTTTGTAAAAATCAATAATACAAATGCAGAAATAGTTCTGCTCAGAATCGTTTATACAAAATTTCTCACTCCCGCATTAAGAAAAAACATCAAGGAGAGTGAATTGTATAAAAAAATGAAGGAATACAAAAAGGCAAAATACGAAAATTCCCTTTTAGACAGACGTGCCCGAGACCGGAGAGCGTATAAAAAGGGGAAAATCGTATATAACAAAAAAGATTTCACATACTATCATTAAAGGAGGCCCCACTTAAATGGCAAAAAATGTTCCCATGAATAAGGCCCAGAACGAAGCTGCGGTCAAGAAATATTCAAGCGAAGCTGCGACAGCAAAGAAGGCTTCTGCAAAAAACACAGGCGGAGCAATCAAAAAGACAGTTGTTGATAAAAAGAAAAAGAAACTGATTGAAAGGGTTGGTAAGATTGACCGCCTTCCCAAAAACGTAAGGGATTCACTTCCGTTTAACAGTATAACCAATGATGGCTGTATTGAAACGGCTCCCGGTCATTTTTGTAGGTGTTACAAACTCCCCGAAATCAATTTTTCAATTGCCCATGAAGACTTTCAGGAACATGTATATGAGAAAATGCAGGAAATACTTGATTCGTTTCCTGATAACATGACGTGGCAGTTCTGTATCTTCAATCATAACCTTGACCGAAGGAAGTTAATGGAAAATATCCGTGTATGCTCACAGGTAGACTCGTTAAATTACTATCGTCAGGAATACAACAAGATCCTTCTTGAACATATGCAGAAAGAAGGAAATTCCATCACTCAGGACAAATACCTGATTGTATCGGTTTATGACATTAATGCAGAAAACGCATTACGTCAGCTTTTGAAATTTGACGGAGAAATCAACAGAAAATTCCGTTCCATCAGTGACGATAAAGTTCCCTGTGTCGCTCTCGATGCCAAAGAATATCTGACACTGCTTTACAAAATCTATAATAGGGAAAATGACTACAATCCCTATACTGCCGCAAAGGATTTTGACCTTGATTCAATATGCCGCCACGGTGGCTCCATCAAAGACTTTGTAGGGCCTCATTCCATTAATTTTTCGAAAGCCCAGTCGTTTATGCTTGGTGATACATATGCAGCATCATTGTATCTCGATAAAATGCCTTCCGGAAAAATCACGTCAGATTTTTTACACAATCTTGCTTCCATTCCCGAAGAAATGCTTATCAGCATGACTTACGAAAAATGTGACAAACAGGGTGCAATCAAACTTGTGAAGAACCAGATGACCACAATTGATGCGAGAGTCGCAAAGATTCAGGAAAGAAACTCCCAGTCCGGAATTTATGGACTAGTACCTCCGGAACTTGAAAGGTCACAGGAATGTACAAGGGAACTTCTTGAAGACCTTACATCAAATGACCAAAATCTCTTTTACATGACCATGACCATCACGGTTTTTGCCCCCACTGAAGACAGGCTGAAGGATGCCGTAAGAATGGTAATCAGTTCTTCCGGTCAGTGTACCATTAAGCCGATGGTGTTCCAACAGGAATTCTGTTTCAACACAAGCCTCCCGTTATGCAGGAATGACCTCACTGTTGAAATACTTAATACCACAAAAACAGCCTCAGTGTTTATCCCTTTTAACACCACGGAAATACAGGACTCACACGCCATTTTCTATGGTGTTAACCAGAATTCCGGCAATATGATTCTGTACGATCGTCTTAAAGGCGATAATTATAACGGTTTATATATCGGTTCTTCCGGTTCTGGTAAATCTTTTGCCGCAAAATGTGAGATGGTTTCAGTCTTATTATCAAGGCCTACAGACCAAGTATTTGTTATTGATCCGCAGGGTGAATATGCTCCGCTTGTTGAATGTCTTGACGGTCAGGAGATTCGTCTTGCTCCGGGTAACGGAGTCTTTGTCAATCCTTTCGATGTCAACCTTCTTGAAGGACAGGCGGAAGGACAGGATCCTATTACTCTTAAATCAGACTATATTATTAACCTTGTTAATATCATGTCAGGTAAGAGAGGTCTCACGGCAAGCGAAGAGTCGCTTCTCGACAGGCTAATCAAAAAATTGTACACGCCTTATGTTGAAGAGTGTACGAGACTAAACCTCAGTTATGCTCCCGATAAGGCTCCGACACTTACCGACCTGTACAGAAGTCTCAGCCTTATTGCAAATGAGAATTTTGAGGCGCGTCAGTTAATGGATATCCTTGCCAAGTATACAAGTGGTTCATTTAATACCTTCGGCAGACGTACAAATGTAAATACTCAGGCAAGATTTATCGTATATAACACAAAGTCTCTTGGTACAAACCTGAAGGAACTGGGATTATATGTATGTCTGAACGATGTCTGGACAAGACTTATCAGCAATTCACAGCAGAAGAAATGGACCTGGCTGTATGTGGATGAGTTCCATACATTACTTGAATCTCCGGGAACAACAACTTTCCTGAAGAGGATATGGACCATGGCCCGAAAATGGCTTGGCGTTCCTACGGGAATCATGCAGAGTACCGAAATGTTAATGCGTGATGATGAAACCATGGCAATCTTCAACACCACAAACTTCATGCTCCTTATGAAGCAGGCATTTCTGGACAGACAGAATCTTGAATCATTATTAGACCTTTCAGAGTTACAGCTTTCATACATCACGGAATCCCCTAAGGGAACGGGACTTATATATACAGGAAAGATTATTCTTCCGTTTGAGTACAAATTCCCTACCGATACGGAACTGTATAAGGCTCTGACAACATCACACGATGTATAAATGCAGATTGAAGTATAAAAATAATGCGTCCGCTTAATCGTGGGCGCATTTTATTTGTTTACTAAATAAAATCAGCCGTTAACCGAAAAATTCCATTCGGATATAATCCGGTGTCAACTGACCGCCAAGCTCAACAATGTAAGAATTGAGAATCTTTTTCAGAACGTCTGGGGCTAAGTCTTTTTCTGCTGCATTGTAATCCCACGGTAATCTTTCGGGAAGGAGAATAGCATCTTCTTTCAGTTTTAATATGTCATCATAGCCATAAATGCAGTCGGTCTGCATGCTCATAAATGTACCTCTTTTAATCTTTCCGACAGTCTTCCCACGGGGCTGTCTATCTTTTTAGTAATAGTTACAGCCCGTCTCGCAGGCTTTTCGGATTGCGGGCATCCAGCTTCATTATTTAGTTTTTAGTTACTCCTTTCAATAATTATTTTCGTATATAAATATGTATTTTTATAAGAAAAGATGTTGGAAGCATAGGCTAAACTAGCGGGTATTTTTGATGGTTTTTCCTATATTAATTAAAAACATACATTACAAAGGAGACCAAATATGCTTTTGTTCGCAAAAACACTCAACGTAATCAAAAATTATTTTCATCACCTTCAGTGGACCGATTATGCCACATTTATTCTTTTGTTTTTCCTGTTGTTTGGGTTTATCGGACTGAAAATCATCAAAAAACGACGCGACCCGGAATCGCTTGAATCGGTATATTCCGAAGACACATTAAGGAGAGCTGCGGAATACAGAAATACTGAAGAATTCAGGGAAAATACTGATGATGACACAGAAGATGAAGAATAACGATTCTTCGGTTTCTTAACATACAGGAAGGAGGCTGCAAATGGCTATTAATCCTACTCCGAACAATGGTAAAACATCAACAGGCAATACAAGTAATGAGCCCCCTATCCCAAAAGGAGGAAGTTCTTCTGCGTCAAAATCCGGCTCTGATAATAGCAGTCGAACACCCAGTCCTTCCGGTCCTGCGACAGGCACTCCGGGCTATCCGGTTCCCAACGCTAATCCCGTACCCGAACCAGCCGACGTAAACAAATCTTACACAAATCCGACGGACACACGTGCCCATAAGTCGGAGGTGTCTTCAAAAACTACGGGCGACGACTCCAAAAATGTATTTTCAAGTTCACAGGGCAGTTATACAAAGAAACATTTTGACGCTACTGATCTGCTTGAAAAAACAGCAGAGATTGAAGCGTCACAGTTCCGTGAGACCGAGGCAGAAAATGGTGCGAAACAGATGAAGCACAATTTCACCCAGGCTTTCGGTATTGATACAAATAACGTTTATAACGTTCTCGGCCATCAGGCGAATGTAGAAAAGGTTATTAACCAGTGCCACCTTACAAAGTCTGAAAACGTTTTATTTAATCGTGTAGATGTAGGGTATGCCCAAAATGTACAAAAAGAAATCTTTAAAATGACAGAACTCCAGCGCCAGGATGCACTGACGACCGGAATGATAAATTACAAGGGTTTTTATCACAAAACCTCTGTCATGGAACAGAGTCTTTTGCATATATCTGAAGCCCAGGCAAAAGTAACGTTTGGCGGAAACATCGGAAAACGTGCATTTAATAATAAGCAAGTGCATAAAAAGATGTCTAAAGACGAATTGCACTCAGCTTACTCATCAGATATTGCATACATTAACAGTCGTTTAAGACGCAAGGATGCAGGAGAACACAAGACAGAAGTTGCCGCCAGTCTTGGTTCAGGATACATAACTAAGACTACCGCAGGCAATGCATTACAGGCGTATCGGAACAACGTTAAACTTATCGAAAAAAATCTTATATCCAGAGGGCTCGATGTAAAAAATCTTGGAGTTGTCGGCATTACAAAGGCCTTAAACGATGGAAAAATCGGTGGGCACATCCTCTCGGATTCGGATCGCACACTTTTGAAGGAGCTGTTAAGGCTTAAGAAGGTTGAAAAGGACGCAGACAGACTAAGCCATCACAATTCAAAAGGTGGCATTCTTAAAACGTGGACAAAAGAGGGGCTTAAAGACTCTGATGCCCAAAAAGGTATTGACACTACTAAACAAACCTACAAAACAATAAAAATGGCGGGCAATGTAGCGAAAAATACCGGAGCAGGTCTTGCCAGAGGTGCGATTGACGTCGTGGCAACCCCGTCAAAAATTAAATCAGAAATCTCAAGCCACAAAATCAATAAAAAGACCAAGCTCGAACAGAAAGCCGGCAAGTTTGAAGCAAAAAGTCAGAAAAAGATTGCAAAATTTAATAAAACGGGCAATTCGTCACAATTAAAAAAGGCTTACAAACTGGATGCCAAAACAGCTAAATACAACAAAAAGGCCGGCAAGATAGACTCTGTTAAATGGCAAAAACGTGGTGAAAAGGCCGACCTAAAGTTAGCCGGATTTAATAATGCAAAAGGTAACGTCACCAAAGCCGTGAATTTTAGTCCCAAAGCAAAAATTAAACAGGGGCTTAAGGCCGGAGCGAAGAAGGCCGGACGTGCAGCCGGAGGTTCGCTTCTCAAAATAAAACCTATTAACAAGCTTTGGAACTCAAAATATATACTTAGAATCAGACACGGACAAACCCTGGTACAAAAAGGGGGGAAGGTTGTTGGAAAAGCATTTAAGGCTGTCGGGAAAAAGTCTGCCAATGTAAGCAAATTTTTGAAGAAATTTCTCTTTGCGTTGGTCTGCATTTGTGGCGGTATTCTTTTGGGGTCAATCATATTAACTTTTGTAGGACGAGGTTTTGGCGATATACTGATTTCGCTTGGCGAAACCGCAGATGACGTTGTTCACCCCTTTAATTCCGAAAACAGAACAAAATATACTAAAGATGATCCGGAAAAAGAATCAGGACACCAGAACGGTTTATATAAGGGACACGATTACTTCCATGACTGCTTTGTAAGTATCATAGATGCCAATGACCTTCATTTATCATTACCGGAAGAGGGCTATCATGTTACCCGCCCCGTGCAACAGTACATTAAGGGTGCTGTCGGTGATGATGGCATTTACCGAAACATGGTAGTGTCAAAGAACCAGTCAGGCCTTGCAGGAGACTACTCAATAGTCGGGTATGATTTCAGTAACTATAAGGCTAAAACGATATACTCATTCCCCATCACGGTATATGACAGATGGGTTCCGCCGAGCCAGGAGCCTGTAATGGGCTGGGTTGAAGAACCTGATGAAAACGGAAATATGACACTGTACTGGAAGCAGAAATGCGACAGCAATGGCAATCCGTTATACACCACGGTTCCGGGATATTGGGAAACCCATCAGGACGCCATTGATTTTGAAGCTTACACGGGAATACATGGTAATCTCGGAGAAGGGTATTCATCACCTGGATTGTATATCATATCTCCTGACTCCAATATAGTAACAAGCAATAATTACACGGAATACCGTTACAACATCAAAATAGATGGTGCCCTTGACAGTTTTTACATCAATATGGTTCTAATGGGACTTAATTGTACACAGATTAATCTTGATAATGAAGATTTCTGGCTTGAGTATAATAAGGCAACAATTAACACTCTCATGAATTATGGTTCGTACACTATCACTTACGAAACACAACCCATTAATAAAGAACTTGAGATTACCTACGTTGATCCGGTCAGAGCTGCAAAGGACGGAACAAAAGCAGCCACCCAAAAAGTAAAGATTCCTGCGAACAAAACCATTGCAACCGTGAATATCGTTCTTGATGATACAGCCCTACAGAAGATGCTTGATCACGATGAAATCACAAATGATGATCTGCATTCTGAACAGTTCGGAAGCACAGGACGATACGAGGTCAAGGATCCCAGTCAGGCAAACTATTTTGAGTGGGACGGATGGGAAGGTAATTCTTCCCTCATTACTCTGTACAGAGACCTTTGGGATGGTGGTGGTTATGATGATCCCGAATCACAGGCAGACTGCGTACGGCAGTTCTACGAAATTATGAAAACGGGCAAAGACTCCCTTGACATCCCTGATGATAAAGGCGAACTGCTCCCGTGCAATGGCGTAATATGGTAAAAAAAAAGAGAAAGGGGAGCAAAGTCTTCCCTTTCTAATATGGAGTTTTTTATGACTGATGAACAAAACAACATTTTTATAATGAAAGATTTTTACCTGTTAAAATCAGCTGCAACCAAGCGGGCATATCTGGATGATGACGGAAGTATTTACCTGTTTGAAAGCGAAGATAAGGGAAAAGATTTCGTTACCCAAACAGAGCGGACTATGTTGTCAGACAAAATGCACCTGACAAATGATGACCTTATGGGGCTTGCTTTAAGTGGGGCGAAGCTGCTTAAAGTAATATTAAATGACCACGAAGAGGATATTTCCGTTCTTGAAGGCGAGTTTCCGTTGGACCCTAAACTTATTTCCTCTAATTCATTGTTTTACCGTTTTTTTCAAACGGGTAACAAACAATATTTCAGACAGCTGCTTACAGAGACATTTTTCATCCCCGTAAGCCTTCCGGCAAGAAAAGACGGGCACTATCCGTATATCTCATATATGTTCGCATCGCAGAAAGACAGGACATATCTGACTGTTTTTACAAACCTTCGTGAGTTTAATGCGTGGAATGACAACCAGGAAAAGAAATGCGAGGCTCTCGGGCTTACATTAAAGCAGATTGTTAGCGATATAAGAAAGAACGTATCACTTATTTTCAATCCGGAAACGGATAAAAGGACATTAACCAGTGAGCAGATTTCGCGTGCTTCAAACAAACCCACTCCGGTTAAAAGTTTGTAATTCTTCATTAACTGATTAAATCACGGAAATTCGGGGTAGACCACTGGGTTTATCCCGGCTTTCTCTATTTGTTTCTTATAAATGCCTATATTCCAAATATCAATAAAAATTTTTCTCAAAATGGAGGTAGAAAAAATGAATATTACAGTAACAAAGAGAGACGGTTCAAAGGTTAACTTCGAAGCAGGCAAAATCGCTGTTGCGATTAAGAAAGCGTTTGAGGCGACATCAACACCCTATACGGATGATGTCATCAACCTTATCGTTCTCAACGTATCATCGAAGATTACAACACCCGAAGTCAAGGTAGAAGAGATTCAGGACTATGTGGAAATTACTCTGATGCAGACCGGATACACAAAGGTTGCCAAGGCCTATATCCAGTATAGACGTCATCATGAGGAACTTCGAGACGCGAAATATGCCGGAGGTGAACTTGTTGCAGATTTTCTTAAAAACGGAGTTTGCAAGGGTGAAAACGGAAATGCATCCGTCCCGGATACTTTTGGTGGTCTGATATTATCAAACTCAGAAAAAATCACACGCAAATTCTGGGAAAAGTACGTGTATGATGCTGACATTACAGAAGCGCATGAGGAAAGAAAGATCCATATTCACGACCTTGGATTCCTTTCCGGCTATTGTGCAGGATGGTCGTTAAAGCAACTCATTACGGAAGGAATCGGTGGAGTTCCAGGCAAGATTACATCAGCCCCGGCAAGCCACCTTTCCACACTCTGCAATCAGATGGTTAACTTCCTTGGCATTCTGCAGAATGAATGGGCAGGCGCTCAGGCGTTTTCATCATTTGACACATATCTTGCTCCTTTTGTAAAGGCAGAAAACCTTACATACAAAGAAGTAAAGCAGTGTATCCAGTCCTTCGTCTACGGAATTAATACTCCGAGCAGATGGGGCTGTCAGGCGCCTTTCTCAAACATCACTCTTGACTGGACAGTCCCAGAAGACATGAAGTACCTTCCTGCAATAGTAGGTGGTAAGGAAATGCCTTTCACATACGGCGACTGTAAGAAAGAAATGGATATGATTAACAAAGCCTTCATTGAAATCATGATTGAAGGCGATGCTGTCGGCAGAGGCTTCCAGTATCCTATTCCCACATATTCCATTACAAAGGATTTTGACTGGTCAGAGACCGAAAACAACAAACTTCTCTTCGAGATGACAGCAAAGTACGGCACACCATACTTCTCAAATTACATTAACTCCGACATGGAGCCTTCTGATGTAAGAAGTATGTGTTGCAGACTTCGTCTTGACCTTCGTGAACTTAGAAAGAAATCCGGTGGTTTCTTCGGTTCCGGTGAAAGCACAGGCTCCATCGGTGTTGTTACCATTAATATCCCCCAGATTGCTTATCTTTCAAAGGATAGAGATGAATTTTACACACGCCTTGGAAAACTCATGGACATTGCTGCGAGATCTCTCGATATTAAGAGAAAGACAATTACAGCTCTTTTGGATAAGGGATTATATCCTTACACAAAGAGATACCTCGGTTCTTTCGACAATCACTTCTCGACAATCGGTCTTGTAGGCATGAACGAAGCCGGTCTCAACGCAAACTGGGTAAGAGGCGGTATTGACACAAAGGCTGGTCAGGATTTTGCAAAAGAAGTCCTTGATTACATGAGAGAGCGTCTCTCCGATTACCAGGAGAAGTATGGCTGTCTCTTTAACCTTGAAGCAACACCCGCAGAGTCAACAAACTATCGTTTTGCAAAGTACGATAAGGAAACATACCCGGACATTATTACAGCCGGGACAGTAAATGCCCCGTACTACACGAATAGTTCACACCTTCCTGTCGGCTATACTACAGATATTTTTGAGGCACTTGATATTCAGGATGAGCTTCAGACAAAGTACACGTCAGGAACGGTTTTCCACGGTTTCCTTGGAGAGAGATTACCTGATTGGAAGGCAGCAGCAAAGCTTGTACGTGCGATTGCAGAAAATTATAAGCTTCCTTACTACACATTATCTCCGGTATACTCCGTTTGCGAAGAGCATGGATATATCTCCGGAGAAAAGCATGTATGTCCGAAGTGCGGTAAAAAGACAGAGGTTTACTCACGTATTACCGGTTACTACCGTCCGGTAGAAAACTGGAATATCGGAAAAACTCAGGAGTTTACTGAAAGAAAGCTTTACATTGCATCAGATAACGAGGCAAAAGAGCAGGATGATTTCTGTGAAGCTTGTCAGATTCCCGTAGTAGAAACAGAAACAACTCAGGTAACAGCAGATGAAGATACAATCCTTATTGTAACAACATCAACATGTCCGAAGTGTAAACAGCTGAAACAGATGTTAACAGACAAAGGTTACACATTCAACGAACTCCTTGGGGATTCGGAAGAAGGGATCCAGTTCTGTCTTGATAACAATATCAGCAGTGCTCCGACAGTATTGTGGAAGGGAAAGAAATATCCCCAGTTCTCAATACTCAGTGTGTTAAAATAAGTACACATGCCGTCACGGCAGACTAATTTACAGACAGTCTGCCGTATGGCTGGCTGTCGGAAAGGAATCTATGATTACAAAAGACGAGTTTTTAAAAGATTTCGGCGGGCATGGTAATTCCTATGCATCATATCTTATTCTCAATACAACCGCTAATGATGTTATCCGTGTACTGAACGAGATTGATCCAGATATGTGCGTAGGCTCTGGAATTGAGCATACCGATGGTTCAGTCAGCTTTGAAATTTGTAAAGAATTACCGAATCTTGTTTATGACATAACGCATAAACTTCATACAATCGGATATGCAGACATAGACTGGAATGTTACTTATACCGTAGCGGCAAAAGACGGTTCAGACTTCGATGACTATTATGCAGAAGAAACATATGGTTCTTTCTGTCTGAATGACGATAATTATGATGAAGACGATGAAGAAGCCCTATGGGATGCGTTCGTGACTATAACGGATAAATCTACTGGGGTTCAATTCTATACCGGAGCCGGTGCGGTAGATCGGGAAATTATGGAATATTATCAGGAGATGATTGATAAACACCGCAAGAAAAAATCTCAACCGAAACTGTAATATGGCACAAAAATACAATCTGCTTATGCGGGTTGTATTTTTTTTATCGCTAATTTTTTAACCTGTATTTACTACTTTTAATATGCAAATCAAACATATATAGGAGGAAACAAAATGAATATTGATAAGCTAAAGCAACAGATTGACGAAGCGCGTTCGGCGTATTACAACTCAGGAACGTCTTCCATGTCGGACAAGGAGTACGACGAAATGGTGGCTCTGTATGAGTCCCTTACAGGAGATATTATTCCTGTAGGTGCAGAAATTAATGGGTCATTACCTGAAGAACGTCACGAGTTTCCGGCAAAAAGCCTAGACAAAACCAAGAACGTTGAAAAACTGGTAGGTACTTTTCCGGGGAAATCCGTACTCATGTGGAAGCTTGATGGATTGACCACCCAGATTACTTATGAAGACGGAAAACCTGTTAAAGCCGCTACGCGTGGCAATGGCGAAGTGGGTCAGAGTATCATGGACAGAATCCAACTGATTCACGACATTCCCCTTACTATCCCTGTTAGCGGGAAATGCGTAGTGAGGGGTGAATGCGTAATGAGTTACCCTGATTTTAACGCTATTAACAAACATATTGAGACTTTAGGTGAAGAGCCATATAAAAACCCGAGAAATCTCGCGGCCGGTACTTTACTTGCGCTCAATAAAGAATTATTGTCAGCACGTCCTATACACTTCAGGCCGTTCAGTCTTGTGTACTATGACGAAATGGAAACGCTTCCTACGTTTTCAAGCCGACTAAATTTCTTGAGGGAAGCGGGGTTTAAGCCTGTAAGATACAGTTCATGTGAAACTCCGGATGAACTCAGGCGTCAGATTAAAGAGTATACGAAAGTTGCAGAAACCGGATATGAAATTCCTGTTGACGGGCTTGTCGTTGCAGATGACGCTGCACATGAAACAGACAATCTTCCGGGAACCGGACATCATCCGAACGTCAGATGTGGATACGCTCTTAAATGGGCTGATGAAACATCTGAAACAACATTGCGCGACATCGAGTGGAGTCCTTCAAGAACAGGCTTACTGAATCCGGTTGCGGTGTTTGACACGGTTGAACTTGAAGGTACAGCAGTTTCAAGAGCAAGTTTGCATAATGTCTCGTACATTGAAACCCACAATCTGGCAATAGGGGATAAGATTACTATTTATAAGGCTAATAAAATCATTCCCCAGCTTGACAAAAACCTTTCAATGGCAGACCACTCTCAGGTAACATGGAACCAGGTAATCTGCCCATGTTGCGGAAATATGGGAGAAGCAGTTTCAAGGAAAAATGCAGAAGCTATTGTCAAGGAAATGTGGTGCAAGAACCCATACTGTCCGGCAAAACAAATCGGAGCATTCGTACACTTCGCAGAACGTGACTGCATGAATATCAAGGGTTTATCCGAGCAAACCATAGAAAAACTGGTTAATGCAGGATATCTCAAGACATTCAGCGACTTCTATAAGTTGTCTTCACATGCCGAAGAAATTGCCAAATGGGACGGTTTTGGAACAAAAGCAGTAAACAATATGCTTGCTGCTATAGAGACGTCTAAAAAGACTGATTTTGTCAGCTTTGTACACGCTCTGGGCATTCCTAACATAGGCAAAGGTCAGGCAAAACTCCTGCAGAAGAGATTTAAGGATGTAAAAACGTTGTTTTTCGTTGACCACACTTTCAATGAAATTGAAAGTATCGACGGAATCGGGCATATATTGTCTCAGAGCCTGTTGAACTGGATCGGGAATAACGCCTACAAAGACGACTTCACGGAACTGGTGAATATGCTCACGTTTGAAAGCAACATTCCTGTAGCGGATGCCGTTTTAGCCGGTAAGACTTTTGTTATTACAGGCACGCTTGAACACTATCCTAACCGCGATGCGCTGGTGGCTGAGATTGAGTCACTCGGCGGGAAGGTAGCAGGCTCGGTATCAAAGAACACCAGCTATCTTATTAACAATGATGTAAACTCCACGTCAGGAAAGAATAAGAAAGCGCAGGAGCTTGGAGTCCCGATAATTTCAGAAGTTGACTACATAGCTATGAAGTAAGACTATCTCTGACGAGAGAGCCAACCCTGATAGCTTATCACGAAAAACATCTGGTTTCGACCGGGTGTTTTTTTATTTATCTAAAGAGTCTGACTTTTGTGCTGGCTCTTTTTATTTTTCAGATAAAACTATATTTACAGCAGTAAATCAAATTTATATAATGGAGGTAGATGAAATGAAAAATCCGATAGCATATTGGGAAGAACAGATTGCAAGGTGTGAAGCAATTCTCAAAGTTGACCCGTACAACGAAGGAGTTGCTATTGATCTCGCATATGCAAAAGACAAACTGCGCTTTGCGTGGGAGGATGATGAACTTGATTCAGCGGGACTTCCTCATCCTTGGGGCTATTAAAGAAAGGAGCAGAAAAATGAAGAGAAGCCATTATGTTTTTGACAAAAACGTTACGGTAATTTATTCATCAAGCAAGTGGTGTCGCCGCGTACGACGTGTGACAATTATCAGACGTAACAACGCCGGGCAAATTTGCGGTTCTGCTACATTCCCGGAATAAATAACATTTTACAAAAAAGCCTCTTAAGGGGGCTTTTTTTGTTTCAACATTTAATATTTTTTGAGTCAAAAATCCTATTTTACTTACATCTTAAACAATCAAATAAATGGAGGTAGAAAAATGGATTATTTAACAAACTCGGACTTTTACAAGTCCGCATCTTGCAATAAGGCGAAGGAACATGATACCTTAATTTCTGCATTTACGGCAGACCTGACACAGAATGAAAAGGCAAATGCAACCAAAATCTTTGCTTCCATAGCAAAGATGTGGCTTCGTCAGCATCCCGATTTCGAGAACGACGAAACGGTGGAGGAAGAAGATATTCTCACCAACATCGGTGAAATATCAGACATCGTTAATGCTGCATATCTTGGTTCAACAGGTCAGGAATGCACAAAAGCAGAGGAAGTAAATCTTAAGGAACTCAGTAAGGGTATCACAAGGTACTGCAGAGACGAAAAACGGTTTAACGATAAGAGTTATCACATTATGCTGGATCAGACATTATATGTCTCAGCAGATGATACTCCGGAAATCGCAGCCGTATATCAGAGTCTCAAGGACAAGCCTGTCAAGATTCACTTCGATGTTATCTTTGTCAGTAAGACAATGGGAATTGAAGGAATCTGTTATAAAGGCGGAAAACCCTGGATTAAGGATAAGGAGATAGAGCAGGATTTATGGCTCAACCTTATGCTTATCGCTCTTGAAAAGCTGGTTCCCGCAGGCGAACACCGTATGGTTCGTGCAGGATATTACTTCATGCGCGAGCGCAGCGACAAGCCGGGAGTTGCATGGGATTTCAGGAACTTCTTTGAAGGTTCCAACGTTGTACGCCTTGAAGAGATGTACGCAAACACACCCGAGTATAAAGCAACTAAAACGCTTGATAAGGACCTTGTGGACGCATACAAAGTTCAGTTCGAAGGAACTGAATGCTCTGAAGAGGACTGTGCAAAATGCAAATTCAACGCACTCTGTAATGGCAAAGTTGCTCCCCAGGAGATGCAACAGAAGCAGCAGAAAAGGGGTAAAAAAGTTACACCTTCAGATGCACAGCAGGCTATTATCGACTGGAACAACGGTATTCTTGCAGTAATTGCAGGTGCAGGAGCCGGTAAGACGGAATGTGTTTCTGAGCATGTTGTTTCCAGAATTCTTGACTATCTCAAGAAGGATGATGCGACAAAAGTAACGAATGAGGAAGTTAAAAACACTCTTCATAAGTTTCTGATGACCACATTCACAAACGCTGGCGCAAATGAAATGAAGGACCGTGTCCTTGGAAAACTTGCCAGTCGTGGTATTTTTGCAAATCCGGAAGATATCATGATTGTAACGTTTAACACGTTCGCCTTCGATATCTGCAAACAGTTTTATCAGGAATTGGGATTCAAGCGTGTTCCCAGAGTAATTGACAACATCCGTTTTTCGAGGATAGCAGTCAATCTGCTCAATGAAACTCCTGTCAGAGGTCTTGACTACGAGCACTTCAATGTTGACATGCCTAACTGTAAAGGTGGTTTGGCAATATTAAGAACCGCCACAGAAAAGGTCAAGACAGCCCGTATTGATATGCAGGCAAGTGATGCTGCATCACAAGTCAAGTCTCTTCTTCATTCATACGGCAGATTTATTACCGATGACGCATTTGCTGATGATTTCGTTGATTTTTACAACGATTTACAGAAACAGATGTATGAAGACGGACTGATGCTCTTTGCCGATCAGGAACCCATGGCATTAAAGGTATTGGGAAACCACCCCAATTATTTGGAAGAACAGGGATTCGAACGCATCATCATTGATGAGGCACAGGACTCCAACGAAATCCAGATGGAATTCATTAAACTCCTTTCTTCAACATCCTGCTTTAAGAGCATGGTTGTAGTAGGAGACGATTTCCAGGCTATCTATTCATTTAGAGAAACCTCACCTGAATATCTCGTAAAATTTGACCAGATGATTGGCAAGTCTGTAACATTCCAGTATCTTACGGACAACTACCGTTCAACACCCGAAATCCTTGAGGTGGCAAATAAGTTTATTGCTGCTAACAAGGAACAGCTTCCGAAGAAGCTGGCATCCGCAGGCGAAAACGGAAGGAAGCCTTCCGTACTTGGATTCTATGAAAAGGATGAAGAGTACATGTGGATTGTAGACCGCATCAAAGCAAAAATCGACGAAGGTTATCTTCCTGAAGAGATAGCCATTCTCGCAAGGACAAATCCTGAAATCGAAAAGCTCGGTGCGCTGCTGACGCAGGCAGGAATCCCGATCGTTATGAAGAACCCCACGCCTTATCTTGCAAATCTTAAGGTTATGGGCGCAATGGCACTTCGTAACGCAATCTTTGCTCCTGAAATTACCCAGAATTACTTTGAGTATCTCAGTGCAAAGAACCCCAATCTTTTCGAGGAAATGACAGACAACGAGATTCTCGATGCTGTTGACGAAATGAAAGGTATTTTTTCAAGTCTCGTTAATGAGGATCTCGACAAGCAGAGGGCTGTATTCCATAGCTACCTTGATGCTTTAAGAGGTAATGACGAGATTTACGATGCCTTCCTTGAATTGGTGTATGATAACGAAGACTTCCCCTCAGAAATCCAGTACATGTCAGACTTTAGTAAGTATGGCCAGGATGAAAAGAGAAGAATGGAACAGAGTTATCAGGGGGTTGTACTTTCAACAGCCCATTCGTCAAAGGGTCTTGAATGGCCGGTTGTATTTGTAACCATTTCCAAATGGGATACAATCGAATGCCACAAAAGAACAGCGTCAAATGGGGTAAACAAGGATCTTGAGGAATCAAGAAGACTTCTGTATGTAGCTATGACAAGAGCCCGTAAGGAACTCTATGTTACAAGCTTATACACCGCTTTCGGCAACGCTAAAGATGGTGTTACTTACAACCAGTTCCTTAAGGAGTTGTATGACATCGTTGGAAACGTATTTATGCCGATTGACCCCGACGCACAGATAAAGAAGCTGGCGAAAGAAAATGCGGCAGCCCAGAGAAAGGTTTTGCAGGCCTCAAAGGAAGCAAGGAAAACAATGATGCACCTTCTTGCGAAGTGCAACGGTGATCCGTCAAAACTTTCCAAGGCCAGACCTGAAAAGGGCGGTAAAAAGGGCATGTCCGATGCTGAAATCTACGAGTACAACAAACTCATAGTAGGTCAGAGACAGATGACTGTCGATGACTGGATTGAATCAGACGAGCGTTTTAGTTAATCCATTAAAAAAATACCTGTAGCATAACTGCTATGGGTATTTTTTATTGTCTTTTTCCCTATGTTGAAAATATACATAAAAAAAATAAAGGAGGATAACAAATGAATCGACGACAGCGAGCCATTATACGTTCAAAACACGAAGAGCTTGAAATGAACCGTGAGTTCAAAAATGATGCTCTTTGGGAAATGCGTGACAGTTTTGGACGTGGCGACGAACGGTTCCGGTCAGAAAACGAAATTTTCAACCGGAGCAAAAAACAACTGCGAAAACTGAAGAAGTACAACGGGCCTTGCGGGTTTGACCTAAATTCCTATAAGGAGTTAATGGGCGCATAGACTAGCGAAGGACAGAGATACCGCCACAGGCAGGTATTGGTTTTGTTAAGCAGAAACCCACTAAGGAGTGCGTCTGCGTACACATTGTTACGCAACAAAACCTCGACGAGTTTAAAATCTGCAGCCTTAACCCTATTCTGCCATGGTACACGTTATATCGTGGAGTGGCGGAAAAGACTCAACCGCAACCGTAATACTCTTCCACCGCCACGAAGCAGAACTTCTTGCTCCGGGCGACAAGGTAATTGTTCTTTTTGTAGAAGTTATGTTCGACCTCATCAACAATATATCGGGCCATAATCCCGACATTATTGATTTTATCTACAAGACCAAACTTGAGTTTGAATCTTGGGGGTATGAGGTCAGGATCCTTCGCGCAGATAAGGACTATCTCGACTTTTTTCATCACAAAATGGGTAGAAGTCGTTTACATCCTGAACACGAGGGAATGACTTATGGTTTTCCTGCTTCAGGAATCTGCGGAATCAAGCGTGACCTTAAGCTTAAGCCTCTTGAACAGTTCAAAAAAGCCATTGCCAACGAAGAGCATCTTGATTATGTTGGCATAGCAGTAGACGAGCCTAAAAGACTTGAAGCCTTATACAAGGAGCCTGATACCGTATCTTTATTGGACAGATGCGGTTACACGGAAGCTATGGCAAAGGAACTGTGCGAAGAGTATGGTATGCTCTCTCCGCAGTACGCTCTTAACAACGGAAAGCAGAAACGTGATGGATGCTGGTTCTGCCCGAACGCAAAGCTGTGCGAACACGAAGCAATCTACAAGGCACACCCTGAAGCATGGGCCAAATATGTTGCCCTTGAAGACGAACCTGATCTGGCTTATTCAAAATGGAACTGTTTTGCCAAGGATACGCTTCACGAACGGGATTGTAAGATTAGGGGCGTGGAATACAAACCAACGCTCCAAACCGTGCCTGACAAAGTGAAAAAAGTCAATGAATATCATCAAATAACGTTTGATGAATACCTCGATTCATTAAAGATACCCGGAATTTAACCGGGTATTTTTCTTGTCTTAATTTTCTATTTTATATTTATCAAAATGATAAATACAAAGGAGGAAAAAAGAATGACAAATAGCGAAACAGGATACCTTGAACTACGTAAATGCAGCATAAATGCTGCCCGAGGTGCAAATGACCAGTTCACCATGAAACTTCTGTCTGACGGAACCATCCTGACCAGACAGAACAGAATTGGTGACAGAGCAAATGTAAGAAAAAACATTTATCCTGCAAGTGAGTGGGATAACGTGCTGAACAAAAAGCTCAGCGAAGGATTCATTATTGTAAACACAGAAAAGATGGCCAGTAAGCTTATCAGCAACAGCGAAACAGGAAAGGAAATTCCTCTCAGCGACGGGGAAATTCAGCAGATTTTGGACTTCCTTCGGCAGTTCGCAAAAGAGACCATGGAGAAAAACTTCGTAGTCAGGGCACAGGACATTAAGGATTCAGATATTGAAGCGGCTGCCGAAATACTGAAAAATCTTTTGGCTGGTAACAGGAAAATGTCAGTTGACATGTTTAATTACCAGCTTGACCAGTTGCACATCCGAGTTCCCAGAAATATCCCCAACGTCCGCAAGGACCATGTCAAATCGGTCGGTGAATACGAAGCAAAGCTTCAGAAGGAGCAGGAAATCTTTGACTTCATGGTAGACCAGGTTCATAAGGTCAGAAGTGAATCGGACAAGAAAATTGCCGGATATACCGTGCTTGACCGTTATAACATCGACATGCGAAAAGCTACCGAAGAAGAAACCGAATACGTAAGAAAAAAGATGGGAAACAACGGCCATCAGATTTCACGCGTATGGAAAGTAGAAAACAAGACTACGGAAAAGTTCTTCGATAATTACTGTCGTGAGTATAAGCTTGGAAAGTATTGCGAAAAGCCGTTTACAACAAAGACCCCGCAGGGAGAAGCCGAAAACGGTATTGCTCATCTGTTCCATGGATCAGGGACAGAGAACTGGTTCTCTATTTTCACTGGCGGGCTTTGGCTTAAACCTGAACTTCTTGGTGCAAGAATTTGCGGTAAAGCATTCGGGCATGGTATTTACTTCGCACCTTTGGCGCAGAAGAGTATCGGTTACACATCATCAATGGGTTCGTATTGGGCTCATGGTGACAGTAACAAGGGTTATCTCGCAATTTTCAAGGTAGCAACCGGAGAAATTTACGACATCTATGGCGAAGGTAACGGCGTTCCCGACAACTACTCACAGCTTCAGAGCAAGCACGGAAAACATGCTGACTCTACTTGGGCTATGAGCAAAAACACGAACGGCTCATCATATCTTATGAATGAGGAAGTTATTGTTTATACGGACGGTTCAACCCGTCTCGATGAAACAGCCGTTCCGGAAGACAAAAAATTCAGTCAGTGTACGATCGAGTACCTGATTGAGTTTAACGCTAATTAATCATTTATAAAAACACTTCTGAAAAGAGGTGTTTTTTATTTTTCGCTCCTGTTTTTTGTCTTTAAGAAAACAATCGTCAATTACTCGGTAATTAGATGCCGAGATGAAAGCACTTATAGCATACATTACCACCTATATTGCAACCTTTTTTATTGTTCAAAAAGCTATTTTATTAGTGAATTCATTATAAACGGAGTAGCATAACCAAACCAGATGATGGTAATGCCACTCCTTTTTTAGGCAAAACACTGCCAGAAGGGAGCAAAATGAGTATTTATGAAGAAAAGAAAAATAAGGCAATGTGTCTCCGATACAAAACTCCGGCTTTATCGGACATTGGGTTTGAGGCAATTCTTACAGGCTTAAGTGAAATCGAAGATTGCTGTTGCGAGGTCCAGTATTCGCTTGAAGACAGTCCTGAATCAATCATGGATGCATTCAATGGCGATACCGAGGAATTCAACGATTTCCAGATGGCTTTTTCTGACCTCGAAGCAAAATGTGAACAGCTTCATGAAGCAATTCAGGATTTCCGTTGTTATGATCCGGAAATAACTAAAGACCAGCACTTTGACGACTGTACGGTAGCATTAATTGGTAATCGTTATAATCTCGTAGGATACGATGATTATGAAGAAGATTACTTCCACCTGTCAAGCTACGAAGCCGGGCTTGCCCAGACAGAAGCAGGTAAGCGACTCATGCGCCTTAAAAAAGAAGACCTGATTGCGGAAATAGGACAAGCTATGGGAATCACCGTCGCGTACATCGACTTAAAGACAGCCTACGACAAATTATCCACTACACTGGATATCTTCAAGGGCGAAAACAACAGCCTGAGTAAACAACTCAGGCAGATAGACGAAGCCTATAAAAAGGCTTCCGAAGAAGACTTCATCGACGGATATCCAAGTGTCTGTACCTTTAACAATCTGGTGGCACAATTGCCCCCGGTCGTCTGGTTAAATTAGTAAAAAAGGAACCACTTATATGGTGGTTCTTTTTTGATAATCGAAATCTGCAAAGGGACTTATTTGTTTTGAGAATTCCTATATTTGATGTAATAACAGAAAATTTAATTTTATAGTAAGGTAGAGCACACATGAATCATAAACTTCAATGCGCATCATTTTTTGCCGGTGTAGGTGGCATAGATAAAGGTTTTGAACAGAATAACTTATTCAATATCATATACGCGAATGAATTTGATCCGTATCCCGCTCAGACGTATGAATTGAATTCAAACATCAAGGTTGATTGTCGTGATATTCGCACTATTAATGCTGATGAAATTCCAAACTTTGACGTAATGCTTGCCGGGTTTCCCTGTCAGGCATTCAGCGTAGCAGGCTATAGAAAAGGATTTGAAGACGAAAAAGGAAGAGGAACCCTTTTCTTTGAACTACTCCGAATAATTAAAGCAAAACAGCCACAGATTCTTTTTCTCGAAAACGTAAAAAATCTGGTCGGACACGACAATGGGAACACTTTTAAAGTAATCCGTGAGGCATTAGAGGCAAATGGGTATTACGTTAATCCAATGGTTCTTAATGCAATGGAATATGGTAATGTTCCCCAGAATCGTGAACGAATATACATCGTTTGTTTTAAAGATAAAGAGGTTTATCAGAACTTTCATTTTCCGATGCCTGTTCCTCTCAAGAAGAAACTTACTGACGTCATTAATTTCGAAACAAAGATGGATGAAAAATATTACTACACCGCCGGCAAGTATAAGGGGGACATTTACGAAAAACTCGTTGAGGCTATGGACGACGAAAACACAGTTTATCAATGGCGTCGCATGTATGTGAGAAAAAACAAGCGCGGAGTAGTTCCTACACTTACCGCAAATCAAGGTGAAGGCGGACATAATGTATGCCTAATAAAAACCAAAAACGGCATCAGAAAAATGACTCCGCACGAATGCTTCAACACTCAAGGTTTTCCTGAAAATTTTAAACTTCCAGCAAATCAAAGCGATGCCCGCTTATACAAACAAGCTGGAAATTCTGTATGCGTAGCCGTCATCGCAAGAATCGCAAATGCAATAGCAGACGCTTACACGTTTGCGAACCAATTGTAGATACATATATTACAAGAGTTCAAAATAATTTGATGACAAAGAAATGATAAAATGCTAATATTCCATTTGTTATGATATCGTTTTTAATGTGCGGCGGCACTATCCGCTGTGAACGTGGAGACACGTAAAATCGAGGTGTAAAATGAAAAAAGAAACAATATTTAAACTGGGCGAACTTTACTGCGGGCCAGGAGGGCTGGCTTGCGGAGCTTTACGTTCACACAGCGATGACGGTCTGTTTAAACTTTCTCATGCATGGGCAAACGATTATGACGCAGATACTTGTGCAACATATCGAAAAAACATTTGCCCAGATAATCCGGAAAGCGTCTATTGTGGCGACGTAAGAAAGCTGGATATTAGCTCATTAGGAGATATTGACGCATTTGCATACGGTTTCCCTTGTAATTCATTTTCTAATGTTGGTGAGCATCAGGGAATTGCGAACGAAAAATTTGGGCAATTATATTGGTACGGCATTGAAGTCCTGCGAACATATCGTCCGAAATGGTTTATGGCGGAAAACGTTTCGGGAATACGTTCTGCTGGTTCAGATGATTTTCAAATTATTTTACGTGACATGAGAGAAGCCGGATATAAAATCGTTCCACATCTTTACAAGGCAGAAGAGTATGGTGTTCCTCAAACAAGGCACAGAGTTATTATTGTGGGAATTCGTGATGATCTGGATGTTGTATTCAAAGTCCCTGATCCATCAGTTTATTCACAGGTTGACATTTCTTCACGAACTGCGTTGGCAAATATATCACAAAACATGCCAAACACAGAAAGACGCAAATTAAGTGATACTGTTATCCGTAGATTGTCATATATCAAGCCCGGACAAAATGTATGGCAAGCCGAAGCAGAAGGAACACTTCCAGAAGAACTGAGGATAAAAACAAGAACGAAAATATCCCAAATATACAGAAAACTGGATCCTGACAAGCCATCATACACAATAACAGCTTCCGGAGGTGGCGGCACATTTGGTTACCACTGGACAAACAGAGAGTTAACCAATCGGGAAAGAGCAAGAATTCAAACATTCCCCGATGATTACGAATTTATCGGCAATTATGCCTCAGTTAGAAAACAAATTGGCATGGCTGTTCCGTGCAAATTGAGTGAAGTAGTTACCACTGCAATATTAAATTCATTTGCAGGAATCTCTTACAAAAGCATAGAGGCTAACCTGAATGAGTAAATGTAATTATTGGTGGGTGACAAGACCCAAGAGAAAACTTAATTCTATACCAGAAATCCTATCTGTTTTTGCAAGCGCGACGCTTGAACATCAGTGGGATGGTAGCAGGAATCTTCATATACAGTTTGAAAAAGCGTTAGAAGATGCTGGATTAAAGCGGGTTGGTTCAAGGCGAGACGGCGGAGGGTCCGGCGGAAGAACATACGCGGCATGGCTCCGTTCTTTAGGCCTAATTTGTGAAGAAAGCACAACGAGGCAGGTCTACCTGACATTGGCCGGCGAAGCTATTATTGAGGGGAAATCGCCAGTTAAGGTTTTAAAGAAACAAATACTTGAATACCAATTCCCCTCTCAATTTTCATTATCCGTAGGCGTAGATGAACGTTTTAAAATCAAACCGTTTCGCTTTATCCTGCAATTGTTGATGGACGAACGAATATCTGCACTATCAACAGATGAGCTTGCAAAGATTATTATTACTGAAGCTGAAACAGAACGCGATTATGAGAAAATTGTAAATAGGTTAATAGCATATAGAAACTTTGGTGATGATGTTCTGGAAGACGATTTTTTCGTTAAGTATATTCCAGACGTAAATCCAGCAAGTGCAGACCCATATCAGAAACTTACGGATATAGCAAATACACTATTTAACTGGCTTGAATATACGCAACTTATTGGTCGTGACACAGGATGTATTTTTATCCCTGAAGAAAACAAGCCTGAAGTTACATTAATCCTCAATGAAAGAAGTCCGCTTATTTCCAATCCGAGCGATAGCGAATTTTTTCAAAGAAAATACGGCATTGACCCATGGCACAAAAAAGATACTCGTAATTTACTTCTAACAAAAGCAGTAACATCACGTAGTATAGACGAACAAAGGATTAAGAATGCCGTCATTTCGCTTGCATCACGTAAGCCCATAAGGGAATTCAATAACGAAATTATAGATTATGTTATAGATAATACCGGAACCAACAGGGCATTAGTCGAAAACGTCTTATTATCATCTTATCCCCACGGATTAATAGGAAGTTTCCTGGCAAACTACTATGAAATGGCCTTCAAAGGGACAGAAGAAGCAATCGAATTCGAAAAAGCTACCGCCGAATTGTTTCGCGATGTTTTCGGATATAATTCAATTCATTTGGGACAGACAGGTGCCTTATCAGCTCCTGATGTGTTGCTATTATCAGACGAAGAAGGATATCAAGCTATTATTGACAACAAAGCCTACAGCAAATATAGCATCAGTGGGGATCATCACAACCGTATGGTCCATAACTATATAGAAAAAATAAGCAATTATAGCGATTCACAATATCCTATAGGTTTCTTCACCTACATTGCTGGTGGATTTGCTCCAACGATTAACAAGCAAATTATTTCAGAAGTTAATGAGTCCAATGTACATGGTTCAGGAATTACAGTAACAACATTTATTAAGTTAATAGAAAGGAACACAGAACACTTATATACACACAAACATTTACGCAATATATTTTCTCTTGACAGAGAGATTAAACTTACAGACATTTAAGATGCATATTTCTTATTTTTCATTTCTTATACCCCTATATTGTTATTATCAAAAATAAATTGGAGGTATTACAAATGAAAGTTGCAACAGGTAACTGGATAAATATTTATTCGGAACAGGGACACGACAATTACGGATTTAAACTTCATTTCGATATTATGGTTCTTTTCATAGAAAGTTTTCAGCTTACTCCTGAAGTAGCGGATGCCGTTTATGAGAAAATACAGGAAAGACTTATCGAATTAGGAAAAGTTAATCCCTTTGCACAGAAGAATGCAGTTAAAACCATTATAATCGAAGTCCTTGATTCCCTAGGCTATGAGTACGAAAGAGTGCTTGTAGACCAGTATATCAGATAATCATTACTTTTATTTCAAAAGCCCTGACGAACAATCGCCAAGGCTTTTTCTATTTTTCTTTATACATATTTTCAGCCGCTTCACCGGCACGGGCCATATTCTGCTCCTTGGAATCCACATAAAACTTTGCGGTAGTTTCCGGAGAACTGTGCCCCAGAGCGTCTCTTGTCAATAATAAGTCGTGTGTTGCATTATATAAATTTGTTCCATACGTAGCCCTTAATTTATGGGCAGTAACATGTTTTCCGGTAATAGCAGAAGAGTATATTTTAACTATTCTCTCAATGCTCTCCTTTGAAAATCTTGTTCCACGGGAAGATAGGAAAAATGCCTCCCCAGAAACGCCTTTTAAGCCGTATTTACGGGCTGTTATAGCACGTTCCCCATCTTTGTACGCCTGTAACGCAACGGCGACGTCAGCGGGAAAGAAAACAATGTCCTCGTGCTCACCTTTACGTGTTATATGGATGTTATTTTCCTTAAAATAGATATCCAGTACATTTATCCCCACAAGTTCAGAAATACGCATACCGGTCCCGAGAAATAACTTAATTACAGCCGTATCCCTTTGGCAGGATTTTTCGTGAAATTTTCGTTGCCTTTCAGATATGTTCATATATCCCGCAGTAGATGTATTGTCGACCAGAGCATTAACTTCTTCACTGGTCAGTCGGACTATGGACTTTGATTTCTTTGGAACAAAGTTTTCATACCGAGCCATAGGGTTTTTCTGGATAATTCCTTCATCAGACAGATACTGGTAAAGATTCTTTAAAACCGTAATCTTATGGGATAATGTTACGGTGGAATTTTCTTTTCCTGATCCGTTTTTGTCTGACCGTAAATATGAAGCATAATTATCAAAATCCTCAGCCGTATATCCGGCGATTGTGGCCGGTGTTATGTCAGCTGTAGTTAATCCATAGAACTGCTCATCATAAATTAACAGGTATTCAAGAAATACTATGAGGTCTTGTGCGTAGGAATTCTTTGTTGACTGTGTGATGTTATGTTTTGAATTAAGAAATGCCTTGACGAAATCCGGAAGACGTGGTGAAAACTTTTCTTCAAACTGCTCTGATAATTTACGATTCTGTTGTTTTCTGTATTCTGATATGGCCATAAATATTGATTCCTTTCACGATCATGGGTTTATACATATCTTTTCACAAAAGTGTCGTTTAGTGAAAAGATACCCAATACAATATACTCCTATTCCGGGCTATATGTCACGTAAAAAAAATATAAAATGTGTCCGGTAAAGACCGCTGAAGGATTTATATAATATGCGATTATCATAATACTAAATTATTGTATTATCGTATTACGGGATTATTTGAATACGATATTCATATATTATTGGATTACCTGATTATTATATTAGTATATTATCGTATTATCTGATTATTATATTATCACATACACCTGACGATCCTGCCTGTAATGCAGGATATTTTTTATTTTCTTGTCTAAACCTATTTTTACTATATCAATCTATTTAAAGGAGGAATCAAAATGAGCCAGATGTATGGCGTAACACTAACTATTAAAGATCTTAATGAACAGGAAGCTTCCGACGCTCTTCGTTGTTACATCAGGGATAATGACGGTAAAGGCGTTAACTTCTCTCTGGAAGATTACGCAAAGGAAGGCATAACTCCCGACAGTTTTGACGGGCTTATGAAAATCTTCCTCGGAGGCTGGAAGGAATGCGAATTCGAGAAGTCTGAAAATGCCGGAGAAATAACATACACAAATGTATTTTACGGCTCATACGGATGGGACAAAGAACTTGTCGCAATGTTCGGTCTTCTTGCTCCGTATATTAGCGAAGGCTCTACGTTTGAAAGAAGTGGCGATAATTACACCACAGTTCTAAAAGTAGGTCAGGAACACGAAGTTTTTGACGTAACTTATGGTTTCGAATGTAACGATGACCTTGCTGATTCTTTTCAGCAGTATATGGAAGAAGAATTTGACCTCGCTTCCGCTGCTCCTCATCTTGTGCGTAATATCATTGATTATGTATTTGCGCAGCACGAAGATGCGGAGGTTACCGTGGCCGAACTCGCAATGCTTCTTGAAGGCACCGGCGTTGAAGAAGACGACATTATCCGTGAATTAAGAACCAGAAGCAAGGCCTAATAAGCAAAAAAAAAACAGGGACACAATGTCCTTGTTTTTTTTTTATTAGCCAAAACATCTATATTCCAATCGTAATAACGCACCTATACACATAAACCCTTTATGAAAGGAGGCCCTAATTATGGCTGATGAAAAAATGCAGGACGTTATAGATTTTGATGACATTAATTACGGAGAACAGCCCGCTGTCACCGATACAGTTGACGAGCATTTGCTGGATCATATGGGTTGGCTCGAATCCAGAAACAATGAACTGATGAACGACATTATGGATATCGGCAGTTCAGACATTTCTAAGCTCTCTCCTGTAGAACTCCTTAATTTAAAGAAGGAAGTTGACGGGATTTTTAACCAGGTCAACTCAATTAACAAGGAGGCAAAGAAGGCTATCGCTGAAGTAGATGTGCCATCACTGAAAGGTGTCGGCTTCGATGTCTACCAGAAGATGACGCAGGATTACAGCGATTCATATGAAAAATTCTATTCAGAATGGTTTAAGGTACATCAGAAGGTAAAGGACACTCTCCAACCCTACATTAACCAATATGACGAGAAGAGGACACAGCTCACAAAACAGGAAATAGTTCCTGAGACACCTTTGGAAAACGTAATGGAAAACACGGAAGAGGTTCTTAAGACTGCTACGGGTTCGGCTATTTTAGATGCGTTAACCGTAGGTTCCGCATTGACAAATCCCACCGAGATTTTGTTGGAAGCCGTAACAGAGCAAGACAAAATTGAGATGGCCGGGGAGAACATCAAGTCTTCCTTTGATGCCATTATGGACGAAGCAGAAGTTATTTTCTCCAGTGAAGAAGAGCTGAAGCAATCACTTAAAAAAGTCAAAGATGAACCACACAATATCCGGACTCGTTCCGAGATGAATGAAATCAAGGAATCTGCTCTTGCAAACAACGAGAGTGCGCATGAAGTATCTCATGTGTCTATGTTTTTCAAAGAATTTTGCGCCTCGGTTAAAGCTGACTTTGCGCAGTCAAAGGTTGCTCAATTCTTTACCGCCCGTAAGGAATTTCTGAATGAATTACAAAAGAAGCATATGTTTGAAGCAAAAATAAAAGACTCTCTGGGTAATCTTCAGGAATCCATCAAGTTTTCTAATTACTTCCAGACTCAGGCAAATAAAATAAAAAAGGTCAGGGATATTGAAATTAAAAGGAATATCCGCCCTCTCGAAAAGGCTTTTGACCGGGCTCGAAAAGAGGCCGCCCTCGGCTCTCCCATTGTTGCATACGACAAAAACGGAAAGAAAATCGGAGAACCCCTCTTCGACGGCAAACCTCTTCCATTCCCGTATAAATCTGCAGTAGAATGGGCAGAGTCAAAAGAAGGAAAAGAATACATTGATCTTAAGTGTGACAGAAAAGCACAAAAATCGGCAATGAACATCAAACAGGCGAAAGAAAGATACGAAGAAGATGCTAAAAGTCCCAACACATATCTCTTCACCATTAAGGAAGCAGCTTCGGAGCGTGTTGCCCAGGCTATGCTGTATATGGATAAGAATAAGGATTATACGTATCTGCCCGATCTTGAAGGATCTGCCAGAGAATTAAGACTCCCAGGATACACAGAAAAAGTACCTCCTGCAGTAGATAAGGCTGTTACCGACTATATCCGTGAGCGTAACGCACTGGAACGTACAGTCGATAAAAACGATCCGGTTGAAAAGGCGAAAGCTGAAGCCCGTCTCGAAACAAGCCTTAACAAAAAACTCGATGCTTTGGGCGACGAATTTGGCGATGCGTTAAGAACAAGACTTAAAACCCTTCGCCTGATTGAAGAACGGGAACGTCTTGAAAAGGTGAAAAACAACCGTGGCGTAGCCGAAAAGAAAAAGACCATAGAGCGTACTGCAAAAGAAGAAACAGAACAAGACTTCGAAAAGCGAGAACGCTAAATAAAACCTAAAACCTCTCATTTAACATGGGAGGTTTTTTTATTGAAAAATTTCATATACAAATCTCTATATGAAAATGTATATCCTATATTGTAGATGTAAAACAAATGTATTACTATATCTTGTATGATTAAAATTATAGGAGAAAAAGAATGCGGGTTTTCATAAATTCAACTACCAGAAATTTATGCTCAACAATAATAATTCCGGATACAAAAGCGCTATACGGCTTTTACCCCCGCATTACAAAGAAACACTATGAACAAACTCACTTCTACACTTGATAATTTAACGTGCAATATCTTAGGCTCATTAACAGCCGGGATTAAAAAGCATACACAAAAGAAGCGTCTCGCCAATTATGACGCTAAGTTAAAGTCGCGAATGGAAGAACCTTTCTATCGTTTATGGGTAGACAGGGTATTAACCTTTAAAAATGGCCGCGAGGCACTTGATTTATGCCGCAAATACGACATTTTTTACGAAGATATTTTTACAAAGGACATTAATTGCGATAAACACATCATTGATGAGGTTTATAACAAAAGCAATAAAGAAATTACCGTATCTCACTGTACAAGCCTTGATTACAGCCGTATAGTCGCACTCCAAAAAACAAAATTATGGTATATGGAAGACCTTATTGTGCAGTGGCATGGCAATGAAGGTCTCGCTTTGATTAAAAAGTGTCGTGATACCAATACGTTTCTGCTTGGCTGCGGCGAAAAGTGGGAAAAGCAGTGTGAAGAGAACGGAATTAATCGCCTCTGGATAGACGAAGCCTCTGACTATATAGATGCCGAAGCTAATGGCGATATGTATATTATGGCAGGATTCCTTAAGGAATATCCCAGAAAAGACATATTGGAAGAAAATCAGTATAAATAACCAATAACAGATAAATGGTATAAAAAATATCAGAGCCATTCCGACTCTGATATTTTTGTTGCACGAGAATAATCTTTCTTTGATTTCATTGTTCTTGTCCCCGTGTTAAATGGAACAAAAACCCTTTGTTTCTTTGCCTGTTCCTTGTATGCCTTTTTGGTCATACTTTTCCGGGCCAGCATATCAATTGCTTTCATACGCACCTCCGTGTGGGTAAAATTCGGAAAAACGTTTGTGAAAACTTTCTCCGTCAATTAATTCCCCTTTCAAAAACAAAAACTTTTGTGAGACGGTATTTTGCTCACGCTTATACAGAATCTCAACGTCAAAACGCTGATTTACAGGGTCCTCGTGGGTATTATCTTCTATCCTGTATAATTCCGGATCCTTAATTCCGTGTGCGTCTGCATAACGGGTTAACTGGCACAAAATATTAGAAAGAGTTGTAACAGGCAACAAGCCATCATGAAAAGATATCACTTGTGTTTGCATTATATAATCCTCCTTTATGTTTATATGTATATAAACTAGAAGAATTACACAAAATAATAGTGAACGGTGGTTTATCTTGCCAGATCAGATGATTTAATCTGCAGTTCATTCTGTATCATCTTATTCTTCTGCTTAATGGCCTCAACTAGTTTTTCTTTTTTATTTTGTGAATAATACGGATAACTGTTTATGACACTCATATAATATGTTGATTTTGTAAATTTCAAATCGGATTTCTTGGCCATCTCTGTACAGATCTTAGCCTCAATTCCGCCAAAAAACTTACTGCATGTCGGTTTCGTCAGATTGGCTGTATTCCAATAAGCATTACCCATATCGTACAGGGGAGCAGGGCCAATATACTTCATGGTGTTTACATCACGGATAAAACCGATATTTCCGATATTGCGGTCCTCGTTGCCGGTAATATTATCAATAAATATCATCCATTTAAGGAATTCCTCGGCTCCCTCTATTTCCTGTTTCTCGCACATACGCAACAAATGTGTGTATGAGTTTTCCCCTTCGGCTCTTTTTTCATGTGAATAAAAGTGTGAAGCCGGAACCAGTTCAGTGTCCTGTGTAATAAAATTTTTCGATTTATTGCACATAATACCATTCTCGGTACAAAGCTCGTAATGAACAACCGGAATCTTTCCCACTAATTCTCCCATAGCGGAGGCCAGAACCTCGTTTAAAGGGTCCTGTTGGGCGTTCTGACAGCCTGCTTTAATGAGGATGGATGTTTTATCGGCATTCTGTTTCCACCGCTTCCTTAACACCCCGTTTGTCGTGTAATCAGGGGAATTGGGATTTATCTTTTTCTTCTTGACTCCATAGGGATTGAAAAACATATCACCTATTTCAGTCGGGTATCTGTTCAGGAAGAAATTAACCGTCTTCCAACTTTCCCCTTTCTGTTGGATCCAATACTGGTCAGACAAAGACGCATGATTTCCGGTCAGGTATTGGGATTCAAAAACCTGTTCTCCAAACATTTTCTTTGCCGTATCAAACCCGTCACGCCTTTCGGGAATACGTCGCATATGTAACCACTTATTTAACATTTCTGTTGTCGGTTCTTTCTGCAGAAAAACAGGCAAAAGTTCGGGGTTGTCAACTGAGACAACCTCGAACCCGTTTTCAACAATATTCAATGTTAAAACTTTTTGATCTTTTAAAAACAGACTTGGCATAGGCATTTATCCTCACGTTAAATTAAGTGCTTGCGCGAGCAGATCCTCGTCGGACACAGGTTCCACTTTCACCTTTTCGGGTTCCTTTGTTTCAACCTTCGGCTGAACCCACTGTCTTGTATCTGCGTTAATTTCCGTGTCTTTAAATTTCTTCATCTGTCGTTCAACACCTTCGATAACTCCGCTTAAGGTTCTGTATTCCACCCCGTCGGCAACACCGAATGTGATGTTGATGTCCTCTTCCTTAAGGGCTTTCTGGATATCCGAAATCATGCCGAATACATCAGCGTATGTGAACTCGTTATTTTCAAAAAGCACTGCGAACTGGTCTCCAATAATACGATATACATGTTCCGGGCCAAATCCGGCAGAAAGTTTTTCAGCCACATTCTTTATGCAAGCATCTCCCGCTTTCTTTCCGTAAAGGTCATTGATACGTTTCATCCCGCAAATTCCGGTGATGGCAAAAATAATTCTGCGAGAATCAACATTTGCAAGTCTTTCATTTAACGCATTATTATTGTTAACGCCGGTTTTAACGTCTGTGTAGGCCAATCTCTTAAGCTTCTCGATTTCCTCTGAATCAACGCCCTTTGCAGGACTATTGTCAGTCGTCTGGCTGACCATCTGTGCCTGGGCCTCTTTAGCTGCCTTAAGCTGGGCTTTAACATCGGCAAGTTCTTTTTCAAGTTCAGCAATACGTTTGTTTGCATTACTTAATTCGGCCTTAGCGCGTGAATCTTCCTCTTGCGCCTGTGAAGGCTTTGCTGTTTCACGCTGAGTTGCATCAGCCTTAGCCTTCTTAAGCTGTTCTTCAAGGTTTGTCTTTTCTGCAACAAGATTCTTAACCCGTTCGGACAACTGTTCTTTATTAGCCTTCAACTCATCGTTTTCACATTTAACAGCATCACGGTTTTTCGTTGTATTTTCGAGTTCCTGTTTAAGTTTTTCGATTTCTTTTTCGTTTCCCGATGTGTCAGGAGCCCGCTTTGTAGCCCGTAAATTCTCATTTTCAGCAGCAAGCTGACCATTTCTGTGTGCCAAACTGCTGTTCGTATCAGTTAACTCCTTAATTCGCTTATCTTTTGCCCCAACCTGGGAAGACATATTATTAAGCTTGTTTTCAAGATCCTTCTTGGAAGAAAGAAGTTTTTCTATTTCTTCTTTCTTTGCTTCCAATCCGGAACCCATATCATTCTTCAGTTTTTCATTCTCTACCTTTAATTTTTCTACTGACTCTGCAAGAGTAAGTCTTTCGGCCTGAAGATTTGCCATTAATTCCAATACCTGTTCGGGGTTATTGATCTTTTCCATTATATTTGCTTTCTCCTTTCCTGTTACGCTTTTGGTGCGACTATCATGTCACTGAATAACGTGCGCACAACATTGCCGAGTTCTTCATATTTGAGAAGTTTTGCAACATATTGCATCATTTCTTTTTCCGCAATATGCGATTTCTGGGCGTTGATAAATTCCTGAATATCACGCAGCATTTGCCACCATCGTGAAAATATGTCGGATATGTCATTTATCAGGCTTGTGTTATCCCGCTCAAAATCCATGCCTTTTTCCAACGGGGCGCTCTTAAGCGGCAGTTCTATGCCAACTTCGCTGTTTTTATCATTAACATCAATGGTTACAGGCTCAAAATTTATATCGCAATCTGCAATACGAACCTTTGCCCTGTAGACACTTTCATTGATTCGCTTGATAAAGATGGTGTTCTTACGTTCATCGACATAGTGGCATGTTCCATCAACCAGAAAATTGTTTCTGTCCAATATAAACATATGAACTCTCCTTGATTGTTTATTTATAACTTTAATATAGTTTTCCCTATTCAATATAACCGGTGAACTACTCGTAAATTGAATTTACGAGCTTCCTGCTTCAGCCACTACTGCGCTGGCTACGATATACGCAACACAACGTCTTACACAGTGTCCACAGGCGTATGAGTTTGGGCTATTCCATCCCTACTGTATATTTAGTTTAGGCTATTTCAGAAAGTAAGCGTAATCCTTCTTTTAGGATATTGGTGGCAGCATTTTGGTCACGGCTCATTATAAGACCACAATCACAACTCATTGTACGTATACGTAAGTCTTTCATTTCAGGATGCAGAGTACCGCAACAATGGCACATTTGCGATGACGGAAACCACTTACCTATTTTTATGAGATACTTATTTCTGTCAGATAGCTTGTACTCAAGCATAGACAGAAACATACCGTATCCGTTGTCCATTGTGGCTTTACCATTACCAAAACCACGATTCGCCATAGAATGCATATTTAAGGATTCCACGCAAACAACATCGTACTGATTGGCTATCTCAGTAGATATCTTATGCAGGTTATCCAATCGCTGATTGGCGATATGTCTGTGGATTCTATTGACTTTGCGAAGCTGCTTTATGTAGTTGTTAGATTTGTTCTCATGCTTTTTAGAACCTTGCATACGGGACAGTTTACGCTGTGCTTTAGCAAGCTTGTCATGGCTCTCACGATAATATTTATGGTTAGTGCCAATATCACCATGGTTGTCTACGTACAAGCCATCAGAAGCATAATCTAATCCGATAGCATTTGTTATATTCGGTACGTAAGGATTTACAACATTATCAAACTCAAAAAGAACAGAAACGTAATATTTGCCGTCAGATTCCTGAGATACAGTAACGGATTTGATAACCCAACTACTGTCAGGTACACGATGGATAACAACTTTTACCTTACCAATCTTTGGCAGTTTGATATATTTGTTATCTATAATGGCAACTGTACCCTTTTGATTGTTTGTAGTATATGACTTGCGACTATGCTTTGCAGATTTGAACTTAGGGAAACCGGTATTCTTTTTATGAGTTTTGTCAAAACAGTTCTTTAAGGCACTTTGCAAATGCAACTGCACGTTGGCAAGTGCCAGACTGTCCACTTCTCTAAGGAACGGATAGTCTGTTTTGTACATGGCAGGAGTATGGTTTCCAAAGGACTTGGTTTCCTCGTAAGATTTTATCTTATCAGCGAGCATAAGATTATAGACCTTACGGCAACAGCCAAAGGTTTTGGCAAACATAATATTCTGTTTGGTTGTAGGGTAAACCCTGTATTTTATCGCTCTATTCATAAGAATATTATACAAAACTAACGTTTACATGTAAGCATAAGGCGCTTTCATCTCGGCAATTCAATTGCCGAGAATTCCCGCTTGTTATCTTAAAAACAGCCATAAACAAAAGAAAATGGCTGTTTTAGTAAATCATTTTTTATTCCTTTACAGGAAATTTGAACTGGGTTCCGCTCATATCGGGTTTCCATTCAAGTGCTGCGTCAAATTTCTTTCCGGATTTACCCACAAGGCCTTTAAATACTCTTGTGTGACCCTTCTCGAAAAGATCGGCTATATCACTTTCAGTTAACTCTTTGCCGCATACACTTTTCCAAAGTGTAAAACCGCATCCGCACTTAAGAAGACGGCCTGCGTCAATTAACGCTTCACCACAGGCAGGACATTCATATCCTGTTTTTTCTTCCGTATATACGTTCTTTACAAATACAATCTGCTTTGTTTCCGAATCGTACTTAAGTTTTTGGTCCCACGACTTACCGTCTTTCTTCATACTTTTCACAATTTCCCTGCCTTCCGAAATCATTTCAAGGAAATCTTCATCTGATATATTGGCACCAAGAAGAACATGAGAGCATCCTACCTTGCAACCTTTATCCTTGTATCCGGCACAGAAAATGCCTTTGTCGGTAGAAATAATTTCACTGTCACATGCAGGACATTTTCCAATCACTCTTTTACTGCTCTGACGGTTATTTTTGGCGGGAATGATGTCAAGGATTCTGATATCCTCGATCATGACATTAACATCATGTATCATCTGCTTTTCAAAAGTGTTCAGATCCATATTGCCGCTTCTTACTTTTTCAAGCATGATTTCCCATTCACCCGTCATATCAACTTTACAGATACCACAGGTTTTCAGACTCTCATAGATGTACATACCATCAGTTGTCGGCACGACATATGTTACCTTGCCTTCTTTTTTCAACTGCAGATACTTGTCTTTTTCAATCAGCTCACTGATGATACCGGCTCTTGTAGCGGGAGTTCCGATTTTTAACTCCTTGCCTAAAGCCTTAAGTTTCTGGTCTTCAAGGAACTTAATCGGGTTTTCACAGGCTGCCACTATATCGGCATCAGTAAATCTCTTCGGGCAAGTTGATGTCTTTTCTGCTACTTCATAATCATTTACACCAATGAAATCGCCTTCATCATATTCAGGTATCTGCATATCAGTAAATGTTGTTCCGAAGATTACGGAATAACCCGGGTCGACAAGCGTCTTACCGTTACTCTTAAACAGATGTCCGTCAACATCTACAATAAGACACGTCTTATCCTGCACAAGGGCGGGAAGGAAGATTGCAACAAACTGGCGGCACACAAGACGGTATATTGTTTGTTCATCATTACTTAACTCGTTGAAATTCGGTTTCTTTGTTGTAGGAACAAGTGCTGAGTGTCCGGCATTCTGCAAGGCCTTGTCATTAACCCATTTCTTTGTTGCCTTTACCTTGCCTATGATATCCGGGGCGATGGTATTTATGTACTGCTGAAGGTCGGGAACCGATGACGCCGCATTAAGCATTCCCTTAAAATCTTCATTACTTGACAAATATTCGCAGTCTGTACGAGGGTATGAAAGGAATCCCTTTTCATACAAGCCCTGTATGATTTCAAGTGTCCTGTCTGATTTATACCCGTATTTACCGGCTGCAATCTGTGCTGTAGCAAGCTTAAAGAGTTTGGGTGCATAAGTTTCCTGTCTTTTAGTCTCATATTTAACAACTTCCCCGTTAAATGACAGTTCAGAAATTAACTTTTCTGCCTCTTCCTTGCTTTCGAACCATACTATGCCGGCATTTTCTTCAGAACCGGAATCTTCGTCAGTTTGTGCTTCTTCACTTTTCTGTTCAAAAAGCTGGCCGGAAAAATCATCACTGTATAAAGCCCTGACGCCATACACGGTCTTGGGAACGAAATCCTCAATCTCTTTTTCACGTTTACATACAATAGCAAGTATCGGGGTTTTAACACGGCCACAGGCCGCCCTGACACCTAACTTCAGCGAAGCCGCTCTTGATATGTTCATTCCAAAACGGTAATCGGAGTGCTGTCTTCCATAAGCGGCATCAAGTAGCCTTACAAGCATTTCATCATTATCATCATCCTTAAGGTTTTTTAACGCATCCGAAATCTTTGTCTCAGTAAGGTCATTAGTCCAGAATCTCTTTACGGGAAGTTTATTGTTAAGCTGGTTGAGCACCAGTCGAATTAACAGTTCTCCTTCCTGATCGGGGTCTCCCGCATTAATGACAAAGTCATAATTTCCGCTTCGGAGTTCTTTCCCGATAGCATTAAATCTTTCCTTTGCGGTCTGGAAATTACCTGTCTTTTTCTCTTCAATTACCTTATACTGCCAACCTCCGCTCTGTTCAGGAATGAACGGAAGGTTTTCCCAACACCAGTTCTTCTGCGTCTCGTCAATTTCGTCCGGAAGCATTAAAGTAACGAGGTGTCCTCGCTGATCCATAAAGGTAATGTCATATGGAATCTCCGATTTGTGTTTTTTATACACTTCTTCGATTTCACGTCGCAGGGATGGTTTCTCTGCGATAAGCAAAGCTTTCTGCATATATTTAATTACCACCTTTCAAAAAAGATATATCAGTAATATAGGTTTTCCCGTCTCTAATTGGCATTTGCATATAAAAAAAAGTTTTTTGTGCAAAAAAAAACAGAGCCTTATTTTAAAATAAAGCCCTGTTATGTTTAGCCTAAAGATGTGAACCGCTGATTAAATGCAGCCTTTATTTCTTCCCCTGTTTCCCCCTTTGGAATACAGAAAACAATGTCATTTGCGGGAATCACCCTACTCATAATTTCGTCAAAAAATATATTCATGACTAATTTCGCTTCGTTGCCATATCTGTCATCGCATCCAAAAGCGTGTAACACAAGGCTGTCAGTCGGATGCTCAACAAAAGCATCCATTATCTGTTTAATCCTCGAACGCATGGCCTGATCAACAGCTTCTTCAGACTCCCCACACTTATTCACAGCGTAATTTCGGTCGATGGGGGAACAGGATATTACATTCGACTTAATGATATAGTCATCATTTTCAAAGATAACTTCCGGTATCCACAGTATATCGTCGCCATACATACCGCTATTTACGCTTGTAACTCCATGAGTCTGGTAATAATTATCAACTATGTTTTTTGATGATAATATATTATATAACGTTCCTGTCTTACATAAATCATTTTCCTGACTTTCCCCTCCGACAATATACGTTCCGGCAGGAGTCATGTATGACGCAGGATTTAATACTGTTATTGTCCCCGACATAGCATAATCAAATATTGCTTCCTCGGGCTTCGACTGAATGAATGAAAATACCTGGCATATTCTTTCATCAGTTTCCTTAATCCTTCGTGGATAAAGAATCTGTGTGTGTTTTATTGATTTTTCAATTTCTTTGCTGTATTTCTGATTCATGTCTTCTTTATGACTTTTTGCTTCTTCTCGCGCTCGTACCCACTCTTCTGTTCCCATTTGTTTTGCCTTTCTTTGTTGCTGATTTTTTAGCCGTGGCTTTTTTCTTCGCGGTCCCTGTTTTCCTTTTTACTGATTTTGTCCCGGCAGATGTCTTTGCAGATGTTTTCGGTTTTGCTTTAGTTTTTGTCGTGGTTTTTGAAACCTTCTTTTCGGGCGTGTATTCAAAATTCTCATAGAATTTTTCCACACAGACGTTTGTCTTGATATACTCCGGTAAAACATCCCCGGTAAAAAACAACCCTTCAGGATTTGACACACGGCTTACGGCGACATAAAACTGACCGTCTGCAAATGAAGCAGGATCTATTGCAGCCTTGTCAAAAGTCTGCCCCTGGCTCTTATGTACGGTAATGGCATAAGCCAGTCTCAACGGTATCTGCTTAATTTTGCCGTATACTTCTTTTTGGATTTTTCCCTTTTGGGTTTTATAATCATAAAACTGCCAGACATAAGGTTCGACTCTTTCAGTTTTCCCGCTATCAAAATCCACAAGAACACCATCGGTGTAACATTCCCTTACTGTTCCCATCGTGCCGTTACAGTACGCTCCGTCATAACTGTTTACCACCGCCATTACTCTGCATCCCGGTTTAAGTACCACTGTATCTTCAATGGGCTTATCCCCTGTAATTCGTCCGGTTATTTCAGAAAAGTATGTATACCCCATTCCGGGGATTTTATTTAACTTTTCAGTATTGTAAGCGTTGGCTTTTGCTACTGTTGGATAAATGCGTATACATTCATCGGGAATTGCGTCCCCGTCAACCACATGCTTTTGGAAATATGTGTAACAGGTTCGTACCGACTTGCGTGCCTGATTAAGTATTTCAAGGAACTCTGCATCGGCCTGTCGCATTGCTTCCGTCAGTTCCATTGTTTTAAACTTGCATCGTTTCCACATTGTTGTCGTAAAACAAAAGCCCGACTTATCGTATCCGGCCTTTTCAAGATATTGTAAATCAGATTTAGTTACAACAGGCGGCAACTGGAAGAAATCTCCGACAACTACTATCTGTATTGTCTTCGACATATATTTTTCAACAGCCTTGATAACTTTGATTGCATAGTCAAACACATCTGCCCGGCACATACTTATCTCGTCAATAATGACTACATCCGCAATATGCAAAGCCCTAAGTGCAGAATCTGCAGGATTAATCTTTTGCTTCTTATTCCATGCAGGGACAGGAATATGTAGTGCTCTGTGAAGGGTAACTCCGCCAATATTGACGGCCGCCACACCTGTCGGGGCGCAGATAAGACAGTTTTTCCCACTTTCTTCCATTTGTCTTATAAATTCCTTGATTAAAAACGACTTTCCGGTTCCGGGATTTCCCGTGAGAAAAACGTTCCTGCCGGATAACAATGTCTTTAGCGCTTTCTCCTGACCTTTATTTAAACTCTGTGACATTATGCTCCTCCTGTTTGGGAGATTTCAAAATCGGGGTTATGCTAAATAAGGTCATTGTTTTAACCGTCTGTTCCTTTTTCAATATTTCCAATGCGGCAACAGGCGACATACTTTGATGGTAAGAGCGTTTGTGTGTCAGTGCATCATAAACATCAAGACAATGCAATAATTCAATATAAATCTCCATTTCGGGTTGGATTTCAGGGTGTTCGGGGAACACGGACTTGGTTCCGTGATGATATAATACAGGAATATATAATTCTTCGGGTTCTCCCGCATCCTTTAAAATCAGATATCCATAATAAGAATGCATATCAACGACTGTTCTTTCAACCGGATTCAGCCGCCCATTCTTTTTGAGAATTCTGGGAGGTATATGTATTTTCCCAATATCATGCAGACAGCCCATTCTGTACGCCAATGCTGAATCGAGCCCAAGCGTCTCGGCTGCCTGTTGCATTAACTCCCCTACTCTCTTTGAGTGTTCACTTGTTTCTTTGTTAAGCTGTCCTATACAGCTGTTTAATTTAATAAAATCATCCATGGCGTTACCTCAAAAAACATATCCAAAAAGTTCATTCTCTCTTAATATAGTTGTCAAAAACAAAAATGACCTTTTGTTTTCCCCGTTTTTCCTATCTTCCTAATATCAGATTAAAAAAAATAACGGAGGTAGAAAAATGAAATGGATTAAAAAAGGAGACGAAACAAGCATAAAGGAAGTTGTACTCAGAAACCTCGGTACGACAACTGATGAGATGAATGTCTGGATTACCAAGCATAATCGCAATGAGTACAGGATTAACGGTCTTGAAAAAGCTGCATCAATTATAAAGCAGTATAAAGACCGTCCGGTCTGGATCTCCGGTGACTATGATGTAGATGGAATTACAGCCACCACTATCATGCTGAAAGCGTTAAAAATGTTAGGGTTTAAGGATGTACACTATATGATTCCCGCCCGTTCAGAAGGATTCGGAATCAGTGTAAAAATGGTAGACAATGTTCCCGCAGGAGCCTTGCTTATCACTGTCGATAACGGCCTCGCACAGATTGAGGCGATTGAGGCAGCCAAGAAAAAGGGTATCACGGTTATCATAACAGACCATCATTTACCCGAAGTTCTTGGAGGAGAAGAAATCCAGAATCCTGCAGATGTGGTCATTGATCCCAAAGGCGTGGCAAACCAGGCAGACTTTGATGATTATTGCGGAGCCGGTCTTGCTTACAAACTTGCCTTTGAATTGTTACAGGACAAGACCAAGTGTTATGAGCTTCTGGCACTTGCGACAATCGGCACTATTGCCGACTGTGTAACTCTCCGAGAGGAAAACTACGCTATGTGCCGCAAAGGATTCAAGGTGCTGTCACAGATTTCGTTACTCTCAACAGGCCTGTATGCGCTTTTAAGTGCATTAAAACTTCTTGAGTATATCGACGAAGATTCCGTGGGATTCACTTTGGCTCCAACAATTAATGCTGCGTCCAGAATGCAGGACAATGCCGCAACACAGGTAGTTGCCTTACTGACTACTGACGCATCGTTTGAAGCAGCACTTTGCGAAGCTGCGAAGTTGGTTGATTTAAACACCCAGCGTAAAAAGCTTCAGGAGGAAGCAAGAAAAAAGGCGCTGGAAATCATCGAACAGAACGGATACCAGAATGATGTCCCGTTGGTGGTATATATCCCAAATGTCAAAGCATCACTTGTCGGTCCCATAGCCGGAGATTTGGCAGAAGGATTCAAGGTCCCCGCTATTGTTGTTACAGATGATAACGGAATCTTAAAAGGATCTGCCCGCACCTATGGTGATTTTCATGTAAAGAAAGCACTTGAAAAAGTTTCTTTCCTGCTTCTTCACTACGGTGGCCACGCAGGCGGAGCCGGTCTTGCATTAGAAAAATCAAATTTCCAGCTTTTGCATGATGCAATGCAGGACACAGGCAAGGATTATGTAAAACCGGAAACCGATGTCGTCGAATATGACATTGATTTAGTTCCGGCAAACATTGCGACATATTTTGCCGACCTTCGTCTTTATGCTCCATTCGGTCAGGGAAACCCTAAGCCTGTTTTCAGAATGAACGGCTTCTGTTCAAATTCAAAAAGCGGATGTTCTTACAAAAAACTTGGGGAGTCCGGCAACACAGTCAAGGTAAACGGAAACGCAATTGACGCTCTGTCATTTAAACTGGCAGACCGCTTCACAAACGTTGACCCCGCAGCACCCATTCAAATGGATATGGTTGGAACATTAAGCCTTAACCACTTTAAGGGTAAAGAGTATCCCCAGATGCTCTTTACTGATTGTGTAATCCATTAGTATTTAAAAAGTCTGTCACATTCCGTGGCAGATTTTTTTGTCGTTAATACCCATATTTTTGTTATCAAACAATTCAAAAGGAGGTAGAAAATTGAAAATAATAAGTTTTAAAGACTTAGTTCAGGTGAAAGATGTTGAGTCAATTTATGGTTTTGACATCTCATCGGGAACCCCATTTTTTATCGGTTGGGGAGAACTTACATCCAGCGGGAATTTCCGCGTGGTAAAACACCCTTTCCCCGTCGATGAGCAGCTCATTAAGGATGAAACTCCAAATGATGCAGTGCTTAATTCTCACGGTTGGGAGGAGACCCCGTCTTATTGCGGAATAACAGGTTTCAATGAATTCTTGTCATACGTTGTCATTTCCCGTGACGACGTAAACGCAATCTTACAAGTTTCCACTACCGAGTTTAAAGAACTGATCGGATTACTTAAGGATGGCCATTACGTCTTTGTAATCACCGATGAACCCAAAACACAAAAAGCACAAATAGAAAGGAGAAATGCCTGAATCCTCGGTAAACCGAGGTTCCCAATGACCTAAAGTTACGTAAGCATTGGGAGAAAAAGATATGAGGAGTGGATGCGAACAGCATCCGGGGCGCTCTTTATCCACGAACCGGATTAACGGCAAGTGGTAGGTATGGCTTTTTCAAAATTAAGACTTAACGGAGAAGTAAAGTATGTTGCTTCTTTTTCCGGAGGCAAAGATTCTCTTGCAATGGTTCTTAAACTCATTAAAGAGGGTTATCCGTTGGACTATGTGGTTTTCTTCGATACCGGAATGGAATTTGATGCAATTTACCGGAATCTCGAAAAAATCAGATCTGTTATCGAACAATACGGGGCACAGTTGGTGATTTTAAAACCACCGACGGATTTCTTAACAGATATGCTGTTAAAGCCTGTCAATGTCGGAACGGACAAAGAACATTATGGATATGAATGGTGTGGAGGCGTATGCCGATGGAGAACTCACGATAAGATTAAAATTATCAATGATTTTCTGAAAACACTTCCATCTTATATCCAGTATATCGGCATTGCTGCCGATGAACCCGCAAGACTGCGCGACGAAAATAACAAGCTATATCCTCTCGCAGAATGGGGCATGGCGGAAAAAGATGCGCTTCAGTATTGTCGGGACAATGGCTGGGACTGGAAAGAAGGCGAATATGATTTATATGACCTTCTTGACAGGGTCTCCTGCTGGTGCTGTGCAAACAAAAACCTTAAGGAACTCCGAAACATATACCATTATCTTCCCAAATACTGGGGTTGGCTTAAAGGTCTGCAGAGCAGAATTGACCGACCGTTTCATAGTGGCAAAACCATCTTCGAATTGGAGGAAAGATTCCAGACTGAAGATTCCCAAATCAGTATTTTCGATATAATGGAAAGTTGCGGATAAGAAGGATTTTCCCGGACTAAGTAAAGACTTATTACATCTGAATAATAAGCCAGCCAACACGTTCGGCGCACAGGCAGTAACTATTAATTATTATTTATGGTCTGCCTGCAGGCAGATTGGAGAGCAGAATGAAACTAAAAGATCTGTTTGGTAAAAATCTCGATGTGAATTGCTATATCCAGCTTTGGTTCGGCACTCACGATGACGACGGAGAGTTACTTACAGAAGCATATGGAACCGAGAAAGACGTTTTTGAACCTTGGTTTGATATGAATGTGGTTTACATCACAATTGTTGAAGGTAAGTTATTAATTGAAGTCGCATAAGTTTTATTCAGAAATCAAAAAAAGTTGTCTATCGAAAAATCGGTAGGCAACTCTTTTTATGGCAATTCTGCTTTATCGGTTAGACTTGTCTATGAGATAATTAATATACCCCGAAAATGGGATTCCCGCCATATCACATAACTTCTCTGCTCTTGTCACGGCATCTAAAGCAATATAAGCCGTTGTTCGTTCTTTTGTGTCCTCGTACTTACCTTTGCAGGATTCATACAGATTTATAAGGTACTCATCACCTACAGAATCAATGTCGACTCCCGCAAGTTCGGTGCGCACTAAGTTTTCTACATATAAACTGATTGAAATATGGTTTCTCTTGGATGTCATCCGCATATTTCTTGTGTTTAAGTGGGTTAACATTAACGCCTTCGGCTTTGTTTCGGTCTTCTCTTCCGGTTCCGGAAGCACAACAATCTCTTGAACCGGTTCTTTTTCGGACTCCTGAATACTTTCTTTTTTACTCGATGTATCTTTCTTTTCTTTTTTGACTGTCGGTTTCACTACAGCTACAGAAACTTCATCAACAGGTTCCTTAGCATCCTGCTTTTCTTCTGCAGAGGACTCCTCAGCCGGTTCGACCATAAGGTTATCCTGAACTGCGGCCATTCTCTCTTCAAGGGAACTTTGCTTTTTCCTGAACGCATCAAGTTTACTTGCCATCTTTTTTTATCCTTTCCAAAATTTCTTTTGTCAAAGCCTGATATTCCAACGCCATAGGTGATTTTGGTTTATATTCGTTAATGGCCTCTCTTAATTCCTTTGCATCATCTGCGGTTACCGAAAAACGTATTTTTGTTTTAAACATCTTTGCAAATTCGGGTTCAAGACTTTCAAATTTTTCAAGGTTAATTTCAGCCGATACAGTAGGTCTGTAACAGTTAATCACGATCCCAAGTGGTTTTACATTAAAGCCGTTATAGTATTTACGTCCGGCTTTTATGTCAACGCACATCTGGATGCCTCCGGTGTAACTCAGGTCATTTGGATGTGACACAAGTACCACCCCGTCGGAACTTAATAATGCCATTTTCATCAAATTGCCGGGCTCCGGACCATTGTCGATAAGGATGTAATCGAATCCGTATTCGGAATTTTTAATATATTCCATCGCCTCCTTAAGCAGATAAATGTCATCTATGCCGACAAAATTCTGTGAAAGCATCTTTCTTGAACCAACCATAAGGAATAAATTATTCCTCACCTCCATCACGGCCTCGTCCAGTGTAGCTGATGCCGTCAGGTAATCATAAACGGTTTTGTGTCCGTTTATATCAGCTCCGGTCACCCCAGACAAATTACACTGAGCATCAAGGTCTATCATCAACACTTTTTTCTTATGGTATTTGGTTAGACAATAACCTACTTCAAATACAGTTGTTGTTTTCCCTGTACCGCCTTTAATGTTCCCAAACAAGATGGTTTTCATTTGTCGTCTCCTCAATATTGTTTGTTATATGTCAAGTAAACATATCATTTTTTACACATATTTTCAATAGTCCGTTCGTAATAATTTTCCTGTTTTTCTTATACTATTTATTTCTAATGTTTCTTCTACCCATTTAATGCGTCCCGTACACTTTACACATTATGTTTCTTTTATTCCTTATGTGTGTGCGTTTCATTATATGTCTATTACGTTTTCTGTTTATATGATGTGTTTGATGTATTTAGTGTTGCAGATTTATAATATGTTTTTTGTGTTAATTATGTGTTTCGTGTTTGTTGTGTTATTTATACTCAAAACACTTTTAACACGATTAACACATTACACACGCCTAACATATATAATAATGAAGCAAGTGCTAATATTGCATCCTGTGTTTAAAATCCACCCCACATAAACAGGTTTAAAACCTATATTATTAATATCAAAGAATAAACAGCTTTACTGTACTAAACAAAGAAAGGACATATGGAACAAAATGCGTCAGAAAAAATTCTTCAAAGCAATGTCACTGTTATTAATATCGGCTTTACTTACCGCCACATTAGGATGTGGCAAAGAGGTAGTCGAAGAAGATCCAAAGACAGCATACCTTAAAACCTTGGAAAGCGGTAATTTTTACATTCGACACAGTAATTATACCGTCGAAAAGCCGTATTTTGGGGAAGCAACCTTTTCAAAGGGTTCTACATTTGAAAAACAGAACAACGATGCTGTTATGTGGTTCCACGGAGATGAAGACAAAATCCCTGTTTTGTATGAAGGTGATTCGTTGATTTATTATTCAACAGACCCAATCAAAGAGGAATATACGCTTGAACGTTACGAACTTCTTCCTTATACCATCGGCCTGTGCAAGATGACAGTATCTCCTTCCGGACGATTTAAGATAAAAACAGACGAAAACGAAAAGTGTACATATCCCGGAGCAGACACAGACCAGATTCTCAATTTTGTTAATGATGAAGTAATCATTGATACTCTTGGCGGTGTTAAACTTCGTGCTTCTAAAGATGAAATCACTTTTGATGACGAAGGTAACGTCGTTAATGTATCAACGTCAGCCCTTACACGAGGAGGAACAATATTCGGTCTCGAAAGGGGTGAAACATATTCCTGCGAAATCTACGAAGGAACTATCGGAACCCTCTTTAACTTTACAGCCGACGTATTGCCGATTGTTCACTGGGAAACCTATACAAGTGTTGATTACAATTTTGAATCAAGAACCATAATGAACATCCCGATCCCGGATGATTTTAAATCCGGATATTATATGGTTAACGGAATCGGATTATTCCGCTATGTCAAACTTTCAGAAGAACTTTCGGATTATGATTTGCAGGAATTAGGCGTTTCTACAGCCGAAGAATACATTAATACTTGCGCATTAAGCTATACGCTGCCAACAATTGATGTTAACAAAGTAGACTATAATGTTCCCAATCCTCAACCCGAAACCGAAACACTGATTGAACTTGAACAGCCGGAAGAAATAAAAGCTGCGACATATGGCATTGATTACCAGGCATTGCTTGAACAGATAGCAAAGCTTGAACAGCCAGAAGAAGAGCCTCAGACAGAAATTCTGTATGATGAGGAAGGCAACAGAATCGAATCCGCTGAATATTATATTCCTAAAATTGCTGATGTCACAGTAGAAGATAACGCAGTGTACACATTCACTATAAAGCTTTCAGGATATGATTATATGAATGTTGAAAAGCTGATGGTAAACGTCAATTTCCCCGAAAAAGATGTTAATGTGTACGTTTTAAAAGCGAAGGCAGTAGATAATTCAATTATCTTTAAGATGCCCGTACCGGAAGGCTTTGCGGGAATTTGCCGTGTAACAGTTTACAATGCAAAATATAATTTCTCACTCGGAATTGAACTTGCTGAAAAGACAAATAACGCGTCAGAACAGTCAAGTCAGTCCGGCAGTGAAATCATTCCAAAGAATGATGAAAAAACAAATGTAAACGAGTATGTGCCGATAGACCGTGATTCTACCGATGTCGAGCCGAACGTACAGGAGGGCGAATCAAATGAACAGTAGTCTGAACATCCAAGAGTTTAAGATTGTAGACGTAACAGCGCTTAACGATCTCGAAGACAAATTTAGAAATAAAAAAAGAGAAACTCAACTGTTCCCTTGGGCCGAAAATGTAAGTTTTGAAGAACTTGCAACAATCATCATGCCCGACAACTCCAAAGCTTCCCTTGACGAGCATCCTCTTTATCTGTCGGTGTCGGAACACAGAACAGATATTGGAATCAATAATCTGTTAAACATGACAGAAGAATATATACGCACAATGCAAGACAAAGAACAGTTTCAGCTGCTCTCTCTCTCCGCAGATATTAAAGACGATAAAATCGTTCTCATAACTTTTGTCAGAAGTTACGGCCCTTTATTCAACCTTTCAGGCCTTTTCAGCGAAACAGAAGAGTCTGTTGTAAAAGAAACAGTCGAGAAAACAGTTTTGCACGGTGAATTACAGATCCCAGAAGAGTTAAAAAACTTCAGTTACACTGAAAGCCAATTGGCTAGTCACCGCCAAGCTGTTTCAAATCAGCGTGAGGCAAGAAAACGTGCAACTAAAGAGTTGCCCTTCTTAAATCAGCTTGATGAATATGTTCCCGAAATTTTGCCGAACCCCATTGATGTTGCTGAATTAATATATAAAGTCGACAAGCAGGACGAGAAAAAGCGTCTCTCCGGTTCCGTCCAGGACTTCAACAAGGCTTTCAGTGAAATAATGAAGTATTACTCAAACGGTACCGAGTACAATACATATATCTCGACCATTCGTGAAGAATATTCCCGTGAGCAGTTCGATAAAGAAGTCGAAAAACTTGTTTTTGATAATTTTGTTTCGCCGGGGCTACTTGTAAAAGAAGACATGCCTGAAATGTTAAAGAAACTTAACAGAAACCTCTTTCATTTAGGCCCTATACAGGATTTGATAGATGACCCTATCATCACAGACATTCAGATCACGGGACCGTACGCAATCAGGGTTAGGGTTAAAGGGCTTACCTACTTATCAGATACGACTTTTGTAGACCTGTCGGATTACTTCAGATTCATTGATATGATTGCAAACCGATGCAATATTTCGATGAACATTCCCGAACAGACCTTCACTTACGCCGCCGACGATGATTATATCCTGCGTATGACGTTAACGTCTTCCTATGTAACATCTGAAAGATGGCCTTATCTGCACATCAGAAAGATAAGCAGAAAGAAAATGCTCAGTGAAGACCTTCTGAATGCCGGAATGTTTGATGAAAAAGTAATGAATTATCTGCTTGATTGTGGCCGGCACAGCCGTGGTGTAGTTATTGCAGGAAGGCCTGGTTCAGGTAAAACAATCTTCCTCAACTGGTTCCTCGAAGAAGCCTACGAGCAGTCAGCAGCAATCCTCTGTATACAGGAGAACGACGAGTTGTTCGCTTACCGTAAAGGTGTTATGTTTGAACACGTTGTTAATTATACTACAGGGTATGAAGAGCCGATTGACCTTGAAGGTCTTGGCAGACTCGCCCTTGTAGCCGGAGCCAACGTATTCATCATCGGTGAAGCAAAAGGCCCTGAAATCTGTTCAGCCATTACGCTTTCCAACTCCGGATGTCGTACGGCAATTACAATTCACAGTAATTCATCAACAGATACGATTGATAAAATGGCAGACCTCGCAATGAGAGGTTACGCAAAAGACATGTCACAGGCAAAGAAAATGCTTACCTCATTCCAGACTATCATATACCTTGAAGACTTCAAGGTTAAGGAAATCTCGGAAGTAACAGGATATGACATGCAGACAGACGAAGTACAGTATAATTACATCTATCGTAATCCTTACTTCGATAAGCAGTAAACTCCAGAGTCCTCTTCGGGGGACTCTTTTTAATGTTTTCAATTTCCTCTGATAATCAAGTTTTGCACCTATATTATTTCATAAATGAAAGATATGAGGTTAATGGACATGAAAATATACTCCACAATATACCCCGACGGTAACATGGAGGTTAAAGAAAATCTTGTGGAAAACAATACGCTTGAATATTCCTGTGACGGACTAGAGCTTATCCTCAAAAACTTCCAAGAAATCGGGCAATTATCCAGAGGGGAACTGAACACAAAAAACATAAAAATAATTCACGCTCCATCCATGGACGAAAACACTCCGGTTGGTCTGGAACAAATTGCGCAGGCAGCATATACAGATTATTTCAATGACCTGTTTAATGCCGTGCAGGAACTCCAGAATAGCCAAAAAACATCCAAAATCGGACTTATTCTACACATAAACAAGCCTAAAGACTTTAATGCGGACGCAATGATACTGTTACATCAAATGCTTAACAATAAAACCTTTGATGTCCACATTGAAAATCTTACAGGTTCAATCCAGGATGCAACGAGCCTTGACCGAACAATTAAGAATTTAAGAGCAGGCGCTTCCTATCCTCAGATTTTTCCTTGTGTGAATATCTGCCACACCATAATGGTGTGGGAATCATCATACTCCCAGTATCCGCAGGACATAACACTTTGGGATTTTACAAAACACTTCTTTTACCTGTTCAGCAAATATCACGGCGGATTAATTCATCTTTCTTCAATCCGTAAAGACGGGTCCGACTGCGGACACGGGGTTCCCTTCGAATCCGGCAACAGATTCGACAGATACTTAATGGAAAATATTATCTCGCTGTATCAGATATTCTGCGCTCCCTACAATATCCCCATCACGTTCAGCGTAAAAGAGCCTGATTCAGAATCCATTGATGGTTATATGTCAACTTATGCGATGTTTGCCTCCATGAGTCTCCGTCATGAAGAGTCTCTGGATTCTTTCCTTGCAAACAGCCTCTTTAATGCTATTGACGAACAGCGCATCAATGATACAGAACAGCGAGACCTGATAGATTTTCAGCCTTCTGATCCTGAGGAAGACGAAGATTCAGATCCTCCGGAATTTAACGTTGTTGAATTCTAAAAACAAGAAAGGCATATGTATGATTAAAATATACAAAGCAATAATCAACTATCTGTTTGACGATACCAGAGTCCGCTTTGCTTTTAAGGGTGTAGTAAGGGTATATGCCATACTTGCGTTAATTTCATTTTTCTGCATGCTTGCTACTCAGAGTGTTTTAGCTGTTAGCGTGTCTGCAGTAAACGTCCTCTTACACCTGATAACCCTGTTTTTCCAAGACAGACACCCGACAAAAAGCGCAAAATACCGCTGTGTTTTAATCTGGAACATGCTGTTTTATACAGGAATTATATTTATTGTCGGATATAATTCGGGTTATACTCTGTATCTTCTCACAATAGCCCCTGTAGCTACGAGCATACAATATACACAGAAACACGCACACGAAAAATCTTATATCCAGCCCTGGTTATACACTATAGTATGCACCGCTGTTATTATCGGGGTGTACTCGTTAATGAATGTTGACCTCGAACTCTTTACTCCCATTGTAAAACTTCCGGTAGCTTCGGTTTTTAACATCTTTAAGGTCAATATCGCTGTTGTCAGCGTTGTACAGGTATCTATTCTGATGGCCTTAAAAACAAACGCATCAAATTACGAAGAATCCACACGATTCCTTTCTACTCTTGATACTCTTACAGGCCTGAGAAACAGACAGAACCTTTTTAACGAACTTGCTAAAAATAAAAGCGAATTGTTCTGCGCTGCCATCATAGATATTGATGATTTCAAAAAGTTCAACGATACCTATGGTCATAATAACGGTGACATAGTATTAAAGGAAGTTGCTTCTCAGTTAGCAGATATAGAGGCCCGCAATCCGGGGATCCTGTCCTGCAGATGGGGCGGGGAGGAATTTGTCCTTGTCGGTACTACATTTGATTCATTCCTGATATTAAAGAGGGAACTTGAACTTCTTGTATTAAGCCGAGGACATACTCCATTCCCTATAGCCGGTGTTGAGGAATATATAACCATTACTGGTGGTCTTACAAAATATCAGCATAAAGATACGCTTGATTCATTGATCAGCCGAGCTGACGCATTCCTGTATTTGGGAAAAAACAAAGGCAAATGCAGGATTATTTCCGAAGAATAAACCTGATACAGCATAAAAGAGCCAAACCAAGGCTCTTTTTTGTTTTGTATGCCTATCTTATATACAGGACTTCTTAATCCATTTAAGAAAGGTATGAAATTATGCAGGAAATTACTCGTAACTCGCTAACAGATGTTCACTTTACGAATTTCGATGAATGTGTATACCGCGGAATTCTGATGTCTCTTGAACAGGAAGATTATTCGTTTTGGCATAACTTACATCTTGTTCTGCCTCAGGGGCCCGATTACAAACAAGGGAAAACGGGAACCATTCCGTATTTAGACAATATTCCGGTAATCGAAAGTGAATCCTCGAATCCTCCCAGTGGAGATGCTCAGCTCCGTCGTGCTTTATCTAAAGCACTTGATTACATAGACACCAATTATTCTGCTTTCGAAAAGTATATTTAATATGTATCCGCTGTTGGTAAAAAAGGAGCTTCTTACCAAGCGTCAGCAGTTTGCTCTCAAACGGTTAAAACTGACCGATAATGGGGATTCACTTTCGGGAGCATTAACAAAGCGCCAAAAAGATAAGCTCATTGATTATTGCAAAAAGAACCATATCAGGTACCACATAGATAATGATTTTGGCAAAAGAAATAATTACAGGGCGACATATTTTGAAGGCAATCGTCCCGTGATAGGCAATAAATATTTTTGCGCATACTGTGGAATGCTGATTTCAAGACGGAATGTAACAGTTGATCATATTTATCCCGTCCATCTTGCTGATACGGATTTTAAAACGCAACGGATATTATCCCGAAAAGGGTGGAAATCAATTAATGATGTCCATAATCTTGTTGCCGCATGCCGAAGATGTAACTCGCGAAAAAGAGATAAAACCGGCCTGTGGATTCTCCGTGGTAAAATTGGCAAAAGTAACGTTTTCTGGGCAATACGTCATTTAATAAGAATTGCAGTCGTGGGAGCTGTAATATATTATTGCTATACATATTTTATGTAAGATTGGGGTAATTCTTTTATTTGAAAGGGGATTTATTTGTTATGGTAACTTGCCAGGAATGCAAATATTACAATCGAACCTTTGAAGAAGGCCGAAGTAATTATGTTTGCGAAAACTTAAAGGGATTGGCTTTTCCCACCCCAACGGATTATTGTTCAAGGGCGGAACGCAAAGAATCTTCCTACAATGATTCAAAAGCACTGGAAACAATCCTCGCTCAGGTTTATCGCGAAAGAAAACTAAAGAATATTTAAGCACAAGAAGTGCCTGGTGTACGCCTCGCACTTCTTATTTTTTTTTCGAATTCATCTACTTTCCTAATGTATTTAAAAAACAAACCTAAAGGAGGAACAAAAATGAGTTTAAGAAAAAAAGCAGAAGAAATCTGCAAGATTTTAGCAACAAGAGGTATGGATGTGGAAGTCAAGGAAACCAGTAACGGAATCGGTGTTACATTGCGAAACCCTTCTTATGAAGGCGAATATGCAGTGGCCCCCATCATCTACGTTTCAGAGGAAGGTGATGTTGACGCAGAGGCGGATTTAATTGCATCTGCATTAAACAAGGCAATGGAATCAGCTCCGACAGTAGATATGGTTGCCGCCATATCCGAACTCCTCACAAACTGGGAAAAGGCCAAGGATAACGTTATTTTGCGTCTTATCCATCCGGTAGGTAATCTCCCTGCTGACGTTGTCACATTCGAAGCTCCCGAAGGTGTTGATCCGGCCATCAAAACGGTTGCAACCCTCCGCTTTGAGCAGGGATGTTCGAACGTAACCAAAAGGACTCTCGAAAAGTGGGGTGTCTCCGAAGCACAGCTATACAAGCAGGCTTTAGAGAATACAACATCAAATACTGTGGTACGCAGTATGATAGATATCCTCCAGGAGATGATGCCCGGCTTCGAGGCACCTATCGACGCCCCCACAGAGGACATGATGTACGTTGTGACCAACAATGACAAGAATTATGGCAGTGCCATTCTTCTTGCTCCTCAGGAGTTAAGACGCGTGCTTAAGCCGGTGTTTAAGGATGAAGATGTTTACATTATCCCGTCTTCAGTCCACGAGTTAATCGTATGTAAGGGTTCTCAGGGTGATCCCGAAATCCTCAGAAATATGATTAACGATGTAAACACTTCCCAGGTGGAAGAGCGTGATTTGCTTGGTTCTTCTCCCTTTAAGTTATCGGGAGACAATCTTCAGGTTGCTTAATTCATTAAAAAGGCTGTCAGTGATAATTCACTGACAGTTTTTTTTTGCGAAATCACATCTCATTTTGGCTGTAAAAACCTAAATTATATCTATTAACATACAGCATTCCTGTACACGAAAGGACACATTCCTATGATGAAATTATCTTTCCAATGTGGCCGTGCTGATTCAGCCGGCCGACATAACGATCGCAATTTTGATGTCAGTCTTGCAGAACATATTAATCCGGAAAAATCTGCAGATAACCGTTATTGGACATATAACGGAGAAACAGATAAAACATTTCGTGATATCGAACTGGACTTTTATAAGTCGTCTTTCAAAGAATACATAAAAACCCAGAATAAAAAGAACAGACAAAGCAGACATCTCGAACGCAACAAATCCATTAACCAATACTACAGTCAGAAATATACCCGTCCCGAAGATGTCATCATTCAAATCGGGAACACAAAGGAACACGTTTCACCCGAACAGCTTTGGGCCTGTACGCAGGAGTACATTTCAAAATTTAATGAACGTTTTGGGGACCATTGCGTAATTCTCGATGCAGCTCTTCACGTTGATGAAGAATCCATAGACACATTTGATAAAAAAATCGAAGGAACTCCGCACGTTCATTTAAGACGTGTGTGGGTAACACGGGATGAAGACGGAGTCGCCCATGTAAGTCAGACCAAGGCTTTATGTGATATGGGATATCCTGCAGAGTCTCAAACCGGACAGAAAACGCACAACAATAAAATCTCTTTTACCAAGGCAGAACGAAGTATGTTTGCTGATATCTGTAAAGAGCACGACATAAATCTTGACCTCACTCCCGGAGAACGTGCCCGACATCTTACGGTAAAAGAATATAAAGCAAAGCAGGACTTAATCAAGGCAACCGAAAAGCTCGTTTCATTTGCCGAGAATACTCCGGGGTTTGAGTTAATTCTTACCGATAAACGATATTCCGATGTTGAAAATGCAGATCCTGGCGTAAAAGAGCAGGTGCTGAATGATTTGATTAATGAGCGTATTGACCAGTTGGGCCAGTGCCAGTCATTGGATGAACTTCTACAGGAAATACAAAATTCAAGAGCAGAAGCAGAAGAGGTATATCGCAAGAAGTATGAGAAGATGAAATCATTTCTCAAAGAGAAGCATCATGATGTGTATAAAGAATATGCTTCAAGAGAAAAAACGAAGAGCAACGAAACCCTATAAGCGGAAGGTCCATGCAATATGATGATGTTTCGAAATAGTTTTTCTGATGTTGATGGCTGTCAAGATGATTTAATCATAAAGGCTTATACAGAAAGAGCTTATGAACTAACAGGTATGAAGATTCAAATATAAAGGGACCGTTTCGGTCTCTTTTTTCTACGTGGTGCAAAATTGTCATATTGCGACAGATTCGTATTTTTTAATAGATGTGGCGACACTGTCCTAAGTCACGTTTGCGACAGATTCGTAATGGGTTATAGACCTTATTATTTTTGCATATTTCATCGTAGGTTTTTATCCAAAGAAAGGAATAATTTTTTATTCCATTTTCCTTCTCCCTGCCGTCATTATTCCACCTTCCCACCCGTTATATATTACCTGGTCAGTAGAAACAGAGAAAGGAACAAAGGAACTCCCTTTTCTTTTCCTTTTGCCCCCTTCCCATTCTTTACATTCCCGTTCTCCATATCTCCAAATGTATCCATACACCCATTATCTCCATTTCCGTAACCGATAATCCGCCCTATTGATAATATTTATGAATATGTCGCATCATAAACAAAGGAATAATCCATTATTCCCTCTTTCTCCCTTCCTTCGTTTGTTCCATAACTGTATATCCACCCACTCTCCATTGCGTTTGTAGTTAACATAATGACTACACCACGCACCGAATTCCGTCCAAATGCAGTCAACATTATGACTACACGGTAGTTAACATATTGACTACACCCTTCACTCCGTCTCCGCTAAATGTAGTTAACATATTGACTACATATTCCCTATCTTCGCATACCACCCGTAGTCAATATAATGACTACATCGTAGTTAACATATTAACTACACCATATATTTATTTCTGTTCAAACGTAGTTAACATATTAACTACATATGCATCCTTTTAACTGTATTTGCAGTCAACATTATGACTACAGTTCCCTTCTTCCTTTCTTTCTTTGTTCCAAAGGAATAAAAAAAAAGAATGTATTCCCTCCCTTTGCCCTGTTGCTAAATACAAATTACTGTCACACTGATAAAACAAAATAAAAATTATTCGTTCCGAAGGAAAATAAAAACAAAGGAAGAAACTATTTCTTTCTCTCTTCTTTCCTTTCTTTCCCAAAAAGAATATAATGCGTTCATACCTTTTCTTGTCTGGAACAGACAAAGAAATAAAGAAAGAATTTTTTTGGTACTATAAGTATCAGCAATTTTTTCATATACAAATCTCTTTTATAAAACACCCCTACTATATTTATGGCATAATGTAATCTGCCAATATAACAGCCGGAAGCTGGCATAATATATTTTCGATATGAAAGGAAAACAATGATTAAATCTCTTAAAAGCATCATAGAGGGCATTCCGGAAATACTTGTGAACACCCTTTCGGTAATATGCTGCATACTCGCCCCCGTCGCACTGACGCTGTCCGTAGTGCTGTGGATACTGGGAAGAACCGTTTTTCTTCTTTTATACCTTTTTACCAGACTGCTCGGGTGGGTAAACGGAGCCCTTTACGGAACACGGATTGCCGTTCCGGTCGGTTTGTTTCTCGGACTGTCACTGGTATGTTTTGAACAGACTGGAAAGTTATTTGCATTTGGGGAATGTTTCCGCGATATTTTTGACAACCCCCTCTGGTGGCTTTCACTGTTCTTTCTGGTTCTTGCCGTGGCCTTTACCGCCCTGTTCAATCTGTATTTCACAAAAGCAGGCGGAAGGATCATGTACATACTGTCGAAAGTATTTTACGCACTGGCGGTATGTTCCTACGTTCTGAACACGATAGCCTTTATCAGTGACGGAGCGTCAATGTTTGCGCTTGTCTTTAAACGAAAAGACAAAACCGTATCGGCTTCCGAGTCATGTGAAAATATTGTAAAGGAGTGCCGTGAATCACTGCTGTTTAATGACATGATGACTCCGTGTGTGGAGACAATAAAGTTAAGCACCACCGAGACGCTGAGGTACCTGACTCCGGCCGAGAAATATGAAGCCACTGTAAATAACGCATGGAAGAAACA
>JAZQQJ010000080.1:0-6222 GCA_045629005.1 Lachnospiraceae bacterium
TGGATTACAATAATGTTTTCGCTATTTATTGTAATAACTTCAGTCTGCTACGTCATTTTTCTTGTTAATGCCATAAGCGGATTATTTGACCCACTTGCAAAGACTTCAATGAAATGGGGTACCTTCCGTCTAGGCAGACTCCACGCCTTTAGTAACGCAAACACATTGGGAATATATGCTGTTGCTTCTGTTTTGGAAACCTTCTGGCTTTTTATATTTTTTACAAAATCCAAGATTAAATTACGTCGTGTTATATGTAGCATTTGCATTATTTTAGGTTGTTTTGCTTTCCTTATTCTCGGTCTTTGCCGTTCAAGGGGCTCAATTCTTGCCGTTTCCGCCGGTATAGGAGCCATGTGTTTTCTGACCTTCCGTAAGGATAAAGCTTTCTTCAGGCCTTTTCTTGCCGCCTGTGCAGGGGCATGCCTTTCTCTGGTTCTATGTCTCGGGTCACATAAACTATTTGATTTGGCTGTCATATCAGTTGAATCTGAAAATATATCTGCAGACGAAATAGAAGAAGCCGTAACCCCCGTTGCACTTGATTACGCTCTTGATACATTATCGGACCGAACATTAATTTGGTCAGCCACCATCAGAATGCTTAACGAAGAACCTGTTCGTTGGCTCACAGGAATCACAGCTGCGGATGTCCATAACAATCAGATTTACGATGTTTATGAGGGAAGGCCTGAGCTCACTGCAGTTTATGCTCATTCGGGATATGTAGAAGTGCTTCTCGTACACGGATTACCGGGTGTATGTCTTTTACTCATATTCCTTATCGAAGTAATCATCTCGTGCTTCAGAATAGGCTTCTCTAATGATAATATTCCATTACAGGATAAACTTGTTCTCGGCTTCATTGCTGCCGGTCTTGTCCTGGGATTAGTTGAAGTGCTCCCATTCCCATATTTATCCGCATTTATACTGTCATACCTCTTTTTCTTTGCTTCAGCGTGTTGCTTCTCGCTGCTTAAGAACACACCGACTCCGAAATGGTTAAAAATACTTCGCCCAATATTGTACGGTTGCATTCTCATCGGAACAATTGTGTTATGCATAAGCAAACTTAATATCGGCTCTGACACCTCCGACTCCGCCGGAGGTGCTGACAGAATAGCGTATTTCAATGAAAGAAACCGGAAATCAATATCCGTTAATTATATTGATTTTGCTTTGGAAGATATTGCTGACATCTTTAACGGAAATGTGTTAACTTCCCTCATCAGCGAAACCGCGCCCGTCGATTCCTGCGACAACATTGATATGAACATTCCCCGTACCGTTGACTGTCGCTTTGGAATATCAATTACAAGAACAAGTATGTACAAGCTGCCTGTTATTTCCGATGATGAAGAGCTGCTCCAATCTGACGTGCTGCCGTTTGCGCCCTTTATCGAATTATATGATTCCGTAGACGGAGAATGGACTTACGCACTCACCTACGGCTACGGTGGATGGGTTCGGAAGGACTCCATTGCATTATGTAAGAGTAAGGCGGAATGGCTTGAAAGAATACATCCCAAGGATTTTCTTGTTGTTACGGATTATGATATTCATTTGGACGACACGCCTTTTGCAGACATCTCAATACCTATGGGAACAATGCTCCCGCTAAGCGATGCTCAAGGAAGTGCTTCGTCCCGGGCCTCCTACCTTGTCACTCTTCCTACAAGGGACAAGAGCGGTCTGATTTACGATATTGATGTTGAAGTTCCCGCTTCAGATTCCGTAAGCCATGGCTATGTCCAATACACAGAAGAAAACACGCTTTCGCTTGCCCTGAAACACGAAGATCATACATACGGTATTGCCGGCTCTGACAATTCATTCGACTGTTCCGGAATGACAAAAAGCATTTACGCATGCTTTGGCCTCTCACTTCCTCGCACGGCTGTTGCCCAAAGCAAGGTAGATGCTGCAGAAATATATAACGTCCACAATGATTTCGGACTTGGCAAAGTCCTTAATATCGGTCATAATACAACAGAATACAAAATGAAAGTGCTTGAAAATGCCCCCGTCGGAACACTGTTGTATTTCCCGGGTCACATTATGTTATATCTTGGAATGGAGGAGGGTCACCCCGTCTGCATCAGTGCGGTGGCTGATTATTCTACAAAAGATCTTCCTGTCGGAACAATAGAAAGCATTAACAAAACTGTTGTTACGGACATGACTTATGTAACAAGGGCTGATGGAAAAACCTGGCTTGAAAGTCTTGAGAAAATAATAATTATCAAATAATAAGAGAGGATTAATTATGTTACGTTCGTTTTATGAAAACAAAATGTATGGAAAGTGGCGCAGTGGGGAAAAGGTAAGTTATTCTGTCATCGAACGTGCGCCGCGCATTGTTAAAAAACCGGAAGGACCGGGATTCTTCTTCCCAACCGATTTCGAAGATGCGGACAAAATTCGTCTTTCAATATCCCGCAACCTTTCGGATGGCAGCAAGAAAACCGCTTCTTTTGACATAAACCTTTTTATACCGAAGCCTGAAAACCGTTTTCTTCCCGATGGCAAGTGTCCGATAATAGTATGTATGCACCCGATTTTATGTAAGGATTATGCACTTTCTAAAGGCTATGCACTTGTTTTCCTCAATCCCGGCTCAATAGCTTCAGACGATATCAACCATAACGGAGCCTTTTACGAGCTTTACCCATATACCTCAAACCCTAAGGACCAGACAGGCGACCTTATGGCCTGGGGATGGGGAGCATCAAAGGTCCTTGATGCTCTGGAAGCCGGCCTTGCGGATGAATACAAGATTGACACCGCAGGTACCATTGTGACAGGCGTATCACGCTACGGTAAAGCCACAGCGGTATGTGGCGCATTCGAGCCGCGTTTTGCGCTCACTGCTCCCGCATGCTCAGGCGCAGGTGGTCTCGCACTGTATTCATATGTATCCGAAGGTATGACTTTTGACTTTACCGAAATCGGCGGTCCAAAGGATTATACTTACACAAAAAATGAACCTCTCAGCTGCCTTCAGTCAGATGCAGAGAGAGGTTGGTTTAACGACGCATTCCTTGATTTTAAAGAGCCCGGCGCCATCACGCAGGATCAGGAAGGTCTTGTCGAATTGGCCATGTCCAAAAATCGTTTCTATTTCGTCATAGCTTCGTATATGAGTGAAGACTGGGTTAACGCTCCTGCAATGTGGGAATGCTACAAGCGTGCCCTTAAAACATACGAAGAGAACGGTCTCCGGGACAATCTCGTATGTCACTTCCATAAAGAGGGGCATGCAGTTATTGAAGAAGATTTACAGCTTCTCATCCCCTATTTCAACAAAATGCACTATGGAATGCAGGAAGATGTGGACTTTGAAACGCTTCACAAAACAGTGTTTAAATAAACATAAGCGGGCCGTTTAAAGCCCGCTTTTTTTGTACTATTTACTTTCTTCCCGCACAGTCATATACGAGGTTATAGAACTCTTCAATGTTAGCGGCGCCGTCTGTTGTTGCAAGCGTATAGCGAACATCACCTTTTTTCCACTTTGCGTAGCAACCTCCGTTAACAAATATTCCGACGTCTTCTATTTCGCCATCAATATCAAGTGCAATATCAGCAGAACGGAGCTCATCATAAACCCCCATAAAGTCATCGATTTCCTTCGATGCGCGAAGGTTGTACTTTACCTCTCCGATATAAAACTGACATTCAGAAATCTGGTTGCTGATTATGAAGTAATTTGCATCCGTTGCTTTAGCCGGAATAACAAGCTTTATACCGCTCTGCTTTTCAACTGCCTCCGCAGATTCGTAAGACACCATCGGATTTGCAATTCCGACATAGCCTTCATTTCCGATCTCTTCTTCCTGTTTTCCGCATCCTGCTGTTCCTAGAATTCCAACAAGCAGTACTGCAGCAAATAGTAATCCTAATCTTTTCATTATTCCTGTTCCCCTTGCTTTCCGTTTATTTTTCTTGTAATTGCTATAGCACATACACAAACTGCTACAGAAAGAAGACTTATAATTATAATAGTGCCGCTTCTTCCGTCTTTGGTATCATCTACAACTTCAATAATATCTGTTTTTTTATTGTTTTCCTCCGTACTCGGCTCTTTAGCCTCATATACTACATCAGGCTTCGGTGTTTCGTACTTTGTACATGTTTCCTTTTCGGGATCAGACATATTTACCCAAAAATCACGCATTCCCATAACATAGCCGAAATAGTACCACTCATTTCCGTCATCATCGACATACTGTGTACTGCTGTATGCTTCTTCACAGTCAAAAAGCATAGAACATGTTTCAGCCCCTGGGTATTCCCAGTAAACATAGCTTTTCTTGAACTCAACTTTTTTTTCTGTGTTAATCATTTTATCGGAATTAACATTCAAAAATTCCGCACTGTTAAAAGCAGCATAGCATTCATCAAGCGGCAGCCACTGGTATGTCCATTCTCCGCTTTCGGAATTACGTTCTTCACTGATTCCCCATTTTTGGCCTTTGTATTCTGTTGTGAAATATATATATTTCTTTTCACCGTTTAACAGGAACTTCGGGTTTTTACCGAGTTTGCCCGGAGTATCATAAATATACACATAGCCCTCGGGACTGTTGGCAATATAATAACGTTCCTCATGCTGCATTTCGCTGCTATGCTTATCATAGAAATCATCACCATACGGTTCCCAAACAACATCTGCCAATGTAACAGCAGGCTTTGCAAGAATTAACACTACAAGTGTCATCAATAACGTAATAAGTGTTTTTTTCATATTATTCCCTCCATTACCTCTTATCCCGTATAAAACAATCTCTCGTTTCACACTATAAATCATTCCGCGGTATCTATCATACGTCCTGTCTCTGAATAATATGCCATTGCCTCTTCAATTCCTTCGCCATAAATTCTGGCGGCACGATATATTTCTTCGTTAAGTATTTCATCAGCGATAGCCGTCTTTAATGCATTAACATATTCCTTCGTCATGCAGTAATTTACCCTTCCGAACGAGAAAAGCTGAAGATTCTTGTTCTCACCAAGGAAAAGTCCAAGGCCGGCAATACTCTTTTCATCTCCGATGCCCATTTCGTTGAAATGGTACGTTTCGTTAATTTCTCTTTGGAAATCCTCTTCATTCATGTTCTCATCAGCCACGAACATGATGACATCTACTTTAATCTCATTACTGAGCTCATCAAAATACTTTTCGAGTTCATCCCTCATCTCAGGGTCAAGCTGATTTTCAAAATCAATAACCCTTATAAAATCACCGGCCTCATCCGTAACAGTCTCCGGAACCGGGAGCTCGCCATCATATACAGCAAACTGTTTTAGAAGGTCCTTCGCCTCGCTCTTTCCGGTTCTCATAAGGGAGTAAGTTATTCTATAGCCTGTAGCTTCATCTGTTGTAAAAACAAGCATCTGAGAAAAATGTAAGTCCTCAAGGTCATAGGAATATGTAACGCAATTACATTTCTTTTTCATGAGAGTGGCCGTTTCGGCCTTAACCTCGATTTTCTGCGCCCCCTGCCTCTTCAACTGGGAGTTAAGATACTGTTCGTAGTCCGCAGCAATTTCCTTGTCTGTAAAAGCATTATCCTCTTCGTTAAGAAGCGAATACGTTACCTGCACCTGGTCGATTCCATTAGCGGCAGTTGCTGTAAAAGCAACTATTGTAAAACCATCTTCGATAAGCTTTTCCGGCTTATTTTCCAGCTTATCGTAGAAGTCCGCATTGACCGTGTACTCATCGGTAATATTACATGTAAACGTCCAGTTCTTCGTCAATGTATAGGACAGTCCAAAAAGATCACAATAGTATGTATTTCCTACAATAGCTCCTTTCGGAAAAGGCTTATCAAAGCCCTTGTACTGCCTTATCTGGTCTTTTTCTCTAATCGCAATATGAAAATAATCATCTTCCTCTGCAAACTTGGAGTTTGTGGGAGCAGAAGTTGTTTGCGGCTCAATTGTCTTTGTAACAAATGGCGTAGGCGTTGATGTTGATGTGGCTGTAGGCGCCAATGTTATTGTCTTCTGGGTTGGAGTAGGATCCGGTGTTACATTCTCTGTAGTTTCGTTTCCAAGAACACACGCGGCGAATAACACAACAATACCTATTGCAAAGATTGCTACTGTAATCTTTTTAAGCATAAATTCGTCTCCTTTTCAAAACGCGCACCATCGTCTTCTGCTGCCCGTCATGACGCTTTTATATAGCATAACATTAATAATTAATTATAGCAC
>JAZQQJ010000081.1:0-251972 GCA_045629005.1 Lachnospiraceae bacterium
TCAGGTTTTTTCCTGACTTTTTTTCGTCCCTCCTTCCCCCCCTTCCCCCGCCCGCAGGAGCCGCGAGAGCAGGGCTTCCGCGCCTCTTGCGGGCGGGGGCGGAGAGCGTGTCCGGTGGTGAGGCGTGTTTTGGTATGTGGAAAAATTAGTTGAAAATGCACTAAGGATATTATATTATTAATCCATCTTTTTTGAGGGGAGATATGTTATGAGAAAAAAATGGTTATTGTATTTGATTTTGCTCTTTGTATTATCACTTTTCGGATGTGATAATGATAAAAACAACGCAACGGCAAATATTCCGAGCTCGGAATCTACGCCTACTGTCATACCCACATCTACTAATACACCTACATCTACTAATACACCTACACCTACTAATACACCTACACCGACAACACCTCCGACGTGTGATTCTATCGTAAATGACTATCCGTACAGCGATTATATTTACGGACAGGTTTATGAACAAAGTACTATAGAAGGCCTTCCGGTATACTCTGCTGTTGAGCCTGAGTACATTGCTATTGATATTCTTTCGAACCTTAATCCGGGTCAGGCTGAAAAGCTTCATTATGAAGTCCTTCCAAGAAATGCATATGGAAGACTTAAGTTTTCGTCTTCTGACGAGAATGTAGCTGTAGTAGATGAATTTGGTATTGTTACAGCACTTAACGCCGGTTATGTTACGATTACCGCAACGGCGCCTAACGGTGTCTTTGCTTTATGCGATTTATTCGTTAATAATAATTTCGCCAATCTCACTTTTGAGCTGACACAAGATGGCAGTGGCTACGTTATCACGGGCTGTGATAATAACGTTTTCACAGTCAATATTCCCGCAACCCATGAAGGGAAACCTGTAAAAGAGATTGCGGGAAGAGCATTTATTGACTGTTCGGACCTCAGATTCTTTACTGCAGACCCCGATCAGGAGTTCTTCTATGCAGTTGACGGTGTATTGTACACCGATATGCCTGTAAAGACTCTTGTAAGAATGCCTAATGCATATTGTAACCAGTATCAGCCGCTTAAAACATATAAGGTTCTTCCGGATACAAAGGCAATAGGAGATTATGCTCTTGCCGGACTTGGCGGTTCCAGTTACTCATTTGACTTGTTCTTACCTGACGGCCTTACCACAATGGGAGACTGTGTTTTTTGCGAAATCCACACTCAGACTTCTGTTTACGTGCCGGATTCTTTGAAAACCATCGGTAAGGATATTACACTTAATCAGTTTGCAAATGTTCCTTTCTTTGGAAACTGGGAATGCTACGCAAATACCTATTGTGATGAGCATAACGTTCCTTTTGGCGGATATTTTATTCCGGAGGGTGATTACAGTGATGTAGCAACAACTTTTATACCGGTTTCTTATCCTGCTGACAGCTATGTCGCGCCCAATAGTGACAGAATTGCGTTTGTTCAGTCGGATTATTATGGCTCCACAAACTGGTACGAATTTGAGAGGATTGATATATCCGAAGAACAGTTAAAAGGTAAAGATGAAGTAAGAATTCTTTTTGAAACATATTGGAGAGGCCGAATTCCGGATAAATACGGCAACAAGGCTTCGGCTTTTCCTGCCATGACGGGTGTATATGGTATGGGATATACGGAAGAAGCATGCGAGCTTGTCGCTTATGGTATAGACGGAAAGCCGATTGCCATGATGGATGTAAATAAAGGAGACTTTGTTTTCTCTTTCAAAGGTGCGGCAAGTCTTGGTGTTGTCGGAGGAAAAAATACCGAATTTTGCGTTGTACCTGATGAACCTTTATTTGTAAATGACTCCGGATACATTAATCTTAAGCCTGAAATTTGGCATGTTTCGGACTACGGCAAGGGATACAGAACAATAATTTCATGCTTTATGGACGGCAACTATTCAATGTATTTCCCTCAGACAATAAATGAGGTTTCTTCCATATCTGTCAAATCTTCGGCTGCGACCGGACCGGAGGTTCCTCATTACAGAGGAATCAATTTAACGTGGAATGATGATACGAGACTGGATCAGTCAGGTTTATGGTATATTCATTGTGACGGTTTGGAACCTCTTTACGAAAGTGATTTCGTGGAATGCTACGCAAAACAGACATTAAATCTCACATCCGAGTATGGTGAAAAGGTTGAACACATTTTTGATACGCTAAAGGGTGTTATGGTTGGCAACTATTTCCCGAAGGATGTTGAAATCAACAAGATCAAGGTTTATCTTGACGGTTCATATCCGGCTTGCGGAAATTCAACTCTTTATCTTGATGACTACTGCGCCGATGTTGATAGCAGCATAGCAACATATACACATGAATTGACACATGCAATCGACCAGAGCATTCCATTCTGCAATTATCTTGCGCCTTCACCATGGCTTGAAGGTCGTGCTGAATACATTAGCAGATTTGCAAATGATAAACTTAACACCTATAGCACATATTACTCGGAAGAGGGTGACTGGAGCTTCCTTACGGATCAGGACAAAGCGGATTTCCTTCATTTCTACTGTCTGAATAATAATCGCCATACTCCTTACTATGTTGGCTTCTACTTCCTTAAATATCTTAACGATACATACGGAGAAGATATTTCAAGTAAAATTATGGAAGCAATGTCAAAGGTCGAAGTAGATGTCAATTTCTACGATATTGATGAAGAAACACGTATGAACATGTTTGGCGACATCGTAAAGGCTGCAACATGTGACACTGTTTTCCAAGATTTTGTAAGAGATGTAGTTGAAAAATAACATATAAATGAAACCGGGGGACGGGGTTGTGTATTCACTTTCAAAATGAATACACAACCCCGTCCCCCGGTTTCATTTTATATGATATGCATAATAAGTTCTTTGAAGAATGTATTGTCATTAAATAATTCAACATACCACTGTTTATCTTCGTAGAATTCCTTGAAAAGCCGGATGTTGTTAGCCTGACAATATTCAAGCATTGACTTTGGAACAGGAATGAAGATACCGCTCTTTTTTATGAAAGCCTCATTCTTTTTGCACTTCCGTTTGTTCTCTTTTGCGATGCCGGAGCATATGGAAGAGAGCATTGCTTCATCACGGTCGATAATGTATGTGTAGTTTTGATAATCGCTGAAGAAATACCGCAGAGTACCTTTTTTCAGCGGCAGAACGATTTCCGAGGAGTTTTTGCCGTTGTTAATGTATCCTTTTTCATCATTGGCTTCAAATCGTACAGGAAACAGAGATTTGTCAAACAGAAAGCATAGTTCGAAATCATTTATGTCTGTTTTGAAAGAAGACATGTCGTCATGGAGGCTGATGTAACCGAAATGCTCATAAATGGATGCAAGCCCTTCGAGATCGTCACTGTTATGAAGAAGAAGTGATGTCCGCAAGGCATTTACCTGCTCAATAACGTCCGGACGATTTGTGATGGAAGCGAGTCTTTCGCGACCTGTATACTCGGTATAAAGCTCTATGAGTTCGTCACCGGAAAATGTGTCTGTTCTTTCATAACCGGCACGTTTTTCGACAGTAATCTGTTTCAGATTTTCCAATTCCAGATACTTTTTGATTTTACGAAGCTCAATATAGAGATCGAGAGAACATTCGGGATTAATTCCGAACCGTAAAGCATGACGGGAAAACTTGTGGTTAAGGAAAGGTATGTCAAATGTTGTGCCGTTGTAGCTTATTAGACATTCACAGCCCTTAACATATTCAATAAAAAGCTTTAATAGCTCTTTTTCTTCGGAAAAAGTATCACAAAAAAGCTGCGTAAGAACACATTTTTTGTTTTCGATACGCATAAGACCGATGAGATAAACGTATGAGCTTTGAGCAGAAAGACCTGTTGTTTCTATGTCAAAGAGCATGACATTATCGGGAAGTATGTAGTTTTTCTCGGTTTTTATTGTTTTCATACTGATATTTTAGCATTGTTTTCTTTTTTTGTCTTTAAAATACTTTACGTTTTTGTTACAATTAAAAGATGGAAGAGGAGAAATTATGTGGAATTTTAATGTTCTTGGAATAGAATTCTTCAAACTGTTTTACTGTTTCATGTTTTATTGTCTTGTCGGATGGATTTGGGAAACCTGCTATGTGTCCATTAAAGACGGAAAGCTTGTTAACAGAGGATTTTTGAATGGTCCGGTTATTCCTATATACGGCTGTGCCGCAACAGGTATTTTTCTTGCATTCTTTAATCCTGCCATGATAGAGCTTGCAACAGAAACTACGGTTATTTCTTATCTTGTTGTATTTTTGCTTGGAGCAGTTGTTGCTTCCGCTTTGGAATATATTACAAGCTTTACGATGGAAAAAATGTTCCACGCCAAGTGGTGGGATTATTCCAACAGACCGTTAAACCTTAATGGGCGTATATGCCTGCCGGTTTCAATGTTCTGGGGGCTGTCATCCATCTTCCTCGTTAAGCTTCTTCATCCTTTTGTTGTTAGAATAATAGACGTATTGCCTAGAGGCGTTGCTGAAAACATCGGTTATGTCCTTTTTGCGTTGTTTGTTGCCGATGTTATTTTAACCACAACAGCTACAATTGAGCTCGACAGAAAAATTACTGCAATTACACGTATCCGCAAGGAACTTATCGAGATTGCGGACAGCCTTCGTGACTTCGAGATTAAAGTCCGTACCGGCTTTAAAGAAGCGTTCAGTGAGACTATTGTCGGTGATGCGGTAAGCCATACTGCGGACAGAATTGATGCAAGGGTTGCCTTTACTGTTGAAGGCGTTGAACAGCAGATATCCGATATTAAAGACTTTAGAGAGAAAAGTATCGGTGAAATTGATAAGGTCCTTGCCGAGAACAAAGAGCGCACAGACAAGGCTCTTGAAGAGAATAAGGCCCGAGCAGAGGTTGTTCTTAAGAGTATTAAGGGCTTCAGAGGCTATACTGTAAGACGTCTTATGAAGGCCTTCCCTAATTTGAAACCTATCGGAGACAGAAACGGATCGCTTGCTATGGTAGCTTCATACCTTGCAGACGTTAAGAAAAAGGTTAATAACAAGAAGAACAGGAAAAATTAGTCAGAGGTTGCGGATGAAAACATGTGTATGTAAACATTGCGGAATAATTTTCCAGTCCATGATTCAAAAATACTGCTGCGAACGTTGCAGCGATAAAGATGCGGAAGAGTTTGCCCAAATAGAAGAATACTTGAAAAAATACCCTAACAGCAATGCAATTCAGATTGCTGAAGGCCTTGGTATTACTGCCATGGAAGTGGTAAGCTATATTGATGAAGGCAGACTTGTTATGAACAATGGCACTTTCAAGGAGTTATAGGAGATAAAATGATTTCATACATAGAGGGTAAAATCCTCAAAATTAACAGTGATTCGGTAATTGTCCTTACAAATGCCGGTATTGGCTTTACGGTATATGTTCCTCAGTCTGTTTTCAGGGAAATCGGCTCTGTAGGACATGAAATATACCTTTATACATATTTCCAGGTTAAAGAAGACGGAATGGCTCTTTACGGATTTTTTGATGAAGAAGAGCTGGATTTCTTTAATCATCTTATTACCGTCAGCGGAGTCGGTCCGAAGCTTGCTATTTCCGTTCTTTCGGCTCTTTCTGTCGAAGACCTTTGTATGGCAATTCTTTCCGATGATGCAAAGACTATTGCCACTGCACCGGGCGTCGGAAAGAAGATGGCTGAAAAGATTATTGTTGAGTTAAAGGATAAGCTTGAGAAAGAGTCATCCGGCAGAGACATTAAGATTTCTTCGTTTACTCAGGATGAAACAGAACGCGCCGACTATGAAAATGCGTGCAACGAGGCTGTTGAAGCTCTTACAGCGCTTGGCTTCTCCAGAACGGAAGCCTTGAAGGCAGTTAAGCTTGTTCCCGCTTCTGACGATATTACAAGTGAATACCTGATTTCAAAAGCATTACAGGTACTATAATTGGAGTAAAATGGCTAAAAGATTCATTACAACCGATATTACGGAGGAAGATGTTAAGATTGAAGGGTCACTTAGACCAAAATTCCTTTCTGAGTATATCGGACAACAGAAAACAAAAGAAAATCTCAAGATTTATATAGATGCTGCAAAAGCAAGAGGGGAAAGTCTTGATCATGTCCTTTTCTTTGGCCCGCCCGGTCTTGGTAAAACAACGCTTGCAGGCATTATTGCCAATGAAATGGGTGCAAACCTTAAGGTTACGGCAGGTCCTGCTATAGAAAAGCCGGGAGATATGGCTTCAATTCTCAATAATCTTAAAGACGGAGACGTACTTTTCATAGATGAGATTCATCGTCTTAACCGTCAGGTTGAAGAGCTGCTCTATCCCGCTATGGAGGATTTTGCTATAGACATAATCATCGGTAAAGGAGCCGGTGCGAAGTCTATACGTATCAATCTTCCTCATTTTACACTTGTAGGGGCAACAACAAGAGCGGGAATGCTTACTGCGCCGCTTCGTGACAGGTTTGGCGTTGTAAACAGGCTTGAGTACTATTCTGTACCTGAGTTGAAAGCTATTGTTCTAAGAAGCTCTGAGGTGCTTGGAGTTGATATAGATGATGCCGGTGCGACAGAGATTGCCAAGCGTTCAAGAGGAACGCCAAGACTTGCCAACAGGCTTTTAAAACGTGTCAGGGATTTTGCACAGGTGAAGTACGATAATGTTATTACCGAAGAGGTTGCAAAGGTTGCACTTGATTTTCTTGAAGTTGATTCACTTGGACTTGACAATATAGACAGAAGAATTTTACACTGTATGATAGAAACCTTCGGTGGGAAACCGGTTGGCGTCGAGGCTGTTGCTACGACTATTGGAGAAGACCCGGGGACACTTGAGGAAGTATATGAGCCATATCTTGTTCAGAACGGTCTCGTGCTTCGCACTCCGAGAGGCCGTGTAGTAAGTAAAGAAGCTTATATACATCTTGGACTTACACCGCAGGAAAACATTTAAGCCAGGGGGTTTGGCATGAATAAAAAGAATGATGTACAGGTTTCAATAAACGGGAAGGTTTATAACATTGCCGGATACGAAAACGTTGATTATCTTCAGAAAATTGCAACGTATCTTAACAAAAAGGCATCGGAGCTTAAAAATGAACTGGGTTACAACATCATAAATGATTCCGAGAAGAATGTCCTTATGCAGATTAATCTTGCCGATGATTATCTGAAACTTAAGGAACAGCAGGATGCGAATTCTTCTGAAGCAGATGAGAAGTTTAAGGAAATATCTTCTTTAAAGCGGGACATTATCTCTCTTCAGACTAAGCTTGATGCGGCAGCACAGGAGAAGGAAGCTTTGCGCAAGGAGAATGTCGAGTTGCAGAAGAAGATTGTTAAGCTTGAGACCGAGGCTTCGGAAAAAAAGAAAGCCAAGAAAGAAATCTAAAACAGAAGGCTGAATATTAGTTAAGAAAGATTATTGATATGAGAAAACCTGAAATACTTGCTCCATGCGGCAGCATAGCATCGTTAAAGGGTGCTATAGCCGCCGGAGCCGATGCTGTTTATATCGGTGGCAGGAAGTTCGGCGCCAGGGCTTTTGCAGAAAACCCTGAAGAGACAGAGCTTCTTTCAGCCATCGATTTTGTGCATTTAAACGGCAAAAAAATATATATGACGGTTAATACTCTTCTCAAGGAGAAGGAAATCCGTAACGATCTGTACGATTACATAAAGCTCTTTTATGAACAGGGACTTGATGCGGCAATCGTACAGGATTTTGGTGTGCTTGAGTTCCTTAGGAAAGAGTTCCCCGAACTTCCTTTACACGCAAGTACTCAAATGACGTTAACGACTGCCTACGGAGCAGAGCTGCTTCGCGAAAAATACGGAATTACCCGTGTCGTTCCCTCAAGAGAACTTTCGCTTTCCGAAATACGTCATTTCAGAGCAAATACCCCTCTGGAAATTGAGTGCTTTGTGCATGGTGCCCTTTGCTACTGTTATTCCGGACAGTGCCTCTTTTCTTCCGTTATCGGAGGCAGAAGCGGCAACAGAGGAAGGTGTGCCCAACCCTGCCGCCAGAAATATGAGCTTTACCTCGACGCTAGGAGAATCAATGAATCCTATGCGATGTCTCTTAAAGATATGTGCACGCTTGAGGACCTTCCTGAACTTATTGATGCAGGAATTGATTCCTTTAAAATCGAAGGACGTATGAAAAAGCCCGAGTATACTGCAGTTATTACGTCATGCTACAGAGAACTTACGGATCTTTACTGTGAGAAGGGAAGAGAAGGCTATAATAAATATCTTTTCGAAAATCCTTCATACATCGATGATATAGTTACAAAGGCTAAAGAACTTTACAACAGAGGCGGTTTCTCCAAGGGCTATTATTTCCTTTACCACGGTAAGGATATGATGTGTACGGACAGGCCAAATCATTCGGGGGTTAAGGTTGGAACCGTCAGCGATAATTCCGCAGGACATATTTGCATAAGGACCTTACAACCGTTAAATCCTCAGGATGTACTTGAAATACGCGGTGTAGATTCTTTCGAATTCACGGTAGGAGCTGAAGGTGTTAATGCAATGCTCTCCTCAAAAGACAGAATATATGAGGTAAATGCTTCGAAAGCATTAAAGCTTCCGAAAGGCAGCGAGGTTTATAGGACAAAAAATGCGTCTCTCCTTCGTGACACCGAAGAAAAATATCTTAAAAAGGATGCGAAAGACAGTTTATTCGGAGAACTTAAAGCTGTTATCGGTGAGCAGCTTTCTCTTAAGGTTGGTAAAGCCGGGTGTGAGTTTACAGCATATGGTGATATTGTTTCCGAAGCAAAAAACCGCCCGATGACTGCTGATGAAATATGTGATGTGCTTAAAAAGACGGGAGAGGCTGAGTTTAACTTTGATAAAATAAGTGCCTTTGTCGGTGATAATGTATTTCTTCCTGTCGGAGCTCTTAAAAAAATCAGACGTGAGGCTTTTGAAGGTTATTCGAAAAAACTTATTGCGTCATTTAGGAGAACGGCTCCGGAAAGAACCTGCTTTGCACAGTATGATTATCTAAACAGCGATATAAATGATTCTTACGATTCTATTCCTGTTATTGCATCTGTAACAAATGAGGAGCAGCTAAATGCTGTCCTTACGGATGAGGGAATTTCGGAAATTTATATTGATGCCCAGGAACTTAAAATAAAGGACCAGGCTGAACTATGTAAAAAAGCGGTTCTTGCGGGAAGAAAAGCTTTTCTTGTTCTTCCCGATGTTTTCAGGCTTAAAGAACGTGAGAGATATGAAAAGGAAACAGAGCAATGGGAATTCGGATTTGTTGTTAATTCACTGGATGGTCTTGCATTTGTAAGAGATTGTTTCCCTAATAACGAAATCAGACTCTCGGAGGCATTTTATGTCACCAATTCCGTATCAAAGGAAAGTATTTATAGGGCCTTTGGAATTAGCAGGTTTTCAGCATCGCTTGAACTTAATGCAAAAGAATTCTCGGATATGGGAACTTCTGATTGTGACTTTAAGATTTATGAGCGGGTAAAACTTATGCATACGGCACAGTGCCTTAGGGACAATAACATCGGTTGCAGGAAAAATTCACTATCTGAGAAGAATGGAAGGCTTTACCTGAAGGACAAAACCGGTGCTGAATTCCCCGTACGTACTCTTTGCCCTTCATGTATGAATGTTATTTATAATTCCTGTGTTTATTCACTTATCGGCTGTGATGAGCTTAAGACACTAATGGTGCGTTCTTTTGTTGTTTCGTTTACCATTGAAGATTACAACGAAACGCTTAGAGTTCTTGCGGATTTAAGAAACGATAAGCTTCAGAAGGGTGACTACACAAGAGGGCATTTCAGAAGAGGTGTTGAATAGTGTTGCAAATAATACAGTAAAGTTGTATACTCTATCCAAATTTACAAAGCTACAGGAGGATTGCGATGACAGAAGCAACGAGCTGTGGCGGTGTTGTTATTTTCAGAGGAAAGATACTTCTACTGTATAAGAATTACAAAAACAGGTATGAAGGCTGGGTGCTTCCAAAGGGCACCGTTGAACCGGGCGAGGAACATGAGCAGACTGCTCTTCGTGAGGTCAAAGAAGAGAGCGGAGCAGACGGAAAGATTGTTTCTTACGTAGGCAAAAGTTCATATTCTTTTACGGCACAACAGGATATCGTTCAAAAAGACGTTCATTGGTATCTTATGTCGTCTGAAAGCTATTACAGCAAACCGCAACGAGAAGAGTTTTTTATGGACAGTGGTTACTACAAGTACCATGAAGCTTACCATCTCCTCAAGTTTTCGAATGAGAAGCAAATCCTTGAAAAAGCTTATGCAGAGTATGTTGAGCTTAAGAAAAAGGGTTTGTGGGGAAAGTAAAACTCCGAAAAAAGAAGAGCCTGTCAAAAGGCTCTTTTTTCATGCTTTAATTTTGTATTAAACATTTAACGGCTTACCGTCCGGACCGATTTTATGACGAGGGAACTTTTTAATAACGGCAACCGCTTTTGTGAGCTCTGTCATAACATTTGCTTCAAACTGGTTGTCGAACTCGCAGAGCTTGCTCATAAGCTCACCCTGTGTGGAAACAACGTACTTGGGTTTAAGACGGTTCAAGGTATAGGAGCAAACATCAAGACGGCATTGCTGACACTTGCAGCAATTAATCTGATCTGCAATTCTGTCGAAAAGAAGAATAACATAATCTTCAGTGAGGTTTCGAAGCAAGATTTCCATTTTGTGTCCTCCTTTTTTTATGAAAGTGCTGGTGGCGGGACTTGAACCCGCACGAAGTTGCCCCCGACAGATTTTGAGTCTGTTGCGTCTGCCATTCCGCCACACCAGCAACAACGAAGATATTATCATAACGGTACTCAAAATACAATGTTTTTTTGTCAAAATATTTTTGATTTGCTTGCATTTAATGTTAGGGAAAATTATAATTGCACTATGAAGAAAAACAGCCTTTTGAAATATATGAAAAGCAGTGATAAATACACTTGTACCGACTGCTGTAAGAAGATTGCCGATTACATCGAAAGTCGTCTTGACTTAAGAGAGGAGCATCTTCTTGTTTTGCATGTTCAGAACTGTAAGGAGTGTATGGACGAGCTTGAGGCAAACTATATGTTCGCCTCTGCTTTTAAATTCCTTGAAGACGGAGAGGATGACAGCGGTATCACGAAGAACATTCGTGAAGTCCTTGCAAAGTCCGAAGAGGAATATACAATATACAGACGCCAGAAGATTACATTTATTACCGAGATTATTACTACTGTGATTCTTTTAGCTTTAATCGCAGTATTCTTATTAAGTGACAGCATAAGGGGAGTATTATTGACATGGGGAAGATAGTCCTTATTGACGGAAACAGTATAGCCAATCGAGCATATTTCGGACTTCCCGATTTAACGACCTCCAAGGGCGCACATACAAATGCGGTTCTTGGATTTCTTAATATCCTTACCAGAATTCTTGATGAGGAGAAGCCGGATTTCCTTGCTGTTGCCTTTGATGTTCATGCTAAGACTTTCAGACACGAAGCCTTCAGTGAATATAAGGCTCAAAGAGGGCCTGCGGATGAGAATCTTGTTTCTCAATTTCCCATACTCAAAGAGTTTTTGCAGGCTATGAATGTACTTGTTCTCGAAAAAGCAGGGTATGAAGCCGACGATATTATCGGTACACTTGCGAAAAGGGCTGAAAGCGTTGGTTATGATGCTACCGTTATTTCAGGTGATAAGGACCTCCTTCAGCTTGCAACCGACCATATTACAGTCAGAATTCCTATTACGGCAAAAGGCAAGACTACAATAAAAACGTATACAAATGCCGAATTTAAAGAGGATTTCGGACTTGATGAGCCTCGACAGCTTATTGAACTTAAGGCTCTTATGGGAGATTCCTCCGATAACTACAAGGGTGTTGAAGGTATCGGAAAGGTCGGAGCAACAAAGCTTCTTCAGCAGTATGGCTCTGTTGACGGCATATACGAGCATCTTTCCGAAATTAAAGGCAGTACCGGTGATAAGCTTGCGCTTGGAAAGGAACAGGCTTATTTCTGCAGATGGCTTGCTACAATCAAAACAGACTGTGAGCTTGATTTTACTTTCGATCAGGCTAAACTCAGTGATATTTATACGCCCGAAGCTTATTCGCTTATAAAGGAATATGAAATGAAGTCACTTCTTGCAAGATTTTCGGAGGAGGCTGTTAAAAGTGCAAGCGCTTCCGAAAAAGAAGCTGCAAAAAGCATTATTCCGAAAAAGCCTGAAGTTAAAGTGATTTCAGACATGAATGAAGCAGAAGACGCATTTTCAAGACTTCTTGCCAATAAGCCCGGAAATATCGGTTTCGCATTTTCCGGTGCGGTTTCCGACGATGGTTATACTTATGACATTTCCTCAATTTGCATAGAAAAGGACGAAGAAAATCTTTGCTTTATTCCCGAAGGATTTCTCACCTCGGAACTTATTTTTGACAGAATAAACGATTTGCTTTCAAAAGGCTCAACAATAGCCGGATATGATTTAAAGCCGGTTTCAGAATGCTTTAACGAAAAGTATCAAAACAGCGTTTGTGACCTTTGCATCGGTATGTATCTTTTAAATCCAGATAAACAGTCCTACAGTGCGCCTGATGTTGCCAGAGAACTTTTGTATACCATGATTCCGGAGGCAACCGAAGTCCTTGGAAAAACAAAGTTACATGATGCGATTAATGAGTTCGATCTTATAGGTGAAAACAGAGCTAAAGCAATCGATTTGATTTCCGATTACGCGCATGTTGCGGCATATTCCTTTGAACCTCTTTTCAATGAGCTTGAGTTAAAAGGCATGAAGCAGCTTTATAAAGATGTTGAAATGCCGCTGATGTTTGTCCTTCATGAAATGGAAATTGCCGGGGTTCGTGTTGACAGAGACGCTTTACTTGCATACGGAACAAAGCTTCTTGAAGAAATGAAGAAGCTTGAAAAAGAAATTTACAGACTTGCAGGTGAAGAGTTTAATATAAATTCTCCCAAACAGCTTGGAGAAATACTTTTTGAAAAAATGAAGCTTCCCGGCGGAAAGCTTACAAAGACAGGCTATTCGACAGCTGCTGATGTTCTTGAAAAGCTTCGCCCCGAGGACCCTATAATAGATCTGATTTTAAAGTACAGAACCTGTGCTAAGCTTAAAGGCACATATGCGGACGGAATGGGCGGTTTCATTCGTCAGGATGGCAGAATACATACTTGTTTTAACCAGACCGTTACAGCAACGGGACGTCTTTCCAGTACAGAGCCCAACCTTCAGAACATTCCTATTCGTATGGAGCTTGGACGTGAAATCAGAAAGATGTTTGTTCCGAAGGAAGGATGCACTTTTGTAGATGCCGACTATTCTCAGATAGAGTTAAGGCTTCTTGCTCATATGTCTGCAGACGAAAGCCTTATTGAAGCATACAATGAAGGACGTGATATACATGCAAGTACAGCAGCTAAGGTGTTCGGAGTGCCTCTTGAAGAAGTTACCCCAAAAATGCGAAGCAACGCAAAGGCTGTTAATTTCGGAATTATATACGGCATGAGTTCCTTCGGCCTTGGTGCGGAAATAAATGTATCAAGAAAAGAAGCGGAAAAGTATATTGAACAATATTTCAATACTTATCCTTCAATAAAAGCTTATTTGGACGGCCTTGTTGATGCAGCGAGAAAGAACGGCTATTCCGAGACGCTGTTTGGAAGAAGAAGGCCTATATCGGATATAAACGATAAGAAATTTCTTGTCCGTTCCGCTGCGGAACGTATTGCGATGAATTCCCCAATTCAGGGAACGGCTGCGGATATCATGAAAATCGCACTTGTTAATGCCTACAAGGCATTAAAGAAAGCCGGACTTAAGAGCAGAATACTTTTACAGGTACATGATGAACTTCTTGTTGAAACGGAAGTCGGAGAGCTTGAACAGGTAAAACAGATACTTTCCTATGAGATGATGAATGCTGCAAAGCTTCGCGTTCCTCTGTTGGTTTCTGTATGTGCCGGAGAAAACTGGGATGATGCACACTGATTCTTTTAAAACAAAACACAAAGGAAAGCTTGTTATAGGCATCACCGGAGGAGCGGGTTCAGGCAAGTCTACTATTGTAGAAAGTCTTTTGACAGCCTTCGAATGTGAGTTTGTCCATTGCGATGAAGTCGCCCACGTGCTTATGGAACCTGGTGGAGTTAATTACAAAGCTCTTTTGAATGAATATGGCAAGGGCATTCTTTCCGAAGACGGCTTAAGCATTGACAGAAAGCTTCTTTCCAAGACTGTAGCTGAATCGAAAAAGGGCTTTAAAAGACTTAATGAGCTTACTCATCCAAACGTCATTAAGTATACCAAAGATAAAATACACACCACTAAAAAAAAGGTTATTCTTATCGAAGCGGCACTTCTTCTTGAAGCCGGAATGGATTCGGTTTGCGATGAAGTATGGTATGTATATGCTCCGCTTTGCGACAGGGTAAGACGAATGCGTGAAAATCGCGGATACAGTGATGAAAAGATAAATACTGTTCTTAAAAACCAGCTTACGCATTACGAGTTTCTTGATAAAAGCGATTTTATAGTAAATAACGGAGACGGTTACAATAACGGAGGTAACGATGCCACGTCGCATCTTAAAGACCTTCTTTCCGTCATAAAATAAATCTGATTGATTAAGTAAAGGAGTTCATTATGGCAAAGGCAGAACAATATGTTTTCGGACTTGATATCGGAACAAGAAGTGTAGTCGGTACTGTAGGCTATAAAAAGAACGAGAACAACTTTACAGTAGTTGCTCAGGAAATCAGAGAGCATGAAACACGTGCTATGATTGACGGACAGATTCATGACATAAACAAGGTTGCCGAAACGATAAAGCAGGTCAGAAGAGCTCTCGAAAACCAGCTTGACGGGACAAGACTTACCGACGTATGTATTGCCGCTGCCGGCCGTGTTCTTAAAACCGTAACTGTTCATGTTGATGAAGTATTTACAGAGGACACAATTGTTGATGAAGAAGCCGTCAGAGGGCTTGAATTAAAAGGCGTTGAAGAGGCTTATTCCGAAATTAAGAAGTCACTTACTTCAGATGATGACAATTATTACTGCGTTGCATATTCGGTTGTAAGATATTATTTAAACGATTTCCAGATTACAAATCTTACCGACCATAAGGCTTCAAGAATCGGTGCGGACGTTCTTGCAACATTCCTGCCCGATGAAGTTATTGAAGGCCTTTATACTACAGTTGATAAAGCAGGTCTTAAAGTAACAAATCTTACTCTTGAGCCTATTGCCGCAATTATGGTTGCCATACCGGAGAAGTTCCGTCTTCTTAACATTGCTCTTGTCGATGTCGGCGCCGGAACAAGTGATATCTCCATTACAAGAGAGGGCAGTATTGTTGCTTACGGCATGATTCCTATGGCCGGTGATGCTTTTACCGAAGTTATTTCCGCAAATCATCTTGTTGATTTCCAGACTGCCGAAACTATTAAGCTTGATGCATCTTTCAATAAAAAATCCATTACATACACAGACATTATGGGACTGAAGCAGACTACCACACCTGCTCAGGTAAAGAACGAGCTTTCGGATAAAATTGATGAGATTACCGAAAAAATAGCTTCCAGGATTATCGAACTTAACGGTGGAAAAGCTGTTAGTGCCGTATTTGTTGTAGGCGGTGGCGGTAAGATTACAGGCTTTACCGATAAACTTGCAAAGGCACTCGATATTCCGAAGGAACGTGTTGCGTTAAGAGGTGAGGAAGTCCTTTCATTTGTTGACTTCCCGAGCAAGGACTATAAGAGAACTCCCGAGCTTGTTACTCCTATCGGTATTTGCCTAAACTACTACGAAAAGAAAAATAATTTTGTATTCGTAAACCTTAACGGAGATTCCGTAAAACTGTATGATAACAATAAACTCACGGTAATCGATGCGGCAATTGCTGCAGGCTATCCGAATGAGAGACTTTTCCCCAGAAGAGGAAAAGCACTTGAGTTCACTTTAAACGGACGTGCAAGAATGGTAAGAGGAGAGCTTGGTGAAGCAGCTGTTATTACGGTAAACGGCAAGCCTGCTTCCGCAAGCACACGGATTGAGCCTAACGATGACATCCGAATCCATGAGTCTACCGTAGGACGTGATGCTTCAATAGAAGTAAAACGACTTCCGGAATATAATCGTGGAGAGATTCATTTTAACGTAAACAGAAAGGTTATTATTTGCCCGAAGTTCATTATGGCTAATGACAATCTTGTTTCGGGCTTTTACGATATTAAGAACGGTGACCGACTTGAACTCCTTGACTACTATACCGTAAGTCAGATTCTTGATTTTATGGATATTCCTTTTAAGGACAATATCTATGTAAATAATGAGCCTGCCGACAAGGATACCAAGGTTTATGAGAACTTCAAAGTCAGCTTTGACCTTGAAGAGGCACCTGTTGTTTTTAATCCCAATGAGAAACATATTGAAGGAAAAAACGTTGAGATTATAGAACCTGTTGAAGAATCACTTCACTCGATTTCTGTTAAGATTAACGGCCTTCCGTATTTCCTTAACGGTAAGACAAAGTATCGCTTTGTCGATGTTCTTGATGTTTATCCCTTTGACATTAAGAATCCTAAAGGCTCAAAGGTGCTTACAAAAATAAACAATAGAGAAGCGGGATTTTCAGATTATATTAAAAACGGAGATTCTCTGGAGTTAAGATGGATTTAAAGCTTTGCAGCCTCTCTTCAGGTAGCAGCGGAAACTGTGTCTTTGTTTCTGACGGAGAAACACGTATTCTTATAGATGCAGGTATAGCACTTAAAAGAATCGTTTCAGAATTAGAAGCAATCGGAGAGAGCATTGAAAATATTAATGCTGTGCTTATTACGCACGAACATATCGACCACATAAAGAGTATAGGACCTATTGCGAGAAAGTACTGTATTCCGGTTTACGGAACACGTGCTACCCTTTATGAATGCATGAACGGCAGGAATAAAATAGGCGAAGTTAACCCTACGCTTTTAAATGCCGTTAAGCCGGATTGTTCTTTTACAAAAGGGACTATTAAAATTACGCCGTTCAGAATTTCGCATGATGCAGCCGACCCTGTTGCCTATTCCTTTGAAAGCAACGGTCATAAAGTCAGTATGGCGACGGACCTTGGTTTTTTTGATGATGACATTGTTTCACATCTTGCCGGTTCCGAACTTCTTTACCTTGAAGCAAATCATGACATAAATATGCTGGAAGTCGGGCCTTATCCTTATTCGCTTAAACAACGAATAAAAGGAGAGTGCGGACATCTTTCAAATGAGGATTGTGCCAGATTGCTTGTTAAACTTTGCAATAACTTTGATACAAGAATAATTCATGTTATTCTTGCACATCTGTCCGAGGACAATAATTTCCCGGAGCTTGCACTTGAAACCGTTAAAGCCGAGCTTTATATGGCTGTTGAAGAAGGTAAAAGACCTGAAGTTCATGTTGCACCGAGATTTGAGCATTCCTTTATTGCAGAAATTTATTAGTAAAAAAACGTATTTTTAAAACCTAATCGAAAAAGATACGTGAAGATAAACGAAAGAGAGAAAACAAAATGAAAAGAGCAGTTATCACCGTTGTCGGAAAAGACTGCGTCGGTATCATTGCAAAAACATGTACATATCTTGCCGACAGCAGCATTAACATCCTTGACATTTCACAGACAATTCTTCAGGAATTCTTCAACATGGTTATGATTGTTGACCTTGCTAAATGTGAAAAGGACTTTCTTGTTATCGCCAATGAGCTTGAACAGTTGGGCGAGTCAATGGGACTTGTTATTAAAATCCAGCGCGAAGACATTTTTGACATGATGCACAGAATATAGAAGGACATGACATGATAACCCGACAGGAAATAATTGAAACAAACAATATGATTCAGGATGCGAAGCTTGACGTGAGAACAATCACTCTTGGTATTTCGCTTCTTGACTGCATTGATTCCGATCTTGACAGATGCTGTGAGAGAATTTACGAAAAGATTACAAGGCTTGCAGGCAATCTCGTAAAGACCGGGGAAACAATAGAAAAGGAATTTCAGATTCCTATTGTAAACAAAAGAATCAGCGTTACCCCGATTGCACTTATCGGTGGTGCCTGCTGCAAATCCCCTGATGATTTTGTTAAAATCGCGAAGACACTTGATAAAGCGGCAAAGGCTGTTGGCGTGAACTTCCTCGGTGGATATTCAGCACTTGTAAGCAAAGGAATGACGCAGGCTGATAAAAACCTTATTCTTTCCATACCTAAGGCACTTTCACAGACATCTCTTCTTTGCAGCTCGGTAAATGTCGGCTCAACAAAAACGGGTATCGACATGGATGCCGTAAAGCTTCTCGGACAGATTATAAAGGATACCGCAGAGGCGACAAAAGAAGATTCCTGCCTTGGCTGTGCGAAACTTGTTGTTTTCTGCAATGCACCCGATGACAATCCTTTCATGGCCGGTGCATTCCATGGTGTTACCGAAGCAGATGCCATCATTAATGTCGGTGTCAGCGGGCCGGGTGTTGTTAAAAAAGCACTTGAGCAGGTACGTGGTGAAAGCTTTGAAGTCCTCTGCGAAACAATAAAAAAGACTGCCTTTAAGATTACAAGAGTCGGACAGCTTGTTGCTAAGGAAGCTTCCCGGATGCTTAACATACCTTTCGGTATTGTCGATCTTTCACTTGCTCCGACACCTGCTGTTGGTGATTCTGTTGCCGACATATTAAAGGAAATCGGTCTTGAACATCCGGGCGCACCCGGTACAACGGCTGCACTTGCACTTTTAAACGACCAGGTTAAGAAGGGTGGAGTAATGGCATCCTCATATGTTGGCGGACTTTCAGGCGCATTCATACCTGTTTCTGAAGACCAGGGAATGATTGATGCGGTTAATGCAGGTGCACTTACACTTGAAAAGCTTGAAGCTATGACGTGCGTATGCTCTGTAGGTCTTGATATGATAGCTATTCCGGGAGACACAAAAGCTTCATCAATTTCAGGTATAATTGCCGACGAAATGGCAATCGGTATGATAAATGCAAAGACTACGGCTGTAAGACTCATCCCTGTTATCGGAAAGGGAGTGGGCGAAACCGTTGAATTCGGCGGGCTTCTCGGATACGCTCCTATAATGCCTGTAAACAGATTTGACTGCTCATCATTTGTAGACAGAATCGGACGCATTCCTGCGCCTATACATTCATTTAAAAACTAAGACAAAGGGTTAGTGAAAATGAGCTACTTAACAAAAGACTTCGATTACAAAAATGTCCTTTATAATTTTGAACAGCTTACGAAGATTCCTCATGGCTCAGGCAATACAAAGGCTATTTCGGACTATGTTCGCGATTTCGCAAAAGAAAAAGGGCTTGATGTATATCAGGACGATTCAAACAACCTGATTATACGTGTTCCTGCAAGCAAAGGCTTCGAAGACAGAAAAACGGTTATGATTCAGGGACACCTTGATATGGTCTGTGAGAAGGAAGCTTCTTCAAAGCATGATTTTGAAAAAGATCCTCTTGACATTTACATCGAGAACGGAGCTCTTCATGCAAAGGGAACGACGCTTGGCGGTGATGATGGTATTGCGATTGCTTATATGATGTCTCTTATGACATTCGATGAGCCTCATCCCGAGCTGGAACTTCTTATGACGACCGATGAAGAAACCGGCATGTACGGTGCAAAGGACCTTGATAAATCTCTTCTTAAGGCATCTTATCTTATTAACTGCGATTCGGAAGAAGAAGGCTGGTGCTTTGCAGGTTGTGCAGGCGGACTTCGACAGGACATAAGTTTTAACCTTGAAAGAGCTGAGACTACAGGTACACCATATATCCTTAAGGTTTCAGGACTTACAGGCGGTCATTCCGGTGTTGAGATTAACAAAAACAGAATTAATGCCAATAAGCTTATGGCAAGGGTTTTGTTTATGCTTCGCGATGAGGTTGAGTATTTCCTTCTTGACATTCGCGGTGGAAAGTTAGATAATGCCATAACGCGTGATTGTGAATCAAAATTTGTTTCCGATTGTGATGAATTAACTGTCAAAAAGGCAGTTGAAAAGATTAATGACACTCTCAGAAACGAATCTTCAAGCCGGGAACCGGGACTTAATGTTTCTGTTGAGGTTTTTAAGACCGAAGAAAAAGAATTTTTCTGTCTTACGCCTTTATGCTTTGAAAAGCTGCTTTATTTCCTTGTTCAGTGTCCGTATGGTATTCAGAGAATGAGTGCGGATGTTCCCGGACTTGTTGAAAGTTCTTTGAATCTCGGCGTTTTAAATACGACTGAAGAAAATGCAAATATAAGGTTTTCAATCAGAAGTTCTGTTTCCAGTATGAAGCATTACATATCCGATAAGCTTGCATATCTTGCCGAGCTTCTTGGAGCATCATCAGAAACAGAGGGCGAATATCCTGCATGGGAATATCGCAAGAATTCGTATCTTCGCGACTGCTATGTTAAACTTTTTAAAGAAGAATACGGTAATGAACCAAGAGTTGAGGTTATGCACGCAGGTCTTGAATGCGGTCTTTTGTTCGAGGCAAAGCCTGAGCTTGATATTATTTCAATCGGGCCGGATATGAAGGATGTGCATAGTCCTAATGAACAGCTTTCGCTTGAATCAGCAGTAAGGGTTTATAAGTTCCTTGAAAAGCTGTTGATTATGCTTTAAAGTGAGGATTTTATGGGTAATGAGTTAGATTTTTCAAAGCTTTCCGAGAATCTCGACAAAGAAATAGAGGGTGTTATTGATGCCGAGACTTCTAAAGCTATGGATGAGGCCGTTGATGCTGTCATGAAAGCAAACGAGAATGATGATGAGTCAATTCTCGATGCTGTTGAAGAGACAGCCAATCTTATTGAAAACGAGCCGTCCGAAGGGGAAGAAATAACAGAAGAGACGGAAGAGACATCAGAAACCGTTGAAACAAAGGACTCAGAATTTATTCCTAAAGTTGATTTGTCGGGAATATCTTTTGATGATGATGAAGAAGACGAGGATGATTCTGAAAAGACAGAGGATGATTATCTTTTTGAGGACGTAAGTTCTGCACTTGCTGAGCAGGTAGAAAAGAACCTCGGTCCCAGTTTTGCTGAACTTCTTGACGAAGAAGAGGGTGATGAACCCGATCCCGTCAGAAAAAAGAAGGTTAAGAAAGATGATGAGGAAGGTAATTCAGGTTTTATGTCTTCTGTTCCCAAATGGCTTAAAATTGTTATTTTAGTATTACTTATCCTTGTTTTTCTCGGACTTTTCCTTCTTTTTACAAAGCCCGGACATGTTGTACTCAGTAGGGTAGCAACAAGCATTATTATGAACAGGGTTGAGCATGAAGTTGTTCCAACACAAAGTGTTGATCCTGAGAATCCCGGCGGTGAAGTTGTAAATCCGGGACAGCCTACGCAGGCGCCTGATGTTACTCAGGGAGCAAATCAGCCTGACGTTACGCAGGGACCTTCCTACATTGATTCCGACGATCCTCAGTTTGAAGAAGATAACTCAGTTATTAATATTCTGCTGATCGGTGTTGAAAATATTTATAACGATTCAATAGGCCGTGCCGATTCCATTATGGTTGCGTCGCTTGATAAGGACGGCGGTCCTGTTAAGCTTGTAAGCTTTATGAGAGACCTTTATGTAGAGATTCCGGGTCACGGTGACAATAAGCTTAACGCTGCTTATACTTATGGTCAGGGACCTCTTCTCCAGCAGACACTTGAAAAGAATTTCGGTCTTAAGACTCAGGGTTATGTTGTCGTTAACTTTGACGGCTTTGAAGCAATTGTTGATGCTCTCGGTGGTATTGATATTTCTCTTACTGCAGAGGAAGCCGAATATCTTAACACACATGATTACATTTCAGACCCTGCACAGAGAAATGTTGTTGCAGGCAATCAGCATATGACAGGTAATCAGGTACTCGGATATTGCCGTGTACGTAAGGTTAATACAAATTCAGGCGGTTATGCTGATTACGGTCGTACCGAAAGACAGCGTATTGTTCTTAAGAAGATTTTTGATAAGTATAAAACAAAGAACTTCACAGAACTTTATTCTATTATGCTTAAGTGCCTTGAATATGTTAAGGTTCCGGATGGCGTAGATATTGAAAAAACATTCTCCGATTGTTTGCTTTATGTTATTGAAAATAAAGTATTCGATATGGATGAGTATCGTGTACCGTTTGAAATAGACGGTCAAAGGTACTTTAACAGTACTAAGATAGATGGTCAGGAAGTACTCTGTTTCTATTCTGAAAATGCTACGATTTTACACGATATTCTTTATGGAGAAAAAGAAAATGAATAGTTATTTTAATGATTCATGGAAATTCTTTAAAACGGATATAAAGACTGCTTACAGTGATGTAAGCGGTCTTTTTGCGTCATTTAAAGATGTTTGCATTCCTCACGACTGGCTTATTGAAAATTCGAAGGATTTATATGAAACTTCTTCAGGCTGGTACTATAAGGAAGTTGATTTTGAGAGAACTTCTGCACATACATTCCTTCGGTTTGACGGTGTTTATATGGACAGTGAAGTCTATGTTAACGACGTTAAAGTTTTTGAATGGAAATACGGTTATTCTACATTTACTTTTGAAATTACTGATTATATTAATCCAGGTAAAAACATTATAGTTGTACATGTACGCCATGAAAATCCGAATTCGCGATGGTATTCGGGAGCCGGTATATTCAGAAACGTTCATCTTATAGAAAAGAGCGAAGCTTATTTGCCCGAAGACGGTAATTATGTACACATTTCACCGCTTGGAAATGGTGATTTCGGTATAAATATCGAATCAGAGGTGTTTGTTTCCGGTATTTCCGAAGAAAAGCCTTCTAACCTTAAAGGCTTTAAAACCGTTTACACGCTGACCGCACCTGATGGGAAGACAACTGTCCTTGGGGAAGGCGATTATGTCGGTATTGCTTCGGATATTTTTAAAAGCCGTTATATAAAAGCTAAAGAAGAGCTTTTGCATGAATGTCCCGAAGGCTACAGAGAAGCTGATTTTGATGAAGATTTTAAGGATACCGGAATCTTTTCTTTTTCTTCCATTGTTTCAGACCCTTATATTTGGGACATAGAGGCACCGAATCTGTACAAACTAAACGTTAAACTTTGCTACGAAGGTTCCGACGAAGAGCCTTTGGAAATTCTTGATGAATGTGATTTTAAAATTGGCTTTAAGACAGTTGTTTTTGACTGTAATAAAGGCTTTTTCTTGAATGGCAGGAACATTAAGCTTAACGGTGTATGTGAACATCATGACCTTGGTGCATTAGGATCTGCTTTTAACAGAGAGGCAATGATCCGTAAGCTTCGCATGCTTAAAAAGATGGGAGTTAATGCGCTTCGAACAAGCCATAATATGCCTGATCCGCAGGTTATGGAACTTTGCGATGAAATGGGTGTTCTTGTTGATAATGAAGCCTTCGATATGTGGGAAATGCCCCTTACAAAATATGATTATGCGCGTTTCTTCCCTGAGTGGTCGCAAAGAGATGTATTTTCATGGATTCGCCGTGACAGAAATCATGTTTCAAACATTATGTGGTCAATCGGAAATGAAATTCCCGATACAGTTAACGGTGAAAAAGGTGTTTTGATTACAAAACATCTTATTTCGCATGTTCTTGTATTTGACCCGTATATCAATTCGCATGTTACAATTGGTTCTAATTTCATGGAGTGGGAGAAAGCAAGGAATTGCTCCGCTGTTCTTAAATATGCAGGCTACAATTATGGTGAGAGAATGTACGAAAATCACCATAAAGACCATCCTGATTGGATTATTTACGGAAGCGAAACAGCATCATTGGTTACAAGCCGAGGTGTTTATCATTTCCCGTTAGACGAGCCTATTATGTCTGATGAAGATGGTCAGTGCTCATCACTTGGGAATTCAACTTCAAGCTGGGGCGCCAAAAATGTCGAATCCTGTGTTTATATTGACAGGGACACTCCTTTTTCGCTTGGTCAGTTTTTGTGGTCCGGTTTTGATTATATCGGAGAACCGACCCCTTATAATTCCAAGAATTCCTATTTTGGCCAGTTGGATACTGCTGGCTTCCCGAAGGACCAGTATTACTGCTTTATGGCTGAATGGACGGATGAGGAGACTAATCCTTTTGTACATCTTTATCCTTACTGGAACTGGAATGATGGACAGATTATAGATGTAAGAGCATGTTCTACAGGTGCTTCTGTTGAGCTTTTCTTAAATGGTAAATCTCTTGGCAGAAAGTTTATTAATCATACTGACGGCAAAGAACTTATTCCAACTTGGAAGGTTCCTTTTGAAAAAGGTGAAATACTTGCTATCAGCTATGACGAGACAGGAAAAGAACTTGCAAGAGACAGACATGTTACTTTCGGTGATTCAGTAAAGCCCGTAATACATGTAGAGCAGGGCGCAAAGTATTCTCTCGTTAAAAATGATTTTCAAAATGAGGCTTCTCTTGTTATTGAGCCTGATGGAAGAGAATTGTATTTTGTTGACATATCCATGTCCGACAAGGATGGTAATATTGTTGAGAATGCTATGGATTACGTTTTTGTCAACGTTAAAAACGGAAAGCTTAAAGGCATGGACAATGGCGATTCGACGGATTATGACAGTTATCAATCGGCGTCACGTAAGCTTTTTAACGGAAAACTGCTTGCTATAATTGAGCCCGACGGTTTAGAGCCGGTTTACGTTGACGTTTCAAAATCCGATAAGCTTATTCAGGTCAGACAGATTAAGCTTTCACATGATGATTCTCTCAAGCTTACGAAAGAATGTAATACTGCTATCGTAAACGTTGAAATTCTTCCGGAAGATGCCGATGATAAAGAATTCTCCTATAAGATTATTAATCGTGCCGGCATTGAATTGGATTTTGCCGAAATTACAAAGATTGACGACTCTCACATAAAGGTAACTGCTTATGGAAACGGTGAGGGTTATCTTCGCGTTACTTCAAAATCCGGCAGTGAGATTGTCAGAATTATGTCACAGCTTGAAATAAGCTCCGAAGGTCTTGGCGAGCGTTATATGAACCCTTATAAATTTGTTTCGGCAGGCCTTAATTCTCATGTTATTGCAGGCTGCAGAGGCGGTAACGATAAAGGTATTGCTACTGTTGATAATGCTCGAAGCGGTATTGTTTTTGAAAATATGGATTTCGGCGAGTCCGGAACAGATGAAATGATACTTACGCTCTTTACCTTCAGTGATTCCATATATGAAATTGAGCTTTATAAAGGGGATGCAACTGAGGAAGGTAAAGCCCAGCTGATTGACGTTCTTAAATACAAACAGCCCTGCGACTGGAATGTTTACAAGCCTCAGACATTTAAACTGCCTTATACATTAAAAGGGCTTCAGACCATTTCACTTATTGCACATTGCAGACTTCACATAAAGGGCTTTGAATTTTTAAAACAGGAAAAAGCATTTTCCAAAATTAATGCAGCGGCATATGACGGTATTTTCGGCGATTCCTATAATGTTGAAGGTGCCTCTGTCAACAATATAGGAAATAATGTCTGCCTTTCCTTCGATAACATGGATTTCGGAGAGAATGGAGCAGGCGGAATTGTTGTTGAAGGAAAAACTCCTCTTAAAGAAATGACAATAAGACTTAAGTTTACAAACAAAAAAGGAGAAGCAGACGTTCAAAGCTTCTCCGTAACAGGCGTTCAAAGTGTTCATACCTGCAGTATAAAGAGGATTAAAGGACAGGGAAAGATTGAATTTATTTTCCTTCCCGGAACACAGTTTGACTTTGACTCATTTAAGTTTACTGAGTAATTTTGTGGGCTTTCCAAATCTTTTCTGCGTTGTAAAGATCGTTGATTTCAGCATCGCGGTCGTAAGTGAAATTCATCGGTACCTCGTCAAAAAGTTCGATGTGGTCCATTTCGCTTTCGGGAAGAGTTCCAAGAGAAAGAACATTTGCAAAGTAGTACCTTCCATTGTTACTTCCTGCATTGTTTTCCCAAATGTATTCGTAGTCCCATAAAGGAATCATTTCGCATTCGGTAATGCCTGTTTCCTCGTAAAGCTCGCGTTTTGCGGCTTCAAGCGGAGTCTCACCTTTCTCTACGTGACCGGCGGGGTGTTCAAAGCTTTCGCGCTTTTTATGATAACAGTAAATCCATTTATCTTTATATTTTGAAATGATTGCAACAAAACCAATGTTTTCAAGACAACCGGGTAAGAAAATTGTTACTTTCCCGGTTGTATTTTTATTAAGATCTATCCAGTAGCGCTGTGTTATTTCGCCTTCGTCTATATCTTCACTTTCGAGAACTCCGCCGTTGGAGATGATTGACTTCTTGGAACCTATATTATACTTATTGCAACACATAAGAACTTTTTTCATTCCAAGCTTTCTGCATTCTTCCAGGGCAAGGGCAATCATAGCGGTAGCATAGCCTTTCCTACGCTCACTCGGACGGATTCCGTCACCTATATGACCACCTGTAGACACAAGATATTTGTTGAGATGATGACGTATGTTTACGGCACCTACAATGACATTTCGGTCTTTGTCGAGACAGAAGAGTGTTGTGGTGGGCACATAACCGTCCGGCGTGTCTTCTTTACAATCAATATTATTTACGTAATAATCAAAATCGCTGACATCATTTTTAAATATTGCATACGGAGAGCGATTTGTATTGTTGGCCTTAATATCTGCTTTCCACTCTGCAATCATTTCGGTTATCTGATTTTTGTATTCGTTTGATGGCTTAATGAGTTCAAGATTCATGCTATAATACCTCCGGTTGGGATTCATCAAAATGCTTAATTATTTTGCCTGCTGTATTTATATTATATACAATTTTTCATGATACATACAATATTTGAATTTATAATTCCGTACTTGCTTTTATAGACAATAAAGAGTATACTACCGACGGCTGTGTCAAAAGACACAGGCGGAGTCTGTATCCGGGACATCTGAAAAGCATATAACCGGTTTACGTGTTTTTCAGACGTTTCGGCGGCTCCGTTGACTAATTTTCAAATAAGAAAAGGAGAAAAAAATGAGCTACAAGTCATTTTCAATGGAACTTGCCGGCAGAACACTTACAGTTGATGTCGACAGAGTTGCAAAGCAGGCTAACGGTGCAGCATTCATTCACTACGGTGATACAACAGTGCTTTCAACAGCAACTGCTTCCGAGAAGCCCAGAGAAGGCGTTGATTTCTTCCCTCTCAGTGTTGAGTACGAAGAAAAGCTTTATGCAGTAGGAAAGATTCCCGGAGGCTTTACAAAGCGTGAAGGCAAGCCTACTGAGAATGCTATTCTTACAAGCCGTGTTATCGACCGTCCTATGAGACCTCTTTTCCCTAAGGACTACCGTAACGATGTTACTCTTAACAACCTTGTAATGTCAGTTGATCCCGAGTGCGCTCCCGAGCTTACAGCTATGCTTGGTTCCGCTATTGCAGTTGCTATTTCCGACATTCCGTTTGACGGCCCTTGCGCAACAACACAGGTTGGACTTATCAACGGTGAGTTCGTAATCAACCCCAATGCATCACAGGTTGCTGTTTCAGACCTTAAGCTTACAGTTGCTTCAACACGTGATAAGGTTATCATGATTGAAGCAGGTGCAAACGAAGTACCTGAAGCAAAGATGATCGAAGCTATTTATACAGCAGATGCTGTAAACAAAGAAGTTATCGCTTTCATCGACAAGATTGTTGCTGAGTGCGGAAAACCGAAGCACGAGTACACAAGCTGTGCTATTCCCGAAGAGCTTTTTGCAGCTATCAAGGAGCAGATCCCTCCCGCAGAGATGGAAGTTGTTATGTTTGCTCCCGAGAAGCAGGTTCGTGAAGAAAGAATCAGAAACCTCAAGGATAAGCTTGCTGAAGTTTTCGCAGACAAGGAAGACTGGCTTCCTCTTATTGATGAGGCTGTTTACCAGTACGAAAAGAAGACAGTTCGTAAGATGATTCTCAAGGACCAGAAGCGTCCTGACGGTCGTGCAATTACACAGATTCGTCCTCTTGCAGCTGAAGTTGACATTATCCCCAGAGTTCATGGTTCTTCCATGTTCACAAGAGGACAGACACAGATTTGTGACGTTGTTACACTTGCACCTCTTGCTGAGGCTCAGAAGCTTGACGGCCTTGATGAAAACGAGACAAGCAAGCGTTATATGCACCACTATAACTTCCCTGCATACTCTGTAGGTGAGACAAAGGTTTCCAGAGGTCCCGGACGTCGTGAAATCGGTCATGGTGCACTAGCTGAGAGAGCACTTCTTCCTGTACTTCCTTCAGAAGAGGAATTCCCTTACGCTATTCGTGCCGTATCCGAGACTTTTGAGTCAAACGGTTCAACATCAATGGCATCTACATGTGCAAGCTGTATGTCACTTATGGCTGCAGGTGTACCCATTAAGAGAATGGTTGCCGGCATTTCCTGTGGTCTTGTAACAGGCGAGACAGATGATGATTACATCCTTCTTACAGATATCCAGGGTCTTGAGGACTTCTTTGGTGATATGGATTTCAAGGTAACAGGTACTACAGAAGGTATCACAGCTATCCAGATGGATATTAAGATTCATGGTCTTACACGTCCTATCGTTGAAGGCGCTATCGCTCGTTGCCGTGAAGCAAGACTTTTCATCATGGATACATGTATGAAGCCTGCTATTTCCGAGCCCAGACCGGAAGTATCACCTTACGCTCCCAAGATTATCCAGATTCAGATCGATCCTTCCAAGATTGGTGAAGTTGTCGGCCAGCGTGGTAAGACAATTAACACAATCATCGACCAGACAGGTGTTAAGATTGATATCACAGATGACGGCTCTGTTTCCGTTTGCGGTACTGATATGGACAAGATGAACGAAGCTGTTCGACTTATCAACATCATCGTTTCCGATTTCGAAGAGGGCCAGGTTCTTGAAGGAAAGGTTGTTTCCATTAAGGAGTTTGGTGCATTCCTCGAGTTCGCTCCCGGCAAGGAAGCAATGGTTCACATCTCTAAGATTGCAAAGGAAAGAATCGAGCACGTTGAAGATGTTCTTACTCTTGGCGACAAGGTTAGAGCAGTATGTCTTGGTAAAGATAAGATGGGCAGAGTTTCCTTCTCAATTAAAGACGTTAAATAGTTTTAAAGCAGAGGCTTGGCGCCTCTGCTTTTTTTCGTTTATTATTTGCTTTTTATTCAAGATATAGTATAATAAATCCAAATGTGAACACAAAGGATTGTAAATTTACTGTATGGCAACAAACAAATCAAACAACACAAATTCAAATAAAAATACGGGAAAAAGCACAGGAAAGAATTCTTCAAAGAGCACTTCAAACAATAATTCAAAGAGTTCATCAAAACCTGAAAAAGCTGTAAAAGAGGTTAAACTTTCTTTAGAGGAGCAGGAGAAACTAAGACAGGAAGAAACCGTTTCCCGTGAAATAAGAGATGAAGCCATTCTTATCGGAACGGCTGTAGTTTCGTTACTTTTAATTTTAAGTAATTTCAAGCTTTCCGGCAAAGCAGGTGAAGCAGTAAACGGCGTTCTTTTCGGACTTTTCGGTTTTCTTGCATATCTTGTTCCTGTTTTTGCACTTATTGTTGTTGCATTTTTCCTTGCTAACAAGAGTTCATCAAAGAAAATATATGTTTCCAAAATTGTTGCTGCCCTAGGAGTTTTTGTACTTTTATCGGCAATGATCCAGCTTGGTGTCGGTGAAACCACAGCTTCAATGAAGCTTTCCGAGTACTATACATATGCAAAGCTTAATAAAACCGGTGGTGGATTTATTGGTGGTGTACTTTGCCGTATGCTTGTGCCTCTTTTTGGCCTTGTCGGAAGTTATATTATTCTTGCCGCGCTTGAAATTATCTGCCTTATGATTATTACCGGCAAAGCTTTTCTTCAGATTATCAAAGAATATCTTGACGAGAAACACGAAGAAAACGTTGAAAAACGTAAAGAGTATGACAAGATGGTTGAGGACTATATTACCGATGAGAAGACAGGTGATATTGTTCCGGAAAAGAAAGCAAAAACTTTCCTCCTTAAAGACCAGATAAAGCCTGAAACTGAGGAAGAAAAGCCTGTAGAAAAGAAAAAGAACTTTTTTGGCGGAATTACTCCCACAAAGCCTGTAGGACTTAACAAAGCCGATGAGTCTGATGATGACGGTGATGTAGTTGTAGATATAGTTCCGGGTATGGGTAAAGCTCCTGTTATTAAGAATTCCTCTGACAAAGCAGGTAATTCTTATAATTCAGGTGATGCCATCGATTCACTTAATTCTGCAGATAAAGACCTTATTTTAAACGGAAAATATACGCCTTCCGAGGATACAAAAAATACTATTAACAGTCTCTATGAAGACAGTCTCAAGAAAAAGTTTGAAGGCAAAACCGCCGTTAAGGGTACAAATACATTTAACAATTCGGGCGAACCTGAGAAGAAGGAAATGAGTTTCTCGGATGCGGCCCTTCGTGACCGTTCTGCATTTGAAAACGCTAGTCCCAAAACTATTTTTGATGAGCCTCCTTATGCTCTTAAAAAAGTCAATGAAAAAGTCGGCGGTAAGAATTCCGCATCTCAAAACACAAAGGGAGAAAAGCTTATTACTCCGGACAGCGTAGTTGAAGGCAAGAACAAACAGATGGAGTTTGTGCCTGAAAAGGTTTACAAATTCCCGCCGCTTGATCTCCTTAAAAAGCCTGTAGGTAAAACAGGAAAGAGTAATGATAATGAGCTTTACGATACCGCTGAAAAGCTTCGTTCAACGCTTGAAAGCTTTGGTGTTAACGTTACTATAACAGATATTTCAAAAGGCCCTACAGTTACAAGATATGAGCTTCAGCCCGAGGTCGGTGTCAAGGTATCGAAAATCACCGCACTTTCCGACGACATTAAGCTTAATCTTGCTGCAGCCGACATTCGTATAGAGGCACCTATCCCGGGAAAAGCAGCAGTAGGTATAGAAGTCCCGAACTCTGAAAATACAATGGTTACGTTGTATGAGCTTATTGATTCCAAGGAGTTCAAGGAAAACAAGTTTTCCATTCCGTTTACAGTCGGAAAGAGTATTGAGGGCAATAACATTGTCGGCGATATTGCTAAAATGCCTCATATGCTTATTGCGGGATCGACAGGTTCCGGTAAATCTGTTTGTATCAATACAATAATTATGAGTATCCTCTATAAACAAAAGCCTGAGGACCTTAAGCTTATCATGATCGATCCCAAGGTTGTTGAGCTTTCTGTTTATAACGGTATTCCGCATTTGCTCATTCCTGTTGTTACCGATCCTAAAAAGGCTGCCGCAGCACTTAACTGGGCATGCAATGAAATGGATGAGCGTTATAAAAAGTTCGCAGAGCTTTCTGTTCGTGACCTTAAGGGTTATAACGAGCGTGTTAAGGCCGAAGCCGCAAAGGGTAATGTTGATGAAAATTACCCCGAAATGCCTCAGATGGTTATTATTGTCGACGAGCTTGCAGACCTTATGATGGTTGCTTCAAAGGATGTTGAAGCTGCAATATGCCGTCTTGCACAGAAAGCAAGAGCGTGCGGCATACATCTAATTATTGCTACTCAGAGACCTTCAGTTGACGTTATTACAGGACTTATTAAAGCAAATATTCCTTCACGTATTGCATTTGCCGTCACATCCGGTACCGATTCCAGAACTATTCTTGACGGTAACGGTGCGGAGAAGCTGCTTGGAAAGGGCGATATGCTTTACTTCCCTTCAGGAATGCCCAAGCCCACGAGAATACAGGGCGCTTTTGTATCTGATGCGGAGGTTAACAGCGTAGTTGATTTCTTAAAGGCTGAAAATGATGCGGATTACAGCTCCGATGTATCTTTGAAGATTGATAATCAGTCCTCCGATACCTCATCAAATGATGAAAAAGCAACACCCGGAGCTGATAATGGCCGTGATGAATACTTTAAAGAGGCGGGCCGTATTATTATCGAAAAACAAAAAGCATCTGTAGGTTATTTGCAGAGAGCCTTAAAGATTGGTTTTAACAGAGCTGCACGTATTATGGAGCAGCTTGCCGATGCAGGAGTTGTTACCGGAGAAGAGGGTACAAAGGCCAGAACGATTCTTATGACTATGGAAGAATACGAGGCTTTCCTTAATTCCGGAAAATAAACAGTTAGTTTTAGGGTTAGTGAGAAAGGGCAAAGTTTGTTTACTCTAAAAGAGAGTGGAAAGGACAAAAAATGAAGTCAGACATTCAAATCGCTCAGGAAGCAAGTATGCTTCCAATCACAGAAGTTGCCGCAAAGCTTGATATCCCCGCTGATTCTCTTGAGATGTACGGTAAGTACAAGGCAAAACTTTCTGAAGAACTTATTCAGTCTGTTAAGGACAGACCGGATGGAAAGCTTGTTCTTGTAACGGCTATCAACCCTACACCTGCAGGTGAAGGAAAGACCACTACAACAGTCGGTATCGGTGAGGCCCTTGGCCGCCTCAACAAGAAAGCGGTTATTGCATTACGTGAGCCTTCACTCGGTCCCTGCTTCGGCATTAAGGGCGGTGCAGCAGGCGGCGGTTACGCACAGGTTGTTCCTATGGAGGACTTAAACCTTCATTTTACCGGCGATTTCCATGCAATTACTTCAGCAAACAATCTTCTTGCTGCCATGCTTGATAATCACATCTACCAGGGCAACAGCCTTAATATCGACCCTAAACAGGTTGTATGGAAGAGATGTCTTGATATGAACGATCGTGCCCTCAGAAATATCATCGTTGGTATGGGCAAAAAGACAGATGGCGTAGTAAGAGAGGATACTTTCGTTATTACAGTTGCTTCCGAAATTATGGCAATCCTCTGCCTTGCAGATGATATGGATGACTTAAAGAAGCGTCTTTCCAGAATTATTGTTGCTTATACATATGATGGTCAGCCCGTTACAGCAGGTGACCTTAATGCAGTAGGTTCAATGGCAGCACTTCTTAAGGATGCAATGCAGCCTAACCTTATTCAGACTTTAGAGCATACACCTGCAATTGTTCACGGTGGTCCTTTCGCAAACATTGCTCATGGCTGTAATTCTGTAAGAGCTACTAAGACAGCGCTTAAGCTTGCTGATTATGTTATTACGGAAGCAGGTTTCGGTGCAGATCTCGGTGCAGAGAAGTTCCTTGACATTAAATGTCGTATGGCAGGTCTTAAGCCTGATGCTGTCGTTCTTGTTGCTACAGTAAGAGCCCTCAAGTACAACGGTGGTGTTCCCAAAACAGAAACAGGCATTGAGAACCTTGAAGCTCTTAAAGCAGGTATCGTAAATCTTGAAAAGCACATTGAAAATCTTCAGAAATATCATGTTCCGATTGTTGTAACTTTGAATAAATTTACAAGCGATACGGAAGCAGAGCTTAAGTTTGTTGAACAGTTCTGCCGTGACAGAGGCTGCGAATTTGCTCTTTCGGAAGTTTGGGAAAAGGGCGGAGAAGGCGGAATTGAGCTTGCAGGAAAGATTCTTGAAACTCTTGAAAATAAGATCAGCCGTTTTGAGCCCATCTATAAGGATGAGCTTTCACTTTGCGAAAAGATTGAAACGGTTTGTAAAGAGATTTACGGAGCAGACGGTGTTTCTTATGATCCGAATGCACTTAAGGCTATTCAGAAGCTTGAAGAACTCGGATATGGCAACTGTCCTGTATGCCTTGCAAAAAATCAGTATTCACTTTCAGACGATCCCAAGAAGCTTGGCCGCCCTACAGGTTTCACCGTAAACATCCGTGAGGCTTATATGAGTGCAGGCGCCGGCTTCCTTGTTGCAATAACAGGCACAATGATGACAATGCCCGGACTTCCTAAGAAACCCGCAGCAGAAGGCATCGATGTTGTTGACGGAAAGATTACCGGATTATTCTAAAGGAGAAAATATATGTTACAGTTTGGCGTCAGGGGCCATGATATGCCTAAGGCACCTGTTGAACAATGGGTTAAAAGTATTGCCGATCTTGGCTTTTGCTGTACACAGCTTGCACTTCCAAAGGCTATAACCGATTTTAATACCGCACCTTCAGCTATGACGAGCGGCATGGCAATGTATTTAAAACGTATTTTTGCTGAAAACAAGGTTAATGTCTCTGTTCTTGGATGCTATAGAAATCTTGCTACTCCCGATAAGGAAGAGCTTAAGAAAACCCAGGAAATTTACAAAGACCATATACGTTTCGCGGCTATGCTTGGTGCAGGAGTTGTCGGTACGGAAACAGGTGCTGTAAACACAGAATACAGGTATGTTCCCGAAAATCATACTGATGAAGCGTTAAAGGTATTTATTGACGGCCTTTATCCCGTTGTTGAATATGCCGAGAAAATGGGCGTTTGTATTGGCATTGAGCCTGTCTGGAAACATATAATGTACAATCCTGTTCAGACAAGAAAGGTTCTTGACGAGATTAACTCCCCGAATCTAAGAGTTATTCTTGACTCTATTAACCTTCTTAATGCTGAAAATGAGTCTCACGCCAATGATATAGTTGATGAGGCGTTTGAACTTCTGTTACCTGATATAGACATAATTCATATTAAGGATTATGTTGTTAAAAACGGTGAGATTTTCACAAGTCCGCTGACACTTGGTACCGGTAAGTTCGACATTCCTCATCTTATGAAAATCCTTAAAAAAGAAAAGCCTTTCATAAATGTTCTTCTTGAAGACAGTATTCCTGAAAACGTTAAGATTTCAAAGGAATATGTCGAAAAATGTTATATAGATGCTTGACATGTTGTATAGGGTTTACTAAAATTATACAAGATGTAGTGGTTAATACATTTTAAGGAGAAGATGACATGAAGTGTCCGTTTTGTGGTAAAGAAAACACAAGGGTTATTGATTCCAGACCTGCCGAAGATGGTTTAAGCATCAGAAGACGTCGTGAATGTGACGAATGCGGCAAGCGTTTCACTACTTATGAGAAGGTAGAGGCTATTCCTCTTGTTGTAATAAAAAAAGACAACTCCAGAGTACCTTTTGACCGTGAAAAGATTGTCCAGGGTGTGTTTGCATCCTGTCACAAGAGACCTGTTCCGGTTGAGAAAATCCAGAATCTTGTGGATGAAGTCGAAAATGCTGTCTACAATATGGAAGAGCGTGAAATACCTTCATCCGTTATCGGACAGATGGTTATGGAAAAGCTTAAAGACCTTGATATGGTTGCTTACGTTCGTTTCGCTTCGGTTTACCGCGAGTTTAAGGACGTTAATACATTCATGGACGAACTTAAAAACATTCTTGAAAATAAATAATTTAAACCAACCTCTTGACTTAACATCAGGAGGTTGGTATTTTTTTATATGCTGAGTGATACCTGTTCAGGGGAGATAGAACAGGAGATAAATGGTAAGTAAAGTTTTTTCCTGCATCTGTTCTTATACAGAAGCACATCTTATATCGGTTGAAGCCGATATTCGTAACGGTCTGCCGGGCTTTTTTCTGTGCGGCGCATCCAATGAAGTTAAAGAATCAAAAGAACGTGTAAGAGTTGCGGTCGAAAATGCCGGTTTCTTTTTGCACCCTAAAAGAATTACGGTAAACATTACACCTGCAGGCATTAAAACGAAGTCCGGAAGTCTTGATCTACCTATTGCGGTTGCGGTTCTTGCGGCTTACGGATTAATGCCCGATGATAATGAGGACATTGTTTTTGCCGGAGAACTTTCCCTGGAGGGGAATTTAAAAGCTGTTGATAATGCGCCGCTAATAGCCATTCATGCAAGAAATAACGGCTTTAAGCGAATTATTTTACCAATTGAAAGTGCTTCGAAAGCATCGATAATAAACGGTATTGATGTATACGGAGCTGACAGTCTTGAAACAGTACTTAAAATACTTGACGGAGACGAAAACATTTTTCCTTTTCGTGCTGATAAGGATGCTATCGATAAGATTAATTATTTTGGAGAATCTATTCCGGATTTCTGTGAAATAAACTGCGATGAAAACATTAAAAGATATATTGAGGCTTCGGTTGCAAGTCATATGAGTATTATGTTCATAGGCGGTGACCGTGTTAAGGCATGCAATATTATGCAATGTATGAAAAAGCTTGATACAGGGGTGTCGGACGAACAGAAGATTTATTATTTGGAAATTGGGAAAAAAGTAAATTTGTACGACTCTTTTGAACTTACAAATAACGGTTTCATGCTGTTAATGAATACAGATTCAAAAAGTATGAAAGAATATATGAATAATAGGGAACTGATTACGAATTGTATCGGAACGGTCTCATACTCAGCACTTTGTCCATGCGGTTTATATCCGGACACTACCAAATGTCTTTGCTCAAAACAGAAGATTGAGGCTCATATACGTAAAATAAACAGTTCAATACTTAAGGATACAGACGTTTTTATATACTTGAATGAATCGAAGTTTGACATAAATAAAGCTACTTTCCGCAAAAGCACTTCTGATATGAATGAAAGCATTAAAAAAGCAGTAGCTTATAAGGATAATGCTGAACGGGAATGTGGGTTGAATAACGACTGTGTTGCATATTTAAAGGAAATTTTCGAATCATATACATACAGTGAAACGCTATATAACAGTATAATTAATGCAGCGAGGGCTATTGCCGATATTGATGAGTCAAAATACATATCTGCAGAACATATAAGTGAAGCGTTTGATTTGTGTATATTTATGAAGAAAGGGGATTGCTATGATTGACTTCTTTCTTCACTGGTTTAATTCTCTTTCCGACACGGATCCGGCTTTGAAAATGAAGGTTTTGAAAAACAATATTGAAATCAGGTCATTATATAGTGCATCGGATTCACAAACTCTTCGCAAAATGTTGTTGGAAAACAATATGACATGGCCTTCAGAATCGCAAATAAATACTATGATATCCGAGATGGCTGATGACGGTTTCAAAAGAAAGTCAGAACAATCATACAAACTTATCGAAAGCGGTAGAATAAACGCATTAAGTTACTTTGATGAAGCTTACCCGGGAAAACTTAAAGATATATATGATCCTCCGATAATACTGTATTTTCAAGGGGAACTCCCCAATAAAGGCATCCTCACTACAGCTGTAGTTGGTTCTAGACACCCTTCTAGAGATGGGCTTGAAATGGCATACCGTTTTTCAGAGAGGCTTTCTCTGGCAGGTGTTCAGGTTGTGTCGGGAATGGCCATAGGAATAGATACAATGGCCCACAGGGCATGCGTAGATAAAGGCAGGAAGACATATGCAGTTCTTGGTTCCGGTGTAGATGTGCCATATCCTATGTCTAATCTTGAACTGTATGAAAAGATTATTGAATGCGGAGGAGTTATTTCCGAGTTTATTCCGGGAGACAAACCTGTTCCTCGACATTTCCCGAGAAGAAACAGAATTATATCAGGACTTGCCGATAAGGTAGTGCTTATTGAAGCCGGTGAACATTCCGGTTCACTGATTACCGCAGACTTTGCTTTGGAGCAGGGAAAAGATATTTACGCAGTTCCCGGAAGGCCGGGAGATGAGTTATCAAAAGGTTGCAATGAACTTATAAAAAAGGGTGGAGCAGGCTTGATTACTGATGTTAGTGACATAATATAGGACTAATTATCTAAATTTTTTATTTGACAAATAGACTCTGATGATATATTTTACACTTTGCCGCGGTAAAGACGGTATAAAAATCTTACATGGAGAATGAAATGCCTAAACATCTTGTCATTGTTGAGTCTCCTGCAAAAGCGAAGACAATAAAAAAATATCTTGGAACAAACTTTGAGGTTATCGCATCCAACGGACACGTTAGAGACCTTCCGAAAAGCCAGCTTGGTGTAGATGTTGAGAACGGATTCGAGCCTAAATACATTACAATCAGAGGAAAAGGAGATATTCTCGCTAAGATGCGTCGTGAAGTAAAGCGCGCTGACAGAGTGTACCTCGCAACGGACCCCGATCGTGAGGGAGAAGCAATTTCCTGGCATCTTGCTGAAAGCCTTAAGCTCGAGGCGGATAAGTTCAGTCGTATTACCTTTAATGAGATTACCAAAAATGCCGTTAAAAACTCTCTCAAGAATGCCAGAGACATTGATATGAAGCTTGTTGATGCACAGCAGGCAAGACGTGTTCTCGACAGAGTTGTAGGCTATGAAATTTCCCCGCTTCTTTGGGAGAAAATCAAACGAGGACTTTCCGCAGGAAGAGTTCAGTCTGCTACACTCAGACTTATTTCGGACCGTGAAAATGAAATAAATGCATTTAACCCTAAGGAGTACTGGCTTCTTAATGCTTCTATGAGTTCTCCGGACTTGAAGAAGGATTTTACCGCACAGTTTTACGGTACAAAAAAAGAGAAGCTTGAACTTACTTCAGAGGCAGAAGTTAACGAAGTATTAAAGAAAATCAAGGGTAAGGCTGTAACAGTTTCCGAAACAAAGGTTTCAAAACGTCTTAAAAAAGCACCTCTTCCCTTTACTACAAGTACACTACAGCAGGAAGCCTCAAAGCAGCTTAATTTATCAACCCAGAAGACTATGAAAGCAGCTCAGCAGCTTTATGAAGGCGTTGAAGTAAAGGGCCATGGAACAATTGGTCTTATTACTTACCTTCGTACGGATTCAACGCGTATTTCCGAAGAAGCAGAAGCAGCTGTTAAGAATTACATTACCGAGGCATTCAGTGCTGATATGTATTCTTCAGGTACTGCAAAAGGTAATGACGGAAAGAAGATTCAGGATGCTCACGAAGCCATCAGACCTTCTTATGTTGACATTACTCCTGCAGAGCTTAAGAATTCACTCCCTAGAGATCTTTTCAGACTTTACCAGCTCATATGGAAACGCTTTGTAGCAAGCCGTATGCCTGAAGCAGAATATGAAACAGCTTCAGTAAAGCTTGATATTGGCGATTACAGATTTACAGCAACATCATCAACACTTGAAAAAGCCGGTTTCCTTACTGTATATGCCGATAAGGAGGAGGATGAAGAGGAAGAGACAAATCAGTCACTTTTGAAGCTTGACAAGAAGTCATCCGTTAAGGTCGTTGACTTTGAAAAGAGCCAGCATTTCACAACACCTCCTGCACATTTTACCGAAGCTTCCCTTGTTAAAACAATGGAGGAACTCGGAATTGGCAGACCCAGTACATACGCTCCTACAATTACGCTTCTTCTCGGAAGACACTATGTTACAAAAGAGAACAAGAATCTTTATGTTACAGAGCTTGGAGAAGCAGTCAACAACATGATGATTGATGCGTTCCCCGAAATTGTTGACTTGAATTTTACCGCAACTATGGAAACACTTCTTGACGGAGTTGCAGAAGGTACTGTGCAGTGGAAGTCGATAATTGCCAATTTCTATCCCGATCTTGAAAAGGCAATTTCCACAGCAAAGAATAACCTTTCAAAGCTTAAGATAGAAGATGAAGTAAGCGATACACAGTGTGAGCTCTGTGGAAAAATGATGGTTATTAAATTCGGACCTCATGGCAAATTCCTTGCGTGTCCCGGATTCCCGGAATGCAAAAACACCAAGCCTTATTTTGAAAAGACGGGTGTTGCATGCCCGCAGTGCGGAAGTGAGCTCATTATCTGTAAGACAAAGAAGGGAAGAAGATATTTTGGCTGCTCAAAGTATCCTGAGTGCGAATATATGGCATGGCAGCTTCCTAAAACAGAGAAGTGATGCAACTTTCGTAAACAAGTGCTTATTTTATAAAGAATAAATTATAGATAGAGATTGATAATTTACGTTTATTTATTGTCAATCTCTTCTTTTTTTGAATAAATTGTGAAATTATTTGAAAACACTTGAAATTTTTTCGCTCAGGGTGTAAACTCTGCAAAGCTATAAGGCGGATAATAAGTATATGGAAGGCGGTGATACCAATGGGCGTACAACTTCTTGATAAAACAAGAAAAATTGAAAAGCTTTTACACAACAACAGCTCAAATAAGGTAATATTCAGCGATATTTGTCTGGTACTCAGTGATATCCTTGACTCCAATATTCTCATCATCAGTAAAAAGGGTAAAGTGCTCGGAATGAAGAACCGTTCCGATATTGCACCAATAGGGGAGTTTAAGGACTTAAGTGTAGGAAACTATATTGAGAAAGAGTTCAATGAAAGACTTCTTAATATTCTTTCAACAAAGGAAAATGTTAACCTTACAACACTTGGCTTTGAAAGTGATGAAATTGAGTCATATCAGGCAATTATTGTTCCTGTAGTAATTTCCGATGAGCGTCTCGGTACGACATTTATCTATAAACGTAATGCTTCATATTCTATTGACGACATTATTCTCAGTGAGTATGGCACAACAGTTGTAGGACTTGAAACAATGCGTTCCGTTAATGAGGAACAGGTTGAAGAGTACAGAAAGGTTCAGGTTGTCAAATCTGCAATCGGCACACTTTCTTATTCAGAGCTTGAGGCAATTACACATATCTTTACCGAACTTGAGTCGGATGAAGGCACACTTGTTGCAAGTAAGATTGCCGATCGTGTAGGCATTACAAGGTCTGTAATCGTAAATGCACTCAGAAAATTCGAAAGTGCCGGCGTTATTGAGTCCAGAAGCTCGGGCATGAAGGGAACATATATCAAAGTTCTTAACGATTATGTTTTTGAAGAGCTCGGCATCCAGAGAAAAGACAAATAAACAAAAGCTTTTAAAGAGGTCTTTATGACCTCTTTTTTTTCTGCCCGGGTAGAATAATTATCTTTTATATAAAAACAGATGCACCGCTATATTTAGTATTTATTAAAAAAACTTATCAGAATATCTTGTGTTTCTTTTTGCAAAACGCTATAATATTTTCAAAGTACGCATAAAGTGTATTATGTTCCGTGAGACATATGTCGATATTTAAAGCGGAGTATACTAAAATACATCAATCGGAGGCCGTTTATGATAGGTTCGGATGCATACAATTACATCAATATTCTTAACAAAGCAGCAAACGCAAGCTGGGCAAAAAACGAAGTTATCGCTAACAACATTGCTAATGTCGATACTCCGGATTACAAAAGAAAAGACCTGAATTTCGAAGCTTTGCTTGCTTCCAGGCTGAACCAGTCGTCCACCAACAATATGGACCAGAGAGTAAAGAACCTTCAGAACAAGTCTCTTGTTGCAAGTATTTACACAGACTATGAAGAACTGAGCTACAGATACGACGGCAATAACGTTGATATCGATACCGAAACCGCATATCTTGCAGACAACCAGCTCAAATACTACACCTTCCTGAATACTATCAATCAGGAATTCAGCCGTATTAAAATGGTTCTTAATTCATAGTCATAAGTGAAAGGAGAATGCCATGTCCGTAATGTCTACCTTTAACGTTTCCGCTTCGGGAATGAGTGCACAGCGTACACGAATGGACTTAATCGCACAGAATATCGCAAATGTCAGTACTACAAGAACAGAAGACGGTGGTCCTTATGTCCGTCAGACTGTAGTATTTGAAGAACGTTCAAACGATAATGTCAATTTCCATGATTATCTTACAGCACGAAAAGCAGGTGTCGGATATAAAAACAATATCGGTTCGGGTGTTAAGATTTCTACAATAGTAGAAGACCATGTCAATGCCATGAAAAAGGTGTATGAGCCTAATCATCCGGATGCGGATGAAGACGGTTACGTTACATATCCCAATGTTGATACCGTTACCGAGATGACAAACCTTATCGACGCCAACCGCTCGTACGAAGCAAACGTTACAGCCTTCAATGCAACAAAGAATATGATGTTAAAGGCTCTGGAGATTGGTACCTGATAATCGGAGGAAATAACATATGGCTATAGATATCGCTTCTGTCGGAAGCATTATACCTGTTAACAGCATAAATTCTCTTTTCGGAGCTTCCGAAACAGAGAAAAAGGAAGGCGTTTCTTCCTTTGAGACTCTTTTAAATTCTGCAATGGGTATGATTAAAGAAACAGAAGATTATACAAATAAGGCAGAGGATGCCGAACTTCAATATATGCTCGGATTAAACGACAGTGTTTCCGACCTTCTTATTGCACAGACAAAGGCAAATATGTCTTTACAGTATACAGTTGCAGTCAGAAACGCTGTAATGGATGCATATCGTGAGATAATGCAGCTTCAGTTCTAAATTATTTTTTCAGGGGTCGCTTAAATGCAGGAGAAGTTAAAAGACATTCAAAAGAAAATTGTCGAATACTGGAATAAATGGTCCACAAAGCAGAAAACGATTATCATTTCCTGTTTTGCGGGCGTAGTTTTGGTTATCGCATTACTGGTTTTCCTGCTTGGAAGAACTCACTATACCGAGCTTTACAAGTTCTCTACAACAGAAGGTGCAAGCAAGGCCATATCCACTCTTAAATCCGGCAGCATTGCTTCGAAGCTTGGCAATGACAAGCTTACCGTTATGGTTGACGAAGATATGTATGTTGATGCCATTGTAGCCGTTTCCGAAGCTCAGATTGAAGAGGATGGATTTGACATCGATAAGATGCTCGATAACTCCCTTACGACAACTAACGGTGAGCGTCTTCTTAAACAGTTTCTTCGTAACGAATCCGATCTTGAAAAGTTTATTATGAAATTTAAGGGTGTCAATGATGCTGATGTTACTTTCTTTGCAAAAGACACTTCAAACTCCATTCTTGCCAACAATCAGACAATTAAGGTTACCTGTCTTATTGTTACAAATTCTCAGTTTAACGAGGACGAAGCTGAAGCCATTGCTGAGCTTTGCGCCGCAGGTGTCGGTAATAATGACACTGAAGACATCACTGTAGTCGATCAGGAAGGCAAAATACTTTTTGACGGTCCTGAAGATGAGAACAGCACAGAAGTTGATTTTACGGACAAAATGGCCACACTGGAATTCTTTAAGAAAGAATACGGTGAAAGCGTTACCGGTGCACTCATTGCTGCCGGTTATACTGAGGTACAGCCTTCCATATATCTTGATATTAACTTCGATATTGTTCAGGAAACAATGAACGAAGTTATTCCCATTAACGGTGAAGATTATGGTGTTATCGTACACGCTGAAGAAGAGTCTTCAACCGGTTCTTCCGGTGGCGGTGATGTTGTCGGAACCGATCCTAACGATGAAACAGACTATTATCTGCCTACATCAAACGGCGGTAATTCCTCATATAACAGAACGGAAACGGATTACGAGCCTTCAAGACGTATTACAAATACCCTCTATGACACAGGCACGATTAATCAGGAAAACTGTTCGATTTCCGTTATCGGCAGAAGAGTTATTACTCAGACAGAAAGAGAGCTTAAGGTCCTCGGTCTTCTTGATGATACAACCTTCGAAGAGTATTCCATAAAGAATACAAGAGTTGAGGAGGTTGAGCCTCCTGAAGGAATGATTCGTCTTATTTCACTTGCAACGGGTATTCCTGAAGAAAACGTCGCATTTAAAACATACGATGCATATCAGTTTATACAGGATGAAAAGAGCGAAATCGACTATACGACAATCGTTCAGATTGGCCTTGCCGCACTTCTGTTCATCATCCTTATGTTTGTAATTCTCAGAGGCATGAAGCCTGTTGAGGTTACAGAGGTTGAGCCTGAGCTGTCTATTGAACAGCTTCTTGCTACAACCCGTGAGAACCAGAGCCTCGAGGAAGTTGAGTTCAGCGAACAGTCCGAGACGAGAAGAATGATAGAAAAGTTCTTCGACGAAAATCCGGAAGCAGTTGCTGCACTTCTCCGCAACTGGCTTAACGAAGAATGGGAGTAATAGCTTATGGCATCAATGGAATCCAAAAGAATAGATGAGCTTACCGGTCTCCAGAAAGCTGCCGTTCTTCTTATTACACTTGGCCCTGATAAGTCTGCTAAAGTTTTCAAATTCCTTAAGGATGAAGAAATAGAGCAGCTTACTCTTGAAATTGCCAACACAAGAAGTGTCAGCCAGGCACTTAAAGAAGAAGTACTTGACGAGTTCTACGAAGTATGTCTTGCTCAGCAGTACATTTCCGAAGGTGGTATCAATTATGCCAAGAACCTTCTCGAAAAGGCTCTCGGCGACGACAGGGCGCAGGAGGTTATCGGCAAGCTTACCGCAAGCCTTCAGGTTCGACCTTTCGAATTTATCAGAAAAACAGATGCTTCACAGCTCCTCAACTTCATTCAGGACGAGCATCCTCAGACTATTGCCCTTATCCTTTCATACCTTTCGGTCCAGCAGGCCGCAGCTATTATCGGTTCGCTGCCGCAGGATAAACAGGCTGACGTTGCAAAACGTATTGCCCAAATGGACAGAACATCCCCGGATGTTATCAAAGAGGTCGAGAACGTTTTGGAGAAGAAGCTTGCAAACCTTGTAAATCAGGACTTCACCATTGCCGGTGGTGTCGACGCAGTAGTAGAAATCCTCAATACTGTCGACCGCGGTACAGAAAAGCATATTATGGAATCTCTCGAAATCGACGAGCCGGAGCTTGCCGACGAAATCAGAAAGAAGATGTTCGTATTCGAGGATATCCTTTCACTCGACGATCGTTCTATCCAGCGTGTTCTTCGTGAGGTTGACAACAACGAACTTGCTGTTGCACTTAAGAGCGCAAATGATGATGTACAGAATGCAATTTTCAACAACCTTTCAAAGCGTCTTGCTCAGATGATTAAGGAAGATATGGACTTCATGGGTCCTGTACGTATGAAGGACGTAGAAGAAGCTCAGCAGAAGATTGTAAATATCATCAGAAAACTCGAAGACTCAGGCGAAATTGTTATTTCCAGAGGCGGAGGTGACGAGATAGTTGTCTAGTAACTTGATAAAGGGTTATACCCTTAACTATGACAGGAACACAGTCAGACACCTTGACCTTTCCAAAAACGACGAAATCATCAATCAAAAAGCCCAGGAACTCTATGAGCATCAGAAATCTGTCATTGAAGCAGCTCAGAATTTTGGGTTTATTCCGGGAATTGCCGCGGAACAGCTTTCTGAAGAAGGTATGCCTGTTTCTGAAAACGGAGAAATGCTTCCGGATTTACAGGCCGAGCCTGATGGATTTGCAACGGGTGGCCCCGAAGATGATGATATTCCCATTCTTATGACTAAGGCAGAGCTTGAAGAGTATGCTAACCGCTTCAGGTATGAAGCTGCACCTGCCGAATCGGATGACACCACAATGCAGCTTGCGCTTGAGCAGATTCATGAAGAGGCCGATTCCATCATTGCGGATGCAAAAAGCCAGGCAATGAAAATAATAGCCGATGCTGTTGAAAAGGCTAAAAAAGAAGCTGAAAAAGAGTCCGAAGTCGTTAAGAGCGGCATAATGCAGGCTGCTTCGACGCAGGGGTACGAGGATGGTGTAAAACGTGCCAGAGAAGAGCTTAATGCAGAGCATGAGGCTCTTGAAAGCAAACGTCGTGAGCTTGAAGAAAAATATGAAAGGCAGGTAGCTGATTTGGAGCCTGCCTTTGTTAAAATATTACAGGAGTATCTTAAAAAGATTACAGGTATGTCTTATGCGAAGCATTCAGAAGTTTTCCGTTATCTTATTGATAAGGGAATAAAAAACGCTCCCATAGACAAGGAATTTACCATTTATCTCTCAAATGAAGACCATGAAAGGTTTTCACCCGAGTTTGAGAAAATAAATGCAGGTTATTCCGACAGATTCAATTTAAACTTTTCTGTTGACCATGAACTTTCCGAGGGCTCTTTCAGACTCGAAAACGAAACGACAATTGTCGAGTGCGGACTTGATGCTGAGCTAAACGGTCTTCTTGAATCGCTTAATCTTTTAATGTGAAGCTTTGATTATGGATCTTAACAAATACCTTTCGCTGTGCGATGAAAATTACATAAAAACGTACGGTAAGGTTTCTAAGGTTGTAGGTCTTACCATTGAATCCACAGGCCCTGAGGCTAAGATTAACGATACTTGTGAAATACTGTTAAAAAATTCAGATAAAAGGGTGCTTTGCGAAGTAGTTGGATTTAACGACGGTCACCTGCTTCTTATGCCATATGAAGATGTAGGCGGGGTCGCAATAGGTGACTGCGTTGTGGCTTCAGGTGAAAGCTTTGGTATACCTGTAGGTCACAATCTTCTCGGATATGTATTGGACGGACTTGGACGTCCGATGGATGGGACGACGCTTCAAACGGAAAAGTTCTACAATTCCGAAGCAATGCCTCCAAATCCCATGCAGAGAGTCATGATTGATGAAGTCCTTCCGCTTGGTGTAAAAGCCGTGGACTCACTTCTTACTCTCGGTAAAGGGCAGAGAATCGGTATTTTTGCCGGTTCAGGCGTTGGTAAAAGTACTCTTATGGGTATGTTTGCCAGAAATACAAGAGCCGACATTAACGTTATCGCGCTTATAGGTGAGCGTGGAAGAGAAGTTAAAGAGTTCATAGAAAGAGACCTAGGAGTTGAAGGCCAGGCACGCTCCGTAATTGTTTGTGCTACAAGTGACCAGCCGGCACTTATTCGTAAAAAAGCAGCAAAAACTGCAACAGCGATTGCCGAATATTTCAGAGACTGCGGTATGGATGTACTTCTTATGATGGACTCCCTCACACGTTTCTCAATGGCTCAGCGAGAAATAGGTCTTGCTTCCGGTGAGCCCCCTGTTTCACGTGGTTATCCGCCAAGTGTTTACGGTGAGATGCCTAAGCTTCTTGAACGTGCGGGTAAAACAGAGAAAGGCTCTATTACAGGCATATATACAGTTCTCGTTGACGGTGACGATATGAACGAGCCCATCGCTGATACTGCAAGAGGTATTCTTGACGGTCATATCGTTCTTTCAAGAAAACTTGCTCATAAAAATCATTACCCTGCGATCGATATATTACAAAGCATTTCCAGAGTAATGAGCTCCATCGTAACGAAGGAGCATAAGAAAGCTGCGAATCACCTTAAGAACGTGCTTGCAACTTACAATGAATCCGAAGACCTTATAAATATAGGTGCATATAAAGCAGGTTCGAATAAAGAAATTGATTATGCTATTCAAAAGATTGATGCAGTTAACCAATTCCTTATGCAGCAGACAGACGAGAAATTCACTTTTGACGAATCTGTAAAACTGATGGAGGATATCTTCGATGGCCAGGTTTAATTTCCGTTTACAAGGAGTATTAAACATAAAACAAAAGCTTGAGGACCAGGAAAAAATAGCCTATGGTCAGGCTAAAATGCTTCTTAATAAAGAAGAACAGCGTCTCAAGGATTTGTACGACCATAAAGAAGAATTAACCAATGAAAAAGCCGCATTGATGGCCGGCGCAATCAAACCTTCGGAGCTTAATCTTTATGAAAATGCAATTTCCGGCGTAAAACTGCTTATTGAAGATCAGAAACAGGCCGTCATCCGTGCAAGAAAAGAAATGGAAATTGCACAGGACAGGCTTGATAAAGCAATGAAGGAACGTAAAACCTACGAAAAACTTCGTGATAAAGCCTACGATAATTTTGTCGCAGAGCTGAACTATGAGGAACAGCTTGAAATAAACGAGCTTGTTTCATACAGACACGGAAAGGCATAAAGTTATTTATGGCAAAAAAAGACGATTTAAGAACAGAAAATAACGAGAACGAAAGCGCAGGCAGCAAGGTTCTGACATTCATAATTATTTTGCTGATTGTTTTCATTTGGCTTGCTATTCTTGCCCTTCTCATTAAATTTGATGTGGGAGGGCTTGGTTCAAATACATTCAGACCTATTTTAAAAGATGTCCCTGTACTTAACAGGATTTTACCTGATGTTTCTGACGAACAGCTTGCGTATGAAAATCAATATCCTTACAAAAATTTATCTGAAGCAATCGAGGCTCTAAAGGAATTGGAGTTAAAAGCCGATAAACTTATCGAGGAAAATGATGATTACGCTGCGCGGCAGGCAGAGATGCAGACGGAGATGAATTCTTTGCAACACTACGCAGATGAGTACGAGGAATTCCTTAAGCAGAGAGAAGCCTTCGACAGAGAAATAGTCTATAACGACAAAGCACCGGATACCGATGAATACCTTAAATGGTATGCCACTATGTTTCCGGAAAATGCCGCAAAGATTTATTCCGAGCTTCAGGAACTTGAAAAGGTTGATCAGGTTTACGAAGATATCGCAGCCTACTTCAACAAGATTAAGCCTGTTGATGCCGCAGCAATTCTCATGGAATACACGAGCGATGTTGACTTTGCAGTTAACATTCTCAAGTGCTTAAAGACAGCTACAGTCTCTAAGATTCTCACGGAAGTTGAAAAGAAAGATTCCCTTTTCGCTGCCCGTATCGTCAATCGTATGAAGGATATGGCCTTCGAAGACCTCGAAGACTGACAAATAAGGAACGGACTCCTTATCTTGTAGTCATGAACCCCAAGTGGGTAACTATACTATGAGAAAGGAGGAATGAAAATGCTGGTATTAAATTCACGTGGTAAAGTGGACGCATCCGGCATTTTTTCCGTTTCTAAGGACTTAATGAACGGGAAAATAGCCGAAAAGTCAGAAGGAGCATTCGGAACACTTCTTGATTCTTTTACTAATGTCGGAAAGTTTGACGTTTCGAAAGTTAAAACATCCGCAAGGCCTAAAGACGATATTCTACCCATTAAACAGCCAAAACTTGAAAACTCTGCAGCATCTGTTTCAAATGATAATACGGATAGTATTAACACAGTAAATTCTGAAACAGTTAAAGGTGAAACAGAACCCGAAAACAAAGCCGACAATGTAAAAACAGAAGAAACTGAAGAGACTAAAGGAATCGAAGAAACAAAAGAATCTGACGATACAGAAACTATTGAAATGCTTGGTTGCCTGTTTGTACAGATTACGACAGTCGTTACCGAAGTACTTAACATTTCTGAAGACGAACTTAAAAACGCATTGTCAGAACTTGGAATCGAACTTCGTGATTTAACCGATTTTGACAGCATAAAAGATTTATTCTCATTCATTAAGAGCGATGGCGACGCCATGCAGCTTCTTACCGATAACAATCTTTTAGAACAGCTTAACAGTCTTTCGGATAAGTTACAGGATATCTTCAAGGATGTCGATCCAAACCTTCTGAACACAGTGGATTTCGCAGAAATCAAACAGTTCCTTATTGAAAAGGCTGCACCTTATGAAACAGATATGGCAGAAAATGAGGAGAAGCCCATTTACTTTGAGGAAGAAGATGAAGCCTTTGAAACTGTTGCGGTTTCCGGAGACGAAAAGACAATAACCATTGAGTTCACAAAAGAGAGTGGAGCAGGAACACACACTTCCACAAAAGAAGAGCATGAATCGTTATCAAACGGCAAGAAGGAAATGACTAAACAGGAAGTTTTCCTTACAGGCATGGAAAGAGCGCATGAACAATTCACGGTAAAGCTTGAGAATGTGGTTACACCTGTTCATGAACTTCGTGAAATTGCAAATCAGATTCTTAATCAGGTTAAAATAAATTTAAAGCCTGAAATGAACATGCTTGAAATGCAGCTTACACCCGAACATCTCGGCAAGGTTAAAGTTGCAGTCACTGAAGCAAACGGAGTGATGACAGCAAAGTTTACAACAGAAACCGATGTTGCAAGAGAAGCAATCGAAAGTAATCTTATTCATTTCAAAGAAACACTTATCGAGCAAGGCTTCAAGGTTGATAACGTAGAAGTTGCCGTAGGTAATTTCGAGTTCAACAAGAACGAAAATCAGAATGGCAGCGAAGCTCAAAGCGAGCACAACGGCAAGAAAAAATTCAGCTACACAGAAGAAACAACATCAATCGATACTTCGGATTTACTTACACAAAGCTACATTGATGACGGAACAAGCACTGTAAGCTACAGAGCATAGGAGATTTATTATGAGTGATACATCATCATTATTGGTTGCACCTGTACAAAACGGAAAAGTTGTTGATACCTCTACAAAAACAACATCTGCAGAGGGAGAAACAAGAGGAACAAACAATCTTGGTAAAGATGCTTTTCTTCAGCTTCTTGTTGCTGAAATGAAGCATCAGGACCCTCTTGAGCCTTCATCCAATACAGAGTGGATTTCACAGCTTGCTACTTTCTCAAGCCTTGAGGAATTACAGTCTCTTACAGGCACTACCGAAAATACTCAGATTTTTTCTCTTATCGGAAAGCAGGTAACAGTCAAGACAACGGACGCAAACGGCAAGACTTATTTAAAGTCCGGCACAGTAGATTACGTAAGCACTTCGGGCGGAGAGGCAAAGTTCAGCGTAAACGGTAATCTTTATTCCCTCGATAATCTTTATACGGTTGTTGACAGTGAATATTATTACGAACAGAATCAGCCTAAGGTACTCGAAGAAATCGAGTTTAACTTTAACGGTGATGAGCCTGAAGATCTTGAGTTTAAAGTTGATCTCGGAAACGATATTGCAAAGGCAAAGGATGTTGCACTTATGATAGGTAACACTGTATTGTCACCGGATTATGCATATCTTTCTGGAAATACTGTTATTATTAGGCAAGAGCTAATGAATCAGCTTCAGCCTGGAACATACAATGTTGATGTTGTATTTGACGACAAGAATTACACAACCGTTTACAATGCAGTAAAGATTAATGTGTATAACCCTCATCCCATTTCAGAAACAAATTCGGATGAATCAGAAGCCGAAAATCCAGAAGAGGTTTAAAAAATGAATGAAAATCTCAAAATAAACCAGAGTATTTCCATTCAGCAGATGCAGGATGCATTCAGACAGGCCGGCAGAAACAATGCCGTAACGCAGTCTCAGGGTATGTCCTTTGAGGAAATGCTCAGCGTCCAAAGAAGCAAACTGGGAGAACTCAGGTTTTCCAAACACGCAGGAGAAAGACTTGCGGACAGAGAAATCGATATTTCACAGGACCAGATGACACGCCTTAAAAACGGTGTCAAGGAAGCAGGTTCCAAGGGAATCAACGAATCTCTGATTATGGTTGATAATCTGGCATTTATTGTCAATGTTAAGAACAATATGGTAGTTACTGCTGTCAAGGGTGACGAATCAAGAGTTTTCTCTAATATTGACGGCGCTGTAATTGCATAAATTGCAGCTTTGAACTAAAGACTTGTTAAATATCAGCCGATATATCCATATGTTAGCGTGGACCACTTGTTGGAGGCGCTATCCTCTCCGAATGCCAGAAGAGAGGACCAGACAGGAGGTTGATTTCTATGATGAGATCATTGTATTCCGGTGTTTCCGGATTAAAAGTCCATCAGACAAGGATGGACGTAATCGGTAATAACATCGCCAATGTTAATACCGTGGGCTTCAAGTCGAGCTCGGTTACATTTTCGGATGTGCTCTACCAAACGACTTCACCGGCTACCGGTCCCAATGCGGATACAGGTACGGCAGGTATCAATGCCAAGCAGATTGGTCTCGGTTCTTCCGTTAACGCAATCACAACGGCTATTGATATCAACGGTGGTTCTCAGAGAACAGATAATCCCTTCGATATAATGATCGAAGGTAATGGATTCTTTGTAGTAAATAACGGTTCAGGAAATCTTTTCACAAAAGCAGGTTCCTTTAAAATCGATGCGAACGGTACACTCTGTAATTCAGACGGTTACGCTGTAATGGGATGGCAGGTTGATCCCAACAATGCAAATGCTACCGTAGCAGATACAGTATCACCGCTCAGAATTATGGCACCTGACAATCTTTACTCGGCACCTGAATGCACAGAAGCGGTTTATTTCTCAGGAAATATTGATTCTGCCGATACAGCATTCGATTCTGAAACCGGTAAGCTTACAGCATTCTCTTTCTATGATGCACTCGGAAGAAGCTACACTGTAAACCTTAAGCTTACACAGGTTGAGGACGCCGACGGTGAGAAGATTGAAAACCAGTATATTGTTAATATTTTGAATATTGTCGATTCAAACGGCGAAAGCATTCTTTCAAAGTACGACGAGACAACAAAAACTTATACCGCACGTGAAGGCATTAACTTCGGTTTCGGAGATACGGTTGTAGGTGATTATACAATTGATGAACTTACAGGTGATCTTGTAACAGATTCAACATCATCACTTCCTTCACTTCTTCTCGGTTTCAGTGCAGCTACAGGTAAGTTCAGCTTTGTTACTACCGACAGCACAGCACCTACTGATCTTGAAACAGCAAGCTACAATTCAGCAGCATTTGTTATTTCTACAGATGATGAAGAAGCAAATCCATTCGCAAAGCAGATTGACGTTGATTTTTCATCAATGACAATGTTTGCACAGAGCGGTAATACAAACATTTCATATACAAAGGGTAATCTTGACGGTCTTAAAGCCGGACGTGCTTCCGGTAATATGACAGGATGCTCCATTGACGATCAGGGCCTTATCTACGGCGTATATGACAATGGTACAACAAGACTTCTCGGCCAGGTTGTAGTTGCTGAATTTGCCAATGCTGCAGGTCTTGAAGCAGTTGGTGGCAGCCTTTTCGCAACAACACAGAACTCAGGTGAGTTTGACGGTATCGGCAAATCAATCAATGCAGCAGGCGGAAGCTTCTCTACAGGCGTTCTTGAAATGTCCAACGTTGACCTTGCAACGGAGTTCACCAATATGATTACTACGCAGCGTGGCTTCCAGGCCAACTCACGTATAATCACAACCTCAGATACACTTCTTGAGGAGCTTATAAATCTTAAACGTTAATAAATAATAGCCTTAGACGGGCGGATTTGAACGGTTTTCAGGAGGAAACCGCGATAAACCGCCCGATTTTGGCTATATAAAAATCAAATCAGGTTAGAGGAAAGTCATGATTGAAGTAACAAAACTCAACGACAAAAAAATAACACTTAATTCAGATCTTATAGAAACGGTGGAAGAGGTTCCGGATACCTCCATTACACTTACAAACGGCAAGAAAATCATGGTAAAAGAGACAAGAAACGAAGTAAAAAACCTCGTTTTGCAATTTAAACGCGAAATTTTCGGGAATAACCCCTTATAAAATGATATCAAAACGCAATATATAGTATTTTTTCAAATTTTCTTTAATAATATCTTGTGGTTTTTTTTATAATTTAGTATAATAAATCGAACGTATCGGTGTTATGCCGTTATACTTTGGGAAAGGTATGGTATAAACTTTGGATTTAGCGTCATTAATTGGCCTTGCAGTAGCCATGATCTTCGTATTGGTTTCAATGTCATTGGGTGACAAAGGCGTTGCCGCTATCGGCGACTTCCTCGATCCACCTTCAGCCATGATTACATTCGGTGGTGCATTCTGTGCAGTACTTGCAATGTGTGATGACATTAAGAGCTTTGTAGGCGGTCTTAAATCCTTTACACTTATTTTTAAGCCGGTTAACTACAAAGAAGAAGACATAATAAAGCAGATCATTGATCTTTCTAACGTAGCACGTAAGGAAGGTCTTCTTGCGCTTGAAGAAGCAGCCAACAATTCAATAGAAGACGAATTCATTAAGAAGGGTATTCTTCTCATCGTTGATGGTACCGATCCCGAATTTGTAAGAAGTATTCTCGAGACAGAACTTATGTGTATCGAAGACCGACACAAATCAAACATCGGCTTCTGGGACAGTCTCGGTGCGATGGGCCCTGCATGGGGAATGATCGGTACACTTATCGGTCTTATCAACATGCTTGGTAACCTCTCCGATATTTCAGCCGTAGGTCCTAACATGGCCATAGCCCTTATTACCACTTTCTATGGTTCAATGCTTGCAAACTGGGTTTGCACACCTACATCTTCAAAGCTTAAGAGCAACAGTGCCAAAGAAATTATGGCTAAAAATATTGTTGTTGAAGGTCTTCTCTCGATTCAGGCAGGTGAAAACCCCCGTATCATCGAAGAGAAGCTTAAGTCCTTCATTTCACCTGAAAGACGTGCAGCTATGGGCTCAGCAGATGAGGGAGGCGGTGAGTAAGTTTGGCTAAGAAAAAAAAGGAAGAGGCGCCGCCGGCTGGAGCACCTGCCTGGATGGCAACTTTCTCGGACCTGATGAATCTCCTCCTTTGTTTCTTCGTTCTTTTGTTCTCAATGTCATCTGTTGATGAAAGCAAAGCTGAAGCAATGATTAAGTCCATGGCCGACACCTTCTCCATTTTCCAGGGAGGCGGTGAGTCCTTTGAGGACGGAGTGCTTGTTTCGAGCGGTGCAACGCAGCTTTCAAATCTTGACGAATATTACACCACATCCGGTCAGACGGACGATGGTGACAGTATTGAAAATGTCAACAGTGAAAAGAACGGAGCGGGGCAAGACGGCAAAAAGGATAACATTCAGGAAAATCCCGGAGATCACATGAACACCGGTGACTCAAATAAGAATCCCGGTCAGAACCCCGGTGATGAGCAGAATCCGCAGGCCGGAGACGATTCCGATAAAAAGGCCGGTGACGGTACTAAAGACGATACTCAGACCGGAGAGAACCAGGACAAAGATAAAAACAACGGTGATATCGGCGAACAGACCGGTCAGGATGACATAGATAAGTCTTCAGAAGGCGGTCATGACGAGCAGAATCCCGAAGGCTCCGGTGACAATAACGATCATAAAAACGCTGCAATCGATGATATAGACATTGAAGAAATCAAGAAGCTTGCAGCAGCTGCGGACCTTACCGAAAATAAAGAACAGTCAGGCCTCATTTATGAAGAGGTTGTAGGTCTCGCTGAAAAGTTCAATATCAGCGATTACATCGACATTGCTATTGATGCTGACAGTTATCAATATGTTTCAATTCAGATAAACGGAACAGTATTGTTTGATTCCGGCAAGGATATCATTAAAGATGATGCGAAAGCAATTCTTTCAAAGCTTGGTGATGTTCTTAAACAGTATAGGGACTACAAAATCGAAGTTATCGGTCATACGGATAATGTTCCGAACGGCAAGAACTCCGATTATCCCACAAATGAGCTGCTTTCCTCTGCAAGAGCTATTTCCGTTGCTACATTCCTTGCAGAAAATAAGGGCATAGGCTGGGACAATATTTACTTTGCAGGACGTGGAGAACACGAGCCCATTGCTGATAATTCCACAGCCGAAGGCCGCAGGCTCAACAGAAGAGTAGAGATTCGTCTTTACAACAAAAAGAATTCCGATAATTAACGGAGGGCTTATGAAGAAAAATATACTTGCAATTGCAATACTTGCAGCAGTGCTTGCAGACATCATTCTTACTGCGGTAATGCTTATCTCGGTTGTTCCCGCTGCTAAGCAAAATGCTGCTCTTGTTACCAAAATCTGTCAGGTTATTGACTTAGAGCTCGAGAATCCTGATGCTGCAGACTACAAGGAAGTTCCTCTTAAAGCAAGAGTTCCTAAGACAATCGGCGAAAATATCACAATCAATCTTAGAAGAGCTGAGGGCGATACAAAGGATTCCTTCTGTGTTCTGAATGAATTCACAATCGTTTTCAACAATGAGTCTGAAGCTTTTAAGGACACAGAGCCTACAATTGACAATCAGAAGACAGTTCTTAACAACTATGTTGTTTCGAAGATCAGTCAATATACAAAACAGGATCTTATTGAGCATAAAGCAGACATTGAAAAAGAAGTTCTTTCATACTGCCGTACATACTTTGGTTCTCAGGACCTTGTTGTAGAAGTTGTTCTTTCATTCATGGTATCATAAATAATTTCAGTAAAGGAAAGTCGGTATGGGAGACGTATTATCCCAAAAAGAAATAGATGACCTGTTGAAGGCGTTTTCGACAGGTGAGCTTGATGCTGAAGAGCTTAAGGAGAATAATGAAGTCGTTGTTAAAAACTACGATTTCTCCCGTCCTTCAAAGTTCTCGAGAGAGCATCTCCGTACGCTTGAAATCATTTTCGAGCATTTCGGACGTCTTCTCTCAACGCATTTCCCGGCTTACCTTCGTGCCAACACGCAGCTTGAAGTAATCAACTCCGAAGCAATTATTTATGCAGAGTTTACGAATGCTCTTTCAAACCCTGTACTTCTCGGAATGATTGATCTTACACCTCTTGACGGAAATATCATTATTGAACTTTCCGACAATATCGGTTTTGCTATTGTTGACAGAATGCTTGGTGGAGCAGGTCTTCCCCTTGATAAATCAAGAAACTTTACCGAAATTGAACAGACAATTCTTGAACGTATTTTCGTAATGATTACAAATCAGCTCTCAGAGCCTTGGAATAACGTTGTTGAGCTCGAGCCTCACTTTACAAGAATTGAAACCAACTCACAGTTTGCACAGTTCATTTCTCCTAACGAAACAGTTGCTCTCATAACAATGAGCATTAAAATCGGTAACGTTGAAGGTATGATGAACATATGTATTCCTTATGCTGTTGTTGAGCCGGTTATCGATAAATTGAATACAAAATACTGGTATTCAACACTTCAGGAAAAGGATGACACTTCTTACAGAGAGTTTATAGAGGTTGCAATCCAAAGAGCGAAGATTCCGATTCGTACGGTTCTCGGTAAGAGCGTAATTTCCGTTAACGATTACATCAATATGGCAAAAGGCGACATAATCAGGCTTGATAAAAAAGTCAACGAAGAGCTTGATATTTATGTCGGAAACATTTATAAATTTACAGGGATGCCGGGTGAATCCTCGGATTCCTATGCAGTTAAGATTTCTACAGTAATCAGAGAGGAGCAGTAGTATGGATGGTTTATTATCCCAGGAAGAAATAAATGCATTATTTAATACTTCCGATGACGAAACCGATGATAACGAAAACTCTTCATCAGCAGGTGGTACACAACAGCTCAGTGCGGATGAAAAGGACGCTATCGGTGAAATCTCCAACATAAGCATGGGCTCCTCGGCTACAACGCTTGCAGCTCTTGTTAATCAAAAGGTTGATATTTCAACTCCTACCGTTAATATTCTTACATGGGACCAGCTTGTAGCAAAGTATGACAAGCCTTGTATTTTCATTCAGATTCTTTACAAAGAAGGCCTTGATGGCAACAATATCCTCATTCTTAAAGAACAGGATGTTAAGATTATTGCAGACCTTATGATGGGCGGAGATGGTTCCAATACCGACGGAGACCTTTCAGATCTTCATTTAAGCGCAATTAGTGAAGCCATGAACCAGATGATGGGGTCTGCTTCAACATCAATTTCGTCCATGATTGAAACAAAGGTAGATATTACGCCTCCGTCCGCAAATGTTGTTGATATGGCGTCCATCAAGGATGGTTCGGAAATTTCTGATTTCCTTAAAGGTGAATTCTGTCAGGTTGCTTTCAGAATGACTATTGGTGATCTTGTAGACAGTACACTTATGCAGCTTTACCCTGTACAGTTTGCAAAAGACCTCTATAAGAAGTTTACAGGAGGGGAAGAACCTGCAAAAGAAGAGCCTGCACCTGAACCGGCTCCCGCACCTGCACCCGCATCGGCGCCTGCACCTGCACCCGCTCCTTCTGCTCCGGATGCAGCCATGATGAATCCCGGCATGATGAATCCTGCTATGATGAATCCTGCAATGATGAATCCGGGCATGATGAATCCCGCAATGATGCCGCAGATGATGCCCCAGCAGCCTGAAGCTAATGTTTACGCTGCTCAGTTCCAGCCTTTTGTTCAGGCGCAGAGTCCGCTTCTTCAGACAGAAAACATAGACCTTCTTCTTGATGTTCCGTTGGAGGTTTCGGTAGAGCTTGGACGTACAAGCAAATCCATTAAAGAAATTCTCGATTTCGCACCCGGAACAGTAGTTGAGCTTAACCGAATTGCTGGTGATCCCATCGATGTACTTGTTAACGGAAAGTTCGTTGCAAAGGGTGAAGTTGTAGTTATCGGAGAGTCATTTGGTATTAGAATTTCAGATGTAATAAAGTAATACATTAAATAGTATCTAAAATACCAAAAATTGATTAAATAACTCTTAAGTGCATTGTTATTTATACATTGAATTGGTATAATCACACTACGAAAGTATTACTATTACATAAGACAGGAGAGTAGTTATGGCAAAGAGTATTTTGATTTGTGACGATGCAGCTTTCATGAGAATGATGATTAAGGACATTCTTACAAAGAATGGTTATGACATTGCAGGTGAAGCTGAAAACGGTGCGATCGCAGTCGATAAGTATTCAGAAACTAAACCCGATCTTGTAATGATGGATATTACAATGCCTGAGCTCGATGGTATCGGTGCTCTTAAGGCAATCCGCGCTAAAGACAGCGGTGCTAATATCATCATGTGCTCAGCTATGGGCCAGCAGGCAATGGTTATTGAGTCTATTCAGGCAGGCGCCAAGGACTTTATCGTTAAGCCTTTCCAGGCTGACCGTGTACTTGAGGCTGTTAGAAAAGTAATCGGCTAAATATGTTTATGATATATCTTTCAGCAACAGGGCTCCCCAATGTTAAAAGCACAGGTGAGAGCCTTCTGGAGCTGCTTGGTGTAATCGTAATCTTTATCGTTGTTCTCGTTGCATGCTACCTAACCACAAAGTTTATTGCAGGAAAGCAGCTCAAACAGAAAAGCAGCGGAAACATTCAATTGATAGAGACTTATTCGATTGCGCAGAACAGGTGCCTTCAGTTGTTGAGGATTGGAAAGAAGTATGTTGTCATCAGTGTTACAAAAGACAACGTTAGTCTTCTTGCCGAGCTTTCTGAGGATGAGCTTGTTTTGGTAGAAAACGGTAATGCTCAGTCGCAGGTGTCTTTTAAAGATGTCCTCAGCAGAATGCTTAAGAAGGATGATGCTTCCTTAAACGGAGCACCGGGCACTTCAGAAAATAATAACGAAATAAAGTAACAAATTAAGGTTAATTCAGCATGTCACAGAACAGGAAAAATTACAAAAAGCTCATTTTTTTTGTAACGATGGTTATAGTGCTTGCGTTAACCTCTATTTGTTTTTCAAAAACAAACAATGTCTATGCTACCGAAGATACCAAAGAGAACAGCAGTAGCTTTTCTCTGCAGGGAAATATAGGTGACATGGACATTTCTTTGTCTTCAGGAGCAGATGATTCCGGTAACGGTCTATCATCAACGCTTCGTATTCTTGGTATTTTAACAATCATCTCACTTGCTCCTTCCATTCTCATTATGGTTACGAGCTTCATGAGAATTCTTATTGTTCTTCATTTCGTGCGTTCGGCACTCGGTATGCAGACTACGCCTCCAAATCAGGTTCTCATAGGACTTTCTCTGTTCCTTACCTTTTTCATTATGGAGCCTGTGTTTGCCCAGATTAATCAGAACGCAATTCAACCTCTCGAAAACAATCAAATTACATATGAACAGGCAATAGAAGAGGGAATAGAACCGATAAGAGAGTTTATGTTCTCACAGATTCGAAACGAATCAGACCTGACTTTGTTCTGCAAGATCGCGGAAATAGACACAGTGGAAACACTTGATGACATTCCGACATATGTCCTTATTCCGGCATTCATCATTTCAGAGCTTAGAATAGCTTTTTATATAGGCTTTATTATATATTTGCCTTTTATAGTCATTGATATGGTCGTCTCGTCGACGCTTATGTCAATGGGTATGATGATGTTGCCTCCTACAACTATTTCAACACCGTTTAAGATTCTTCTTTTCGTTATTGTTGATGGTTGGGGTCTTGTTATTGAACAGTTGGTTATGACGTTTAGATGATATGGCAGAATTTACTCTTGAAAACCTTGAATTCCTGCTTGCCGTACTTGTCAGAATATCTGCTTTCGTTTTTGTAGCACCTGTTTTTTCTCTAAAAAACATGCCGGCGAGAGTGAAAATACTTCTTTCCGTTGCTGTTGCGGTTATTATTTACTGTGTCTCATCGGTAAGAGTTGTAGAGTACAACGGAGTTATCGGATATGCGGCTCTTCTCGTTAAAGAAGCCATTGTAGGACTTATACTTGGACTTTTTTCGAATCTTGCATATTACATTCTCGGATTTGCCGGACAAATGATTGATATGGAAGTCGGACTCTCGAATACTCAGGAGCTTGATCCTCAGAGCCAGGTTTCCGTTACCATTTCATCATCTATCCTTAATTATTCCGTTATTTTAACGTTGCTTGTTACTAACATGCATCTGTTTATTCTGAAAGCGATAATTGATTCGTTTACTGCTGTCCCTGTAGGCGGACTTGTTCTTCATGGCGATATATATAAACAATATCTTGTTTATATTTGTGATTACATGATTATTGCTTTTAGAATTATTTTACCTGAGTTTGCCGCTATGCTTGTTGTAAACACAGTGCTTGCAATTCTCGCAAAGGCTGCTCCGCAGCTTAATATGTTCGTTATCGGCTATCAGCTTAAGATATTTGTCGGATTGACCGTTTTAGCAGTTATGCTTTTGCTTTTACCGGGTATATCGGACATGATTTTCGAAAATATGATAGAGAATATGAGAAATGCTTTATATTTTATGGGAGGAGGAAGCTAAATGAACGAACAGACCGTTATAGACATTTTTTCACAAACGATTGTTTTAGCTTTAAAAATAGCTGCGCCGATGCTTCTTGTTTCCCTTGTAATCGGTCTGATAATAAGCATAATTCAGACACTTACATCAATCCAGGAATCAACACTTACGTTTGTTCCTAAGCTTCTTGCCGTTTTTCTTGTTCTTATACTTGCAGGAAGCTGGATGATTACCAGTCTTAGAGAATATATCGTCGAACTTTTTAATTTTTCGAGTTATCTGGGATAAAAATGAAACGCAAAGAACTCCTCATACAAAGCGAATATGAATGCCGGTTCAAAGTGAACCTCCAGCTCTTCGCAGATGAAGGAGCCGGCGGAGAGAAGACAGAAGAAGCAACCGCTAAACGACTTGAAGATGCCCGTAAGGAAGGTCAGGTTAACAAAAGTCAGGAGCTTGTTACAGCCTCCATGCTTTTGGCATTATTCCTTACAATAAAGATTTTCATAGGTTTTATCGGTGAAAATCTTATGAAGGCTTTTCCGGAAAGTTATTCGAGTATTCATGTCTATGCTGTTGAAATGCCGGAAGTCGGCTTCTTTACCGCAATACTTCGACAAGGGTATTTAAGGATTATTATTACAACGTTACCTGTGTTCATTATTGCAATTGTTGTAGCATTCGGCATAAATGTTGCTCAGGTTAAGTGGAAGCCTACGCCAAAGCCTTTACAGCCTAAGCTTGAGAAAATAAGTCCTCTTAAGGGATTTAAGAGAATGTTTTCGGCTGAAAAGCTGTTTGACCTTGTAAAGTCTGTTGCTAAAATCGGACTTATTTTCTACATTGCATGGAATTCAATAATAAAAGATTATGATACAATAAAAGTACTATACGACGTCGGCCTTATGGCTGCCGTTAAATACATTGGCAATTTTGTTATAAACATGGGAATCAAGATTTCCGTTGTTTACCTTATTGTAGGTTTTGCTGATTTCATCTATCATTTCCTGAAATTCAAGAAGGACATGAAGATGACAAAACAGGAAGTTAAAGATGAGTTTAAGCAGCAGGAAGGCGATCCTCAGATTAAAGGAAGAATTAAACAGAAAATGCGTGAAGCCTCTCAGCGTCGAATGATGCAGAAGGTTCCGGATGCTGATGTTGTTATCACCAACCCGACGCATTTTGCCTGTGCTCTTAAGTACGACAAAGCAGTTTCATCTGCTCCCGTGCTTGTAGCTAAGGGTGCCGATTATGTGGCACAGAAAATTAAAGAGGTCGCAAGGGAAGCAAAGGTTCCGATTGTAGAGAACAAAGCCCTTGCACGTATGCTGTATACAAACGTTGATTTGGACAGTGAAATTCCGCCCGAGCTTTATGCTATGGCGGCAGAAGTTCTGTCGTATGTATATCAGACGACAGGAAAGCAATATTAAAGCAGCATAAGTTATCCGTTATATGCGAAAAGAAATATACGACTAAGATGAAAGGTGCACAAAAATGAAAAAGAATGACATTTTCATAGGAATTTATATATTGTGCGCCATAATTTTCCTCATTATTCCGCTTCCGACATTTATACTGGATCTACTTATGGCTTTTAACCTGTCCGTAGCATTTATCATTCTTTTTACAGCACTTTTCAGTACAGATGTTTTGCAGATGTCATCTTTTCCGACACTGCTCCTTTTTACAACCATTTTCCGTATTTCCCTTAACGTTTCTTCAACAAGAAACATTCTTTCACAGGGTTATGCCGGTGAAGTTGTTAACGCCTTCGGTTCATTCGTAGGCGGAGATAACATGGTAATAGGCTCCATCGTTTTCATTATCCTTATTATCGTCCAGTTCATGGTCATCAATAAAGGTTCTGAACGTGTAGCTGAAGTTTCTGCAAGATTTACACTCGATGCCATGCCCGGTAAGCAGATGTCAATCGATGCTGACTTAAACACGGGAGCCATTACGGATAAAGAAGCCCAGGAAAGAAGAAAGAAAATTCAGGATGAATCAAACTTCTTCGGAGCCATGGACGGTGCTACCAAGTACGTTAAAGGAGATGCTACCGCAGGTCTTCTTATCACTCTTATAAACTTTATCGGTGGTATTGCAACCGGTATGCTTATGCAGGGGTTGGATATTACAACAGCCCTCAGCCAGTATGCCCTTCTTACAATAGGTGATGGTCTTGTTTCGCAGATTCCTTCACTTGTAATATCACTTTCAACTGGTATTGTAGTTACAAAGGTTTCAAGCGATACAAATACAGGCGACTTACTGATCGGTCAGCTGTTCAGCACACCGAAGACAATGTATATTGTTGGTGCTGCAATGATTATTCTTGGCCTTTTTACGCCGCTTCCGACGCTTGTCTTTGTAATTTACGGAGTGGTTTTTGTTCTTACCGCTCGTGCTATACAGTCCAAGCTTGAAGTTGCAAAGGTCGAAACGGAAGTTTCCGAAGTCGATACGAGTGCTGAGGAAATACGAAAGCCCGAGAACGTTGTTTCGCTTCTTAATGTCGATTCAATCGAGCTTGAGTTTGGTTACGGTATCATCCCTCTTGCTGATGCAAATCAGGGTGGTGACCTTCTTGACCGAGTTGTTCTCATCAGAAGGCAGATTGCTCTTGAATACGGTTGCGTTGTTCCTACAATTCGTATGAGAGATAACATTCAGCTTAATCCTAACCAATACATTATTAAGATTAAAGGAATTCAGGTAAGTGAAGGTGAGATTCTGTTCGACCATTACATGGCTATGAATCCCGGTTATGTTGAAGAAGAAATCACCGGCATTCCGACATTCGAGCCGTCCTTCCATCTTCCTGCAATTTGGATTACCGAAAGTCAGAGAGAAAGAGCAGAGTCCTACGGATATACTGTTGTCGATCCGCCTTCGATTATTGCTACACACCTTACAGAGGTTATCAAGCAGCATCTTGATGAGCTTCTTACACGTCAGGATGTTCAGAGCCTTGTCAACAACCTTCAGGAACACAATGGTACGGTTGTTACCGAGCTTATTCCCAAGCTTATGGGTATCGGTGAAGTTCAGAAGGTGCTCCAGAATCTTCTTAAAGAGGGTGTTTCAATCAGAGACCTTGTTACTATTTTTGAAACACTTGCCGATTATGCCGGTTCAACGAGAGATACGGATGTACTTACAGAATATGTAAGGCAGAGCCCGTCGATAAAGCGTTTTATTTCGAACAAGTATTTCCCTGTTAATATGTCTACAAACGTTGTTACACTCGATCCGAAGATTGAGCAGGAGATTATGAACAGCGTTAAACAGACGGAACAGGGCTCATACATAGCAATAGACCCTGAACGCAATCAGAAGATTATGCGTTCGGTTAAGGATGAAGTTGAGAAGCTTGAAAATCTCGGCGGCAATCCGATTATCATTACTTCTCCTATTGTCAGAATGTATTTTAAGCGTATGACAAAGGACTATTTTGGGGATTTGGTTGTAATTTCCTATAACGAAATTGAATCAAATGTTGAACTACAATCTGTTGGGATGGTGACGTGCTGATATGTTGATTAAAAAGTTTGAGGCACCTACAGAGGCTGAAGCTCTTGAGAAAGCAAAGGCCGAGCTGGGTAAAGATGTAATTATTACACACATCAAAACAATTAAACCTAAAGGGATTTACAAGCTTTTTAAAAAAGCTTCCGTTGAAGTAACCGCATCCTGTGATAACGATACGGATTATACAAAGAGGACACTTCCTCCGCTTAACACAGGGGTGAACTACTCAAAGCCTGTGCAAAACAGAGAAAGCAGCTTTTCAGCCGTACTTCCGAAGGACGATGAGAAATCCTTCCCCATTGAGCAGCTTCTTGACGGACTTCAAAATATGCAGAAAGAAAGCAATTCTGATATAGTTTCAAAGCCTAAGGAAGTTAAAACGGCGGACAAAAACGAGACTTCTTCAAATGACAATCCTGCGATGACATGCGTCCGCATGATTTATAACAAGCTCATTTCCAATGAAGTCTGTGAGGAATATGCAAACAATCTTATTTCCGAAATTGATAAGACTTTAAAGCCGGATTCCGACGTTAAGAGCATTCTTTCAAACATATATCAGAAGCTTATTCTTAAGCTTGGTGAGCCCAAGACAATATCTTTGGAAGAAGGCAAAACAAAATACATTTTCTTTATCGGTCCTACGGGCGTCGGTAAAACAACTACAATTGCAAAGCTCGCTTCAAGTCTTAAGCTTGGGTTAAAGGCAAACATTGCGCTGTTTGCTGCTGATACATACAGACTTGGCGCAGTTGACCAGTTACAGCGCTATGCATCGATATTAAATGTTCCTTTAAAGGTGATTTATGCAGAAACAGATATGCGCGATGCAATTGCCGATTTTTCGGGTTATGACATCGTTCTTGTCGATACTGCAGGACGCTCCCATAAGAGCAAGGAACAGCGTGATGACATTGAAAAACTGATAAATACTGTTCCTGCCGAAAGAAGAGAGATTTACCTTGTTCTTTCCGCAGCTACTAAGTATAAGGACCTTGTAAAGATTACAGAAGCTTATTCTGAATTTGCGGATTACAATCTTATTTTCACTAAGCTTGATGAAACTGAATGCATTGGAAATATCTTTAATATAAAGATGCTTACGAATGCACCTCTTTCTTATTCCGCTTTCGGACAAAATGTCCCTGACGATATTGCACGCATTAATCCGCAGGTTATCGCCAAACAGTTGTTGGGAGGTGGTGACTGATGGATCAGGCCGATAAGTTAAGACAAATGGTCTCTGAGACCGAAAGCAAGCCGTCTGCCAGAGTTATTACAGTCACAAGCGGTAAAGGCGGAGTTGGTAAATCAAGCGTTTCACTTAATCTTGCGATTTGCATGAGTAGAATGGGCAAGCAGGTTGTACTTCTTGATGCGGACTTCGGTCTTGCAAACATTGAGGTAATGCTTGGAATAAGACCTCAGGCAAATCTTGCGGATCTTATGTTCCGCGGACGCAGTCTTTCAGATATAATTACTGATGGTCCCGAGGGGATTAAATTCATATCCGGAGGCTCCGGTATACAGGAGCTTGCCTCTATGAACAAGGACCAGGTTGTTTATCTTACAAAAAAGCTCGCAGAGCTTGATAACTATGCCGATGTCATAATTATTGACACCGGAGCGGGTATTTCCGACAGTGTTCTTGAATTTGTCGCATCCAGTAATGAGGTTCTTCTTGTGGCTACACCTGAACCTACATCCATTACAGATGCTTATGCGCTTTTGAAAGCCTTAAATCGCAAATCGGAATTTTCAAAAAGCAGTACAACAATCAAATTCATCGCAAACCGTGTCAGAGATGAGAGTGAGGGGAAAGTTCTTTATGAGAATATGAAGAACGTTGTTAGTAAGTTCCTTAGCATCAATCTCGACTTTGTAGGTTCCATTCCGCAGGACGATCAGATTTCAAAGGCAGTTATGAAACAGAAGCCTGTTACAATTGTCAGTCCGAACAGTCCTGCATCAAAAGCAATCGGAGTACTCGCAGAAACGCTTAATAACGTTACACGTGAAGAATCAAACGAAGAGAAGGGCATTTCACTTCTTTTCTCAAACCTTATTAGGACCAAATTCAAGAAAAAGAACAAAGGTTGAGTTATGTCGAAGAATGTTTTTGAGCACAGTAATAAAATACTTATGCAGCTTGTAAAACGCGCACACGGTATTACCAGAGGTAGCGACGTTCAGTTTTATACAAGCAGTCTCGTTTCTGTTGTATCGGATTACGAACTTAAAATTACCATTCCTATTTATCAAAGCAAGCTTATAACACTTAACGAAGGGGATGTATATACCGTTCAGTTCTATACGACATCAGGTTTTTATCAGTGCAAATGCGTTGTTAAAAATACCGAAATGGAAGGGCAGATTGCCATAGCAACAATCCGGACGATAAGCGCTCTTGAAAGATACCAGAGACGTCAGTACTTCCGTATGAACTGCCTGATTCCTGTCAAATATGCAAAGCTTACCGAATATCAGGAGCATTTATACAGCACATTAAAGGAATGCACTACGGAAAGCCGTAAAAGACTTATTGAGCAGCAGATTGAGCTTGAAGACATTCAGATGAGCAATGGCACGATGCTTGATATAAGCGGCGGCGGACTCAGATTCAATTCGTTTGAACTTTACAATAAGGATGATGTTTTCATAGTTATTCCGGAAATACCTCAGATTATGGATACAATTCCTTTCCTTCTTTGCAAAGAGGTTTTGATTCGACAAGTTGGGTTTGCAACCGAAACTTATGAGAATAAATTTAAGTTTATCAATATAACAAACGACGAAAGGGAGAAAATTATTACCTATATTTTTGCGTTAGAGCGTGAACGTATGAAAAATGAGTAAACTTTATAATGCTGGGGTGAAGAAAGAGTATGGAAAAACGAAAAATACTCGTTGTAGATGACTCTGCACTTATGAGAAGGACTGAGTCTGATATATTGAACTCGGACAGCAGGTTTACAGTAGTTGGTACATGCTTTAACGGACTTGATGCTTTTGACACTGTCATGAAGGATCCAACGGCATACGATCTTGTTCTTATCGAGATTAATCTCCCTAAGATGACCGGCCTTGAGTTCCTTGCAGCACTGAAAAAGAACAAAATTTCAGTGAAGACAATAATCATCAGTTCAAACCTTAAGCTGGATAGCAAGGAAACAATTCAGGCATTGCAGCTCGGAGCGTTCGACTTCGTTAGCAAACCGGAAAATTTCCTCGATTTAAAATCAGACAGTTTTAAATCACAGCTTCTGGATAAGGTTGCACTTGCGACAAGAGTTACTCACTTTGGTACTTATACAAGGACGGAGCCCTTAAAGGAAACACCGGCTGAAGTAAGAAGGCCCGAAGGAGTAACAAAGCCATCCATAAGACCTGCTACAGGTACTTCGGAAGTTGGCAAGGTGGTTTCACCTATGAATGCGCAGGATATCCTCGCAGCCATCACGACTCCAAGAAGACCTCATACGATTGTCCCGATGAATGCAAAAAAGCTTGTGCTTATTGCAGTTTCAACGGGTGGCCCGAGAGCTCTTCAGACAGTTATTCCCGGATTACCAAAAAACATCAATGCGCCGGTGCTGCTTGTGCAGCATATGTCATCGGGCTTTACGAAGTCTCTTGCCGATAGGCTGAATTCCGAGTCAACAATCGATGTTATCGAAGCGAGTCACGGAACAGTAATCGAAAAAGGAAAGGTTTACCTCGCTAAAGGAGGTGCCCAAATGAGACTTAAAAAGAACGGATCGGATTACGTCATTGATGAAAATACGGAAGAACCGGCAAGAAGTTCTTTGAAACCGTGTGCAGACATACTTTTTGAGTCGATTGCAGGCATGGATTTTGACGAAATAATCTGTTGTGTTCTTACCGGGATGGGCGGAGACGGTACAATGGGCATACATGCTCTGACCCAGAGAAATAACTGTTATGTTATTGCCCAGGATGAAAGAACTTCAACAGTTTACGGAATGCCAAAAGTCGTGTTCGAGGCGGGACTCACGGATTCGGTTAAACCGCTTGAAGATGTTGCCAAGGAAATCACCAATATTACGGGGGTAATAAACTATGGATGTTAGTCAATATCTTGAAATCTTCATCGATGAAACAAGAGAACACCTTCAGAACCTTTCGGAACAGCTTCTAATCCTCGAAAAAGAGCCTGAAAACTCAGATACTATTAACGAAATATTCCGTGCAGCACATTCCCTTAAAGGTATGGCTGGTACAATGGGATATAAGGTAATGCAGGAACTTACCCACAAGATGGAAGACGTCTTCTCAGAGGTAAGAAACGGCAAAAAGAAAGTTGACGCCAATATCGTTGACCTTCTTTTCAAAGGACTTGACAGACTTGAGTCCATTCTTGATTCAATCGTAACTGAAGGTAACGAGGGTAATGACAATTGTCAGGACCTTATTGACCAGCTCCTTGCAGTTATTAATGGCGATAACGCCGCTGCACCCGCACCCGCTAAAGAAGCACCCGCAGCAGAAGAAGCCCCTGCTGAAGAAGCACCCGCAAAGAAGAAGGGTGGAAAGAAGAAAGCCGCTGACAGCGCAGAAGCAGTAGCAGAAGCAGTAGCAGAAGCTACTGAAGAAGCACCTACAGCCGAAGCAGGCAGCAAAGAAAAATATAAAGACCTTAAGTATGCTGATTTTGAATCCTCTGCAATTGTTAACGCAATCGATCAGGGTATGCATGCTTACGGCATTACAGTATATGTACAGGAAGCTTGCCTCCTTAAGGCTGCAAGAGCATTCCTCGTATTCAAAAAACTTGAAGAGCTCGGCACAGTTGCTAAGTCCGTTCCTTCAACACAGGATATCGAAGATGAAAGATTCGACCTTGATTTCTCAGTAGTTTTCCTTACAAAGGAAAGCGCAGATACTGTTAAAGAAGGCATCATGAATGTTTCCGAAATCGAGACATGCTTTATCGGCGAACTTACTAAGGAAGAAGTTATTAAGGCATCTCCTGCAGGAGCAGCAGACGCAGCAAAGACAGAAGAAGGCGGAGAAGCTAAGTCAGAACAGCCCGCACAGACTGCAGCACCCGCAGCAGGAGCACCTGCGGCAGGAACTTCTTCAGCAGGTAAGCCTGTTGTTAACCGTTCCGTACGTGTCGATATTGAAAAGCTTGATGATCTTATGAATCTCGTTTCCGAGCTTATTATTGCAAAGAACGGTCTTGTTTCTTTCAATAATTCAGACAGCGAAACAAAGGCTTCAAACTCAGGATTTAACGATCAGATTGAATACCTTGAAAGAATCACAACAAACCTTCATCAGTCTGTTATGAAGGTTCGAATGGTTCCTTTGGAGAGCGTTTTTAACAGATTCCCTCGCCTTATCAGAGACTGCTCAAAGAAACTCGATAAGAAGATGGAACTGTATATCACCGGTGAAGAGACAGAACTTGACCGTACTGTCATCGATGAAATCGGCGATCCTCTTACTCACCTTCTTCGTAACTCTGCCGACCACGGTATTGAGAGCGCAGAAATCAGAAAGAAATACAACAAGCCTGAAGTTGGTACAATTAGTCTTAATGCATACCAGGAAGGCAATAACGTAGTTATCGAAGTTACCGATGATGGTGGCGGTATCGACGTTGAAAAGGTTAAGAATAAGGCCATTGAGAAGGGCGTTATTACTAAGGAACAGGCTGAAATCATGACTGATAAAGAAGCCATTGACCTTTTGTTCAGACCCAGCTTCTCAACAGCAGAAAAGGTTTCCGATCTTTCAGGACGTGGTGTTGGTCTTGATGTTGTTAAGACAAACATCGAAAAGCTCGGTGGTGATGTTGAAGTTCGTACAAAGCTTCATGAAGGTTCAAGCTTCATCGTAAGACTTCCTCTTACACTTGCCATCATTCAGTCCCTCATGGTTGAAATCGGAAGTGAAAAATATGCTATTCCTCTTGGAAGCATTCAGACTATCGAGGATATTCCGGTTTCGGATATTAAGTATGTTCAGTCCAGTGAAGTTATTCATCTTCGTGGTTCTGTTATTCCTCTTATCCGCCTTAACAATGTTCTTGATATCGAGTCCACAAAGGCTCCTGATGATAACCTTACGGTTGTTATCGTTTCCAAGGGCGACAAGCTTTCAGGTTTCGTAGTAGATAACCTTATCGGCCAGCAGGAAATCGTTATCAAGTCCATCAGTAAGTACATTAACAGCCCTAAGATGATCAGTGGAGCTACAATCCTTGGTGATGGTGAGGTTGCACTTATTCTCGATGTCAATACATTGGTTTAATGGGAGGAACGTATTATGGCAGATACAAATGAAAATGTTAACAGCAAACAGTATATAGTTGTTAACCTCGGAAATGAGCATTATGGTATTGATATCAAGTACATTGATAACATTGTCCGTATGCAGAGCATCACCAGAGTTCCCAAGTCACAGGAATATTTTAAAGGAGTAATCAATCTTCGTGGTGAAGTTATTCCGGTAATGAGCCTCAGACTTCGTTTTGAGCTTGAGCCTGATGAATATACAAAGCAGACAAGAATACTCATCTTAAAGCCCGAAGCACATGGAACAATCGGAATCATCGTTGACGCTGTTAAAGAAGTTCTTACACTTGAATCCGACCAGATTGAAAAACCTTCTTCAAAGAATACCGTAGATGATAAGCTTATTTATCTCAGCGGTGTAGGTAAGAAAGGTGACGACCTCATCTCAATACTCAATATTCTTGAAGTGATTGAAGATAAGGAAGAAGAAAAGTAATTAATACATAACAGCCTGCCGGTTTTTGCCGGCAGGCTTGTTGGGATTTTTCGGGGAGACTCCTTTTTACAATAATTATACCATTTTACCGGGAGTATTTGCTTATGGCAGATAATATGAATAATCTTGAGTTCGATGTGTTGCGTGAAATTGGAAACATTGGATCCGGTCATGCAGCAACCGCACTCGCAAAGATGTTGAATCAGAAAATAGATATCAAGGTTCCTCAAGCCGTTGTTTGCGACTTTAATACACTTTGTCAGATGGTTGGCGGTGAGGAAAAGCTTGTTATTGGTATATTACTTACACTTGACGGCGACGTTAACGGAATGATGATGTTCATTATGGACCTGCCGTCGGCTTACAGTCTTTTAAGACAAATGATGTTTACAGATTTAAAAGATGGTGAAGAATTTAATGATATGCACAAATCTGCACTTCATGAACTCGGAAATATCATTACCGGCGCATATCTTGCATCTTTATCCGATCTTACAAAGCTTAAAATTAATTCAAGTATTCCATACATGTCAATTGATATGGCAGGAGCTGTTCTTTCTGTTCCTGCAAGTGAATTTGGTAAGCTTGGCGACAAGGCTGTTATGATTGAAACCGAATTCGGTGAGGACAGCGGAAAGAATATTAACGGTTACTTCCTGCTCATTCCTACTATGGAATCATACAACAGGATTATGTCGTCACTTGGAATCACAGTAATGTAAACCCAACCTATTCCTATCGGAGCTTAATATATGAGTGTTATGCATAAAATCGGTATGGCTGAGCTTGATGTTTGTACTGCACCTGATGCAATCACAACTTTAGGACTTGGTTCATGTATCGGCTGTGTAATATACGATTCATACGCTAAAATATGCGGTATGGTACATGTTATATTACCGGACAGTACCGAAATACGTTGTAATGAAAAAATAGCAAAATTTGCAGATACGGGAGTCAGAGAACTTTTAAGAGTTGTTCTTGAAGCCGGAGCCAATAAAGGAAGACTTAAGGCAAAAATTGCCGGCGGAGCACAGATGTTCGCTTTTAACACAAACAACGATATGCTTCGCGTTGGTGAACGTAATGCTGCTGCTGTAGAAAAAGCGCTTAAGGAACTTGGGATTCCTCTTGTAGCAAAGGATACGGGCGGCAATTGCGGAAGAACAATTGAGTTTTATCCTGAAGATTGTCGATTAACGGTTAAGTGCATCGGTAAATCGACATATGACATTTAAATTATTCGGGGGATATGATGGCTAAGAAAATACCTGCTATAATATTAATGCTTGCTGCAGGCTTTATAATGAGTATTTCATGCCTTGCTTTTAAGGTAAATCTTGTTCCAAGCATACTAATAATCGTTTCCACATTGCTTGTTTTTTATATTATTGGCATTGTTATTACAAAGCTTATTGACAAAATCAATGCAGACGCGGAAAATAGAGCTGTAGAGCTTATACAGGAAGAAGCAGAGAACGCAGAAAAAGAGTCTTCTGAAGAAACTTCTGAAAGTGAGAATACCGAAACAGGAGAAGAGGTTTCGGAAGAACCTTCTGAAGAAGGCTGATTTCAAATAAACAATAATATCCGGATGGTAAACAGATGACACCTGATGAGAAAGAACGCCTGTGGATTGAATATTCAAAAACACCCACTCAGGCTATACGCGAAAAATTAATATTGTCTTACGCCGGACTTGTAAAGATTGTTGCAGGTAAACTGTCAATATATCTTGGCTACAATGTTGAGTATGATGATCTTGTAAGTTACGGAACCTTTGGCCTTATTGATGCCATAGATAAATTCGACTACGGCAAAGGCGTTAAGTTTGAAACATATGCTTCATTAAGAATAAGAGGAGCCATTCTTGACCAGATAAGGCGTATGGACTGGCTGCCCCGTTCTGTAAGACAGAAGCAGAAGCAGATTGATGCCGCATATACAAAACTCGAAAGTGAGTACGGTCGTCCTGCTACCGATGATGAAATTGCGAGGGAGCTTGAAATAAGTACAGACGAGCTCGACAGATGGCAGGCGCAGACAAAGGCTTCAGGTCTTGTATCTCTTGACGAATATATGGAAGATGGTGCTGAAACCGGTATTTCCAATGTTATCGGAGGACAGTCTGAGGACTATGAGCCCGGTGCCGCAATGGACAGAGAAGCTGTTAAACAGGCACTTGTTGCCGCACTTGAGGACCTGACCGAAAAAGAGAAGAAAGTTATTCTTCTTTACTACTACGAAGAACTTACACTTAAAGAAATCAGCAGCGTACTGGATGTATCAGAGTCAAGAATTTCCCAGCTTCATACAAAAGCAATTCAAAAGCTAAAAATTAAACTTGGTTCAAATATAGAACTGTTTTTCTAAATATGATATAATTCAATCAATTATGGGGTTACATTAGTTATTAACGGAGAGAGGTATTATTATGGCAAAAGATGCTTTTTTCAGAATGATTGCTAAAGCAACAGGAACGTACATAGCTCAGTATCCGCCTATTGAAGGTGGTAATCCGGTTATTTCTGCTCCTGATGTCATCAGATATCTTGATTTAAAGCTTGGATATCCTTACGATAGGGCAGCTGTTTCAAAATTCTTTTCCGAGCCCGTTACAACTGTTAAGGAAATCCAACTTACTCCTGAAAAAATAATACCAAAAGATGAGAGTATTATTGTTGACATCTCTGCTGATAAGAATCAGGCTTTTGGCATGTTTTTTCCTCCCATGGAAGGTGGAAAAACAATGTCAAAGGATGATATTGTCTCCGAACTTGTAAGAGCAGGTGTAAAATATGGTGTTGATAATGCAAAAATAGATGAAATTTCTACTAACAGGCCTTATGTCAAGAAAATTCTTCTTGCAGTTGCAACAATGCCTGAAGAAGGAGAAGAAGCTGTTATTAAATACAATTTCAATACCGACCTTACAATGAAACCTCAGGTTAATGAGGATGGTACCGTAGACTTCCATCATCTTGATATGATCAGCCCTGTAAAAGAAGGACAGATCCTTGCAGAGCTTACACCTGCAAAAATGGGTAAACCCGGCATTAATGTATGTGGCCAGCTCCTTAAGCAGACGAAAGTACGTAATCGAGTACTCCGTGTCGGTAAAAACATCAAACTTTCCGAAGACGGTCTTCGCGCATATTCAGAAATTAACGGTCACGCTTCCATAGAAGGCGATATGATTTTCGTATCCAATACATTTGATGTTGCTGCCAATGTTGATGCTTCTACAGGTGATATTGAATATGACGGTGATGTTGTTATTCACGGAAACGTTAATTCCGGTTACAGTGTAAAAGCAACAGGGGATATCGTTGTCGAAGGTACTGTAGAAGGCGCATATCTTGAAGCAAACGGAAGTATTGTCCTCAAAAGAGGAATTTCCGGCATGGACAAGAAAGGTCAGATTGTAGCAGGCCTCAATGTTATTTCAAAGTTCGTTGAAAGTGCTAAAATTACTGCCGGTGGATATGTTACATCAGATTCCATTATGCATTCCGATATTATTGCAAAAGGTGATGTAACGGCTGATGGTAAGAAAGGCTTCATTTCCGGTGGAAACATCCATTCAGGTTCCCTTATTTCAGCACGAAATATTGGTTCTTCCATGGGTACAACAACTGTTCTCGAGTGTGGTATCGACAATTCTATTATTGATGAATATCATGCTCTCGAAAAAGAACAGGAAGAAAATATTAATGAAGAAGAAAAGCTTATGCCTATACTTCAGAATCTTATCAAACGTGTTAAGCTTGGAGAAAAGCTTGATCCCACTAAGCTTCTTCAGTTAAAGAAGTCCAGCGAGAGACGTGAATGGCTCCATAAGCGTAATGAAGAAATCGAAGAAAGACATAAAGAGCTTAAGGAAATGATTGATAATTATGTTGGAGGACGTGTAAGAGCTGAAGGAACCATTCATCCCGGCTGTAAAATTATTATTTCCAATGCAATTTATTACGTTAAGACAGATACCACGTACTGCAGCTTTACCAAGGAGGGCGGTGACGTCAAACTTGATGTTTACTATTAGGCTTCACAGGTAAAGGAGGTCGCATATGGCTATTTCCTATGAAACCATGATTGTAGCTCCCAAATCCCAGGAGGCATCAATCTACAAAGTCAATCAGGAAAATCGCGCGAACAACGAGCAGCCTATGCTTCAACAGTCTGTTGAGCAGCAAAAGCTTCGTGATTCACAACGCACGGTTAAAACTGAGGACAAAAACTCTCAGATGAGCCATCACGATGCCAAGGACAAAGGCTCCAACGAATATGAACGCCTTGAAGCTGAGAAGAAAAAAAAGGAAGAGGAACAAAAAATGAATGAGGCGCATCGCATTATGATGGGAAGCACCTTTGACATTACGATTTGAGGATTTTATGACTGTCGAAATTATCTTAATCATAACAGGAATCGTTCTGATTGTCGCAAGTGTTATCTTTACGGGTAACGATAAGGACAATGCGCAGGAGGGTTCCTCTTTTTCGGAAGAGGAGCTTGCGAAAACGCGTGCCATTCTCGACAAAATGGCGATGGAGTCTCTTGAACGTATTTCTGAAGAGACAATTGTCAATACTGATGATGTATTAAGCAAAATATCCAACGAAAAAATCATGTCAATCAATGAGTTTTCCGAGACTAATCTTACAAAAATCGAGGAAAATCATGATCATGTAGTATTTTTGTACAATATGCTTAATCAGAAAGATGACGAAATAAAGCAGACACTTGCGGATATGGAAAATGCAAAACAGGACATGAAAGCGTCTGTTCAGGAAGTCCTTAAGCTTACAAAGAAACTGAATTCCTTAGTCAAAAAATCTCAAGAAGAAAAAGCTGTAAAAAAGCCGGCGGAAAAGAAGACCGCACCTGTTTACAAAGAAACATCGGAGACTGATGGCCAGCTTAAGCTTCCGGATATGCTTATTGTTGATAATAAAAACGAAGAAATACTTAAACTGCATAAGCAGGGTATGAGTGTTCTTGAAATTTCAAAAGCTCTTAAACTCGGACAGGGTGAAGTTAAGCTTGTTATTGATTTATACGGAGCGTAACCGATGAACTCTAAGAAAAAATATTATATTCGCGGTCTTGGCTTCGGTATACTGATTACCGCGATCATATTTACAATACAAAACAACATAACAAAAAACAAAACTGTCATGAGTGATGCTGAAATATGCTTAAGGGCAGAAGAGCTCGGATATGTTCTTAAAGACGATTTGGAGATTGTACCAACATCCGGTGCAATTAATCTTGACGAGCTTAAAGATAAGCTGTTAACACTCACACCTTCTCCAAAGCCAGAAAATACAAATGAGCCTGCAGCCACAACAGTTCCTTCAAATACTCCTGAGCCTACAGATATCCCGCCGGCTACCGATACTCCGGCCCCGACAGATACACCGACACCGGCTCCGGCAGCTACTTCGACGCCAGTACCCACACCTACGCCTGAGCCTACAAAGGTGCCTGACGAAAACATTGTTACTGTCTATACGGCGACAATCGTTGTCAGAGGCGGTATGACATGTACTGATGTTTGCTATATGTGTGAAAGAGAGCATATCATACAAAACGCTGAAGCACTTATTAACTATGTTATGGCTCATAAGCTTACAAATGATTTCCTCGTCGGTGAATTTAAACTTTCAAGTGATATGTCATTTGAGGAGATAGTAGAGAAACTTACAGGCAAGGAAATTCAGTAGATTTATAAGGATTAATTTGTCCAATTTAAAAAATTCACTTTTATTACAAAACGCTTGCTTTTGCAGGCGTTTTGTGTTATATTGTCACGGCACATGCGGGTTAACGCCCCGCAAATGAGCACGCAAAGGCCTTCGGACCACGGTGCAGCAAAGCTGTTCGGCCCGGTAAAACAGGTTTTGCGGAAGTATAAAACCAAACGGAGGAAAATAAAATGAGCGTTATTTCAATGAAACAGTTACTTGAAGCAGGTGTTCATTTCGGACATCAGACAAGAAGATGGAACCCCAAGATGAACGAGTACATCTTCACAGAGAGAAATGGTATCCATATCATCGACCTTCAGAAGTCTGTAGGTAAGGTTGACGAAGCTTACTTCGCAATCAAGGATATCGCTGCTAACGGCGGCAACATTCTCTTCGTAGGCACAAAGAAGCAGGCTCAGGATGCTATCCAGTCAGAAGCAGAGCGTTGCGGTATGTTCTACGTTAACGAGAGATGGCTCGGCGGCATGCTCACAAACTTCAAGACAATCCAGTCCAGAATTGCACGTCTTAAAGCAATCGAGAAGATGAGCGAAGACGGTACATTCGATGTACTTCCCAAGAAGGAAGTTATCAATATCAAGAAAGAATGGGAAAAGCTTCAGAAGAACCTTGGCGGTATCAAGGATATGAAGAAACTCCCCGATGCTATCTTTGTTGTAGATCCCAAGAAGGAAAGAATCTGCATCCAGGAAGCTCATGCTCTTAATATCCCTCTTATCGGCATCGCTGATACAAACTGCGATCCCGAAGAGCTTGATTACGTTATCCCCGGCAACGATGATGCTATCCGTGCCGTAAAACTTATTGTTTCCAAGATGGCTGATGCTGTTATCGAAGCAAACCAGGGCGAAGAGTTCGTTGCTGCTCCCGCTGAAGAAGCAGAGACAGAAGAGAACCAGGAAGCATAATTAAAAAATAATACCGGAGGAAAACAAAATGGCAGATATTACCGCAAGCATGGTAAAAGAATTACGTGAGATGTCCGGTGCCGGCATGATGGATTGCAAGAAGGCACTTAACGAGACAAACGGAAATATGGACGAAGCTTTCGAGTACCTCAGAAAAGCAGGTATCGCTAAGGCTGAAAAGAAGGCAGCTCGTATCGCTGCTGAAGGTATTTGCCGTGTTGCTATCGACGGCAACAAGGCTGCTGTAGTAGAAGTTAACTCTGAGACAGACTTCGTTGCTAAGAACGAACTTTTCCAGAACTATGTTGCTGCAGTTGCTCAGCAGGCTCTTAAGACATCTGCTGCAGATGCAGAGGCTATGCTCGATGAAGCATGGGTTGAAGATTCTTCCAAGACAGTTAAGGACGTTCTCGTTGAGAAGACAGCTGTTATCGGTGAGAAGCTTTCCATCAGAAGATTCGCAAAGGTTGAAGGTGACTGTGTTGTTTCCTACATCCATGGCGGTGGAAAGATTGGTGTTCTTGTTGCAGCTAACGGCGCAGGCGATTCTGCAGAGGTTAAAGAAGCATTAACAAACGTTGCAATGCAGGTTGCAGCTATGAATCCTCAGTACATTGCAAAGGCAGACATCTCTGATGCTGAACTTGCAAAGCTTAAAGAAGTTACACTTGACAGTGCTGTTAACGAGCCTACAACACTTCCTAAGCCTCTTCTTCAGAAGCTTATTGACATCTGCGTTAACGAGAAGAGATGGGGCGAGGCTGATCTTGCTGCTTACGAAGAGCAGAAGAACAATAAGTTCCTCTTCAACTTCCTTTCTGAGGAAGCTAAGGCTACTCTTACAGCAGCTTCAAACGAAAACAAGGCTGAAATCGTTGCTAACCAGATTTTCATGGGCCTTGTAGACGGTCGTGTTTCCAAGCAGCTTAAAGAAATCTGCCTCCTTGAGCAGGTTTATGTAAAGGCTGAGGATGGAAAGCAGACAGTAGGTGCTTACCTTGCATCTGTTAACAAGTCCATCAACATCGCTAAGTTCGTTCGTTTCGAAGTTGGTGAAGGTATGGAAAAGAAGAACGAAAACTTCGCTGAAGAAGTTGCTAAGCAGATGGGTAACTAATTCCAATATCAATTCAGACTTTTTAGCTCAAAGCTCTTCTGAAGGGCTTTGAGCTATTTTTGAATTTATAAATGAGGAGCAAATATGGATATTAAAACATATAAAAAAGACTCTGATTATTCGTATGCACTAGGTGCATTTCCAACCTTTGAACTTTTGAAAACAAACCCCGATAAGGTTAAATGCATAATTGTTCATTCCTCATTTACGGACAAAGAGGGTATTCATGAACTCTGTGATAAAAACAATATTCCTGTCGAAATTAATGACAAGCTCATTAATAAACTTTCAGACAAGGAAAACTGCTTTGTTATAGGAGTATTTGATAAATACGAAAGAAAACTTGATGCAGATAAACCGCACATCTGCCTTGTTAACCCCGGTAACATGGGTAATTTGGGTACAATTATCAGAAGCGCAATCGGATTTGGCTTTAAAAATCTTGCGATTATTGCCCCGGGTGCAGATGTATTTAATCCAAAGACTATACGTGCTTCCATGGGCGCAGCCTTTCGTATGAATATTGCATATTTTGATAGCTTTGAAGAATACGCAAAATCATTTCCAAACCATGAGATATACTGTTTTATGCTAAACGCAACAAGGCAGCTTAAACTCGGGCAGGAAACGCCGAAGCCTATATATACACTTGTTTTTGGCAACGAAGCGACAGGCCTTCCCAACGAATTTCTTAACATTGGAACAAGTGTAATAATTCCCCAAAGTGATGAGGTTGACTCACTAAATATAACAATTGCAGCCGGTGTTGGAATGTATGTTTTTGCAAATTCACATGAATAAAGTTAATTTCTAAAATAGTTAATTATTGCTTGTAAAATGATTATAAAGTAGTTGCAATTCGCTTGCTTTTTCGTTTTTTATTTGCTACTATGTGAAAAGAAATTTAAGTTGGAGGCGCTTATGGCAGCTATTCGTGCAGAGCAGATTAACCCGTTCCTTATGTCGACAAGACAGGTAATGCAGCAGGTCTGCAATGTTGATGTTACGTTTGGTAAGATTGAAAAGACTGATTTCAAATTAGATGGCAATCCAATGCTCATCATGCTCGGTATAACCGGTGAGCTTTGTGGACAAGCCTGCTTCGTATTGACAGTTGAACTCGCAATGAAAATTGCAAGCAGAATGATGATGGGTATGCCTGTTGATTCCTTCGATGATATGGCCAGATCAGCCATTTCAGAACTTGGAAACATGGTTATGGGTAATGCTGCAACAATTCTTTCCAATTCCAATGTTCTTATCGACATCACACCACCTACAATCATAACCGGAACAACTACAATTGAAAGCCCCGACAGCACAATGTTTAAAGTCCCAATCCTCTACGGTGACTACAAAGTAATGCTGTGCTTCATGTTCAAAAACATATAAATATAAAGGGATTGCCGTAGGCAATCCCTTATTTCGTGTGCGGAGCACACGAAACAGACCACGAAGTGGTCATATTTATAATGAGCAAATCACGAAGTGATTCGCGAGTTATCCTTCAGGTCACGCAGTGACCAAACTTATAATGAGCAAATCACGAAGTGATTCGCGAGTTTAACCAATCTTAATACTTTTATCCTTTTTGCTATATTAATTTTCCGAGTTCGAAATGTTATTCTATTGTAGATGTAAAATGAGAGGAAATTGTACATTTCGAACATTATGAAGAATTCTCTTTTTGACATTTACTATAAAACAGAACAGCAGCAGAAGGTTATAAACCGTTTTTCACCAAAAGAAGCTCTTGCTCATTACTTTAACAGTTGCGAAGCAGCAAAAGCAGTTGATGACATATACGGTGTTGCTTTTAATTCGGCTGTTATGGGCGACATCCTTCACAGATATGACGTAAACACTGAGGCCGTAAAGTATTACAATCAGGCTTTAAACAGCTATGATACGTTGCTTTCAAAACTTAATGTACTTGGAACAGATTCTATTGAATCGTTAACGGCCAATGATTATGACGGTTCTTCCTCTAAAAAGCATACAAATAAATCTTCTCTTGTAAAAAGAGAAAATATAGAGCATTACATTCTATGGAATCTGCTCGAAATATCATATGTCGAAACATTTACAGGTGATTTTAACGATATAGATAAACGTATTGTTGATTTTAAAAAGAAATGCAAAGAATTCTCGTATTTTATTGATTTTGATCTTCGTAAAGAACTTAAAGAATGCAAAAAATCCGGTGCAGGAACAGAGAAACTCAAAAAACAGTTTGAACCGGTTCTTGCACATCATTTTATTCTTTTAAAACTCATGAAAGAATACATGAAGCATAATGGCCATGTTTGTCGGGAAAATGCCGAAGAATATGCAGAAGTAATGGAAATGTCATCTGCTGTAAGGCATATGGATTATATAGTCATAATATATTATTCCATACTTGATGATGGCAATTATGCACTTGCAGATAAATATCTTAAAAGATTAAAAGAAATGAGTTCAGAAGGAAAGGCATACGAATTAAGCTATTATCAGGCATATGCTGATTATTGTCTTCGTGTTGGAGATGATAACGGTTTCGAAGAAGCAGTAAATAAAGTTGAACTTCTTATGAACGAAAAACGTATTTCTTTCAAGCACTCTAAAAAACTCATTATGGAATCTGAAGAAAATGAGTTTTTGGAAGAAAAAGTACAGAAAGATCTGTCTAAAAAGCTAAGTAACTATAAAGACAATGCAATGACAGATCCTCTTACCAAGCTCCCTAACCGATATGCAATATATGAAAAATTCCCCAGGATTCTTTCTCGTATGTCAGACAGGAAAGCTAAGATTGGACTTGTTTTAATTGATATAGACAGGTTTAAACAGTTTAACGATACATATGGTCACAGAGTAGGTGACGAATGCATTATTCATGTTTCAAAGGCAATTAAGAACACTTACAGCGAGAGTTTCGTAGCAAGATTCGGAGGAGATGAATTTCTTGTAATACTTAATAAAAATGACTTTGAGAATTATATGGAAAAAGCCGAAGAACTTAGGAAAACATTGTCAGAAACTAAAATTAAAGGTGTAGAAATTCCGGCAACCGTAACCCAGGGAATTGCCATCAGAAATGCATCATATATTAAGGATTGGCATGAAATATTTGAAAATGCCGATGACTCACTTTATAAAGGAAAAAACGGTACAAGAGACTGTATTTATGTAAGTGATTAGGGTGACATAATTGAGCAGACTTGAAGAACTCAAAAAAATAGCGGTAGATAATACAACACTCAGCTCTGAACAGAATGAAAAAATCGGTACAGAGCTTCTTTCGCTTGCAGAAAAGGCTTGTGATACTGAAGGCGTTATTCTTGCTTACAGCTCGCTTTCAATGAGCAGTCTATATTCTCTTGATAAGAGTTCTATGCTTAAATATGCAGGCAAACTTCTTGATATTGCTACAGAAGCAAAAAAATGGGACTATGTCGGACAGGCAAACGAATTGTTTGCAACGTATTACAGTTCCTGCAAACAGGACGCCTTTTCACTTCGTTATCATTTTACAGCTGTTAAAGCATATGAAAAAATTGATGACTACTACGCCCTGAGCTGCTGTTATCAGAATATTAGCGGAGTATTTCTGGCTTCAAGAGAGTTTGATAAAGCCGAGTATTATATGCAGCTCTCAAAGGAATATCTTGATAAAGAAACAGAACGCGGTACATGCAAAAAAGAGAAACTTGAGTTTCAAAATTTTGCAACCATTCTGAATTATTCTTTTCTTCTTGTAAAGCAAAAAAAATATGACGAATTATTAGCCAGTCTTGATTTTCTTACATCAAGAAAAGATATGAATTATTATTTGATATATCAGATTTTTATTTATATCTTATACGCCAGATATTACGCACAGATTGAAAATAACAAAGAATTCGTAAAAAATGTAAATTCTGTGCTGGCAATAAACAGTGAGAATATAAATGAATATGAGATATTTAACGATCTTTGTGTTTTCTTTGACAGGGCTATAGTAATACAGGACTATGAACTGGCCGAACGCATAAATGACAGAATGGTAAAAATCGCCGAAACAGAAGATTATCCTTCTCTTTTGGTTTCTACGTATAAAAGAAGAATAGCTTTATATAAGGTTATTGAAAAAAACTATGAGCTTCTTTTGATTAAGCGTAAATATTTCCAGGCACTCAAGAGTGAAAGCACATACATGGATACGGAAAAAAGCGAATTTGTCGATGCTTCCCTTCACGCAATAAAGCTTTCAAATCAAAACGAGAAAAATCTTAAATACATAGAAAACTTCGAGCAGAAATCGTTGTATGATGCACTTACCGGTGTAGGAAGCCGCTATGCACTTGATAAGAACGAAAAACTTATGTTCCTGGATGCAATAGAGGAGGAAAAGTATTATTCCGTAGTAATAATTGACATCGATTATTTCAAAGAATTCAATGATAACTACGGTCATTTGGAAGGCGACCTGTGTCTTCAGAAGACTGCGGAAACAATTGATAATTGTTCTGAAGGATTTTTCTGCGGAAGGTACGGCGGTGATGAGTTCCTTCTTGTAGCAAAAGGAAAGAGTCCTGAAGAAACATTAGCTACATGTGAATTAATAAGAAAAGAAATATCTCTTGTAAATGTAACTGAAAATATAGCTGCACCGATTACTTTAAGTATGGGATTCTATTCAGCTTTGCCGAAAGAGGGCGATACCCACTTCGATTTTATTGACAGAGCAGACGAATATCTTTACAAAGTTAAGGAAAACGGTAGAAATAACGTATGCGGAAACTCATAAACTATGTTGACATTTCCTGTTTATATGGGTATACTTTCACTCTGTTAAGTTAATACATTAAGTTGTCGAAATGTGAAAGATTACACTTTTGGGAGGCCGACATGATTAAGCTTTATGACAAAGGCGCATACGTTTTTTATGGCAAAGATATTGTAGCAGAAGAGAATCTTCCCGGTTCTCAATATGCCGGAAAAGCAGATAAGGAAACAGCAAAGCAGAATACTCTTGCCTATAACATTCTCAAGAATCACAATACATCCGGTAATATGGATAAGCTTAAGATTAAATTTGACAAGCTTACATCCCATGATATTACATTTGTTGGCATCATTCAGACTGCTCGTGCTTCAGGGCTTGAGTCTTTTCCTATCCCTTATGTTCTTACAAACTGTCACAACTCTCTTTGTGCAGTAGGTGGAACAATTAACGAAGACGACCATATGTTTGGTCTTTCCTGTGCAAAAAAATACGGTGGTGTTTATGTACCTCCTCATCAGGCTGTTATCCACCAGTTTGCCCGTGAAATGCTTGCTGAAGGCGGTAAGATGATTCTCGGCTCTGATTCTCATACACGTTACGGTGCTCTCGGCACAATGGCAGTCGGAGAGGGCGGCCCCGAGCTTGTAAAACAGCTTCTTTCAAAAACATACGATATTAATATGCCCGGCGTTGTCGGCGTTCATCTTACAGGTAAAATCGGCCATGGCGTCGGACCTCAGGATATTGCTCTTGCCATTATCGGTGCTGTATTCAAAAACGGCTATGTTAAGAATAAAGTAATGGAATTCTTCGGTGATGGTGTAAATTCCCTTACCGTTGACGAGCGTATCGGTGTCGACGTAATGACAACCGAAACAACATGTCTTTCATCCATTTGGATTACAGATGATAAGGTTAAGAACTTCTATAACCTTCATAAACGTCCTGAAGGCTTTAAAGAGCTTACACTTCCGGAAGTTGTATATTATGACGGTCTCATTGATATAGATCTTTCCGAAATCAAGCCTATGATTGCAATGCCTTTCCATCCTTCAAATGTTTATACAATTGATGATGTCAATGCAAATCTTATGGACATTCTTGACGAGGTTGAAAAGAATGCTCTTGTTTCTCTTGATAACAACAAAGTAAAATATACTCTTAAAGATAAAGTCCGTGATGGAAAGCTTTATGTTGAGCAGGGCGTTATTGCCGGCTGTGCAGGTGGCGGCTTTGAAAACATTTGCGCTGCAGCCGATATTTTGAACGGAAAATGCATCGGTAACGATGAGTTCTCCTTAAGCGTATATCCTGCTTCACAGCCTATTATGATGGAACTTGTTAAGAACGGAACCATTGCAAAGCTTATGGAAACCGGTGCCACAATAAGAACTGCTTTCTGCGGTCCCTGCTTTGGTGCAGGTGATGTTCCTTCTAACAAAGGCCTTTCCATTCGTCATTCAACACGTAACTTCCCGAACCGTGAAGGTTCAAAGATTACAAATGGTCAGATTGCTTCCGTTGCACTTATGGACGCACGTTCGATTGCCGCAACAGCAGCAAATAAAGGCTTCCTTACAAGTGCTGCAGAGTTCGAAGGAACCTTTACACGCCCTCAGTATTTCTTCGATTCGACAATTTATGAAAAACGTGTATATAACGGCATAGGTAAGGCTGATCCATCCGTTGATATTAAGTTCGGTCCCGGTATCGTTGACTGGCCAAAGATGTGTGCACTTAAGGAAAATATGCTTCTTCGTGTTGCATCAGTTATTCATGATCCTGTTACAACGACCGATGAACTTATTCCTTCAGGTGAAACATCATCATTCCGTTCAAATCCTTTGGGGCTTGCAGAATTTACTCTTTCACGTAAGGATCCTCAGTATGTAGGCCGTGCTAAAGAAATTCAGAAGGCTGAAAAAGCAAGATGGGAAGCTTCATCCGTAAATGAAATTTATGAAGCTTTACCCGAAATCAAGCCTGTACTTGAAAAGGTATCGGATAAGTTTGGTTTCAATCCTCTTGATGTTGAAATCGGAAGTGTAATATATGCTGTTAAGCCCGGTGACGGCAGTGCGAGAGAGCAGGCTGCATCCTGTCAGAAGGTACTTGGCGGTCTTGCAAACGTTGCTAAGGAGTACGCTACAAAGCGTTACCGCAGCAACCTCATTAACTGGGGTATGGTTCCTTTTATCCTTGATGATGAATGTCCTTTTGAAGTAGGAGACTACATTCTTGTTAAAGATATTCTTGATGCAATTAAGAATAAAAAGTCCGAGGTTCAGGCATACATTGTAAACAAAGACAAGGAATTCACTCTTAAGATTGGTGAGCTTACCGATGACGAGCGTGAAATCATTGCAAAGGGATGCCTTATCAACTATTACAGAGATTGAAAATTATAGTTGACGAATGACATTTTTATGTTATAATCATTAGGTGCTTTATTTTTAAATTGATTAATAAGCAACTACCTTCAACCCGGAGGGAGGGATAAAGAATATGTCAAATGTTATCGTAAAAGAAAATGAATCACTGGACAGCGCTCTTCGCAGATTTAAGAGAAACTGTGCTAAGGCAGGCATCCAGCAGGAGATTCGTAAGCGTGAGCATTATGAGAAGCCCAGCGTAAGACGTAAGAAAAAGTCTGAAGCTGCTCGTAAGCGCAAATATAAATAGTAAAACGCTTTCAAGGGCCTTTTCTGTAAAAGAAAAGGCCTTTTTATTTTTTTAATATTATGGGAAAATCACATTTGTTTTTTCAAAAGGATATGTTATAATTAAGCCAAATTTGGTCAAAAAAGGTGAAGGTTATGCCTGGTGTTGGTGCAAGAATCGAATTAGATTTATTTACCATAATACTTATGGGTTGGGTTATATACCGCGTATACCGTGACAAAGAAGACAGAGACTCCAATTATCCTTTCATAAGGTGCCTCTGTTGTATTTTTAGTGTATGTTTTTTTGACATATTATGCGGAGTTATAGAAGGACAGCCCGGACAAATTGCTTATGTGGCTTTGCAAATCGTTTACACTTTGTATCTTTGCTGCATTTTTACGATGTCCTTCCAATGGTTCCTTTATTCTACCGAATTTACAAGAGCAAAGAAGCTTTACAACCGCGAAAACAGGATGAGTTTCATTATTCCTTATGTTATACTTCTGCTTCTTACGGTTTTGAGCCCATTTGCCGAAATTCTGTTCAAGGTTAACTCCGAGACGAATATGATTGAATCAGGATACCTTTCTGTATTCCTTTATATTCTTCCTTATGTTTTCGTTGGATTTTCTGCAGTTCAGCTTCTTGTTGCTTTTGTTTACGATACAGAGACTAAAACAGATCTTTCCGTTGAAACGGTTGTTCTTTTTGTTTCTATACCCATAACTGCATTGATTATAAACATGCTTTCCAAGTCTTTTCACTCCATGGCACCTGCCTTCAGCATTATCATGGTGTTTGTTTACTTTGACTTTCAGGTTGGTCATGTATCTACAGATGGTCTTACAGGCCTCAACAACAAGCGCCAGTATCTCCATTACATTACAACAGCCATGCAGGAGCCCAAGAGCCCTTTAAAGCTTTATCTTATCATTTGTGACATCGACTATTTCAAAGATATAAATGACAGATTCGGTCATGCCGAAGGCGATAAGGCACTTATTGAAATTGCCAATATCCTTAAAAAGGTTTGTGCAAGTCTTGGAGGTTCTTTCCTTGCAAGATACGGTGGCGATGAGTTCGCTATTGTTTTCAAAGCACGTTTTGCTGATGAAATAGAAGAATTTAAACGCCAGATAAATCTTGCTGTAAAAGAAAGGAACGAAGTTCCGGGCGTCAGATATAAAATATCATTAAGCATAGGCTATGCAAAATATGAGATTGGTGAAACTCTTGATACTTTTACCGAACATGCTGATGAAATGCTTTATTACGAAAAAGAAGATCATCATAAACTGCTTAAGCCTGTGAAAGGAAATTAATGGAATCAGTAGAAGAAATCCTTCATTTGGAAGCTTCTGAAATTAAAGAAATATTCGGGGAGCTCGATAAGTACGCAAAACAGATAGAGAAGAACTTTAATATTTCTCTTATAGCCCGTGAAGGGGACCTTAAAATAATCGGAGCCCCAAATAATGTAGCTGTAGCGAAGTCACTTATCGAAAGTCTTACCGAGAGCCTTGAAAATAACGGCGCGCTTTCGGAGCAGGCAGTGAATTACTCAATTGCTATGGCTCTTGAAAACCGCCTTTCTTCTGTTTCAGAAACGGATAAAGACATTATTGCCTATACAATTATGGGAAAGCCAATTAAGCCGAAAACACTTGGTCAGAAAGAGTATGTTGACTTAATCCGCAATAAAATGATTGTATTTGGCATAGGACCTGCAGGAACAGGTAAAACTTATCTTGCAATGGCTATGGCCATTAAAGCTTTTAAAAATGATGAGGTCTCAAGGATTATCTTAACAAGACCCGCAATTGAAGCCGGAGAGAAGCTCGGTTTCCTGCCGGGAGATTTACAGAGTAAAGTAGATCCGTATTTACGTCCTCTTTATGATGCTTTATATCAGATTATGGGTGCTGAAACTTTCCAGAGAAATATGGAAAAAGGCCTTATTGAAGTTGCACCTCTTGCTTATATGCGAGGACGCACGTTAGACAATGCTTTTATAATTCTTGACGAAGCGCAGAACACGACACCTGCACAGATGAAAATGTTCCTAACCAGAATAGGCTTCGGATCAAAAGCAATAATCACAGGTGATATTACACAGAAAGACCTTCCGAGCGGAGCCGAATCAGGTCTTGATACCGCATTAAAGGTACTTGGTAAAATCGACGAAATCGGAATCGCAAAGCTTACAAGTCTCGATGTTGTAAGGCACCCGCTTGTTCAAAAAATCGTCAATGCTTATGAGCAATACGAAAAGAAAGAGAAATCAAAAGTAAAGGATCAGTCAAATGCCGGAAGAAAGAGAACAACAAACAAATAAATCATTTGTTTCCAGATTCAGTATATTTACAGTTATTGTTGCAGTTATTTCCGGAGTTATAGTCAACTTTGTCTATCACAATTCCGGAGTTGTCACATACAATACTTTATACATTATAGCCAGTATTTTCATTGGCCTTGTTATTATCGGTTATTCAATAGCTGCCTCAAAAAAAGTTTTTTCAACGCCGCATAAACTTGTTGCTGCGTCTCTTCTTTATATGTTTCCCGGACTCCTTCTGCTTGTCACGGAGGACTTTATAAACTTCCCTTTCTGGATGCTTGGCGGAGTTCTTATTGCAGCGCTTGTTGATGTCAATCTTGGTATGTATGTTTCATACTTTTATGTTCTTCAGGCTGCACATCTTCAAAACAACACTCTTAAAGGACTTATAATCGCAATCGTATGTGTAACTGCTTTATGCTTCTTCGTAAAGTTTATTAAAGACCTTACTACAATGCTTTACAGTATGGTTTCAATTGCTGCACTTACGCTTATTTGTTCGCTTCTCCTTAATAAGTTTATTTTGCATGATTCCTTCAGTACCGTTTCACTTGATTTAATCATTACATTTATTATCATTTTGCTTGTCGCATTCCTTCTTAAAAAGCTTTTGGGTAACATTATCGAGAATCCTGAGCTTACACCTTCAGTTAGCATTTCAGAGCCTAATGTTGACAGTTCAGTGGGCTTTAAATATCTTAACGAAGTTGCCGAAGAGACATCTTCCGTATCATATGATGTTCCGGTTCAAACTGTTGAAAGCATTTCATCAAACAATAACGAAGTTATAAAAGAAGCACTTAATAATGCCATAAATGAGCTTCCGATTAACGATGAAGAGATTAAAAAATATTGTGATGAATCAGCACCGCTTATTCTTAAACTTAAAGAAAGCAAAAGAACAGCGTATCTTCATTCATTACGTGTTTCAAGGCTTGCCGGAAAATGTGCCGACGGACTTGATAACGTTGATGCCAATCTTGTAAGAGCCGGTGCACTTTATCATGAAATAGGCAAAATCAGAGCCGGCGAAGTATATACAAACACAATTAACATTGCAGAAGAAAACGATTTCCCCGTAAGGCTTATCGAATGTCTGAAGGGGTGTGCAAAGCATACCGCAAACGGAGTTTATTCCTGCGAAGCAGCTCTTATAATCATCGCAGACACCGTTGTTACAACATACTACTTTATTAAGTCCACAAACGGTACTGTATTCCCTGAAAAGCTTGTCGACAGCGTAATAGGTAAAGAGGTTACACAAGGCCGTTTTAACTCGTCCGGTCTTTCATTAAAGGACTGCAGCTACATTCGAGAGTACTTTGTTGACACTATCAATAAGTTGGAGCAGAAATGACTGTAAATTTTGAATCTGATGTTGAATATGAATTTGACTTCCCGGTCGAAAGTGATATAATCCGTACGGTTGAGGCCTGCCTTGACTATGTTTCATGTCCGTATGAAGCAGAAGTTAACGTACTTCTTACGAATAATGACATTATTCATGAGCTTAATAAAGAGTCACGTGGCATAGACAGACCGACAGACGTTCTTTCTTTTCCTTTGATTGATTATGACACACCTGCTGTTTTCGATTTTTCCGAAGATGAAGAGATAGAGCTTTGCAATCCTGATTCGGGAGAACTGCTCCTTGGCGATATCGTTATTTCTCTAGATAAAGTAGAAGAGCAGTCAAAGGAATTCGGTCACTCAAAGAAACGTGAACTGCTTTTTCTTGTTTGCCACAGTATGTTCCATCTCTTCGGTTATGACCACGAAAATGACGAAGAACGTGAGAATATGGAAAGAATGCAGCGCGAAGTTTTAACTTCGCTTGGCATTGAAAGATAGAAAATAAGTTTTAAGGTAAGTTATATGTCAGAAAAACGGGGTAATTCTTTTTATATACAGGGTTCCATTCTAGCAGCAGCCTCCATTATCAGCAGATTATTGGGGCTTGTTTTTCGTATACCGTTAACTAATATTATCGGTGATGAAGGTAACGGCGCATATTCAAACGCCTATGAAGTGTATAATATCGCACTTCTTCTTTCAACATACGGTATTCCTATTGCAGTTTCCCGACTTGTCTCACTTAAAGAATCCAAGAAAGAATATAGAAACTCATATCGTATATTTAAAGTAGCTATGGGATTCGCAGGCATTGTAGGCCTTATTATGGCTGTTTTGGTATATGTTTTTGCAGAGCCTATATCAGTAAAGCTTTTCCAGTCGCCAATGTCAGCCATTCCTTTGAAGATGCTTGCACCTACTATTTTTGTTTTCGCTATAATGGGTGTTATCAGAGGATTTTTCCAAGGAAAAAATACAGTAATTCCTACTGCAATTTCCCAGATTATAGAACAGATTGTTCATGTTGTTGCAGGCTTAATATTTGCCGCTATATTTGTTAAAAACTATGCCGATACGGTTGCTCCTTATGCATATGGTGCAGCAGGCGGTACACTCGGTACACTGTTAAGCGCAATTGCAGGACTTGCATTCCTTCTCTTTGTTTACGCAATTTACAGGCCTACTTTAAAGAGAAGACTTAGAAAAGATAAATCAGGAGCAGAAGATTCATATGTCGATCTTTTTAAACTGCTTATTGTAACGCTGTTCCCTATTATTCTTAACCAGTTCCTTTATTCGGTTACCGGTACGCTTGATTCCGCAATATTCAATAACGTTCTTGCTAAAAAAGGCATTCAGGAAGACATGCGTCTTACGCTTTTTGGCATTTATTCTGCCAAATTCAGGCTTATTACAAATGTTCCTCTTGCTATTGCCTCCGCAATCGGTGTAGCCATTATTCCAAACGTTGTTAAGGCATATACAACAGGCACAACATCTGCTGTTCATGAAAAGATAGGTCAGGCTGTCAAGCTTAACATGATGATTGCCATCCCTTCAGCTGCAGGACTTATTGCACTTGCAAGGCCTATCCTTAAAATATGCTTCAGTCAGCCCGACGGAGGTCCTTTGGATGTATCTGTCAACCTTATGCTTATCGGTGGAATGAGTGTTGTATTTTTTGCTTATTCGACAACAACAAACAGCATACTCCAGGGCATCGGCCGACTTAACAAGCCTATTATTCATGCTTGCATAGGAATTGTAATATATATCCTTGTCGACTATCCTTTACTTAAAAATACAACCTTCGGAGTTTATGTACTTCCTGTAGGTTATATGGTTTTCCCTTTTGTAGTAAGTATATTAAACTTTATAGCAATAAAAAGAGAAACGTCCTATAAACAGGAAGCGTTGAATACATTCATTAAGCCTGCTGTTTTTTCATTGATTATGGGCGTTGCTGCTTACTTTGTTTATAAAGGATTATCACTTGTAATACATGTAAGTGTATTAAATCTTTTGATTTCAATTATACTTGCTGTTCTCATTTACGGCGCACTTATGATTTTCACCGGCACTATATCAAGAGATGAGCTTTTGGAGCTTCCTATGGGTGGAAGAATACTTAGCATTCTCCTGAAGATTGGAGTACGCATTTGAGTAACGAAAACAGAAAAATTAAAACTGCAGTTATTGGCGGCGGGGCATCCGGGATGCTCGCCGCAATTTTTGCATCCCGGGGTGGTGCAGATGTTACCGTTTTTGAAGCAAAAGACACCCTCGGAAAGAAAATAAATGCAACCGGAAACGGTAAATGTAACTATACAAATATGGAGATGTCTCCAAAGTATTACAGAGGAACACATCCTGATTTTGTTGTCCCCGCACTTAAAGAGTTCAACGAGAGAGATACAATCGAATTTTTTAAGTCAATCGGTATAATGCCGAAAGTTAAAAACGGATATGTATATCCGAATTCGGAACAGGCTTCATCTGTTTCACTTGCGCTTTCCCTTGCTTGCCGTGAGGAAGGCGTTAAGATAATTAACAGTCCTGTTACAAGGATAAAATCTCAAAATAATGCTTTTCTTGTAAATGATTCATTATTTGATACAGTCGTACTTGCCTGCGGCAGTTTCGCTAATATGAAAGATACTGCATCTTTCAATGGGTATGAGCTTGTAAAAAGTCTTGGTCATAAAGTTACAAGGCTTTATCCTGCTCTTGTTCAGCTAAGAAGCAGTGAAAAGTATTTAAGGACAATAAACGGTGTAAGATGCGAGGGCTTAATAAAGCTTTATTCCGACGGTAAAGAAATTGCCCGTGAACAGGGCGAGCTTCTTTTCTCAGATAAAGGAATTTCGGGTATTCCTGCAATGCAGATAAGTCGATATGCAGCCGAACATATTGATAAAGGTCATAGTTTAACCGCAAAAGTCGACTTTTTCCCCGAACTGGATTCTGCTTCTGTTGAAGAAGCTTTACGTAGCAGAAACTGCATGAAAAGAACAGTTGAAGAGGCACTTACAGGACTTTTAAACCATAAGCTTAATTATGTAATGCTCACAAAGCTCGGCATGGATGTATCAGCCTCCGCAAGGGCAATGCTTACTGAAAAAAACATATCAAGGCTTTCCGAACTTATGAAGAATTACGAGTTCAAAATTGCCGGTACAAATTCCTTTGATATGGCTCAGGTTGTTGCAGGTGGTGCTGACACAGAACAGATAAATCCAAATACTATGGAGTCAAGGCTTGTAAAAGGGCTATTCTTTGCAGGTGAAATTATTGATATAGATGGAACATGCGGAGGCTATAATCTTCAGTGGGCATGGTCTTCAGGGGCAATGGCCGGAAAAAACGCAGCAGGTATAAATGGTTAAATTTCAGGTAAAACTGAATATCACTCATACAGAAGAGCAGCTCAAAGCTGCTGTATTTAAAGTCCTTAAAACAACAGAAGCAGGGATTAAGTGGAAGATAGAAAAAAGATCTATTGACGCAAGAGAAAAAAACAATATACTTTACGTTTATACAATTACAGCTGAACTTCCTGCAAATGTTAACGAAGAAAGAATTATTAATCATTCAAACGGCAAAATCTCAAAAGAGTTTCCTGTAAAATACAATTTTACGCCTACAGGCTCTTCTGAGCTTAAGGACCGCCCCGTAATTATAGGATGCGGGCCGGCAGGTCTTTTTGCTGCATATATGCTTTCGCAGAACGGTTACAAACCATTGGTTCTTGAACGTGGTTATGATGTGGACAGAAGAACCGAAGAAGTTGAAATCTTCTGGAAAACAGGCATTCTAAACACTAAAACCAATGTTCAGTTTGGCGAGGGTGGTGCAGGCACTTTTTCCGACGGAAAGCTTAATACAGGTGTTAAGGATAAGTTTGGGCGAATAGGTTATGTTTTGTCTACATTTGTAGAACACGGTGCCAATCCCGATATTTTAATTAATAATAAGCCACATATCGGAACAGACGTTTTGAAAAACACTGTTAAAAATATGCGTGAAGCTTGTATAAAGCTAGGTGCCGAATTCCGTTTTACTTCCTTGGTTAAAGATATTCTTGTCTCGGAAACAAACGAAATTACCGGTGTTGTTCTGGAAAATGGTGATAAGATATATTCAAACGTTGTTGTTCTCGCAATCGGTCACAGCGCAAGAGACACATTTGAAATGCTTTCTTCCAAAAAACTTGTTATGGAACAGAAGCCTTTTGCAATTGGCGTACGCATTGAACATCTTCAGGAAACAATCGGAAGAAGTCAGTACGGAGAAGATTATAAAAAGCTTCCTGCTGCTGATTATAAGCTTACTTATACTGCAGAAAGCGGAAGAGGTGTTTACTCCTTCTGTATGTGTCCCGGCGGCCATGTTGTAAATGCATCATCAGAAGAGGGCAGAACTGTCGTTAACGGAATGAGCTATAGTGCCAGAGATGGTATTAATGCAAACTCCGCAGTGGTAGTTCAGGTAAATCCCGAGGACTTTAAAAATGAAGGTTTTACCGACGCTCTTGCGGGTGTTCGTTTTCAAAGATTATGGGAAGAAAAATGCTTTTCACTTTGCAACGGCGCTGTACCGGTACAAAGATTCGAGGATTTTAAAAATAAAAAGAAAACCGTTGCCTTTGGCACTGTAAAGCCTTGTACTAAAGGCAAATACGAAATGTCAGAGCTTTCTCCGGCATTACCCGGTTATGTACGTCATGACCTGATTGAAGGTGTTACCGATTTTGAAAAGCATATAAAAGGTTTTTCGGACGGTGATGCAATTCTTTCAGGCGTAGAAACAAGGACCTCCAGCCCCGTAAGAATATGTCGTGATGATAAGCTTGAAAGCCTTATTTCAGGCCTTTATCCCTGCGGCGAAGGTGCCGGATATGCCGGCGGTATAATGAGTGCTGCAGTTGACGGAATCAAAGTTTTTGAAGCAATCGCAACAAAGTATAAGCCTTTGTATAAATAAATGAGGTGCGCTATGAATTTAAGAGAATACTTAAAAGACAAAGAGAGAATTGTAATTAAAGTCGGTTCCTCCTCAATTACTCACAGTTCAACAGGAAATGTTGATTATGCCAAGCTTGAGAAGCTTGTCAGGATTATTACCGATATTCACAACAGCGGTAAGGAAGTTGTTCTGGTTTCTTCCGGTGCCATTGCTGTAGGAAGGCAGGCTGTCGGTTTAAAAACAAAACCGAGAACAATATCCTGTAAACAGGCATGTGCGGCAATAGGCCAGGCTGCCCTGATGACGGTATATCAGAAGCTCTTTTCCGAGTATAACCAGATTTGTGCACAGATACTCCTTACAAAATATACTTTAATGCATGATATTTCATATCAGAATGCCTGCAACACTTTCGATGAGCTTTTTCAGATGGGTGTTATACCTATCGTAAATGAAAACGATACAGTTTCTACAAACGAAATTGAAATCGGAGATAATGATACTCTTTCAGCATACGTTACGGCAATGATTGACGGTGATCTGTTAATCCTTATGTCAGACATTGACGGACTTTACACAGACGATCCTCATAAGAATCCCGATGCCAAGTTTATTGATACCGTTAATGATATCGAATCCGTTGCAAAAATGGCAAAAGGCAGTTCTTCAAGCGTCGGTACCGGTGGAATGCAGACAAAGCTTCATGCAGCAGAAATTGCTACAAAATGTGGTGCTGATATGATTATCACAAACGGTGACAGTGTTGAAAACATATGGAAAATACTTGATGGTGAAAACATCGGAACATTGTTTACAGCAAATAAGGATGACAGATTTGATTTCAGATCCGTATAAGGAGGTAGTATGAGCGATTATATTAACGACATAGGAAAACGTTCCAAGGAAGCATCAAAAGCCCTCAGATTAATGTCTGCAGCCGATAAAAATCTTATTCTTGTTTCCTGTGCAAATGCTCTTGTTGAAAGCACTCAGGAAATAATCGATGCCAATGCCATTGACGTTAAGAAAGCCAAGGAAAACGGCATGAGCGAAGCACTTCTTGACAGACTTTCCCTTAACGAAAAAAGAATCGAAGGAATTGCTGACGGATTAAGAAATATTGCAGTTCTTAAGGATCCTGTAGGCGAAGTAGTTTCAATGGAAAACCGCCCGAACGGTCTTATGATTGGTAAAAAGCGTGTTCCTCTCGGTGTTATTGCTGTAATATATGAGTCACGCCCCAATGTAACCGCAGATTCATTCGGACTTACATTTAAATCAGGTAACAGCGTTATTCTTCGCGGCGGAAGCGATTCGATCAATTCCAATATCGCTATTGCAAATGTTCTCCGCAATGTACTTAAAGCTTCATGCATAAATCCCGACTGCCTTATTCTGCTTGAAAGGACTGACAGGGAATACGTTACGGAACTTATGAAACTGAACCGTTATATTGATGTAATAATTCCAAGAGGCGGTGCAGGACTTATTAATAATGTTATTAACAATTCCACAGTGCCGGTTATTCAAACCGGCATCGGAAACTGCCATATTTATGTTGACAAAAACGTAGATATGGATATGGCCCTTGATATAATCGAAAACGCCAAAACGCAGCGTCTCGGAGTTTGCAACGCATGTGAATCACTTGTCGTTCACTCCGAAATAATGGAGCTATTTCTCCCTATGCTTTATGAAAGACTTGTTACAAAGCACGGCGTTGAAATCCGCGGTGATGAGCGTGCCTGCGATATACTCAAAAACATTACAAAAGCTACAGATGAAGACTATTACACGGAGTATCTTGATAAAATCATATCTCTTAAAATAGTAGATCACTTTGATGAAGCTATAGAATGGATTAACGAACATTCAACAGGACATTCCGAAAGCATCATTACAAGAAGCTACAACAAAACAATGAGATTCCTTAACGAAATAGATTCCGCAGCAGTTTATGCCAACGCTTCAACACGTTTTACCGACGGCGGAGAGTTTGGACGCGGAGCTGAAATAGGTATTTCAACACAAAAGCTTCATGCAAGAGGACCACTCGGTGTTGAAGAGCTTACCACATTTAAATATATTATTTTTGGAAACGGCCAGATTAGACAATGAACGAAGAAATAATAAATGCAATACCTGAAAATGAGCCTGAAAGACAGCTGTATTTTATAGAACTTCTTAAGAATATTTACAAAAAAAAAGCCGAAGCTTCAGGACGTCAGCTTACATATCATGTATCCACCTTCGGATGTCAGATGAACTTTAAAGACTCCGAAAAGCTTGCAGGTATACTTGAAGAAATAGGCTATACTGAAACCGAAAGCGAAAATGCCGATTTTGTCATTTACAACACCTGTACCGTACGTGAAAATGCAAATACAAAGGTGTATGGAAGAACCGGTTATCTCGGAAAACTGAAGAAATCCAATCCTGATATGATTATTGCGATTTGCGGATGCATGATGCAGGAAAAACATAACGTTGAAAAGCTCAAAAAGAGCTACCGTTTTGTGGATATAGTATTTGGTACGCACAATATATTTATGCTTGCCGAGCTTATATATAATAAACTTACGTCCGACAACAAAATGCTTGTTGAAATATGGGACGGAACGACAAAAATTGTTGAAAATCTTCCAAGTGCAAGGAAATTTGACTTTAAAGCCGGCGTAAACATTATGTATGGCTGCAATAATTTCTGCACTTACTGCATTGTTCCTTATGTAAGAGGGCGCGAACGTTCAAGAAAGCCCGAGGATATCATAAAAGAAGTTTGCGAGCTTTCAAGGCAGGGCGTTACCGAAATAATGCTCCTTGGTCAGAATGTTAATTCTTACGGAAAAGGACTTGAAGAGCCTTGCTCCTTCGCCGAACTTCTGCATGAAGTATGTAAAGTTGAAGGAATAAAAAGAGTTCGTTTCATGACATCTCATCCTAAGGACCTTTCTGATGAACTTATAAAAACAATGAGTGAAGAGCCTAAGGTATGTAATCATCTTCATCTTCCGATGCAGTCGGGTTCAAGCAGACTTCTTGCCCGTATGAACCGCCATTACACGAAAGAGGATTATTTAGCCCTTGTTGATAAAGTAAAGGCTGCAATGCCCGATATTTCGCTTACAACAGACATAATTGTAGGCTTCCCGGGCGAAACAGAAGAGGATTTTTCCGAAACTCTTGAGGTCGTTGAAAAAGTAGGCTTTGATTCCGCTTTTACATTTATTTATTCAAAACGTGAAGGCACACCTGCCGCATCTTATCCGGACGAAGTTCCCGAAGATGTTGTAAAAGACCGCTTTGACAGACTTCTTGAAGTTTGCAAAATTGCATCCGAAAAGGCATGTGAAAAACTTACAGAAAAAACCGTGGAAGTTCTTGTAGAAGGCATCGATGAGGCTTCCGAAGGAATGCTTACGGGAAGACTTTCAAACAATCTTCTTGTTCATTTTTCCGGTGAAACAAATCTCATCGGTTCGTACCAGCGAGTTAAGCTGAATGAATGCAAAGGGTTCTATTTCCTTGGAGAAATGGTTGATTTTTAACCCTTGACATTAATTTGGATAAACTATATAATTCTAATGTTGCATAATTGATAGAATAATTAATTCTGCAAAAAAACAACCAGGAGGTATTCCGCATGGATCAGACAACAATACTGATCATTGTCGGAGCCGCTTGCTTTGTATTAGCTTTCGTTATTGCTGCAGTTCTTTTCTGGAACCTCGGAATTAAAAACCATAAGAAAAAGTACGAAGCAACCGTAGGGTCTGCTGAGGAACGTTCAAAGGAAATAATCAACGAGGCATTAAAGACAGCTGAAGAGAAAAAGCGTGAAGCTCTTCTCGAAGCAAAGGAAGAGAATTTAAGAGCAAAAAAGGAAGCAGAAAATGAGAACCGTGAGCGCAGAGCTGAGGTTCAGAGATACGAAAAGCGTATTATAGCAAAGGAAGAGGCGATAGACAAAAAAGCGGATACATTGGAGAAACGTGATCAGAAGCTTTCCCAGAAGGAAGCTGAACTCGAAAAACTTCAGCAGGAAGTTCAGGCAGCACATGCAGAACAGCTGAAGGAACTCGAGAGGATTTCGGGACTTACCTCCGAGCAAGCAAAGGAATATCTGTTTAAATCTGTGGAAGAAGAGGTTAAGCATGAAACAGCAGTCATGATTAAGGACCTCGAAACACAGGCAAAGGAAGAAGCCGACAAGAAGGCAAAGGACATTATTGTTACAGCCATTCAGCGTTGTGCCGCAGACCATGTTGCCGAATCCACAATTTCAGTAGTACAGCTTCCTAACGATGAAATGAAGGGTCGTATCATTGGCCGTGAAGGTCGAAACATACGTACACTCGAAACAATGACAGGTGTTGAGCTCATTATCGACGATACTCCTGAAGCAGTTGTTCTTTCGGGATTCGATCCTATCCGTCGTGAAGTTGCCCGTATTGCTCTTGAAAGATTGATTGCTGATGGGCGTATTCATCCCGCTCGTATTGAGGAGATGGTAGAAAAGGCCCAGAAAGAAGTTGACACGATGATTCGTGAAGAAGGTGAGAATGCAGCTCTTGAAGTTGGTGTTCATGGCCTTCATCCGGAGCTTATTAAGCTCCTCGGTCGTATGAAGTTCCGTACAAGTTATGGACAGAATGCCTTAAAGCATTCCATCGAGGTTGCTTCACTTTCCGGACTTCTTGCATCTGAGATGGGACTTGATATCAGACAGGCAAAGCGTGCCGGTCTTTTACATGATATCGGTAAATCCATCGACCATGAGCAGGAAGGTACACACGTTCAGCTTGGTGCCGACCTCTGTCGTAAGTACAAGGAAAATGCCACAATCGTTAATGCCGTTGAAGCACATCACGGCGATGTGGAGCCTCAGACACTTGTTGCATGCATAGTTCAGGCTGCAGATACAATATCCGCCGCAAGACCCGGTGCAAGACGTGAAACAATTGAGACATACACACAAAGACTTAAACAGCTTGAAGATATTTCAAACAGCTTCGCAGGTGTTGATAAGTCATTTGCAATCCAGGCAGGACGTGAAGTTCGTGTCATGGTTATACCTGAAAAGATCAACGATGATCAGATGGTACTTCTTGCAAGAGATTTGTCAAAGAAGATTGAAGCTGAGCTCGAGTATCCCGGCCAGATCAAGGTCAATGTTATTCGTGAATCGCGTGCAATCGAGTACGCAAAATAGCCTTTAAGTAATTATGAGGCAGGCTTATAAAAAGCCACGTAATAAATTACAGAACTGCAGGCACATTTGTTAAAAATGTGCTTGCTTTTTTTTACGCATAAGTGTAATATATGCAAAAGTGTTTTATTGTATACAATTATCCAATGATACTAAGGAGCAAAATTATGTCACTTGAACTTTCTAAAAAAGCACTTGCGGTTAAACCTTCATCAACACTTGCAATTACAGCAAAAGCAAAGAAAATGAAGAGCGAAGGAATTGATGTTGTCGGTTTCGGAGCCGGAGAACCTGATTTTAATACACCCGAGAATATTTGTGAGGCCGCAAAAAAAGCTATCGATAACGGTTTTACAAAATATACTCCCGCAGCAGGAACAGAGTCTTTACGTGAAGCTGTAAGCCGTAAGTTTTCCAAGTTCAATCATATTACATACGATAAAAGCCAGATTGTAATCTCAAACGGCGGAAAGCATTCCCTTACAAACATATTTGAGGCAATTATAAACCCCGGGGATGAAGTAATTATTCCTGCGCCTTTCTGGCTCAGCTACCCTGAAATGGTTAAGCTTTGCGGTGGCGTTCCCGTTATTGTTAAATGTTCCAAGGAGCAAAATTACAAAATAACCGCAGAACAGCTTAAAAATGCTATTAACGAAAATACAAAAGCTTTTGTCCTTAATTCCCCCAACAACCCTACAGGCATGATTTATACAAAGCAGGAGCTTGAAGAAATTGCTAAGGTAATTGTTGAAAAGGATATTTATGTAGTTGCCGATGAAATGTACGAAAATCTTGTATACGGCGATGATGAAATTGTTTCAATTGCATCGCTTAACGAAGATATCTACAACAGAACAATTACTTGTTCAGGTGTTTCAAAAGCATATTCAATGACCGGTTGGAGAATAGGTTATGTTGGTGCTCCGAAGGAAATTGCAAAGCTTATGAGCTCCATTCAGAGCCATCAGGCATCCAACCCCAACTCAATTGCACAGGTTGCCGCAGAAGAGGCTTTAAACGGTCCTCAGGAGCCTGTTGAAGCAATGCGTCAGGAGTTTGACAAGAGAAGAAAGGTAATGTATGAAAGAATAAATGCAATGCCTCTTGTTTCCTGCATTGAGCCTAAAGGTGCTTTCTATGTTTTCATCGATTGCAGCAAGGTATTCGGTAAAACATATAAAGATACACAGATTAACGATATTGCAACACTTGCCAAAATCCTCATCGAAGACTACCAGACAGCCGTTATTCCTTGTGCTGATTTCGGTGCTGACGACCATATCAGGCTTTCATATGCAATATCTATGGAGCAGATCAATAAAGGACTCGATAGAATAGAGCGTTTTCTCAATGATTTAAGATAAAAATAATTGATTAAAGAGTAGGAATGTACTAAAATACATTTCTACTCTATTTTTAACGATGTACGGAGATAAAAATATGCTTGGAGTAATAGGACTTGGTAATATGGGAACACCTCTTTTGAAAGGGGCTGTAAAGGTTTTTGGATGTGACAATGTTACATGCTGGACACTTGAAGAAGATAAGCTTAATAGTATCTCTTCGGAGCTTGGGATAAAACCATCTCAAAACAATGTTGAGCTTGCCAAAAACTGCGACACAATTCTTTTCGCTATTAAGCCTCAGGTTTATGACTCTGTCATATCCGAGATTAAAGGTGTACTCATTACTTCACAGGAAAAGAAAACGATTATTTCAATTGCACCCGGCATTACTACCGAATACATTTCCGAATGCTTTAACGGAAACGTAAATGTAGTAAGATGCATGCCCAACACACCTGCACAGGTTCTAGAGGGTATGACAGCCGTTTCCTTCGGAGAAGGCTTTAACGGCAATAAGGAACAGGTTCTTGAACTTCTTTCGACAATCGGTTCATATGTTGAACTTCCGGAAAAGCTTATGAATACTGCAACCGTTGCAAGCGGTTCCAGTCCTGCCTATGTGTATATGTTCATTGAAGCAATGGCGGATGGTGTCGTAAAGTACGGTATTCCTCGTGAAACAGCATATAAAATGGTCGCGCAGACTGTCCTCGGATCAGCCAAAATGGTTCTTGAAACAAAGGAGCATCCCGGCGTACTAAAAGACAATGTCTGCTCACCCGGCGGTACAACAATATGCGGTGTTTCGGCGTTAGAGGAAAACGGTTTCAGAAATTCCATTATCAAAGCATGTGACGCAGTATACGAAAAAGGTAATGCGTTCGGAAAGAGGTAAATATGAAGAATCCTAAATGTAAAGAATCAAAGCTTATTCATAAGGGTAATATCATCGATTTCTACGAGAACACAATGGAATTTAAAAACGGCGATACGGCTGTTTGGGATGTTATCAAGCACAAAGGCGCTGCTGCAGTAGTAGCCGTTGATGACGATGGTAAAATTTTCATGGTTAAGCAGTACAGACCCGGTTGCGACAGAATGACTCTTGAAATACCTGCAGGCTGCATTAACGAAGGCGAAGACCGTATGACCGCTGCCGCAAGAGAGCTTGAGGAAGAAATCGGCTATAAGGCAGAAGAACTTGAACTCCTTACAAAGTTTTATTCAGCACCCGCGTTCAGCACCGAGTACATTGAAATTTATGTTGCAAAGGGACTTAAGAAGACAAAGCAGAAGCTCGATCCCGATGAAGAGCTTGAAGTTGAGAAGTACGACTTAAATGACCTTATCAACAAGATTATGGAATTTGAAATTATGGATTCCAAAACAATTGCCGGCATTATGTGCTACAAAGAGAGTATGGCAAGAAAGATTATGATGAAATACAGGGGGTAGTATTCTATGAGAATGTATGATCTCATTCAGAAGAAAAAATTAGGGGAAAAGCTTACTAAAGAAGAAATCGTTTTTATTGTAAACGGTTTTACAAACGGTGAAATTCCGGATTACCAGATGTCAGCTTTTCTTATGGCGGTTTACTTTAACGGAATGGATATTCAGGAAACAATCAACCTTACACAGGCTATGATTGATTCCGGTGACACTATGGATCTTTCCGAAATAAACGGATTAAAGGCAGACAAGCACTCAACAGGCGGTGTCGGTGACAAGACATCACTTATTATCGGACCTATGGTTGCAGCACTTGGCGTTCCCGTTGCAAAGATGAGCGGAAGAGGCCTTGGTCACACAGGCGGTACTATCGATAAGCTTGAAAGCTTCAAAGGCTTTTCTGTTACACTGACAAAGGAAAAGTTCATAGAGCAGGTTAACCGTATCGGTCTTGCAATTATCGGTCAGTCAGGCGAGCTTTGTCCCGCAGACAAGAAAATGTATGCGCTTCGCGATGTTACTGCAACAGTTGACAACAAGTCACTTATTGCTTCATCTATCATGAGTAAAAAGCTTGCTGCAGGAAGTGATGTAATTGTTCTCGACGTTAAGGTTGGAAGCGGTGCCTTCATGAAGACACTTGAGGATGCACGTTCTCTTGCTGAAATTATGGTTCAGATAGGTAACGGCTGTGGCAAAAAAACTTATGCTGTAATTACAGATATGAGCCAGCCTCTCGGCAACTATGTCGGCAACTCACTTGAGGCCTTCGAAGCTGTTGAAGCACTTAACGGACGCGGCCCCGCAGACCTTATGGAAGCATGCTTTACCCTTGCTACATATATGCTTCTCGGAACCGGTAAGGCATCCACAGAAGCAGAAGCAGAAGCTATGCTTAAAAAGACAATTGAAGACGGCAGTGCACTTAAGAAACTTGCAGAGTTTATTTCTGCACAGGGTGGTGAGACAGACCGCATTTTCAATACAGATAAGTTCGATAAAACAGAGTATTCCGAGGATATCATATCCACTAACGAAGGATACATTTCCGCTATCAAAACAGACGAAATCGGCATTACAAGCCTTATGCTCGGTGGCGGTCGTGAAACAAAGGAAGATGTTATCGATCCTGCAGTCGGCATAAGAATCAGAAAGAAAATCGGAGATTATGTTACAAAGGGTGAATGCATTGCAACTCTTTATGCAAACGATGTTGATAAGCTTCGTAACGCATCCAAGAGAATTCACGGTGCATACACTTTCTCAGCTACAAAAGTTCCTGCTCCGAAACATGTACTTGAAATCATCAAATGAAAGACCTTTATTTAGTATTAATTATACTTGCAGCATTAATAATTTTATATGTTGTAATAGAACTTGCAGAGCATAAGCATGTCAGTTATGTCACAAAAACACTTACTGATTACAACGGGCTTAAGCTCTGCATTTTATGCGACCTTCACAACAATCACCTTCCCAAATCGGCAATAAAGCGTATACGTGAAGAGAAGCCTTCCTGCATCATAATTGCAGGCGACCTCATTAATCAGAAAAACATTGATGTTTCTCACACAGTTTCTCTTGTATATGAGCTTTCAAAAATTGCCCAGATTTATTATTGTTACGGAAATCATGAACAGAAAAACGAGCTTTATAATCCTCTTCAATGGGAGAATTTTAAGGCATCTGTTTCCAGCATGGTTGAGTTTGTAGAGGATCACGTATCGATATCCGAAACTTGTGAGCTTTACGGTATAAGGCTTTCGTGCGATTTATATAAGAATGCTAAGCAGTCCGGCAAGGTTCCGCTTACAGAAGAGAACTTAAAAGAGTTTCCCGAGAAGCTTATCTCCAGTAAATATACCGTAGTTGTCTGTCATACACCCGCATATGCCGGATTATTGAAGGACAGACTTGCTCCGGACCTTATTATTTCAGGACATCTTCACGGTGGGCACATAAGGCTTCCTTTTATCGGAGGCATATTATATACGATTCATCCGAAGCCAAAGTATACCGCAGGTCTTTATGATCTCGACAGTACCAAACTTTATGTCAGCCGTGGCACCGGAACGCATTTTATTCCCTGCAGATTTTTAAACAGAGCCGAAATAACATTTATTCGGATTTGAATTAAAAAAACAAGAACATTTCTTTCAAGGAAGTGTTCTTTTTTTTTATTTTCTGTGCTATAATATTGCAGTCAAATTTTTAATAACATAGTGAGGAATTATGGCTCTTGACATAAAACTTGATGCATTTGAAGGCCCTTTGGACCTGCTTTTGCACCTTATAGACATAAACAAAATAAATATATACGACATACCTATTGCAGAAATCACAGACCAATACCTTGATGCAATAAAAGGCATAGAAGAGCTTAATCTGGATTCTATGAGCGAATTCCTTCTTATGGCTTCCACGCTTCTCAGGATTAAGTCCAAAATGCTTCTTCCTGTCGAAATTGATGAAGAAACAGGAGAAGAGATTGACCCGAGAACAGAACTTGTTGAAAGGCTTCTTGAGTACAAGATGTATAAATATACTTCTCTGGAGCTTAAAGATATGGCACTCGATGCGGACAGAGTTTTCTTTAAAACATCAAACCTCCCGCCCGAAATATTGAATTATCACGAAGAAGTGCCCGTTTCCGAGCTTCTTAACGACATATCGCTTTCAAAGCTTAACGATATTTTTGAAAGCGTTATGAAAAAAAGAGAAGATAAAATCGACCCTGTCAGAAGTAAATTCGGAAAGATTGAAAAAGAAGAAGTTTCGCTTTCCAAGAAAATGTATTTTGTCCAGGAATATGGCATTGCAAACAGAAGATTCTCCTTCAGAGGTCTTCTTGAAAGCCGCTCCGATAAAATGGACATTATAGTAACGTTCCTGTGCATCCTTGAGCTTATGAAAATGGGTCGTATGAACATTACACAAAAAGAAATTTTCGAAGACATTGAAATAGAATACACAGCCACGGACATCGTTGACTTCGACGAAAATAACGGTCTTTCATTCGGCTGATGGAGAGAAAATGGACATTAATGAAGTTAAATCAAAAATAGAAGCTATTCTTTTTACTATGGGCGAGGCTGTTGAAGCAGACAGAATTGCGACAGCACTTGAGCAGGACGTTGAAGTCGTAAGAAACATCCTCAGAAATATGATTATCGAGTATAAGGAGTCAAATGACAGAGGTGTTCAGATTATCGAGCTGAACGATTCCTACCAGATGTGTACAAAGCCGGATATGTATGAATATGTTATCCGTGTTGCACATGCCCCCAAAAAACACGTACTTACGGATGCGCTCCTTGAGACACTTTCAATTATTGCTTACAAGCAGCCCATCACTCGAAATGAGATTTCTGCAATTCGCGGTGTTGATTCGGATCATGCCGTATCAAGACTTGTTGAGTACAATCTTGTAGCCGAGCTCGGAAGAATGGAAGCACCCGGTCGTCCTATTGCATTTGGCACAACCGAGGAATTCCTTCGTTATTTCGGACTTTCATCACTTTCGGATCTTCCTATCGTAAATCCCGAAAGAATAGAAGATTTCAAACTTGAAGTACAGGAAGAGTTACAGCTAACTCTTGATATCTAAGCCAAGGAGCAGAAATGATTCATCTTACCAAGCAGAAAATACGAAATCTTGCAGTTGATGAAATGACCTACAACAGAGGTCTCGCTTACTTTAAAAACGGTCATATTAAAAATGCATCTTATTCAAAACAGAGCCTGAAGTATAAATTCATTGTTTCAGGTTCAAGTACATATACAGTTCTTATTAACGAACTTGATGAAGGAATGTTCGATTATTCATGTACATGTCCTTCAAGCCTTCTTAACAAGGGCGCGTGCAAACACGTTATATGTTCACTTTGCATGCTTTATAAGCGCCAGGAGAAAGCAGAAGGCAATCTTCCTAAAACTTCTGAAGAAAAACGTATTTACGACGTTCTCGATTATTTCGACAATCAGGAAACAATGTCTCTTACAGGCGATGTATTCCACATTGAGCCTGTTCTTATTCTTCCCGAAATGCTTAGAAACGGTTCCGGTAAAGCCGGCATTTCCATAAAAGTCGGAAGCAGCCGCCTTTACAAAGTACAGAATCTCAAAAAATTCCTTGATTCATTTGTTCGTCAGGAGCCCATTGTTCTTGGTAAGGACTTTCACTTTATATACGGTGAAAGTGCTTTTGACCGTGATTCCAAAAATTTTCTGGATTACCTTCTTGGTATTTTTGATGTATCTGAGCTTACCGCAGGTAAGGATGGCACAGAGATTTTCTTTAAATCCCAGATGCAGATTTCAAAGTTCCTTTTCATAAAGCTTCTTCATCAAATCGGGAATCTTTCATGCACACTCGAGCTTTACGGAAACACTTATTTTGATGTTCATTGCATGGGTTCAAACCCTCAGATTGAGTTTGACCTTATTAATCTTGAGGATTCCTGCTTACTTGATTATAAAGATAAGGAGCCTGTAATCCCAATTACCGAAAACGGTGAAGTGCTTTACAGAGATGGTTTCCTTTATACTCCCGACAAAGTATTCCTCCGCAATTTCCTTCCGTTCTTCAATAATCTCGGTGGTGAGAGAACACCTTTGATTTTTGAAGGTAAGTACAAGCAGCGTTTCCTGGAGACTGTTCTTCCGAAGCTTCATGAAACAATGGAGCTCGAAATTCCCGAGGACCTTTCTGAGAAATATATTTCACTCGATTTTACATCTGAGATTTATTTTGACAAATACAACAACTACATAAAAGCAGAGCTTTACTTCACATACGGTGATTATCGCTTCAATTCGTTTGAGACACCTAAGAGTGATCCTTACATCATTCTCCGAAACAAAGAAAAGGAGAAAGAAATAAGCGATATCCTCGAGAAAAACGGTTTTGAAGCATATTCCGGTTTCTATCTTCTTAAAGCCGACGCCAACATTTATTCGTTTATAACAGATGGAGTCGAGGAGCTTAAAGAATATGCCGAGCTCTTTTATTCCGAAGATTTTAAGCATCTTAAATCATCTCAGAACAGACGTTTCTCAATCGGTCTTAATGTATCACGAGAAAGTGATTTGCTTGAACTTGACCTTGCGTACGGTGATGTTTCAAAAGAGGAGCTTAAACAGCTCTTCAGGGCATATCGTCTTAAGAAGAAGTTCTTCAGGCTTTCGGACGGTTCATTTATCAATCTTGAATCTGATGAGCTGAATGAGCTGAACGATATACTCGATAACCTGAATATCAGTGCAAAAGAAATAGAAAAGAAGGACAATCTTCGTGTATCCAAAGGGCTTGCGCTTTTTGCAGACCGTATTTTCGACGAAGGACGTTTCCTTGTTACAAAAAACGATGAATTTAAGAGTCTCGTTAATAATGTACTCACTTCAGAAGAGCGTAACTATACCGTTCCTGACACAATTAACGCCGAATTACGCCCTTATCAGACCGTAGGCTACAAATGGCTTATGAACCTCGCAGAAAACGGTCTGGGAGGCATTCTCGCAGATGATATGGGTCTTGGTAAAACTCTTCAGGCTATTGTTTACATCGAAGAAATGCATCGCCGAAATCCCAACGACAAATTCCTTGTTGTATGTCCTACATCTGTTGTTTACAACTGGCTTGATGAATTCGAAAACTTTGCACCTTCACTTAAGTGTAAAATTATTGAAGGGGTTCCAGCAGACCGCGAAGCACTCATTAAAAGAGAAGATGACAGTAACGTACTTATCACATCATATCCGTTAATACGACGTGATATAAATGCTTACGACGACTGCAAGTTCAATACTATATTCCTTGATGAAGCGCAGTTTATTAAAAACGCAGCATCCGTAAACGCTAAGTCGGTTAAAACGCTTCAGGCTGAACACCGCTTTGCTCTTACAGGTACGCCGATTGAGAATTCTCTTTCCGAATTATGGTCAATATTTGATTTTATTATGCCTTTCTATTTGCTTTCATATACACGATTTATTGTAAAGTATGAGAAGCCTATTACAAAGGGTGACGAAGGTGCGAAGGCCGTTCTTAACAAACGTATTCAGCCGTTTGTAATGCGCCGTATGAAGAAAGACGTTCTTCTTGAACTTCCCGAAAAGCTTGAAGAAAAAATGGCCGCAGAACTCAATCCTGAGCAGAAGAATCTCTATCTTTCATACCTTGAAAGTGTCAAAGGCGATCTCAGAGCCGAACTGCTTAACGAAGGCATCAATGCAAGCCGATTCCAGATTCTGGCAGCACTCACAAGACTTCGTCAGATTTGCTGTCACCCGTCAACTTTCCTCGAGAACTACAACGGTGGAAGCGGAAAGCTCGATCTCTTCCTTGAGATTGTTCCAAACCTCATTTCGAACGGTCACAGAATACTTGTATTTTCACAGTTCACATCTATGCTTGAAATCATTAAGAAATCCTTGGACAATCTCGGATATTCTTATTTCTACCTTGACGGAACTACGAAAAATGCGGATCGTGTCGAATATGTAAAAGCCTTCAATAATGGTGAACGTCAGCTATTCCTTATTTCTCTTAAAGCTGGCGGCACCGGTCTTAATCTTACAGGCGCTGATTCCGTTATTCATTTCGATCCATGGTGGAATCCTGCCGTTGAAGACCAGGCCACCGACCGTGCACACAGAATCGGTCAGAAAAATGTTGTCGAAGTAATTAAGCTTATTACTAAGGGCACAATAGAAGAGAAGATATACAAGCTTCAGCATCATAAAAAAGAGCTCTCCGAATCAATAATTTCAACAAAAGAAGTGTTTATCAATTCACTTACAAAAGAAGAGATTATGGAGCTTTTCTCATTGGATTAAATATAAAAAGTCCGGACACATCCGCCCGGACTTTTTTTATTTATTTATCGGTTATTTCGTTCAAAAAGTTTTCAATGAGTTCATCGGCATATTCGGAATTTGTATTCGGGAACTGCCTTAAAAGAACAGTTTTAATTGACTCAGTAAGCTTCATCCAAATAATTTCTTCCTGTTCATCAGCGTTATCCGCGAATAAGCTGTCTATATTTTCTTTTGTAATTGATTGCTTAAGAAAATCAATTATCTCATTCTCTTTTTTATCTTCGTCATCTATTGAAGATGCAATTTTTTTACTCTTAAGAACCGAAAGAACGCCGATAACAAGTGCTCCGGCACCGAGAATTATAAAAATAATCTTTGAATAAAGATATGTATCGTAAGGAATAATTCCTAAAATACTGAGAAGCATGAATACAAGTATCAAAATGCCAATTATAATAAACGTCCAGCCTGAAGACTTGTAGTCAGAAGCGCGGTCCTTAGCCTTAACAAATTCCTTTGAAGGCTCACGATATGCAGCAAGAGAGGGAATTGCGTTCTCAAGACCTTCAGATTCTTCTCCGGAATCATCAGTTGCCTCAAGTGCTTTTTCTGATTCGACTTTAATGATTGTCTGAACTTCTCTGACAGCTTCTTTTTTGCTTTCTTTAGGAACAATAATAGTGTAAGAAGAAAGTGCAGACGGATCGAAGTTGGTAAGATCGATACCGGACTGAAATGCATAATCCTGGAATTCAGCAATTTCATCTTCGGTTGCTTTTGATTCCCTTACAGTAACATTAATATTTAAGTGCTGAAGATACTTAACAATTTTATCTTTAAGAGGAGCTTCGAACGTCCTGAAAATTTCAATAAGTGCTTCTTCATCAACAAGTTCTGCTACAAGATCGCATTTACAGTCAGGGCATACCGTTATACCTTCTCTGTATTCATTTTTACAATTGGGACACCACATATCATTTCTCCTTTAACTAAAACATATATGTTATTAGTATATATTTATGACAGTCTTTTTTCAAGAAATATGTTTGAGATATTGTGAAAATTGTGATAATATATATCGGCTAATGTTTGGAAACGAAAGGTGTTTATGATGCAAAAGCTTGCTTTATCGGACGAAATACTTCTTAATATCGAAAAACCCGTCCGCTATATCGGCGGTGAAGTCAATTGCATAATGAAAGATAAAAAGGATGTGGATGTCAGGTTCTGTATGTGCTTCCCCGATGTATACGAAATCGGTATGAGCCATCTCGGCATCCAGATTCTTTATGATATGTTCAATTCCTTTGACGGAGTATGGTGTGAAAGGGTTTATTCCCCCTGGCATGACCTTGATAAAATCATGCGTGAAAAGCACATTCCGCTTTTTGCCCTTGAATCTCAGGACCCTGTTAAATCATTTGATTTTCTCGGCATTACCATCCAGTACGAAATGTGTTATACAAACATTCTTCAGATTCTGGATCTTTCAGACATCCCTATTCATGCATGTGACAGAACAGAGGATGACCCGATAGTTGTCGGTGGCGGCCCTTGCACATACAATCCCGAGCCTATAGCCGATTTCTTTGACTTCTTCTACATCGGAGAAGGCGAAACGGTATACAAAGACATTATTGAGCTTTATCGTACAAACCGTAAAAACGGCGGAACAAGAAAAGATTTCCTTGAAAAAGTGTCTGAAATAGAAGGCATGTATGTTCCGATGTTTTATGATGCGACTTACAATGATGACTGCACGATAAAGTCCTTTGAGCCAAACAATTCCCATGCTAAGCCTGTTATTAAAAAGCAGGTGGAAATGGAGCTTTCCAACACATATTATCCTGATGCACCTGTTGTTCCTTATCTTCAGGTTGTTCAGGATAAGGTTACTCTTGAAATTCAACGTGGCTGTATAAGAGGCTGCCGTTTCTGTCAGGCCGGTATGCTTTACAGACCGATAAGAGAGCGTGATGTTGAGTTTTTGAAGCAGCAGGCCGTTAAAATGATTCGTAATACAGGTCATGAGGAAATAACTCTTTCATCACTTAGCTCAAGTGATTATAAAGAACTCCCCGAGCTTGTTTATTTCCTTATCGACGAGTTCAAAAAGCAGGGAGTTAACATTTCACTTCCTTCACTCAGAATAGATGCGTTCTCGCTTGACGTTATGAGTAAGGTCCAGGACATTAAAAAGAGTTCTCTTACTTTTGCTCCCGAAGCAGGTTCCCAGAGGCTCAGAAATGTCATAAATAAAGGACTTACGGAAGAAAACATTCTTCAGGGTTCCGGGGATGCCTTCAAATCGGGCTGGAATAAAGTAAAGCTTTATTTTATGCTCGGACAGCCTACCGAAACCGAAAGGGACATAGAAGAAATAGCGTTGCTTGCCGAAAAGATTGCCGAAAAATACTATGAAATTCCTAAAGAAGAACGTCATGGTAAATGTGAAATCCAGGTATCAACAAGCTTCTTTGTTCCTAAGCCCTTTACACCTTTCCAGTGGGTTGGTATGAATACGGCAAAGCAGTTCGAGGATAAGGCACATTTCTTAAGCTCAAAGGTACGCGAACAGCTTAACCAGCGCTCCATCAAGTATCATTGGCACGACTCTGATACGACAATTCTCGAAGGACTTTTTGCAAGAGGAGACAGACGTCTGTCAAAACTTATAGAAGATGCATACGCTTCAGGTTGTATTTTTGATGCCTGGACCGAAAGTTTTAAACCTGAGGTTTGGAACAGCCTTCTTGAAAAGGACAATATCGATCTCGATTTCTATATTTATCGTGAACGCGGTGAAAACGAAATATTCCCTTGGGATTTTATAAGTGCCGGAATTACAAAAGAATTCCTTCGCAGAGAATATATTAACGGATTAAATGAAAAAGTGACTCCAAACTGCAGAAAAGGCTGCGCAAAGTGCGGTGCCTTTGAATTCCACGGTGGTGTCTGCTATGAGGAGAAGGAAAAATGACAGTAAGAGTTAAATTCGCCAAATACGGCAATATGAAATTCCTGTCGCATCTTGATGTGCTCAGGTTCTTCCAAAAAGCAATCAGACGTGCCGGAATAGATGTTACCTATTCTCTAGGTTACCATCCTCATCAGATTATGAGCTTTGCTGCGCCTCTAGGTCTTGGCCAGACAAGTGAAGCAGAGTACTTTGATATGGATTTGAACAGCATAACAAGCGAAGAGGATGTAAGGGATCGTCTTGATGCCGAAATGCCTGACGGTTTTAAAGTATTCGATGTCTGCATTCTTCCTGAAACACCGCCTCAAACAAAAAAAGAGTCCGTTATGGCGCTTGTTACCGCATCTGATTATGTTGTACTCAGAAAAGACGGTTTTGAAAACAACTTGACAAACGAATATTTATATTCTAAATTTATCGAGTTTGTTACTCAGAAAGAGATAATAACAACAAAAACAACAAAAGCCGGAGATAATGACATAGACATTATTCCCCTTATATATAATACAAAAGTAAATGCCGAGCCTACTGAGCTTTCCGGCTCCTTTGAAAACGGGTTCTGCATTTATATGCTTCTTTCAGCAGGTCAGACTCACATACGTCCTGAGCTTGTAATGAAAGCCTTTTACGACTGGCTCGGTATCGAATACAATCCGTATGAGTACCATGTGCACAGGCTTGAAAGTTATACCGGCGAGAAAGACAGCCTTATTCCAATATATAAATTCCACAGGAACCAATCATGAACGAATTAGTAATTACAACATATCAGGGCAGAGAAATAAGCGCCCTTTTCAACGACGGCAAAATGACAACCGTTAATGTCATCAATACGACATTAAGTCACGAGCTTGGTTCAATTTATGTCGCACATATAGATAACATTGTTACAAATATTAACTCTGCCTTTGTACGCATAAACGAGAATACAACTTGCTATTTAAATCTCGGAACTGTTGAAAATGCCATCTTTGTAAAGCGTCAGTCAAAAAACAAAGTTTGTATAGGTGATGAGATTGTAGTACAGCTTGTAAAAGAAGCTATGAAAACAAAGGCTCCTGTTGTTACAGGTGAGATTTCAATCACCGGTAAATACGTTACTATAGTCCGTTCAGGTTCCGGTGTACAGGTATCAAAGAAAATCACCAAGAAGTCAATTAAAGAGCATCTTAAAGATATTCTTACTCCGTTTGACGATCCCGAGTACTGCATAATTGCACGTACCAATGCAGCAAAAGCGGATGACGAAGAAGTCCTTTCCGAAGCTAAGCAGCTTGTTAAACGTTACAGAAACATTCGTGAGTATTCTGTACATTCCGCAAAGTTTACAGTACTTTACAAAGAGCTTCCTGCATATCTTTTACAGCTCCGCGACACAAATGCATTCTTTTATGACAAAATCGTAACGGACATACCTTCCGTATACGATGAAGTAGCAGGATACCTTAAACATTTTCCGCTTGTAAACGAAAATGGTGCATTTACCCAGCTTGCTCTTGAGAAAGATTCAAACATGCTGAAAATAGTTTACAAGATCGATCATTTTATGGATCTTGCAACAAGACGCATCATCAATCTTAACAGCGGTGCATCAATTGTAATCGACCAGACCGAGGCACTTACCGCTATTGACGTTAATACAAGTAAAGCAATTACCGGAAAACGCATTAACACCAAGATGTTCTACGATGTTAATGTCGAAGCGGCAAAGGAGATTGCATACCAGATTCGCCTTCGTAATCTTTCAGGCATAATCCTCATTGATTTCATCAATATGACAGAAAAAGAGCAGGACGATAATCTCCTTGAAGAGTTAAAGAAAGCAATTAAGCCCGATCCGATTGCAACGGATCTTATGGATATTACAAAGCTCGGACTTGTAGAATTAACAAGAAGAAAGACATATAAATGCCTTTCCGAACAATTAAAGTCAGAATTTTAAAGCGAATCCGACAAATGATGATTGACAAACCAACAGGTTCGTGATATAAGTATTCGGTATGCCGCACAATTAGGGCTCTAAGTTTTGCTGTTCGCATTTGTCATTGTGAGATATGACAAACTACCGAAACACATGCCGCAAGGCAGAGCAGTAAACTCCAAAATTGGCGAGTAATTAAAATGGAGGTGCCAATATGTACGCTATTATTGCAACAGGTGGTAAGCAATACAAGGTAGCAGAAGGCGATATCATTAATGTAGAAAAGCTCGGCGTTGAAGCAGGTGCTGACTACACATTTGATCAGGTTCTCGCAGTAAACAACGGAGAAATGAAAGTCGGAAATCCTACCGTATCCGGAGCATCCGTTAAAGCATCAGTTATCGGCGATGTTAAGGGTAAAAAGGTAATTGTTTACAAGTATAAGAGAAAGTCCGGCTATCACAATAAGAACGGCCACAGACAGAATTATACACGTGTTAAGATTGAAAAGATCAATGCTTAATCATGATTAAGGTAACAACTATCTACAATGACGCAGATGAGTTGTGCGGCTTCCGTACGGAGGGCCATGCAGGCTTCGCTAAAAAGGGTTCGGACATCGTTTGTGCAGCAGTTTCTGTTCTTGCATTAAACGCCGTAAATTCCATCGAGGCTTTCACAGAGGATAAGTTTTCCGCAAAGCAGGAGGACGGTTTCCTGGAGCTCATACTCGTCGAAGACATTTCAAAGGAAAGTTCTTTAATCCTTTCTTCCTTCGTTCTCGGTATACAGTCAGTTGTAGAAGAGTACGGGGAAACATTCGTTAAACTGATTATTTAAGGAGGTAAGCAAAATGTTTCAGATGAACCTTCAGTTATTCGCTCATAAAAAGGGCGTTGGTTCTACAAAGAACGGCAGAGATTCTGAGTCCAAAAGACTTGGTGCCAAGCGCGCAGACGGTCAGTTTGTACTTGCTGGTAACATTCTTTACAGACAGCGTGGAACAAAGATCCATCCCGGTGTAAACGTTGGACGCGGTGGCGATGACACATTATATGCGCTTGTTGACGGCGTATTAAAGTTCGAGAGATTAGGAAGAGACAAGAAGCAGGCTTCTGTTTATCCTGTAGAAGAATCCGAACAGTAAGAATTAAAGCCCTGAACCTGATTGTTCGGGGCTTATCTTTTTGAACATCATTATTTTTGAGTGCAAGCGAAAAAATGATGATTTAAAACAATGAACTTGGATAGCGGTATTGATCGTTATTTTTACGAAGTAAAAATAACGATGGGATTGGAAAATCTAAAGCTGTCAAAAGCTGACGATGTTATATACTGCAGGGAAAACGAGGTATAAAAATGTTTGCAGATCGTGCAGAAATATTAATCAGATCCGGTAAGGGCGGTGACGGTTGTGTTGCATTCAGACGTGAGCTGTTTGTTGCTGCCGGCGGTCCTAACGGTGGTGATGGCGGAAGAGGCGGAGACGTTATTTTTGAAGTTGATAAAGGTCTTAACACTCTTACCGACTATCGTTTTATAAGAAAATACTGTGCAGAGAACGGTGAAAACGGTAAAGGAAACAACTGTTCCGGCGCAGATGGAAATGATATCATTCTTAAAGTTCCCGAGGGAACTGTCATTAAAGAAAAAACAACAGGTAAAGTTATTGCAGATATGTCAAACGGCAACACACGTGAGGTTGTCTTAAAAGGCGGTAACGGCGGTAAAGGAAACCAGCATTATGCAACAGCAACAATGCAGGTGCCCAAGTATGCTCAGCCCGGACAGGATGCAAAAGAGCTTACTGTTCTTCTTGAGCTGAAGTGTATTGCCGATGTAGGCCTTGTAGGCTTTCCTAATGTCGGTAAATCCACATTCCTCAGCATGATTTCCAATGCTAAACCTAAAATTGCAAATTATCATTTTACAACGCTTAATCCTAATCTTGGTGTAGTCGACATGAAGGATGGCGGCGGTTTTGTTGTTGCCGATATCCCCGGCCTTATTGAAGGCGCTTCCGAAGGTGTCGGACTCGGACTTGATTTCCTAAGACATATCGAACGTTGTAAAGTACTTATACATATTGTTGATGCAGCATGTACAGAAGGCCGTGATGCAGTTGAGGACATCTATGCCATCAATAAAGAGCTTGAAGCCTATAACAAAGAAAAAGGAATTCCTGCAAAGCCTTGGGTAATTGCAGCGAATAAGCTTGATGTTCTTTACGGCGAAGAAAAAGACATTGCATTACAGCTAATAAAGGACGAATTTGAGCCTCAGGGCATAAAGATATATCCGATATCGGCTGCAACAGGAGAAGGCGTTCAGGAGCTGTTATATGCAGTCAGAGAGATTCTTAAAACATGCCCCGAAAGACCTGTTACATTTGAAAAAGAATTTTTCACAGAAACACTTACAAACAATACCGAACCTTACTATGTTGAATACAACGAAGAAGACCAGGTATTCGTTGTTGAAGGCCCTCGCATCGAGAAAATGCTTGGTTATACAAACCTTGATTCCGAAAAGGGCTTTGAATTCTTCCAGAATTTCCTTAAGACAAACGGAATTCTTGACGATCTCGAAGCACTCGGAATTAAGGACGGCGATACCGTAAGACTTTACGGTTGGGAATTCGATTATTACAAATAAGCGGAGGGAAAAATAATGATTACAACAAAGCAAAGAGCATATCTTCGTGGCCTCGGCCAGAATTTAGATCCTATTTTCCAGATTGGTAAAAACAGCCTTACACCTGAATTTACGGAAGCAATTATAGAAGTACTGGAAGCACGTGAAATGATTAAGATTTCCGTACTAAAAAATTGTGAAGATGACCCTAAAGAGCTTGCCGGCATACTTGCTGACAGAACTCATTCCGAGATAGTTTCAGTAGTCGGAAAGAAAATCGTTCTTTACAAACAGGCAAGAGAAGAAAAGAAGAGAAAAATAGTTCTTCCATAGGTGAATGACATGAAAAAAGGCATACTCGGAGGCAGTTTCAATCCAATTCACTGTGCCCATCTTGAGCTTGCTAAAGCTGCAAAAGAGCAGTTCGGGCTTGATGAGTTATTGCTTATGCCTTCTAAAAAACCGACCTACAAAGATACCAGTGACCTCGAGTCAGAGGCTCACCGCTATAATATGGTTAAGCTTGCCGCAAAATCACTTGGCGGAGAAAAAGCCGGCTATATCGCATCAGACTTTGAATACAAACGTGAAGGAAATACCTATACCTATGAAACCCTACAGCTTCTGCACAAGCTCGAACCAGATACCGAATGGTACTTCATTATAGGCGGAGACTCCTTAAAAAAGTTCTGCACATGGGTTAAACCCGAAATTATATCCGGGCTCTGCACATTGCTTGTTGCCGGACGCGACGGAATTTCCGACAGCAGCCTTCGGTATTACAAAAATAAAATCATAAAAAAGTTCGGCGGCAAAGTTGAAATTATAAAGTTTATGCAGCTTGATGTATCATCAACAAAATTACGGGAATGTCTTTCTAAAGCTGATGACTCAGAGTTTATTCCTCCCGAAGTTATGAAGTATATAAAGAAAAATCACCTTTATGGCGTTAATTAATGATCGGAGGCATTTGTGACCTACACAAACGAACAGATTGTCAATTATTTCAAAATAATGCAGCAGACGTTATCACCCAAGCGCTATACTCATTCTTTAGGAGTTGCATATTTATCCGCAAGTCTCGGATATGTCTATGGTGTCCCCCAGGACAAAGCACTTGTTGCAGGCATTCTTCATGACAACGCAAAAGAAATACCCGGCGAAAAGCTTATTGCCCTTTGCGACAAAGAAGGCGTTCATCTTTCCGATGCGGAACGCCTGAACACAAGTCTTATTCATCCACGTTACGGTGCATATCTGGCAAAGCATAAATATGGTATAGAGGATGAAGACATAATCAATGCAATAAGCAATCACACAATCGGCCGTGAAAACATGTCTTATTTGGAACAGATTGTATTTTGTGCCGATTTCCTTGAACCGATGCGAATGATTAACAGTGAGCCGTCTCTTGATAAACTCAGAGCACTTGCTTTTAAAGATATTAATCTGACAACAGTCCTGATTCTTGAAAATGTTGTTTCGTATATCAAAACACGTCCCGAAAGCATCGATCAGGCATCACTTTTAACTTTGGAATATTACAAACAGAAAGTCAAAGAGGATAAAAATAATGGAAGATAAATTAATACTTAAAACAGTTGTTCAAGCTCTTGAAGATAAAAAGGCTGAGAATGTAAAAGTCATCGACATAAGTGGTCTTTCAATCATGACAGATTACTTTGTCATTACCAATGCTGCAAACCAGCCTCAGATGGATGCGCTTACCGATTATGCGGTTGAGGCCTTCGCCAAAGCAGGCATCGAAGATGTTAAGGTTGAAGGAAATTCCGCATCCGGATGGATTCTCATGGATGCCGACAACATCATTCTTCACATTTTCTCACGCGAAGCAAGAGAATTCTACAATCTCGAAAGAATATGGCAGGACGGCAAGATCGTAACCCTCGAATAACTCAAACCGAACAAGACAGGAGCGTAAAAAAGTTCGAAGAACTTTTTACGCTCTTTTTTTCGCACATAAAATGCCTTTAACACGCCCTACAGCCCTTCTTCAGCAAAAAAACGGACTATATGTTCGTTTCTTCAATAAAAAAGCGGACTAAAGGTCCGTTTTTTTCTGCCAATTTGGAAGGGTACTGTCGGTTATTGCATGGAATAGGCGTTCGCGGAGGCCGGGAGAATCCGCGTTAATCTGCTTAATGAGGTCTCGAACGTATTCACGCTTTGTGACACCGTCTGCAGGACAGGGATTCTTTGTTACCGGAACGTTGTACAAGTGTTCAAAGCCTACAATATCAGCTTCATTTACGTACAATAGAGGACGTATAAGAGTTATGTCCATACGGTCAAGATAGGTTACAGGAGAGAAGGTATAGAAACGGCCTTCGTATATTAAGGACATAAGCATTGTATCAATTACATCGTCCTTATGATGTGCATATGCAGCCTTATTGCAGCCGAGCCGCTTTGCTTCGTCATTAAAGGCTCCTTTACGCATTTTCGCACAAAGTGAGCATGGATTTGATTCCTGACGTGTATCGAAAACAATGTCTTTAATTTCTGTTTTTACAACGTGGTAAGGAACATCCAGCTCTTCACAAAGAGCCCGGATACGGCTTAAATCAAAGCCCTCAAACCCTAAGTCAATAGTAATTGCAATAAGCTCATATTTTTTCGGATAGAAAACACGCATGTTGGCAAGCGCATAAAGAAGGGCAAGACTGTCCTTGCCACCCGAAATACCGACGGCAATTTTATCACCGTCAGATATCATATTAAATTCGTCAACAGCCTTTCTCGTAAGGCTCATAAGTCTTTGAAGTTTCATGCACGCGATTATACTCCAGAAGTATCGGAAACGCAAGTAATATATAAGCGACTGGATAAACTGTTGAATGTATGAAGAGCATCAACGTTTACCATTATTTTATTGATTTTTTTAGTGTTTTTTGTATGATAAATTTGGGGATTTAAGAGGTACGAGTGCATGATATTAAGTAATAAGGTCAAAAAAATAATATTTATTCCGCTATTAGTCATCAGCCTGCTGGTGTCAGCTTGTTTTATTTATATAAAAGGCTTTGAGAATCGTGTATATGCAGAAAACGACAATGACCTCCGTCAGGAATATGAATTAAAGATTTCCAACAGAAATTTCACTTATACAGGTGATACATATGGCGCATATTACAACGGTTCTGCGGTTGATTTCGGAGCTTTGCCTATTTTTACGTATCGTGGTGCCATGATGGTAAGAGCAAAGAAGCTGTTTGAAACAATCGGCTGCTCATATACGCAGAACGATGGCAGAGTAATTATTAAAAAGGGCGATATAAGCATTAATATGTCATTGGACTCAGATATTGCCTATGTAAACGAAAAGAAAATCATTATGGATGCTCCGGCCATACTTGTAACAAATCGCGCGACGGATGTTGCATATGCTTGTGTTCCGGTTGAGTTTTGTTTAAATGCACTTGGTTTCGAGTATACATATGATTTTTATTCAAAAACATATACGATATTTGATGCGGATTATACAGGCAGCTACACAAGAAATATATTCCTGTCAAAGCTCAGCAATACTAAAGCAGTCGGTAGTACAAACGTTAATATTCCTGCCAATGAAATATTCAGTTTTCCGATGGCTTCGGATTATGAAAGCATACTTGAGGATGCACGTTTATCAGGAAGCGGAAAGGCTTATTTAACAGAAGTTTCGGGATATTCACTTGATAATTCGGATGCAATTGTGCTTTTCGGTATCGATGCACCGGACGTTTCTGTATTTCTTGACGGCAATATGCTTATAATAAATCTTCTCGGAGTCGGCAATCTATGCGGTGACAGAATATATATGGCTGAAACCGACGAAAACAAGTATTTAAATTATTGCCTTGTTTCGGGAGACATGAATTCCACAAGAATTATTACGTATGTCGATCCTGACAGTACATATTACGTGTACGATTTATCGGCAGATTACGTGTCAATTCATATAACATATCCCAATAATCCTTACAGAGATAACGGTTACAAGCTTTCCGAGCAAAGCAAGCAGACACAGGTCACTGTGCCTGTTACGACGGGAGTAACGGCGGGAGAGTCCGGAAACACAGAATCATCTGATATTGTTTTACCGGATGACAGACTGATAATACCGATTCCGGAAGGAATAACACTTTCTGATATAACAGATATCGATAATTATCTGAATTATAATTTTGTAATAAGAATTCCCGGAAACTGTGTTGACTACATAAAAGAAAAAGGCATTCAGAATCCATATTCGACAGTTGAGGGTTATGTGCTCAAATTTAACGAAAAAACAGGCTGTACGGACGTTTCTTTCGATACAAGGCTAATTGTTGCCTACACCTACGAAACGCTTCAAAATAACCTTATTTTACGCGTAGCAAGGCCTAATGAACTTTATGATAAAATTGTTCTGATAGATCCCGGCCATGGCGGTTACGATCCGGGTGCTTCAGCACATGGAACAACCGAAAAAGACATTAACTTCAAGATAACAAACACTTATTGTAAGGATATATTTGAAGGATCTGACATAAAAGCATATTTTACACGTACAACGGATGTTTTAATAAGCCTCGAGGACCGTGCCGTATTTGCCGACGATGTATGTGCCGACTTTTTCATAAGTCTTCATATGAATTCAAATACCAGCAGCCAGCCGAGCGGTTGTGAAGTATATTATTCATCGGCAAACAACAAAATGCAGGTATCGGGTATCATGAGCCAGGATATCGCCGAAAAGCTCGTAAACAATCTGTCAGACGCGCTTGGGCTCAGAAATCGCGGTATAACGTCAAGCAGCTTTTATGTTGTAAAATATAATAAAGTACCTGCTGTATTAATCGAACTTGGTTTTATGTCAAATGAAAGCGACTTCAGCATAATTACTAATGAAATCTATCAGGAAAAAGCCGCACAGACAATATTTGACACATGCAGGCAATTATTTAACGAGTACCCGGCAAATCGGTAAATAATCGTATAACCACTCTTTCATAATTGTTTCAGGCGTATTATTTCGTAAAACTCGCGTTTAGCGAAATAATACTTGAAATGGAACACTACTATCGCTATAATGGATTTAGACAAAATATAATGAAAACATATATAGACCAACACTGAAGGAATGCAATTCATGGCTAATCAGACATACGCAGAACAACAGAAAATCGAAAACACAATTAAGCTTCGTGAACTTACATCAAAAATGCCTGCGTTTGTAAAACAGTTTTTCCGTGGCATCGAACAAACGTCACAACCAAGAACACGTATTGCATATGCTACGGATTTAAAAATGTTCTTTGATTATTTACGTGCAAATAATCCTGACTATTCAAAAAAAAGTGACGAAGAATTTTATTCCTTGTCCGATGTATCGATGCTCGAGCAGTTAAATGCGTTAGACTTTGAAGAATATCTCGACCACCTTCAATATTACGAAACACCTGACGGCAAAACGTATACCAACTCCGAAGCCGGCATTAAGAGAAAACTTTCATCAATACGATCAATGTATAACTACTTTCACTCGCATCGTCTTATTAATGAAAACCCGACGCTTCAGGTGCGTATGCCTAAAATCCATGAGAAAAATATCATTCGCATGGACCCCAATGAAGTTGCTGAGTTTCTTGACACTGTTGAGACCGGTAACAGTTTAACGAAAAATCAGCATGCGTTTCACGAAAAAAATAAAGTTCGTGACCTGGCAATAACAACTCTCCTGCTTGGTACAGGAATTCGTGTGTCGGAATGTGTAGGCCTTGATATTACTGATGTCGACCTTGATAACGACCGTATTAACATCGTTCGAAAAGGTGGTAACGAATCTTTCGTGTATTTTGGTCAGGAAGTACGTGAGGCACTTATCGATTATATTGAAGAACGTAAAGGAATTATCCCTGCGGAAGGCAGCGAAAACGCTCTTTTCCTCTCCTCTCACAAATGTCGTATGTCCGTAAGAAACATAGAAATACTTGTTAAAAAGTATGCTAAAATCTCTGTTTCTTCCAAAAAAATTACTCCTCATAAGCTGAGGAGTACATATGGCACACAGTTATATTCAGAGACAGGTGATATTTACCTTGTAGCCGATGTTCTTGGACATAAAGACGTAAATACAACCAAGAAACACTATGCCGCTATAGAAGAAGAACGGCGCCGCTCTGCAAAGGACGCCGTTACTCTCAGGGAAAAAGATAACAAATAATATTAATCGTATGCATATACAGGGGAATACAGTCTCTTTTCGAAATCTTCTTCCTCGAGAGGCTTATCAAAGAAATAGCCCTGTATTTCATGACATCCGAGATTTCTAAGGACCTCAACCTGGTCCTTTTTTTCTACTCCTTCAGCAATAACGCTCGCGCCGGCCTCTTCTGCCATTCCTATAATATGCTTCAGGAATTTACAATCCTTTGTAGTAAGCGAATCAACAAATGTCTTATCAATCTTCAGAACATCAAAAGGAACTTCCTTTAAAAGTCTGATTGATGAGCTTCCGACACCGAAATCGTCAATAGCCGCCGAAAGTCCATACCTCTGCAACGCCTCAACAACACCCTTCAGGTAATCCAAAGGATATTGGTCTATCGTTTCGGTTATTTCAATCTGTACAAGGCTTAGCGGAATGTCATAGCTTTTTACAACATTGTAAATCTCTTCTGCAAGAATTGGATTACCAAGATTTTTTCTGGAAAAATTAACGGAAATCGTTGGTACTTTCAAGCCTTTATTAAGCCACGTCCTAATATCTTCACATACTCTGTTAAGCATATAAAAATCAAATGGACATATGTTATCACTTTCTTCAAGAAGAGGTATAAATTTGTAAGGAGGAACAAAACACCCGTCATGATTCCATCTGCAAAGTGCTTCTGCTCCGCAAAGTGTATTGGATTCCAGATTTACTTTAGGCTGGTAAAAAGGAATAAATTCGCGGTTTTCCATGTACTCAGGCAGACTTTCAATCATCCTGCTTTGCTCATCAAGCTCATTCATAACTTCTTTTGTCAAATAGAAATACGGCTTCTTCTTAACGTTTTTAGCAAAGTTAGCGGCTGCAGAAACATATGTTACAATCTGATCAGCGGTTGTTGAATCCTCAATAACCTGATAAATTCCAACAATTGCAGAAAGCTTAATGTTCTTTCTTCCAACTTCCTCTAAAGGAATTTCAACAGATGAAAGAAGCTTTAAGAAATTGTCCGAATTCTCGCGCTTAACAAAAGCAACAAAGAAATCGCCGCCCAGACGGCCCAAAACCTCGTCTTTTTGCAGCCAATGCTTAATAATATGAGCATATTTCTTTAATACAAAATCTCCGACACTGTTTCCGTACTTACTGTTAATTACACCCATTCGAACAATATCAAAATAGAATGCATCATAGTAAATACTCTTCTTTGCCGCACAGATTTTTTCGAGTTCATTATGAAAACCGTAAGAATTCCATAAGCCGGTAAGCTTATCGGTCGTAGCTGTTACTCTAAGGAATTCGTTTTGATCAATAAGTACAAGTGCAAAAATAGTGATTGCAGAAACACCGATTAAAATATTGAAAAGAGAGGTTCCATATAAAAACACCTGAATTATTGCACCTGATAAAGGTAAAACGGAATATACAATAGATGCAGCAAAAATCAAAACCGGAATTTCTTTTCTGATTTTTAAAATGGTAATGAATGTAAATACAATAATGATAAGAGGCATAATAAACGAAATAAGGAACAAAGATCCTCTCGTATACTTGTTGTTCTCATCAAAGTAATAGTACCATCCCGTAAACTGAGAAATAATGAGTAAGAGCATTCCAGCATACGAAATGTAATTGAGCAGCCTGAAACTTCTGCGTCTCTTGTTCTTGCTCATTTTTGTATACGATCCAATAAACCTGTTTAACCCGACCAGCAAAACATAAACAAGGAAAAACGTAAGAAAATTGGCAATTCGTACAATATAATATCCCTTTTGAGAAAGATCTCCTCTATAGAGATAAGCAAATTTATCCGCAATTAATAGTAAAGACGTAGAAAATTCAATGATAAACAGAGTAACCTTTCTGACTTTCGATTTGTATTCAATAACAAGCGAAAACAGCGCTATAAGAAAACAAATAGCGCTTCCGAGTGATAATACCGATAATTGAAAATCATAAAGGGTCATTAAAATTACCTTCTTAATGAATTTTATAACATTTACTCATTTAATATTATATTTTATAAAGAAGAATGTCAAAAAAATAACCATAAAAAATATAAAGAAAAAATGGCCTGTCTATTTGACAGACCATAGATTAATTTAGTATCTAAACGATTTCTGCTCAGCAAGAACCTTTTCAAGTTCAATAATTTCTGCTGGCTTAAGCTGCTTTGTTTTAAGATATTCATTAAAGAAATTGGTAATGGAACCGTTGTAAACCTTATCAAAAAGAGCCTGTGTTTCAATTTCCTGTACTGTGCGCTTGGAAATGAGCGCACTGCATAAAAAGCCGGGCTCTTCTCTCTTAATTGCGCCCTTGTCGATGAGACGATTAATAACGGTATAAGTGGTATTTTTTTCCCAACCGATGTACTCTTTAATGATAGCAGCTATATCTTTTGCAGCAAGTTCTCTGTTTGACCAGAGAAGTTCCATAACATTAAGTTCGCCTTCATGTAAACGAATTTCTTCACTCATAACAAGACCCCGGAAACATTATATAATCTACTTTCGTAGTCAGAAAAGTGAGATAATTCTATCACGGTAGAAATGCATATGTCAAGACTTGACAATGTAAATTATCAGATTTTTTTATCACATTCTTAAAGGTCAAGACAAAACAGAGCATAAACAGGAATCGAATAACGACCAACCTCAGTAAAATAGTTGGAATCGGAAATTCCGATTGAATTTTCCGCTCCTGTAATTTTGTTAAAAGAAGCAATGGATTTTGAGTTGTTTTTATTCGAAAATCCAAAATCTATCGGAAATTGTGTGGCAATTGTGCGAATAATAAAATCAAGCTCCGCTCTTTTCCCGGATTCCCAAAAACAAGCGTCAATTTTCTTTTGATTCAAGGTCTGTAGAACATAATTTTGAACGCGTAAATTATATTCTACTTCAGTAAGTTCATCATGCCTTGACGAGCTGATAAATGAAAATTCAGGATAAAACAGTTTAAATTTCTTTTCAGACGAATATTCATTCTGGCGAAGAATAAGTCCGCTTCTTTCCAAAAGCTCAAGTGCGTCCGAATACATATTATAAGTAACACCGTTACGTATAATATTAAACATAAACTTCTGATTTTCCTTATAAAGCTGCGATGAAAGGCAATCCACAATCTGGCTGCATTTTGCTTTTAATGAGTCCTCAACAAAATAGAGGTCAAGAGACAACTTCTTATTTTTCTTTTGAAGTCCCGTAACATTAATCGACGAACGCGTTGAAAGGTAATCCGCAAGTACCTCCGGCATGCCTCCAACCCATAAATACTCTTCAAAATCAGAAAGAAGCTCCGTATGTACAATATCCGGAAGTTTCTTTTTGCTTTCATAATGCCCTTTTATTGCTTCTACATACCATTCGCTTCCGACAGCAATAAGGAATTCATCAAACTGGACCGGGAAAAGCTCCCGTTTAACTATGCCTGATGTGGATTTTACCATATAATCCATATCAGAAATAAAAATCCATTTACACTTGTTTATAATAGCAAAGCGTATTAGCTTCATGGCAGTTTTGACGTATTTCTCCGTATCGTCAAAAACTATTATTTCATTATTTAAATCATCTGATTTTAAGCCAAAATGCTCTGCGACAAATTCCAAAGGATTTTCACCATTTGTAAAACCTTTATAATAGTCGGAATCTTCAGTTTTAAAATAAATAAATGACGTCAAAAAGTCATTAATAAACTCATTTACAAGATATGTTTTTCCAACGCCATGCATTCCATGCAGGAAAAACGGCTGTTCTGCTGTCTGGCCCCAGTTCTTGAGGTCATCAATCATATTTCTTTTCATTTGTTATTTAACCTCAACAAGAGCTTATTAAAATATTCGGGTATTGGAGCAGAAAACTGAACATATTCATGCGTTGAAGGGTGTATAAAGCCGATATCACGTGCATGCAGACACTGTCCCTGTAAATTAAAACCTTTCTCCTGTCCACCGTAAAGCTCGTCTCCAAGCAAAGGATGATTTAACGATGACATATGAACTCTTATTTGATGAGTTCTTCCTGTTTCAAGTCTGCATTCAATATAGGAAAAGCGTCCGTTCAGAGAATCAAGCACTTTATAATTTGTAATGGCTTCTTTCCCGTTTTTGTAATTAATAGCCATTTTAAGTCGATTGTCCGGGCTTCTTCCAATCGGAGCTTCAATTCTGCCCTCAGGCTCATTAAACGCCCCTTTAGCTATAGCAACATAAGCTCTCGTAATGGAATGAACCTTAAGCTGATCTGAAATAAACTGATGTGCGGTATCGTTCTTACAAATGATAAGCGCTCCTGTCGTATCTTTATCAATACGATGTACTATACCAGGTCTCAAAACACCGTTTATACCTGAAAGAGAATCCTTACAGTGGAACATAATTGCATTTACAAGAGTTCCGGTATAGTGTCCTGCAGCAGGATGAACAACCATATCCTTTGGTTTATTAACTATAAGTATGTCATTATCCTCATACAGAATATCAAGAGGAATATCTTCAGCAACGATGTCGGGCTCTTCATTTGCAGGAAAAGTAACAGATACAACATCTCCGTCAGCAACTCTGTAACTTGCTTTAGGTGTTTTTCCGTTAACAGAAATAAAACCGCCATCAATTAGTTTTTGAATAGCGGTTCTAGAAACTCTGTCAATCGAAGCAACAAGAACTTTATCAAGCCTTTCGTCGACGAACTCTTCATCAATTGTAATAATTGCCTTGTCCATTAATCTTCTTTATCATTTTCAGGCTCTTTTTCGGTAACTTCAGCCGTTTTCTTTTTAAAGCTGAGAAATTCAAAGCCATCATCTTTATATTTTGTAAGGATAACAATTATTGTTACTACAGCGGCAATTGTAATACAGCAGTCAGCAAAATTGAAAATGGCAAAATTGATGATTTCTACGTATATAAAATCAGTAACATAGCCAAATACAATTCTGTCTATAGTATTTCCGATGGCACCGGCAATCATAACAGTATCGATATAAAGAAGAAGCAGATACTTTTTCTCCTTAGGAATACGAACATATACATAAACAAGAAATACAAACAGAAGGATGGAAATAATCAGAAGGAAATTGATCTTTCCCTGTAAGATTCCCCAAATGGAGCCTCTGTTTTCAAGATATGTAAAAGAAAGTACTCCTTTAAAAAGTGTAAGGCTCTGTCCGTTGTTTGCAGGATTAAGGCTGTTTCTGGCATATATTTTAGTAAGCTGATCGACAACCACAAGAGCCGCACATAAAACTAACTGAATTAAATATGTTAACTTGGATATTTCTTTTTTCATGAAAACGTATAACCTTTACATTAATTTTCAGGTACAAAATCAAAACCTTCAGGAAGCTGAATTTCAGGGAGTTCCTGTTCGACAGATGTTGTTATGTGCTCCGGTTGGAAAGGCTCCATTGACGGAACATTAAGAGCATCTTCGTTTACGGTAAGATTGAAACTACCGGAATCAACAAGATCAATCTGTGCATTTGCAAGATTTTTAAGATTGATTTTGTAACTTTCAAAAACCTGCTTAAGACTTATAATCTGCTGTTTAATGCTGTCAAGCTCACGGCGTGCATCACTTAAAATAATCTGTGCACGGGTTGTAGCATCATTCTCAATCTGACGGGCATTGGTAAGTGCGGCAGCTTTCTCCTCTTCTGCTGTTTTCTCAGCAAGAATAAGTGCCTTCTGCATTGTTTTTTCAATGTTTTTATAGTGATTAAGAGCATCAAGCGTTGAGTTTAATTTATCTTCAAGCTCTATCTTCTCCCTATAAAGTTCTTCATAACTGTCAGAAATCTCCTGGACAAAAACCTCGACATCCTTTTTATCATAACCAAGTCCTGATGACTTAAAAACTTTATTCTGAATTTCAACAGGTGTAAGCATTTTTAAACCCCTTTTAAATTATCTTCCAAGAACAGGAACTTCGAAAGTACCGGACTTAAGAGAATCAATGTAGTCACCGGTAATCTCAACCTTATCCGGAGCTATTACAAAGTTAAAGTTAGAAATCTGATGAATGTTCGCATCAAGAGAATATACAGCACCTGAAATAAAGTCCATAATACGCTGTCCGTTTTCGGCACCAAGTGCTTCAAAATTAACAAAAACAACGCGGCCTTCTTTTAACATGTCACAAATTTCCTGTGAATCTTCAAAACGCTTAGGATGGAATATACAAATATCTGACGGGCCTGAAACACTTCTCATGGGTACCATTGTCCTTCCTGAAGACTGAGGCTGTCTTGTAACAGGCCTCTCTTCTCTAATTGAACTGCTGCGTCTTACCGGTACAGGAGCTTCTTCTTCATCATCCTCATCGTCTTCGAAGGCGCTTCTCCGGGATTCATATTTTCTGACAGGCTTTTCGACACTTTCCCTTCTCACTCTCTCGGGCTCGGGTTTAGTTTCAAAATCATCCTCATCATAATCATCATCTTCATCATTTAACTTCATAGAATCAAGCAATTTCTGAATTAATTTACCCATTTTATTACCTCAAAAAAACCTTTTTATTTCATATAAATCTGTATATCATAAACAGAATTATTATCTACTTTTTCCGTTCGTATGTCAACCAAAAATAGCATTGTACATAGACAACCGTCCCATCTTATAATGAGCTACTCACGGCTTATCCACATGGCGGGACGGACGGCGTATGGGTCGAAATATATATTTGATCCTGCCTCGAAATGACAGCCATCCCATGTGACAACATTTAAGCTCGGATTATAATCCATTCCATTACTTTCATCAATATAATATGCCCCATTTCTTTCATCAATATAATGTGACCCAGTATTATGCATTGTTGTTCTAAGCCACCAGTCGCAATATTGCATGGGCTTAATAAGTTTTTTACAGGCATATTCAGAAGGTTCACAGCTAAGATTTATCGAATCTATATATTTTTGAACCTCTTCAAAGCTAAGAAGAAAAAGCTTGTCAGTAGTTTCAACGGCATCATAAGAACCATCTCCAAAATAATCGTTGGTAATAACAGGTGTGTCCTGTATTATACTAACTTCGTCAGTATTAAATGCCTGATGTGAAAAGTCATCCTTAAGAAATTGTCTAATTGTACTATTTTTCCAGATTATATGAGAAGAATCATTAAGGCGTTCATTGTGATAAGGTAACAGCGCAAGTGCTTTTTCACAAAGAACAAGTAAATTTCCATCCTTTTCATCAAGGACTATCCATCTGATTGGAAGTACACCGAATTCGTTATATTGTATATATCGGCCAAGAAGAATAACATCTCCGATTTTGGCAACATTAATATCAACCGTTCCGTTTTTTATATCATCTAAAGTTTGATTGTATCTTTTTTCTCTAACGTCTACGCTTAATTTTTTACAATAATCATTTGATTCTTTGTATCCTTTCATAGAAGAAAACATATCATATGCTTCTTCTACGAACCCGGCTTCTGAAAGACTTATAGCCCTTTCATATCTTTCTTCAATAGAATCTGTAAAAATCCACATTACAGGGCTAAAATATAATATACTATGCGAATCTACAAAAAATCTAGTATAGTCCTCAGGGCTGAAAACAGGTTGATTATCAGAGTCAACATATTCCAAAAGTTCAGACCAGGATAATAGGAATATAGTCTCATCATTAATCTGTTGTATTCTGTTAGTATCAAGCGATTCATAAAGACAGTTAAAATAAGGGCCTAGAAAATCCTTTTCCAAACGCATTCGAACAGCAGTATCATAACGAACACGCTTCTCTTCATAAGGTTCTGTTTTTATGACAAGAGCCCTGTTATCTTCTACAGAAAGAACAATCCACTCATTTGAATTTTCTTTAATTGAGGAATCGGCTGAATCAATATAATCAAAGCTTACGATATCACCAACAGAGACTTCAACTCTACCCTTATCAGATATTTTTTTTGCTTTTTTAGAATGTAACGAAGGAGTAGATATAATGCATTCAAAGAAAACAAAAGCAACAACTCCGACAACAATCAATAAACCTATTATAGTGCTTTTAACGGGTATTGATTTTCTTTCTGATGACTGTAAATCATTATTTTCTGAATTAGTCTCCATTATATCCCCCCCCCAATAAATCCGATTAATAGATTACTTCCCCTTCTTTAACCTTGGTAGCATCAAGTGCAATATGATCAAACTCTGAAAGGCCCGAAGCTGAGTTTTTACGGACAAGTGTGTAATCCTCGCCGGTTGAAAGACGTTCGATACGTTTAAAAACCGCATAGCCGTTATTAATATTGTAAGCTCCTTCAAGCTTCGTAATAAATGTGTTCAACATGACTCTGTTTCCGTCAGAAGCAAGAATGTATGTTTCTTCGGAAAAGGCATTACTATCAATGTATTTAAAAGCTCCGTCATCATAAAAGACGTCAACTTCAGTCTGCTTGTAGGCTCTCTCTCCGCTTTCCTTATCATAAAATTCAACGGAAAGATTTATGCTGTTTTTATTTTCACCGGTAACGTAAGTAAAATACTCAGCGGGTATACGATAATAATTTTTATAAACTATAGCTGTAAGCGGTATTTTAAGGCCTTCAGTCTGTACTGTATCAAAAGAGATATCAACATATCTGCAGTCAGTATAGTTTGTAATATACTTCGAAAGACTAATGACAGCATAGTACTCATCATTTCTGGTAAATACTGTTATAGGGGCAGTGATTGTCTGCTTGGAATTAATGGTAAACGAAACAGATGAACATTCATGCAGTTTAAGGAAAAGTTCTTCATCAATAAGAACTGCAATCTTCCACTCGTCTTCGGTAATGATTTTGTATACAGGAGCATTAGTTTCAAGGAGATTTGAAGTATAAAGAACTTTTTCACTTCCCTTGTTTTCAAAAAGAGATTTGCTCAGTTTATCTTCCGTTAAATCGGAAAGATCATCAAAACAGAAAGACAAAATGCCTGCTTTTTCGGATTTAATTATTTCAAAGCTGGCATCAATATTATTCTCTTTTACAAGTCTGTTAAGTTCCTGTAAAAGGCGTTTATCAAGCTGCTTTGTGTAAGCTGCCTTGATGCCTTCCTTAAGGCGTTTGAAGTCCTTAAAGGATTCTGCACTTCGATATTCGTTGTTAATATAACCTTTAAGCTCAGTAAGGTCTTCCGATGTAAGCATTATTTCCGAGCCGTCACCGCTGAGCTTGGTATATATGGACTTATCCGAATCGATTGAGTAAACAGTTTCGTTTTTCGAAATGCGGTCGCCTTCACGAAAATAATAATTCACATAGCCTGCCATACTTGTACTGACTGTTTCTTCAGTACGCATAATAATACCGGTATAATTTTTATCAGAAAACAAAGTACCGGACTTAACCTCATAGAGAGAAACCTCTGATTTTGTAAAAAAGATATAGACATAGATACCGATATAGATGATTATGAATAAAAATATAACGATACCTATGTTTATATCTTTTCTCTGTTTAATTTGCGAAACCTTTTTTTTCAAAAATTTCTCCTTGAGACAATATAATAATCATCTTGTAACAGATTAATAAAAGAAAAAGGCACAAGGCAGAGACTCTCTGCCCCGTGCCGGAACTTGCGAATGTAAATTAAAGAGCAACAATAACGTTCTGAGAAGCCTCAGGGCTTAACTCCTTAGCATTAGCTGATACACTTAAAATGAAGTCAACCTTGAATGAACCTGAAAGAACTTCAAGTTTTTTAAGAATATCATCAATTTCGGAAACTGATATATTTGCGCAGGTAAGGAAGCTGTCAAGATAAACGGAAGAAATGTCATGATTCTGTGAAATCATACCACAAAGGAAACCGTAGAATTCCTTGGAATCTGAAATAAAGTAGTCCTTAATATTTATAAGACGAATCTTGTTGTTGAGCTCATACATGTGCTTATTATTCTTGTCGATATAAAGCACGCTGCCCTTGGATGTAAGAACATCTGAATTAGCCTTGTCAATGATGATCTTTGTCTTACCTTTACCTTTCTCGCCTGCAATAATCTGTATCATAGTGCACTTCCTCCTGAAAAGATATTTATAATGAAATTAATCATTATCAAAGTTAGTTTTTGTAGAGCTCTCTCCAGTCAAGGTCACCTCTGTCGAGTGCCTTAATAAGGAGCTCTGCCGTTGCAATGTTTGTTGCGAACGGAATGTTATGTATGTCGCAAAGACCGATAATATCAAAAACATTTGGCTCATGCGACTGAGGATTCTGCGGGTCACGAAGATAAATAACCATATCTATTTCGTTGTTTTCAATCTGAGCGCCCATCTGCTGGGAACCACCGAGATGACCTGCAAGATACTTGTGGACTGTAAGTCCTGTGCCATCTTCAATAATACGGCCTGTCGTTCCGGTAGCATAGAGAGTATGCTTTGCGAGTATTCCTCTGTAGGCGATGCAAAAGCTCTGAAGAAGCTTTTTCTTGGCATCATGCGCCACAAGACCTATATTCATTTGATATAGTCCTCACTTTCTTTGGAACGTATTTCTTCTGTATTGACAGCTATGTTTTGAACCATACCAAGCATAAAGTAACTGCTGACTACGGAACTTAGACCATTGCTGACAAACGGAAGCGGAATTCCTGTATTCGGCAAAAGCTGTGTAACAACGCCGATATTAACGAATGCCTGTGCTATGAATATTGTAGCACAACCAACCCCAATAAGTCTACCCGTCAGGTCCTTGGCATTGAAAGAAATTTTGATAATTCTATATGCTATGAACGCAAACAGAAGTACGACTGTTATACTGCCGAGAAAGCCAAACTCTTCGGCAATACCTGTAAAAATGAAATCACTTTCTCTGACAGGAACATGAAGAGTTCCTCTCGCGGAAGTGTCTCCGGTAAGTGTTTTTCCGAGAAGTCCGCCCGACTTAATTGCAACAACTGCATTTTCCTGCTGATACATGAGGTCCGGATATTTCTCGGGATGAAGGAAAGAAAGAATTCTCTCCTGCTGATATTCATTAATAAATTTCGGATTCGGCTGCTGGACGTACCAGAAAGCGAATATCCCCAAAGGAATAGCAACAACAATAATAGCAATAATGTACTTAATGTTGAAGCCCGATGCAAAAACCATTACTGCAAATACAATACAAAGTACAATACTTGTAGAAAGGTCGGTCTGAGTCAGAATGAGATACAAGGGTATCGCAAACATAATACCGACAAGAACAAGCGGATAAAACTTATCAAGCTTCTTCTTAAAGAAGTTAAACATAAATGCTATGCAGATAATGAGTACAAACTTTGAAACTTCGGAAGGCTGGAAGGAAAAGATAACAGAGCCGTCCGCTCTTGAAAGTCCCAACCAACGTTTAGCATGATAAATCTCAATACCGAACTTCGTATACTTTACACCGAAAAGAAGTATAAAGTTGCCGATGTACATAAGCCACCAAAGCTTTGTCCATACTCTGTAGCTGATAAGAGATACGACAATAGCTCCTACGATACCAATAACAATTCCGACAATCTGCTTGATATACAGACCTTCCTGAACGCCGGGCATAACATATAACGTAAGACTTCCGATGCATCCGAGTAAAATTGCCGCTATCATCAGAAACATATCGTATTTTTTGAAATTGTAGGAGCTAAGTGTTGTCAGTATTCTCTTAAACATTTAAATTAACTTCTTCTGACCTTTTTTTCCTTAATAGGAATATTTGCCTGAATGGAACCGTCTGAAGTAATCTTAATGTCAAGATTATCTGTATCAACGGTTACATACTTTGAAATTACTGTTATAAATTCGTTTTTAATCTTCTCTAATGTTTCCGGCGGAAGATCCTGATGCTCAGCGTAAAGGACAAATTTAAGTCTGTTCTTTGCGTCGTTGCCGGACTTGCTTTTCTTTGTGAACCAACCCATTACAGTCTCCTCCTATCACTTCTTACCGAAAATCTTTCCAAAAATGCCCTGCTTCTTACCAAGATCAAGGAAAGGAACTTCTTCTCCGGTAATACGGAGGCAGATGTTCTGGAATGCTTTTCCTGCCATTGTATTGTTTCCAACAAGAGGCACACCTGTATTGGTAGAAATAACAATGTTCTCATCATCAGGTACGACACCGATAAGGCTAACGGAAAGAACTTCAAGAACATCGTCTGCGCTCATCATTTCACCGCGCTTAACCATATCTGCTCTTAATCTGTTAACAATGAGGTCATAACGACCGATTTCATTAGCATCGAGAAGACCGATAATTCTGTCGGCATCACGTACAGCGGAAACTTCGGGAGTAGTAACAACAAGTGCTCTGTCAGCGCCTGCTATTGCATTCTTAAAGCCCTGCTCAATGCCTGCGGGACAGTCAAGAATAACATAATCGAATTCCTTCTTGAGCATGTCTGTAAGTGTCTTCATCTGCTCAGGAGTAACCGATGTTTTATCTCTTGTCTGTGCACAAGGAAGAAGGTAAAAGTTATTGAAGCCCTTTACCTTAATGAATGCCTGATTAACCTTACATTTCTGTTCAATAACATCTACAAGGTTATAGACAATACGGTTTTCGAGTCCCATAACTACATCAAGGTTTCTGAGACCGATATCCATGTCAATGAGTACAACGCTCTTGCCGAGCTTAGCGAGTCCGGTACCGACATTGGCTGTTGTGGTTGTTTTACCTACGCCGCCTTTTCCGGATGTTACAACAATAACCTCACCCATTTATTTTCCTCCAAGTTATAAATTAATATCATTAAGAACCGTTCTGTTAATGAGCTCAATAGCAATTGTATTGTTTTTTACGAATGCTATTTCAGGTTCATGCTCTTCTTTTGAGTTGCCCGAGTCACCGCATCTTGCCATAATGTTACCTATGCGGACCTGCATGGGATTCATGGTAAGAGCTGCAACGAAGCAGTTTTCATTACCGTCGGAGCCCGCAAATGCGTTGCCGCGTAATGCTCCGAGGACAATAATATTACCTTTTGAAATAACTTCACCGCCGATGCTGACATCGCCAAGAATAACAAGGCTGCAATCTTCGTTAAGAAGTACACCTGAGCGGACATTACCTTTATAAAACTTTGCAATCTTTGAAAGATCTTCAGGAATTATCTGCGGAGCAGGTTCATAGGCCGGAACGGGCTCAGCAGGAGTATCGTAAACGGGTTCCGAAGCTTCGATAATCTCTTCTTCAGGTTCTGTTAAAACCGGCTCCTGCACGGGAGTAGGAACAGACTCAGGTTCCGGCTCCGAAAACTTTTCAACTGCTCTCCTGAAGCGTTCCTCTGTGCCAACATTAAAGTCCATGACACAAACAATGTCAAGCTCGCAATTGTCACGGATAATATCGAGAAGCTCTTCACGTTCCGAAGAGGTAAGAAGCCTTCCTTCAAAGCCCAGAGCAAGCTTCTCGTTACGGAAAACACGATTGGCATCCCTGAAACATTTTGCAATTTCTACTTTAATGTCTTCAAAGGAAGCATTTACCGATATGTTAACCGAAACACCGTATTTATTTCCTTTAAGTGAAACTATACCCATTTTATCCTTTCGATTTAGTCACCGATGGTGATGATTTCACCAAGTTCAACTTCTTCTTTTATGTTGTAATATCTCTTATAAACACCATTAGCAACAAGTGCGGCATTTGTTCCCGAATAACCGTTTTGAATAACTGCGATAACGCTCGTTTCGGGATTATCAAGCGGTGCGTACGAAATACAGAGGCCGTGAGGTGCACTGTTATCGGAAACTTCGGCTGTACCTGTTTTAGCTCCTACCGTGTAAGGAATGATAGAGTAAGCTTTACGAAGTGTGGTAGAGTTCGAAATAACGCGCTGCATGCCGTATTTAATCTGCGACCATTCTTTATCGCTTATGCCTTCAATCTGTCTGACAATCTGAGGCTCCGTTGAATAAATGGTATTACCGGACTTGTCGGTAATTTTATGGATTAGTGTGTATTTTAATACTTTACCGCATGTACCGATTGCTGTTGCATATCTTGAAATTTCTGTAGCTGTGAACTTATGTCCGTATCCGATGGAGGCACGAACAGCATCCGTTTCAGCAAACTGAGGTTCTGCTTCTGAAATTTCAATGCCTGTATTCTCATCAAATCCGAAAAGTGAACCCGTCTGCTTAAGGAACTGTATACCTTGTGAGTCGGAGTATCTGAGCTTTTTATTTCCTTCCGCATCAACTATTGTAGACTGTCCTTTTGTAGAAAGTCTGTAACCTACTTCAAAGAAGAAATAGTTACAGGAGTTCATAATAGCTGCAGAAACATCCTGATCACCGTGTCCTGTCTCCTTCCAGCATGAAGGTGAAGGATCGATTTTTTCGAAAAGAATGCTGTCATGAATCTTTTCGTTTATAGTGATTACTTTGTTTAACAGGCCACACACCGCAACCATCGGCTTGATTGTGGAACCTGTAGGCGTTCTTGACTGTGTAACACGGTTGTAAAGAGGATTACTCTTATCAGCAATAAGGCTCTGATAGTAGTCCCAGTCGATTTTATTCGCAAGCATGTTATTGTCATAGCTGGGGTAGTTAACAAGTGCAATAACTCCGCCACTGTTACAATCCGTCTGAACAATGTATCCGCTGCAAGGCTCAAGCGCAAGCTGTGCAGGAGTAATCTCCAAAGCGTCTATTTTCTTAGTAATGAAATCGTATGCAGATGTCCTTCCGCTTTGAATTCTACTGTAATCCGACTCATTATATTCTAACACATTTTGGTCGAATAATAAAAGACAAATTTGCTTTCCTTTTAATTTATATTCAAAAATCAAATCCCTGTAAATCATGAGGTCAAAAGCCTCATTGTCATTGAGAGTATCAAAGGTTTTTGAAATAAGAATATTGTATATTTCTTCAGTTGTTAAAAAGCTTCCTTCGATTCCAAGTGCCTCGAGAGAAACACATTCTTTGTTGATGAGATGCACCATGTACTCATAAAAACTTGTTTCATCGGCATCGTACGCAATATAAACAGGATCGGTTGTATCAATCTTATCCGAAACAACAAATCCGTTTGATTTCATTTGGGCATAGAAGAAATTAATGAAAGCCTGCATTTCTTCGGAAAGCTTCTTGGCTCTTGTCGTATTTCCGAATCTGAAATGGTTCTCAAGTGTGGAAATAACGTTATTTCTATAGTCCTTATAAAGGGTGTAGACGTTATCTTCCTGCTCTGTTCTTTCTTCGGAAGCAATATGCTTCATATCAAGTACATGATTGTTAAACAAAGCATAATATACTTCATAAACAGGAATCTTGATATCATCGGAGCTTTCGCCCTTTGTACCGTAATCCATATCATTTACAATACAGGAAAGAAGCACATCCTTAATGTTTGTTTCAAGGACATAGTAATAATCCTTCTGAAGCTCGGCATCGATTGTAAGATAAACATTGTTACCCGAAACGGGCTCTTTTACTATTTCGGAGCTTATAATCCTGCCTGCACTGTTTAATGTAACACGCTCAATACCCTTTTCCCCCGCGAGCTCACTCTCGAACTCCTTTTCTATGCCGGTCTTTCCGACATAATCGGTTGAAATATAAAGCTCTTCTCCGTCAGCATTAAGTTCCTCAAGCTCTGATTCATTAATAAGTCCTGTATATCCGATAATGTGTGAAAGATAAAAAGAATAATTATACACACGTTTAAGCTTCTGCTCTATTGTTACCCCGGGCAAATCCCCCTGGGATTCTTTAATGGCAGCCATCGCAGTATCATCCACGTTTGTAATAAGCGTATAACGTGCTGTTTTGTCGGGATTTGAGAAATACTGGTAACGTACAGTAATAATATCGAGCGTTTCCTGAAGAGAATAATCCTTGGAAACCTGGAACATGGCAGCGGTTTTGTCACCATATGCAAGAAAATTAAATACATCGGCGGCGGTTGCATTTTTCTGTTTTTCGGACAAATCGTTTACGGTACGAAGTCCGTAAGCATTCTTTTTGAAACGAAGTTCGGCATTACCGCTGACATTAAACTGAAGTTCTCCGTTATCATCGATATAGATGGCAAAATCAATCTCAGGCTCATAACCATGTGAACGAAGAAGCTTATACAGCTTATAAATCATCTGATTTTTCTCGGCATTTGTTGAAAGAGATGCTGAATCCTCAAGAAAAACAGAATATGAAAGCTCATTATAGGCAAGAAGACGTCCTTCAGAGTCATATATGTTGCCTCTTGTTGCACTAATCGGCCTTTCAATTACATCAATGTATTCCTGAACCTCGCTAAGTTCTGCCTGTTCCTTAATCTGAAGATTGTACATGCGAAAAACAAGAACACCGACAAGAGTAAGGAAAACAAGGGCTATATAAAACAGCCTTGATGTAACAACAGATTTGATTGTAGCAAAAAATCTGCTAAGCATTGGTTTCAGGACCTTCCGAAAATGAAATCACCCATTCAAAAAACAAAAACAAAGGATAAATTAAAATCGCAGCAAGAAGCGTATAAATAACTCTCGGAATAATGGTATTTACGGTGTAACTTCCGAAATTGAGTTTTCCCAGAAGGAGAAAGCTTGTGCAGTAATAGAGGAAGCTGTACAGCATCTCTCCCACAAGAACAAGTGCCCCGGGAATGATATAGTCATGCTTGTCGTATATTTTGTTGGTAAAACCTGCAAGGAATGCAATAACCATGTAAATAATGGAACATACGCCAAGAGTTCCGGATGACATAAAGTCAAGAAGAAGGCCTGAAACAAAGCCTAAAACTATGGCTTTATTTTGGCCTTTCGTATACGCTACAGATACTACAAGAATAAGAATACAATCAGGAACAACTCCTGAAATGGTAAAATACGAAAATACAGAGGTCTGAAGAAGAAAACAAAGAATTATTTCAATAAACCAAACTATAATCCTTACCACAACAAAACCTCACAAAAAACTAATTTTCGTCCTCATTTTTAAGGACTGTGATAATGAGCACTTCGTCAAGGTGTTCAAAATCAACTGCAGGAACAAGAACCGCAGCTCTTGTCATATTACTTGAATCTACATAAACATCACGAACATAACCAATAAGTATGCCCTGAAGAAAACGGTCACTGATGTGAGAAACAACTACTTCTTCACTATCAATTACGGAAGCATTCATTGATATCATTGATACAGGAATGGTTCCCTCGTTTTTAATCTGGTCCATGCTTCCGCTGACAAAGCATGTATCACCTGATGATGAAAACATTGCCGAAACATTGCTGTTATCATCAATTATCGAACGTACTATGCATGTTTTGGATCTGACATCCGTAACTATACCGACAAGGCCATTGCCTGCAATGACGTTCATATCAACCTTAATGCCGTCATCACTGCCTTTATCAAGCGTAAAGGTGTTATACCAGCCGTTGCTTTCCCTTGCAATAATCCTGGCAGCAACCTTAGGAAAATCAGTATATTTTTTATCAAGCTGGTAAAGCTCTCTTAAAGCATCAAGCTCATATTTATCCTGATTTGTAATCTGAGCCTTAGCAGTGAGCTCTTCAAGACGTGCCTTAAGTTCTGCGTTTTCAGCTCTTAAGTCGTCAATGTCTTCAAATTTCTGCATACTTTCCGAAATGGAAAGCCCCACATGATTGATGCCCTTTTGCATGGGGGATATTACCTTGTCTATAACGTTTCTTACAGGCCTTACGTACTCGGGAAACCTGTACGAAACGAACATTATAACAAGCGAAAGGAAACATAAAACAAATAGAATATGCTTCGGCAGAATATGAATCTGTATAGCCGACTCTTCTCTTCTACGACGTAGAGCCGCACGCCTTCTGCGTCTTTTACTTCCCATTTATTTCACCAATTATCCGATACGCGAAATCTGTCCGAAGGAGAATGTAACAGCGTTGTATTTGTTACCCTCTTCGATAATAATGCCAAGACCTTTAACGACATTATTTGAAGGATCTTCGCAAATGTTAATGTCAAGCATAGTCTCGGAAGCAAAGAGCTTGTCGAGCTTTCTGATATTTGCGGAACCACCGGCAATGAAAACACCTGAGTCCATAATATCTGCAGAAAGTTCGGGCGGAGCACTTTCAAGGAGAGTCTTAACATTATCTACAATCTGGTAAAGGCTTTCGGAAATGGTTTCATGAATAAACTCAGAATCCATTTCAGCATCAACAGGAAGTCCTGTAAGAACATCCTTACCGCAAATCTTGTAGGTAAGATGATCGGGCTCACAAGCAAAAGCAAGCTGCTTCTTAAGAGTTTCTGCTGTAGCGTTGCCGATGATAAGATTGTATTTTTTACGAACATTATTGATAATGAGCTCGTCAAATGTATTACCGCCGATGGCAATAAGCTTGCTGGAAACTATGCCGCCGATGGACATAAGGGAAATTTCCGTTGTGTCGGCACCTATGTCAACTACCATAACACCGGACGCGTCCATAACATTAAGACCTGTTCCGATAGCACTTGCAATAGGCTTCTGGACAATGCGGACTTTCTTGGGCTTTGCAATACAGTTGGACGCAAGATCAAAGTATGCTCTCTGTTCAACTTCTGTTATGTCTGTAGGAGTAGCAACGATAATCTCGGCACCGGAAATCTTACCGGTCTTTCTTTCAATCTGGAGAAATGCCTCATTTAAAAGAAGAAGCATGTTTTTGATGTCCGAAATTACACCGTTTTTAACGGGGAATGTAATCGTATAATTGTCGGGTGCTTTTCCAAGCATTTCAAACGCTTCATTACCAATAGCGACAGCCTGTCCCTGGCAAAGAGCTATAAGGTTCTTCTGATCGAAAATAACGCCTTCGCTTTTCTTATATATTTTGATTGTGCTCGTACCGAAATCGATACCGAATACATTTTTATTCATAAAAAACCTCCAACAAAATGAATGGAAAAATTATAACATTCCTGACATGCTATTTCAACAAAACAAGACAAATTTACCAGCCGGATCAGAAAGAAAAATAACCGTCTCCCTTTAGGGATATAAAACAGTCGCGACCTATTATGATATGGTCGAGAAGATTGATTCCAAGAAGCTTTCCCGCTTTAAAAACTCTGTCTGTCGTAAGAATATCATCCTGGCTCGGTGTAGGATCACCACTTGGATGATTATGCATGAGAATAATGTTCACACCATTAGCCTTAAGTGCAAAAGACATTACCTCACGAGGGTCACATATCGAAGAATTTACATTACCGATTGATATGATCTCATCCTTTATGACTCTGTTCTTAACGTCAAGTACAAGAACGTGAAGCTGTTCCTTCGTTTTTCCGGCAAGCCTTGGTATGTAATATTCCGCAATCTGTGCAGAGGAAGAAAACTTATTACCCCATGGTTTTTTTGTACTTGAAATACGTTTACCGAGTTCGATAACACATGAAAGCTGAACCGCTTTAACTTTACCTATACCGGGAATCTTCATAAAATCACCGATACAAAGTGCGGGGAGTGCCGAAAGCCCTTCCTTACCGCACATTTCAATAAGCTCAAGTGCAATTTCATCAGCACGGAAATCTTTATTGCCCGAGCGGATAAGAACAGTAAGGAGTTCTTTGTCAGAAAGGTTCTCTGCTCCTGTTTCAAAGCATTTTTCGTACGGTCTTTCGGAAACAGGAAGTTCTTTCATGGTTGCTTTTGTATTGTTCATTTAAAATCCTTTCACCCATTTCTCCCGAAGTGACAAGGATTCAAGATACATTATATTTCACAATTAAGGAAAAATAATGAATTTACATAAAAGATGATGATTACAATGCAATCTCACCTGCATCAATGAGTGCCTGCAAGGACATCATTATGCCGAGCTTGGCATGATACCACGTAAGGCCGCCCTGGAAGTAAACGGCATACGGATAATCAAGAGGGCCATCTGCGGAAAGTTCGATTGAGGAGCCCTGAACAAACGCTCCGGCAGCCATAATAACGTCGGAATGATACCCCGGCATTGCCCACGGAACCGGTGTAACATAACTGTCAACAGGAGCAGCTGCCTGAATGCCTTTGCAGAAGGCAACCATCTTTTCAGGACTTAAAAGCTTTACAGCCTGAATGATGTCATAACGCTCTTCCGTTGCATTTGGAATGCATTCAAAGCCAAGGCTTTCGTATAAGTTCGCAGCAAAAATCGCACCTTTAACCGCACCGGCCGTAACTGTAGGAGCCATAAACAGTCCCTGGAAGAAAGGCTGATTCAGACCAAGAGTAGCACCGACTTCTTTACCAAGTCCCGGAGCAGTAAGTCTGAACGCACAGTTCTCAATAAGTTCTTCTTTACCGCAAATATAGCCGCCGATTGGTGCAAGTCCGCCGCCCGGGTTTTTAATAAGCGATCCTACGCAAAGGTCAGCCCCGACATCGGTAGGCTCAATTGTTTCAATAAACTCACCGTAGCAGTTATCAACCATGCAAATAACAGATGGCTTTATGCTCTTAATGAATTTGATAAGCTCGCCTATACGTTCAACGGAAAGAGTCGGTCTCGGGTCATATCCCTTTGAACGCTGAATGGTAACAAGCTTCGTCTTTTCGTTAATGGCTTTCTTAATGCCGTCGAAGTCAAAGCCACCGTCGGGAAGTAAATCAACCTGGGAATATGTAACACCAAACTCAGCAAGACTGCCCTTCTGCTCTCTTATTCCGATAACACCTTCAAGAGTATCGTAAGGTTTTCCGACAGGAGAAAGAATTTCGTCCCCCGGACGTACATTTGCTGAAAGAGCAATTGTAAGAGCGTGTGTTCCGCATGTAAGCGAAGGACGTACAAGAGCAGATTCTGCATGGAATACATCAGCATATACCGCTTCAAGTGTTTCACGTCCGGCATCGTTGTAGCCATAGCCTGTGGAGGATGCAAAATGTTCGGCGCAAAGCTTGTTTTTCTGCATTGCCTGAATAACCTTCATCTGATTGTATTCGGCAATTTCATCGATTTTTGCGAATCTTTCCTTAAGCTCGTCAAGAATCTTCTCGGACATTTCAAAGACTTTATCGCTTATTCCAAGGTTTTTGTACTGTTCTTTTAACATAATAACTCCTGTTCGGTTTCTTTAACCTGTTTAATCATTTCGCTAAGAATTTCGTCTTCCGACATTTCAGACTTATCAAGCCATATAACGTCATTTTCACGTTTCAGCCAAGTAATCTGTCTTTTGGCAAAATGTCTTGTTCCTTTCTTCAAGGTATCGACAGCTTCTTCGAGAGAGCATTCGCCGTCAATAAAAGCGGCAATTTCCTTATATCCAAGCCCTTGCATGGAAACGTAGTCTCTACGTGCACCGGACTCCATAAGTCCTTTAACCTCATCAACAAGACCTTCTTCGACCATTTCATCGATACGTTTTTCAATACGGTCATAAATAACATCGCGTGTATTGGTCAAGGCGAAATACCTGTAAACATAAGGTGATGTCTTTTGACTCTGTTCTTTATTGTGTACGGAAATACACATATGACTCTTTTTATAAAATTCAAGCGCTCTTATAACACGTTTTATATTGTTTGGATGAATCTTTTCAGCGCTTTCCCTGTCCACTTCCTTAAGCATGTCATGAACATATTCGTTTCCTTTTTCATTGGCAAGTGCAGAAAGCTCATTACGGTAAGTCACATCATCATCGTTTTCGGTAAAATCTATGTCATAAAGCAAAGCCTGAATATAAAAGCCTGTCCCTCCGACAACTATAGGTATATGCCCACGCTTGTTAATCTCTTCAACAAGTGTTTTCGCTTTATCCGCAAAAGTGACAACATTGAATTCATCGGAAGGCTCAAGAATATCAATCATATGATGCGGTACGCCTTGCATTTCGTCCTTACGGATTTTGGCTGTTCCGATGTCCATACCTTTGTAGACCTGCATGGAATCGGCTGATATTATCTCACCATTTACAGCTTTTGCAAGACTTATCGATATATTTGTTTTTCCGACTGCAGTAGGCCCTGCAATGATTATCAGTCTGTTTCTCATACAATACGCTTAAATTTCTTTTCCAATTCGGACTTTGTCATTGATATAGTTGTAGGTCTTCCGTGTGGACAATGATAAGGATCCTCAAGAGTAAACATATCCGCAATAAGTCTTTCCGCTTCCTTCTCGGAAATCCGGTTATTACCTTTTACCGCAGCTTTACAGGATATTGTGGCAATCCTTTCAAGAAGGATGTCCGGATTTGTGCATTCACGTTCACTTAAAATGGCATTCAGAACCTCTTTAAACAAGTCGTCAAGATCGACATCAACAAGTTCAGCAGGTACACCTGTAACTCTGAATTCATTTCCTCCGAATTCACTTACCTCAAATCCAAGCTTTTCAAATTTGTCGATGTTATTATTTAATGCTTCGGCTTCTCGAATTGAAAGTGAAAGAATTATAGGCGGCATAAGTCTCTGGCTTAAAAAATCGGTTCTTTCATGAAGCTTCTTCATTGTTCTTTCAAACAATACCTTCTCATGAGCAGCATGCTGATCGATAATGAACAGTGTATTGTCCATCTCAATAATCCAGTATGTTGAGAAAACCTCACCTACTATTCTGAATTCCTTTTTATTTTCTCTGTAAAGATCAAGGGGAAGTTCTTCCTGTGATGCCTCTGTTATAATCAGCCTATCTTTGGCATGTGGCTGAATAATCGTCGCAGGCACAACATTCTCTTTTACCGTAAAAACATCCTGATTTTCTCTGACAAAAGTCTCTTCGGTACGTTTTACAGAAGGCACAGATATTTCAGGTATTTCAGGTATTTCGGGCATTTCAGGTATTTCAGGTACTTCAGAAGCTTCAGGTGCTTTAGGTGCTTCAGAAACATCTGCTTTCTTTAATTCAAAAGGCTCGGGAATATGTATTCTGTTAAGTTCTTCCTTCTTTTCCTTAACGATTTCAGAATGGGCCCTGTCATCACAAGGTTCGGCCTTAACTATCATATTTTTACCGGAAAGAGTGTCCCGGACAGCCTTTAAGCAAAGATTGTAAACCGCCTCATTATTTGAAAACTTAAGTTCAAGCTTTGAGGGATGAACGTTTACATCAACAAATTCGGTCGGGCAAGTAAGGAAAAGTGCGCAAACAGGAAAATTATGACCCATCATATATCCCTTATAGCCGTCTTCCAAAGCGTTCATAATAATCTTTGAGCGGACATAACGCCCGTTTACAAAGGTTCCCTCATATGCTCTGTTTCCCCTGGAAACATAAGGCTTACAAATAACTCCGCAGAGTTTTAAATCATTCTCATCATCCTTAACATCAAGGGATAATAAAGCTTTTGCGGTATCGATTCCGTACAGCTCAAGCATAACATCCTGAAGCTTTCCGTTACCCGATGTATGAAGCACAACCTTTCCCGATGCAATCAGTTTAAAGCTAACCTCGGGATGACTTAAAGAAAGTTTTTCGACAAGCTCTGAAATATAGCCTGTTTCTGTAGTAGCCGATTTAAGGAACTTTCTTCTGGCTGGAGTATTATAAAATACATCCTTAATAAGAAAAGTTGTTCCGTCGGGGCATCCGCATTCTTCAAAAGTAACTTCTTCTCCGCCCTCAATCACATAACGGACACCTGTGAAAGCATCGGGAGTTTTCGTAATAAGCTCAACCTTTGAAATGGCTGCAATACTTGAAAGAGCTTCACCTCTGAATCCAAGGGATTTGATGGACATAAGGTCCTCAGAAGACTTTATCTTACTGGTAGCATGGCGGAAAAATGCCGTTCTGACGTCATCTCTTTCAATACCGCTTCCGTTATCGGTAATACGAATAAAGCTGACTCCACCATCCTTAACTTCGACAGTAACAGCCTTGGCGCCTGCATCAACGGAGTTTTCCACAAGCTCCTTAACAATCGAAGCAGGTCTTTCAACAACTTCACCCGCAGCAATCTGGTCTATTGTATTTTTATCGAGAATATTAATCATTTATCGAATCTTACCCTGCAATCTGAAAAGTTCGTTCAATGCATCAAGAGGTGTATATGTCTGTAAATTGATCTTTTTAAGTTCATCAATAACCGGCCTGTATTTTTCAGGTATTGTCTCGGTGTCGTCTACAGGTGTAGACTCTTTCGGTTCTTCAAAAAGAGATAACTGACCTGCAAAAACAGGATCGCCTTTTTCTTTTTTACGTTTAGCCTGGTTTTCAGAGAAAGAGTCCGAGAATATCTCATCGGTATTGATATCATTTTTAACAAGCTCTTCGGATATTTCAGAGGCCCTCTTAAGCACTTCCTCCGGAAGTCCTGCAAGCCTTGCCACCTGGATTCCGTAGCTCTTGTCGGCACCGCCTTTGATTATCTTTCTGAGAAAAATAATCCCTTCACCTTGTTCCTTAACCGCTATACAGTAGTTGTTTACTCCGTGAAGCCTTCCTTCGAGCTCGGTAAGCTCATGATAATGCGTTGCAAACAGTGCTTTTGCACCAAGCTTTTTAGTATCGCATATATGTTCCACAACCGCCCATGCAATCGAAAGGCCATCGTAAGTACTTGTACCTCTGCCGATTTCATCAAGTATAAGCAGACTGTTTTTCGTAGCATTTTTAAGGATATAACTTACTTCACTCATTTCCACCATAAACGTAGAACGACCTGAAGCAAGATCATCAGAAGCACCCACACGTGTAAAAATACGGTCAACAATGCCTATATCGGCGCTCTGTGCGGGAACAAACGAACCAATCTGTGCCATAAGAACTATAAGTGCCGTCTGGCGCATGTATGTTGATTTACCGGCCATATTGGGACCTGTAATTACAGCTACTCTGTGCTCGTTATTATCAAGATATGTGTCATTTTCAACAAACATATCATTTTCAAGCATGCCCTCAACAACCGGATGTCTTCCGCCTTTAATACGGATTATGCCATTTTCTGTCATATTCGGGCGAACATAATTGTTCTTCTGTGAAACCTTTGAAAGAGAACAGATAACATCTGTAAGTGCAATTGCCTTTGCTGTTGTCTGGATTCGAAGTACTTCTGCAAAAACCTTGTCACGAAGCTCGTCAAAAAGGGCAAATTCAAGAGAAAACAGCTTGTCTTCAGCGCCAAGAATGTCTTCTTCAATCTTTTTAAGCTCTTCCGTTGTGTATCTTTCGGCATTGGAAAGCGTCTGCTTTCTGATCCAGTTGACAGGAACAAGATCCTTAAAGGAATTAGTAACTTCAAAATAGTAACCGAAAACGCGGTTAAACTTTACCTTAAGGTTCTTAATGCCCGTAGCATCACGTTCTTTTGCCTCAAGCTCTGAAAGCCACTTCTTACCGTCTGTCTTGGCAAGTCTTAATCTGTCAACATCTTCGTTATAGCCTGTTTTAATAATATTGCCTTCCTTAACCTGCAAAGGCGGGTCGTCACTGACGGCAGCGTCGATAAGTGAGCAAATGTCCTTAAGCTCATCAATTTCCGAACAGGTTGCTTTCCAAAGCTTTGATTTAAACTCAGAAATAATATTCTTAATGGGCGGCAGCATGGAAAGTGAACACTTAAGTGCAATCATATCCCTGGGGTTTACGGAGCGGTATGACACTTTACTCATAAGTCTCTCAAGATCATAAATGGCATCAAGATACTCCATCATTTCTTCTCTTAACAGAACATTGTCGTTAAGTTCGGAAACTGCATCAAGACGTTCGTTAATCTCACTTACTTTCAAAAGCGGCTGCTCAATAAAATCCTTGAGCATACGTGTACCCATGGAAGTTTTTGTTTTATCAAGCACATAAAGAAGAGAACCCTTCTTCTGCTTTTCACGCATTGTCTCCGTCAGCTCAAGATTACGTCTTGTAGCCGCATCGATAATCATGAAACGGCCGATTTTATATCTCTCAAGACGAGTGATGTGCTTAAGAGAGTTCATCTGTGTATCAAAAAGATATTTTAAGCTTGCTCCTGCTGCTATTCTTCCTATAGGGCAATCCCCAAGACCAAGCTCTTCCGGCTCTTTCTCGAAATGCAGCTGAATTGCCTTGTCGCATTCAAAGTCCTCAAAGTAAATGTCATCAAGTATTGAAATATAAATATCAAGCCTGTTTTTTAAGTCCTCAAGGTCGATACCCGATACAATAGCGGATGCATTGCATATTATTTCCTTTGGGCTGAATTTGATAATCTCATCCATACAGTCCGAAAGGCGTGTTACTTCGGTTACAAGGAAATCACCTGTGGAAACGTCTGCTGTAGCAATACCGAAGCAACCGTCAACATATGTAACACACATAAGGAACTTGTGGCTTCCTTCGTTTTCCTGAACAAGATTCGTTCCCGGAGTAACAATACGTGTAACTTCACGTTTAACGAGGCCTTTTGCAAGCTTTGGATCCTCCATCTGATCGCAAATGGCAACCTTATGTCCGTTTTCAACAAGCCTGTTGATGTACTGGTCAACCGCATGATAAGGCACTCCGCACATCGGAGCTCTTTCTTCAAGGCCGCACTGCTTTCCCGTAAGCGTAAGTTCAAGCTCACGCGAAGCAAGCACCGCATCCTCGAAAAACATCTCATAAAAGTCTCCGAGGCGGTAAAGAAGGATACAATCGGGGTGTTCCCGTTTTGTTTCCATATATTTTTCCATCATTGGCGATAATTCGCTCATTTTTCCCACGCTCCGGTCTTTACAAAATGTTCTGCCATGCGCTCTGCATTATCGGTAATGCTTCTGTCATAGCCCATACTCTTTAAAAGTTTAATAGCATTCTTGGTATTTGAAGGCCCTTCCTTAAGCTGATAATCAAAGAAGATATCACCGCTTTCATCAAGAGACTCCTCGAAGTGATAGTTAGTAAAGCAGTCATCAAGAAGTTTTGTAAGTTCAATATCATGAGTAGCCGCAAAACAAATAGCATTCTTTCTTGCCAAAAGCCTTAAGGCGGACGTTGAACTTGCAATTCTCTCTACTGTATTTGTTCCCCTAAGCACTTCATCAATAAACGCAAGAACAGTATACCTGTCGTCAGCATCAAGAACGCGCTTAAGAGCCTTAATCTCAGTTATGTAATAGCTTTCTCCGTTATAAATGTCATCGTTTAAGGCCATACTCGTATAAACCTTACAAAAGTTATTCCTGAAGCTTTCGGCAAAACATGTATGAATAGTCTGTGCAAGAACAGCATTTAATGCTACAGCCTTAAGAAACGTTGATTTACCCGATGCATTGGAACCGGTGAGAAGGATACACCTGTCGGTAGCAAGACTTGCAGGAACAGGCTCGGAAAGAGATGGATGATAAAGGCCTTCGAATTCAATATCTTTATGATCCATATCAGTAAGTTCGGGGATACACCAAAGATTCGTTGCTTCACGAAGATTTGAAACAGAAATGAGTGCATCAAGATATCCTATATTCTCATAAAGCACAGTGATGGCATCTTTATTCCCTGCTGCACAAGTAAGAGCTCTGTTAAAGGTTATAAGGTCAATATGCAGAAGAATATTTACATATTCCATAAGGCTTGCCGCAACATCTCCCTCGACCTCTGAATTTATGGCAAATGCTCCCTTCTTAAGGGATTTAAGCTTAACAAGCTCTGCATTCATTCTTTTGGTATATTCGGAAATTTCAGGAATATTAAGTTTAGAAACAGCCTCCGCAGCTGAAAGAAGCGTGCAAAGCTTCTTTACGCAGAAAAGATACCCCTGCAGTTCTCCTTTAATCTTGTAATACGTAACGATATTAAAAATTACAATAACGATCGTTGCTATAGCTCCGGCAGTAACAGAATATGCAAAAAGCGCAATTGCTGCAAAAAAGCCTATTAATGAAATCCAGTTTGAAATGCTGCTGCTCTTTTTAATATTATCAAGCATTTCAATACAATCAAACAAAGAAATCTTCTTTTTTGACCTTCCTATTTTTGAAAAGATATAAAGAAGGTCAACTCTTTCTTTTCCATGCGTCCTGAAGTATTCAATAATACGTTCTCTTTCTTCAAGTTCGGAAGAATCAAAGCAGGGAGTATTCAGAAGATAATAGTAATACTCTGCTCCGCACTGCGACTTACAGGAATTTGTAAGGCAGAAAAAGTCGATAATCTTCAAGTCATTACTTGTAATATTATCCAGGAAGAAACTATTATCGCTTTCGCATTTATGCATAAAAAAACTGTCGACAAGCTGAACAGAATCAGAATCCTCATCATTTTTCAGCTTACCGAAGTCTTTTTTCAGCTTTGCAAGCGTCTTCTTTTTAAAATTTACAGAGTCAAAAATACTCTTTCCTATGATGAAAAGGAGCACTGCTCCCGCAAAATATAACCATTCCATTAGAACACCACCAAAATATAAAAACAGCATATTAAAAGCGCCCGAAAAGGCGCTTTTAATTATACTTTGAAAGCAATGTTTTGTAAAGGATTTAGGCTATTTTATAACAGTTCTTTACAGATATTGTTCTATCACTTCTGCCACCTTACCGCCAACAAGTTCATAGCCTTCCTCTGTCAGGTGAAGATGGTCCGGTCCGAAAAGGCCAGTACTGTTTTTTACAATGGGGAATAAGTCATTAACAGGTACGTTATGTCTTGCTGCAACCTTCTTTATAATTTCATTGTATTCTTCCATTCCCTTACTGTCGGGATTCTCCGTAGGCATTATTGTGCCCATGATAAGAGTAGCCTCAGGGAATAGCTTATAAACTACAGCAATTGTTCTTTCAAGAACAGATTCAAACTCCTCAGGCAAAGAAAAAGGTCTGCCGAGATTATAATCGTCTCCCAAATCCCATAAGCCGCAATTCCAATGCACAACATCCGGCTTAGGCATTCCGTTTATCCAGAAGCGTAAGGAATTTAATGTATAGCCGGCCCATCTTCCATTCTCTGAAGGGCCGCTTACCATGGCCTTACCTTCCAAAAGTCTTGTTACAACAGGCTGATATCCCATTCTGAGGGAATCGCCGAGAAGCATAACCTGCTTACCGGAAGGCTGTTGTGCAGCTTTGTCGGCGCGGTTTTCTTCCATACGTTTCCACATAAAATCTTTGACATTTTTTGTCTCTTCTTCGTCAAAGAAGTAGCCGAGTTTATCAGCAACATATTTTGCAAGTTCCGCAAAATAGTCATAGGTCATAAAAGTCTTAAACCACATTTCCCCGATTTCACCGCCGGAGAAGAGGCCCTTAAAACGCTCCATTTCAGCCTTAGTAAGATACTTATTGAGGTACTTTGAACATACACCGGTCGTAACCTTAAAATCATTATCTATCGCAATTTTCCAGTTGAGCATCTTCATGAACATATTCATAAGATACTCTTCCTTCATACTTTTTGCGTAATAAAACTGATCTCGGCACAGACCTTTGGTAACATAATTTGCAATCCATCTGAATTCGTTGCAGGTATTGAAATACTCCTGCTCTGAGGGCTTCTTTATGAGAAATGCATCAATACGTGTAATGTCCTTCAATTCCTTGAAGTTGTCTTTATTAATGAGCACCTTACGTGGTTCGTCAAATTCCGACTGAGCAGCAATATTACTTACATCAATGAGAGTCAGGTCGATTCTGTTACCGTCCTTATACTGTGTAAGGTATGCAAATTTGTCCTTTGACGTATAATCATAAGGCTGTTCATACCAGTCATCAGGACACTGCATTATAAGTATCTCGCCAAAACGGCTCATATAGTTCTTGTCGTTTGTAAAGTCCCTGATATCACTTACAAAAAAAGTAATATCAAAGTCTGAATACTTGTCCCTGGTAGCACCTTCTGTAGTATTTGAGCCTTCAAAAGTAACGGCTCTGATACGCTCATCAGATTTCGCTGTATTTAAAATAAGATCCAGCATTTCCTCATAGCTTTTCATGATTAATGTTCTCCTATACATTTTTTTCTCTTACGTAAAACAAAAAATATAACTAACCCTATGACCGCCAAAACTGAACTTATGGCAATAATTTCATTCGGGAAAAGAAGCACTATCGGCGTTTTTTCGGACTTATATATTTCTGCACCATAATATGTTATAACGGCAAGAATTGTAACAAACAGATTGTAACAGGAATGAGCGCAAATATTAGTCCAAATATTTCGTGTTTTCAGTAGTAACGCACAATATAAAAGCGCATCAACGGTAACCGAAATCCAGTTGTCACTATGCAGAAATGCAAAAAGCAGTGCCATAATTATACCAACCAGGATTCGTGTAAGTCTTTTCTTATAAATCGTAATCGGAATAAATCTGAAACAAAGTTCTTCATAAATCGGAGCCAGAACAACAGCTGAAAGAGACGCTATAAGGTCCCCTTTTAATTCATAAGAATTATATGTCATTAATCTGAGTTCCGGTTTTTCAAAAATGCAGGACACAAAATATATAAGCACATTTTTAACAATAAAATACAAAGGAGTACAAAGCGCAATCAAAAGAATGAGATCCCATTTCGGTTTACCGAAAGAGAATTTTTTCATCTCCGGAAAAAGCTTTGGAAGAAGCTTAACAGCCAAAACGAAAGTAAGCACAACAAAAATCAGTTCAACGGCATTAGCTTTCAGTTCATTCTCGAGTGATTCGTTAAACCAAATAAATACACTCGAAACAATCGAAATAAATGTACCGTAGATAACAGCAAGAAAAGGCATCAGTGCCTTTAAAACCTTATGCTCTTTGGGCTTTTTGTCAACTGCTTCGGATCCGATTTCAGTATTCATCATGTCCGTCCGCTCCTTATCATTTAAAAAAGTGTGAAAACATCCTGTCTTCACACTTTTATTGTACATCAAAATTTTTAAACGTAAACGTAAAAATGATGAATATTATTCATTTTTACCAAGTACGCGGCAATATTTCTTAATTCCGTATGTACCGCCTTCGGAGTTATAGAAATACATTGAAGTGATTTCTACATCACCCTTCTTGTAGTACTTTGTATTATTGCTGCTGTTATGGATAATCTGGCCGTTACCAATGTACATTGCAACATGGTTAACCTGACCATTAAGTTTGCCGTAGAAAATCAAATCCCCGGGCTGTAATTCTTCCTTACTGATTTTTGTAAGGGAGGAAGCCATATTGTATGATGTTCTCTCAAGACTGTAACCGAAATGCTTATAAATGGCTCTTACAAAGCCTGAACAGTCACATCCGCTTGTAAGGCTTTCGCCGCCCCATACATACTTAAGACCGATGTATTTCTTGGCATAATCACAAATATTACAACGTTTATCCGAAACGCCGGGGCCATAAGGTGTATACTTCTCAGCCCACGGAATATCATATGTGAAATCAACAAACTCTGCGCATACAAAACCGGTCTTGCCTTTTTCGTACTCAACTTCAACCCAGACCTTATTTGAATCCTCTTTGTTAATGATGCAGTCATTAACAATCTTAAGAGTTGTATCGCCTTTTGCTTTTGAAATAATGTCGGAATTCGTGGAAGCACTGCTTCTGATGTTAAGATTGGTAACTGATTTCTGAACCTTAACACAAGCGGTGTAATTTTCTTTAACGTAGTTTACAGCTTCTTTGTCTGTAAAAAGGTAATCATAAAATACATAACCTGTAATTGTATCGGAAGTAATCTTTGCCCACTTCTCGCCCGCATCATTTACAACGATTTCATTAATGATGCATGCATCACCTTTGTCAAGGAGACCTACTCTGTCATACTTTGTAGCAGCACCGGAGCGAATGTTAAGCTGATTGTTAACATTTGCAATAGCAATGTTTTCGGGAATATTGTAATCAGCTGTAAGAACCGAAGCCTTCTCCGAAGCATCCATGGAATCGTTTGAATAGAAATCATTAAGGACACTTGAAATGCCGGCAACAGGAGTGCCGCCCTGTACGGTATCAGCTTTTACGCAAAAACAGGGCTGAGCGGTAAACATAAGTACCGAAAGCCCTAAGCACATTACAATTTTAATTTTTTTACCATTAAGTAGAAACATGATTATCCCCTTAATACATATTTCCTTCTCAGATTGAGAAACTGTGACTCACGTCCTAAAAGATGTTACTAAATTGTTAACATTTTTATAACAACATTATAACAAGCGATTCCGCACATGTCAATAATTGACATATGAAAAACCGCATGTTTTACACAAGTTTAATAAATAGCGAAACAAAGTTTCGTTAGATTTTATAAGGCTTGCGGCAATTTACGAAAATGTTTCGCAGTAGGCCGAAAATCACTCATATATTGCGCTTAACGCTTTAACGCGTTAAGCATTCCACTTAAGATTTGATGCCTCAACCGTTTTATCTCTTGTAAAAAGATCGTGAACAGCATCCTTTGTACTCTTCCCATTAAAGAGTACAAGGTTAATCTGCTCGACTATAGGCATTTCAACATCATACTTCTTAGCAAGCGCATAAGCAGCCTTTGCACAATAAACGCCCTCTACCGTCTGACCGACTTTTGCTTTTGCACTTTCAACATCCATTCCCTGACCAAGGTAGTAGCCGAAATTTCTGTTACGGGAATGAAGACTTGTACATGTAACAATAAGATCTCCCATTCCGGAAAGTCCGCCGAAGGTTTCAAGTGCACCGCCCATTTTCATGCCAAGTCTTGAAATCTCTGCAATTCCTCTTGTCATAAGAGCAGCCTTTGTATTGTCCTCATAGCCGAGGCCGTCCGTAACACCTGCAGCCATAGCAATAACGTTTTTAAGAGAACCGCCAAGCTCAATACCAAGTTTGTCGGGGCTTGTATAAACTCTGAAGAAATCAGCCATAAATGCATCCTGTACAAAGCAGGCGGTTTCTTTTTTGTCCGCACCTACAACAATTGTCGTAGGAAGCTTCTTGGAAACCTCTTCAGCATGGCTCGGACCTGAAAGAACGCATACATCAGCAGTTTTAAGGACGTCACTGATTACCTCTGTAAGAGTATAAAGTGTCACATCTTCAATACCCTTTGCAACGTTAACTATAATCTGCCCGTCAGGAATAAGGTCCTTAATTTTTTCGGCCGTTCTTCTTACAAAAATAGAAGCAACAGCCATTACAATAATTTCGGGTTTGTTTGCAAGTGCCTTTTCCAAATCCCCTTCAAGAACAATGTCATCAGGAAGCACGGCACCGGGGAGGTTTTTCACATTATTTCTGTCGGCACCGAGAGCATCAAGCTCCGGCTGAAGTGCACTCCAGAGTGTGACCTTATGACCGTTTGCTGAAAGCAAAATGGAAAGAGCCGTTCCCCATGTACCGGCTCCAAGAACAGTTATATTCATGAAATTACTCCTTTTCGGTTTTCTTAACAGTAATCTTGTTTTCGTTATGATGTACAAGCCTTACTATGTTCTGTCTATGATTGTAAAACGCTGAAATCGTGAACATGGAAGTAACGATTATCATGTGAATATCACCCTTTGAAACGATACCTACAAAAATAGTGAAAAGAAGTGATGCCATAAGACTTGCAAGTGACATATATCTTGTAATAATGATGATTGCAAGGAAAATAGGAAGACCGATGGCAACAAGCCGCCAGTCATAAACAAGCATGCACGCTCCCATGCAGGCAATTCCTTTTCCGCCTCTGAACTTAAGATAAAACGGGAAAAGGTGACCGCAAACACAGCCAAGTGCCGTATAAAGAATCAAAAGCTGGTTTTCATACGAGAAAGGTGCATATTCTCTGAAAAGCACATATCTCGTAAGCATAATAGGTATAAGTGTTTTCGTAAGATCAATTACAAGCGTAATAATTCCGGCCTTCAGACCGACAACACGGAGAACGTTGGTAGTTCCGAGATTACCGCTTCCCTTTGATTTTACATCAACATGATAAATCTTTCCGATAAAATAACCTGAAGAAAATATGCCGAACGCATATCCCATTATAAGGCAGAAAATATATTGTAAAACAGGATAATCCGCAAACATTATTGTTGCTCCTTCTCGTTTCTTTCCCTAATGATGAATTTAAGGCTCGTGCCACTGAAACCGAAGGCTTCGCGGATTTTATTCTCAATATATCTTGTATATGAGAAATGCATAAGCTTTTTGTCATTAACGAAAATAACAAACGTAGGCGGCTTAACCGCAACTTCTGTTATGTAGAACAGTTTAAGACGTCTGCCCTTATCCGAAGGCGGCTGCTGTAAAGCAACGGCCTGCATCATAATCTCATTAAGAACACCTGTTCCGACACGAAGGTTCTGATTCTGGATTATTAAATCAATATGCTCAAAAATTTTGGACATACGCTGTCCTGTTTTTGAAGAAATAAAGATAATGTCAGCATACGGAATAAAGGAAAGAATTTCACGAATCTTTTCCTGATGCTTATAAATGGTTTTGTCGTTCTTCTCATCAAGAGCGTCCCATTTGTTAACGGCAATAAGTATTCCCTTGCCGGCTTCGTGTGCAATGCCCGCAATCTTTGCATCCTGCTCCGTAACGCCCTCTGTTGCATCGATTACGACAACACAGACATCGGCACGCTCAACGGCTGCAACGGTACGAACCATCGAAAACTCTTCTATTTCTTCTTTAATCTTTGCTTTCTTTCTGAGACCTGCAGTATCAATAAACACATACTCATTGCCATTATATGTAACTGTTGTGTCTATTGCGTCTCTTGTCGTACCTGCTATGTCAGAAACAATTACTCTGTTTTCACCGCAAAGCTTGTTAATAATAGAGCTCTTTCCGACATTAGGCTTGCCGACAATTGCAACCTTCGGTCTTTCATCCTCTTCTTCATCTTCCCTCTTGTCGGGAACAAGCTCGCAAATTGCATCAAGAAGATCGCCGAAACCAAGTCTGTTTACAGCAGAAACAGGAACAGGCTCACCTATTCCGAGATTGTAAAACTCATATGTATCGTTAAGAAACTTATTGAAATCGTCAACTTTGTTTACGCAGAGAACAATGGGTTTATTGGAGCGTCTTAAAATATCCGCAACGGCAAAATCAGCATCAACAAGTCCTGTCTTTACATCAACAACAAATAAAATAACATCAGCGGTATCAATTGCGACCTGTGCCTGCTCACGCATATATGTAAGCATCATGTCCTGGCTGGCAGGCTCAATACCACCTGTATCAATAAGTGTGAACTGTCTGTCCAGCCACACAATGTCATTGTATATTCTGTCTCTTGTAACACCGGGCGTATCCTGAACTATAGAAATACGCTCACCGGATATGGCATTAAACAGTGTGGATTTACCGACATTCGGACGTCCGACAACTGCAATTATAGGTTTAGACATTAATTATTTCCTCCACAAAAGCGCTACCCTCGGATTTTACTATAGAGATTCTGATTTGTAAAGCCGTTTCAATGTCTTCAACGGTTACATTATCAAGTAAAACATTTTCACCCGTTTTTAAAAGTACACAGGGCAAAAGCAGTTTATCTCCAAGTTCCTTGCCTTTAAGCTGGTTAATTATGTCATTACCGGTCAGAAGACCTGCAACAGTAACGTTCTCTCCGTAAAAATTGTTATGAATACTGTAAACGTTAACATTAATATTCTTAAAAACAGAGCATATACGTTCTGCCTGTCTTTTAATTTCAGGATAAGCAAGCTCACCGGTAGCAATAGAAATGCTATGCGTTCTGTCATCACCCGTAAGTCCTTCAAGTGCTTCCGAAATCTCAAAATCAAGAAGCCTTATCATTCCGACTCCGTTACCTATCTGGGGATAGCCTTCATAATCTTCGTGTTTCGGCACCGGACGTCCGGCCTTGAGATAAAACTCATCGCTTGCATAAACAAACCTTGTGCCGTAAACCGCCAGGAATTTATTCTGCCACTTTTCAATCTGCCCTATAACCTTTTCGGAGTCTTCTTTATTGAAAGGCTCCAGTTTTGTAAGGCCTTCTCTGTATTTTGTAATACCTACCGGTACAACAGACATACTCTTCATATGCTTTATGTACATGGAAAGGTCTTCTATCGTTCTGTCGAGTTCTTTACCATCATTCCAACCCTTACAGAGAACGACCTGGCCGTTCATTTCAGTGCCTGCCTCGTAAAGCCTTGTCATATGGTCGAGAATACTGCCCGCAAAGCGATTGTTAAGCATGCGGCAGCGGAGCTCAGGGTTTGTTGTGTGAACGGAAATGTTAATAGGAGAAAGCTTGTACTGAATAAGTCTGTCTATATCTTCATCCTTCATGTTCGTAAGTGTAACATAGTTTCCCTGAAGAAAAGAAAGACGTGTATCGTCATCTTTAAAGTAAATAGTGTCTCTCATCCCTTCGGGGTTCTGATCGATAAAGCAGAAAATACATTTGTTTCTGCAGGATGAATATTCATCAAGAATACCGTCTTCGAAAACAAGTCCGAGATCCTCATCCTCGTCCTTTTCAATCTCAAGCTCCCATTCTTCTCCGTCCGGTTTTCTTATAACAACATCAATGTTTTCATCAGCGCAAAGAAATCTGTAATCAAAAATATCCTTAACTTCTTTATCGTTAATCGAAACAAGCACATCACCGGCCTCAATCTGCATTTCTTCGGCAATTGAGCCCGGTTCAATCCCTTTTATAATTATGTCACAATGTGAACGCATTCTTAATCCACCTTATTTCTTTATCGGTAATCGAAATAACATCAAATCTGCAGGCTGTATTGTATGGTACATGATGCAGATTCATGTAGGAATATGCACCCTTCACAATACGTTTTTGCTTATATGGCGTAACAGACTCCTCAGGAAAGCCGTTATCCGTGTTTTTCCTGTATTTGACTTCAACAAAAACAAGATAAGGCTCCTTATCAAAGTCCCGGATTATAAGGTCTACCTCACCGCCATGGTAATAAAAATTCCTTTCCAGGATCTGTGCACCATTTGCTTCCAGATAACGTACGGCAATGTCCTCGCCAAACCGTCCGATACTACGTGTGTTATTCACTATTCCTCCTTACCCATTTCTCCGAAGGTCAGGATTCCGATAAAGTATAACACAATTTTCTGAAAATACAAAGCTCTCCGCACCGTGAAGGTACGGAGAGCAATCTATAGGAGTTTTTTGGAATGAAGTTTCGTATTTTGTAATTACATACTATCACGAAATCCTCATAACTCCAGTATCTTATTCTAAACGTTGTCTAAAGAAACAATAAATCAGACTAATTTTCCTTCTTTTTTCTGAAAAGAACAAGAACTACAGCAGCTACTGCAACAACGGCAGCACCAATACCGACAGGAACCCAAACGTTAACGCCCTTTCCACCCTTAACAAGAATAAGTGCGGAAACAGGTTCAACGGTAACCTCACCTTTAACGGTTCTCAAAGCCTTTGTTCCGGCCTTGTCCGCGTCAACATATACAGACCATTTTCCTTCGGGAAGAGTAATCTTTGTTTCTGTTTCATTGCTGTTAAAGATGCAAATGATACCGTCAGACTTTTCGCCGTTTACTCCGCCGTTAATCTGAACTGCAGCAACGCCTGATTCAAGATTTTCAAGATTGGTAATGTTTTCCTTTACCATTTCTGCATCAGACATTCTTAAAGCGGCATGTGCCTTTCTGAAAGCAATGAGGCCCTTATAATACTCGAATACGTTCTTATATTCTTCTTTTTCAAGGTCTGACCACTTAAGGCTGTTAATAGCATCGCCTGCATTGTAGCTGTTTGAGTTAAATGTTCCGTCAGCGTTAACCTTTGTACGAAGCATTTCTTCACCGGCCTGCATGAAAGGAATACCTTCAGCTGTAAGATAAATTGCAGCGGCAAGATTGTTCATGCGAACCTGATCCTCTCTTGTTGCAGAAGATGTGGAGCTTGTAATTCTGTCAATAAGTGTATTGTTATCGTGACAGGATGCGTAGTTTATAGTCTGCGAAGGATTCTTTGTCCAGGAAGTGTCTGCTTTAAAAAGACGCATAATTGTAGTTGCATTGGCAGCACCTGAAACAAAGCCTGTTGATGTTGTTGAGAATACGCTACCCTTAAGAGCATCACGCATATCATCACTGAAAAATGCAAAGTTTTCAACAAGTGCGGAATTTGTCTGTGTGCAAAGTTCAACATCCTTCTTTGTAACAGTTGTTGTCATTGTCCAACCTTCGCCGTAGAACTTAACGTTAGGATGCTTTTCATGCACTGTATCAATGATTTCATTAATTGTGTCAACATCAAGAAGACCTACAAGGTCGAAACGGAAACCATCGATGTGGTACTCTTCAACCCAGTAATTAACGGAATCTACGATGTACTTACGAACCATGGATCTTTCGGAAGCTGTATCGTTTCCGCAGCCTGAACCGTTTGAGTAAGAACCGAGGTCGTTCTTTCTTGAGAAATAACCGGGAACGAGCTTGTTGAAGCAGAATGTATCTGCGCTCTGAACATGGTTGTAAACAACGTCCATAATTACGGAAATACCGTTATCATGGAGAGCCTTAACCATCTGCTTTGCTTCGTTAACTCTGACCGCTCCGTTATAAGGATCTGTAGAATAAGAACCTTCGGGAACATTGTAATTTACGGGATCGTAACCCCAGTTAAACTGATTTACTGTCTTTGTCTCATCAACAGAGCCGAAATCATAAAAAGGAAGAATGTGGACATGTGTAACGCCAAGCTCCTTAATGTGATCGATACCTGTTGAAACACCGCCGGGTGTCTTTGTACCTGTTTCTGTGAATGCAAGATACTTACCGACGTTCTGTATGCCTGAGCTCTCATCTGAGGAAAGATCACGGATATGAAGCTCATAAATAATCATGTCGTTTGCAGGCATATCATAGTTAGGGTCTTTATCCTTTTCCCAGCCTTCAGGATCGGTGGAATCAAGGTCGATAACCATTGCACGGCTTCCGTTGACACCTGTTGTTCTTGCGTAAGGATCGCATACAGTTGTCTGTCTGCCGTTTACCGTAACGCTGTAAACATAATATGCGCCATTAAGATCTCCACTCTTCTCGCACACCCATGTTCCGTTAACATCCTTTGTCATGGGAATAGTGTCAATCTTATCGTCTGTGTAAGGTGTACCACCTGTATAAAGGTAAACCTCAAGCTTTTCAGCTGTAGGAGCCCAAACACGGAATGTTGTTTTTTCCTTTGTCCATGTAGCACCGAGATCGTCACCTGAGTAGGTCATTTCCTCTTCAAAGAAGTCTTCTGACCAGATGCTCGGAATTACAACATCGTATTCAATATCCATAAATGTAATCTTATAACTTTTGAAGTAATCAAGTTCGCCTTCGATAAATACTGTGTAAACGCCCTTTCCGTTTCCGGAAACGCTCTTAATTGTAATATCACCGTCAGCACCCTTAATAGTGAAGGCTGTGTTAGGATCACCTTCGCAATTATCTGTAAGGGTAACAGTTAAAACATTACTGCCTTCGTATTTTGCATTTGTAAGCTTAATACCCTTCACACAATCATCTCCATAAACCTTTTCAAAGCCTTCGACCTTGGATTCCACATAAACGTGAACCGTTCCGGAAACCATCTCGGAAACATCGATATACTGGTCTTTATCGATATCCTTTGTCCAATCGCTTGTACGAACGATAAAGCCAACCTTTTCAGTACCGGGTGTAAGTGTAATTGAAGCTACCTTCTCACCATTTTCGTCTTCAAACGCATATCCGGCACCGTCTTTACCATATTCCCAGAACCAAACATCCCATCCGTCGTATGCTCCGTCAGCTCTGTGGTAATGAAGCTTTACAACAACATCACTGCCCGCCAATGCTTTTTTTGCAGGAGTAAAGCCTGTGAAAAGCGTTGTAAAAACCATGCAAAGGCAAAGAACAAGATTCACTAACTTAATTGTCTTTTTCATAAATCCTCCCATACATATATAATAAAAAACTGCTATGACTGATATCATAGCAGATTATTGTTAAAAGTTCCACACTTTTTTCGAAAATTTTCGAAATTTATATTTATAAACTACATGTACTTGCTTTTTTCTTCGGCTTTATCAACCATAACAAGTATCTCAGCCACAACACCATATAGCTCTGAAGGTATATAGTCGCCTATTTCAAGCTTTGAAAGCGTTCCTGCAAGCTTTTCGTCTTTATGAATGGGTACATTCTCTTCTTTGGCAACTTCGATAATTTTGTCTGCGACATGCCCTTTTCCGGACGCAACAATGGAAGGAGCCTCTTCGCCTACCGTGTACTCCAGAGCAACCGCAGTTTTCAGCTTTTTATCTTCGTTTTCAGCCATCAGATAAAATTCCCTATGAATGAACGTCTGTGTATTTCGCACGGACCGTATTTTTTAAGTGCTTCGATGTGCTCAGCCGAGCCGTAGCCTTTATTTCCCGCAAAATTGTATTCGGGATATTTCTCGGAAAGCTGCACCATAAGCCTGTCTCTCGTAACCTTTGCAACAATACTTGCGGAAGCAATTGAAAGGCTCTTGCAGTCACCTTTTATAATCTTAATCTGGCGCATATCAAGGCCCGGGATAATTACAGCATCGTTAAGCAGAATGTCAGGCTGCGGATTAAGCTGTGATACTGCATTACGCATAGCTTCGAAAGTAGCCTGAAGAATGTTTATTTCGTCAATTCGTGTATGACTGGCAAAACCTATTCCATAGGAAACAGCTTTTTCTGTAATTTCCTCATAGAGTTCATCACGCTGCTTTGCGGTAAGCTGTTTTGAATCATTTACATGAAGAATTTTCGTTTCAGGAGGAAGGATAACTGCCGCAGCTACAACAGGACCCGCAAGAGGGCCTCTTCCAACTTCATCTATACCGCAAATGGCATGAAAATCGAAATATATACGCTCATAAATAAGCATATCATCGATTCTCTGAAGCTCCTTCTCATAAGCAGCAAGCTTTTTTCCGGCAGACTCAACCATCTTGACGACGCCGGCGCGCTCGTCTGAGGAATACGCTTCTATGAAGCTTTTATATTCATTTTCCTTTAAGGCAGTGAGCTTTGCCCTAATTTCAGAAATACTTTCCATAAACCCTCTTATTGAAAATCCGTAATCTTTTCAAGACTGATTTTTCCTATACGGCCACCACGAAAATCATCCATAAGCATGTTGGACATCTTTTCGGTATCGTAATCTCCGCCTTTCTTCTTACATGCGCGCTTTTCGCATATGCGGAGAAGAATTTCTTCACCCGTTCCGCCTTCTTCCACTCCGTACTTCTGTGAAATAAAGCCTGGATAGTTTGCATTAATATATTCAAGTGTTTTATCGGCAAGCTCTTCAGTATCAAGTATATTCTCGTTAATGGAACCGATAATGGCTATGTGAAGGCCTACGGTCTGGTCCTCAAACTTGGGCCAGAGAATTCCGGGTGTGTCGAGAAGTTCCAAATCCTTCGACAGGCGAATCCACTGCTTTCCCTTTGTAACACCGGGTTTATCACCTGTTTTTGCACAAGCTTTCCTTGCGTAGGAATTAATGAAGGTGGATTTTCCTACATTCGGTATGCCAAGAATCATTGCTCGGATGGGCCTGTTTATCATGCCTCGCGCCTTATCCCTTTCAATCTTTTCCTTACAGGCAAGGCGAACGCTATCCATAACGTTATCAAGCTTTCCGCCCCTTGCGTTTGTTACTGCAACTACATATCCCTTTTTCTCATAAAAGGCCTTAAACTGCTTTGTTACAGCATCATCGGCAAGATCTGCTTTATTTATAAGCAAAACCCTGGGCTTGTTCTTTGCAAAGCTGTCAACATCAGGATTCTTTGATGAATATGGAACTCTTGCATCAATAAGCTCGATGATGCAGTCAACGAGTTTAAGACTTTCTTCTATTTCTCTTTTTGCCTTGGCCATATGGCCGGGATACCACTGGTACTCCATTACTCTTCCTCTTCTGTTTCTTCTTTAAGGTTCAGCTTGTCTACAATGGACAAGGTAGGCGAAAGCCTTATAACAGCTTTACCAATAATGCTGCTCCCCGAAATCAGTCCTACATTCGAAAATCTTGAATCCTCCGCATCATTTCTGTTATCCGCAAGAACAAAATACTCATTTTCCTGAAGCTCGATTTCTTCTTCGGCAAGGCCTGCAAGCCTCATAGGCTCAACATTAATCTTTTCTTCCAAAAGCTCACCGTTAATATAAATCATACCATCGGAAATAAGCACCCTCTCGCCCGGCAAACCAATAATTCTCCTGACGGTATAGAAGGAATGTTCCGAGCCGCTCTGATTATATGCAATAACGTCAAACCGCTCCGGAGCAGACCGTTTATAAGCAAGCTTATTGATTATAAGAACGTCTTTATCCTCAATTGTCTGAGACATTGCATTTCCGACCATAACATTCTTTTCAACGGCAAACTTTATTACAAGCCAGCCAAGAACAACGGCCAGCACCGATTCAAGAATAAAGAATATAATCTTTCGTATTGTCTTAAATATATTCGTTTTTTTTGTATATAAGTATTCGTCTGTCATAATGCAGTTATTTTACCATACAAGAAAGAGGACGTAAACACGTCCTCTTCGAGTTTGATAATAATCTTTTACTATCTGATAACTTCTTTAACCTTTGCACTCTTACCTGTTCTCTGACGAAGGTAGTTAAGCTTAGCACGTCTTACTTTACCCTTACGAACAACTTCAACCTTCTCTACCTGAGGGGAGTTGATGGGCCATGTCTTTTCTACGCCGATGCCGTTGGAAGACTTTCTAACTGTGAATGTCTCACCTATGCCGCCGCCCTGTCTCTTAAGAACTGTGCCTTCGAAAACCTGTGTTCTTTCACGGTTTCCTTCTTTGATCTTTGCGTATACCTTAACAGTATCGCCTACGTTGAACTGGGGAAGCTCCTTCTTAATCTGTAAAGCTTCGATTTCTTTAATAATATCGCTCATTTTGCGACCTCCTTATATATAAAAGCCGTTCTTACTACAGTTCATCTGCACAGAGGACCAGCTCGTCGTACGGTGAAATATTATACAACCGAATTGTTTAAATTGCAAGAAAAATTTATTATTTATTTAAAAGATCGGGACGGTATTTCTTTGTTCTTTCAATACTCTGTTCCTTTTTCCATTTTTCAATGTTAGCATGATGCCCGGACAAAAGCACTTCCGGTACTGCCATTCCGTTATAAACCTCAGGGCGTGTGTACTGCGGATGTTCAAGAAGACCCTCGGAAAAGCTTTCATAAACGGCAGAATCATCGTTGTTAAGCACTCCCGGTACAAGTCTGGATATTGTATCCATCATGACCATTGCAGGAAGCTCACCACCTGTAAGCACGTAGTCACCGATTGAATAGAAATCCGTGGCAACAATATCAAGTGCTCTTTCGTCAATGCCCTCATAATGACCGCAAAGAAAGACTAATGTGTCCTCCTTTGAAAGCTCTTTTGCGTCCTCCTGGGTGAACGTTTTCCCCCACGGTGTAAGATAAATCACACGTGGTTTTTCCAATCCCGAAAGACGTTTAACTTCATCGTAGCATCTGACGACAGGCTCGACCTGCATAAGCATGCCTGCACCACCCCCATAAGGGTAGTCATCGACCTTTTTATGCTTATCAAGTGTAAAATCACGAATATTCAATGTTGTAAGCTTTAAAAGCCCTTTTTCAAGAGCCCTTCCAGTAATGGACTCCTTCATGCAGGAATCAATCATTTCCGGGAAAAGTGTCATACAATAAAAATTCATGATACCCTTTACTTAAGACCGGGAAGAAGATGAATGGTAATACGCTTGTTTTCAAGATCGATTACTCTTTTGCAGTCATCTATTGCCGGCACAAGAATTTCTTTGTTGTCCGGAGTTTTAATAACATAAACGTTATTAACGGCATTCTCAAGAATGTCATCAAGCACTCCGAGAGGTGTTTTATCGTCTGTGTCTTCATATACGTCAAGTCCTATAAGATCGCAGACAAAATACTCTCCTTCTCCGAGAGGAACAGCATTCTCTCTCGTAACAAGAAGATCCATCTGTTTAAGACGTTCAACATCATTAAGTGTGTCAAACTCTTTGAACTTAAGAATAACAAGGTTTTTAAAGTACTTTACACCGGTTACGTTTAATTCTTTAAGTTCCTTTTTAGTATCGAGATATACCTGTTTAAGGTAATCAAAACGGTGAACATCATCGGTTGTAGGAAAAACCTTAACTTCACCGTGCACGCCATGGGTGTTGCAAATAACACCTACGCGAAGCATGTTGTCTTTATTCAATATACTCTCCTAAAATCCGCCCAAAAACCCAATGACTTTAAACAGAGCGCTTGAAAAACAAGCGCTCTGAATAATTATTGAATTTCTACCAAAACCTTTTTGTCGTCCTTGGCGGAAGCGGCCTTTACGACCGTACGGATCGACTTTGCTATGCGTCCCTGCTTACCGATAACCTTGCCCATATCGGCTTCAGCTACCTTAAGTGTAACAACAATTGCTTTACCGGTATCTTCCTCTGTAACGACGACTTCCGAAGGATTATCAACCAATGCTTTTGCAATGGTCTCTACAAGTTCTTTCATCATGATGCTTTCCTTCCCGGGTGTCCCGTTATAAAGTTAATTATTTGTTGATGCCTGCCTTCTTAAGGATGTTAGCAACTGTCTGTGTAGGCTGAGCACCTGCAGCAAGCCACTTCTTAGCTTCTTCCTCGTTAACCTGGAAAGCGCCCTCGCCCTTGTTGTTGCAAGGATCGTATGTGCCGATTTCAGCGATGAAACGTCCGTCACGAGGTGATCTCTCGTCTGCTACAATGATTCTGTAGAAAGGTGCCTTCTTCTGGCCCATTCTTCTAAGTCTGATTTTTACCATGGTATTTCCTCCAAATATTGATTTTGATTATATTTCACATTGTCCGTTTCGGAGTCAGTGATTAAAACGGGAATCCTCCGCGTTTTCCGAAATTAGGCTTTCCGTGCTTCTGGTTCATCATACCGGAAAGCTGCTTCATTGTCTTCTTCTGGTTTTCAACAGTCTTAACAAGCCTGTTTACCTCCACAATGTCAACGCCCGCGCCCTTTGCGATACGACGTTTTCTTGAAGGAGACATGATTTTGGGGTTAACTCGCTCTTCCTTTGTCATTGACATGATGATTGCTTCTGTTGTTTTAAACATATCATCATCAAGTTCAACGCCCTTAAGAGCTCCACCCATACCGGGAAGCATACCCATAATCTTGTTTATGCCGCCCATTTTTTTCATCTGCTGAATCTGCTCGTAATAGTCCTCATAATCGAACTCGGCTTTTTTCAGCTTTCTGGCCATTTCCTTAGCCTTTTCCTCGTCTACTTCAGCCTGAGCTTTTTCAATGAGAGTAAGGACATCACCCATTCCAAGAATGCGGTTAGCCATACGGTCGGGATGGAAAACCTCGAGGTCTTCAAGCTTTTCGCCCATACCTGCATAAAGAATGGGAAGACCTGTAACGGACTTAATGGAAAGTGCCGCACCACCTCTTGTATCACCGTCAAGCTTTGTAAGGATGACGCCTGTAAGAGGAAGCTTTGCATTGAAGGTCTCGGAAACATTAACTGCGTCCTGACCTGTCATTGCATCAACGGTAAGAAGAATGTTTGTCATAGGGAACTTTTCCGTGATGCCTATGAGCTCATTCATCATATCCTCATCTATCTGTAAACGGCCCGCAGTATCAATGATTACGGGATTATGACCGTTCTTTTTGGCAAAATCAAGTGCTTCTGTGACAATCTGCAAAGGCTTTACGTTTGTTCCCATTTCAAAAACAGGAACACCGACCTTTTCAGCATTGACCTTTAACTGTTCAATGGCTGCGGGACGATAAACGTCACACGCAACAAGCAAAGGCTTTTTACCTTTATTTTTAAGCTGTCCGGCAAGCTTTGATGCGGTTGTTGTTTTACCTGCACCCTGAAGACCTGCCATCATGATTGTTGTAATCTCGTTTGATGGAAGGAACTTAAGCGAAGCCTCGTCCGAACCCATAAGTGAAATGAGCTCCTCATTAACGATTTTAACAACCATCTGTGCAGGAGTAAGTGAGTTTAAAACATCGCTTCCGACTGCACGCTCCGTAACAGAGCCGATAAAGCTTTTAACAACCTTGAAGTTAACGTCTGCCTCAAGAAGAGCCATCTTAACTTCCTTCATTGCGGCTTTAACGTCTTCCTCGGAAAGTCTGCCTTTCTTTTTTAAGCCTTTAAAAACGTTTTGAAGTTTTTCGGATAATGATTCAAATGCCATTTATTTTAATTTCATCCGCAAGGGACTTAATCCTTTTTCCATTTTCTCCGAGAGCATCCGAAAGCTTTATTATTTCCTCCAGACGTTCTGATGAAAAGTTATATTTTTTAATGAGCTGAAGCTTTTCTTCGTAATTTTTAAGCTTCTTTGAAGTTCTTTTAATAACATCATGGACAGCCTGACGGGTAACTGAGTAGTTCTCAGCAACCTCAGCAAGAGAAAGGTCATTAAGGACATAGTCCTCAAACATCTCTTTATTCGGACTCTTTAAAAGGTCTCCGTAAAAGTCGAACAAAAGCGCTTCTTCTACTTTTTCATCAAGAATATCCATACTTCCACCTGTAAAGCTTTTTTCTTTACGCGTGGCATTTTAACACGCGAGCTGCTATATGTCAAGTTTTTTTCTTTACAGAACGCACACTTTATTCATAAAATATGTGCATAACCTCTGATATTGTATCATTTGTTATTTTATATACTGTATTATTAACGCTTAAATTAGTCCATATTAATGTTTACCCAGCATTTCCATAGCCGCTTCTCTGTCCTCAGAGATTGTATTTCGTATTCTGGTACTTGAGATATCTTCACCCATATATTGTACTTTGTCTATAACATGAAGCTCATATCCGAATTTAGAGGAAAGCTCTTGCAGAAGCCCTGTATCCCCACTTCGGTTTATACCGAATCGGAAGTCCTTGCCACACACGATGACCTTACAATTCAATTCTTGTATTAGCACTTCACTTATAAAAGATTCAGGTGAAAGTTTCGCACTGCTTTCATCAAGTGTATACAGCACATAATAATCAATTCCAAGCTCTTCAAACAGCTTTTCCTTCTCATCCTCGGAGCACAGCGGTTCAGGGCTTACAACCTTATCAACAGACCTTTGCAAATCAAAAGTAAGGACAACTGTTTTGTTGTCCCCTTTTACTGATAGAAGCTTCTTTACAAGGCTTCTGTGCCCTATGTGAACGCCATCAAACTTTCCGATGATGACAGCAGTGGGCACTTTATTTAATTGTGATAAATCACGTACAATTTCCAAATCAGCTGTAAACCTCAAGGAACATTTTCTCCGGGAAGAATTTACCGTTGTCTCTTCTGAAACGATACACTCCGCAGAATTGTCCTTTAGAATCATATGCACGGTACAAATCCTTTATGGGGCGCTCAAAAACAGCTTCTCGCTTTCTTATGGGATTTCCGTTATCTACAAGATGGTCGAACTCAGGAAGTGTTGTAAAGATGTCATAATCCTTAAAGTACATATCAATAGGCATAATGTGCTCTTCAAACGTACCGTTATCTTTAAACTCCTGAAGCTGTGAAAGTGTAAAGGAATCCTTCATAAGGAAGCAGTCTGTCCTTGTCCTGTAAAGAGATTTCATGCATGCGCATGTATTAAGTTTTTCACCGATATCCCTGCAAAGAGAACGAATATACGTTCCTTTACCGCAAAGCACCTCTATCTTGGCCTCTTTCAGATGTCGTTCAGAGTCACAAGTACAGTCAAGAAGATTAATCTCATCAATTCTTACGTGTCTCTTTTCAACTTCAACCTGTCGGCCTTCTCTAGCGAGGTCATAAAGTCTCTGGCCGTTAAGCTTTATGGCCGAGTACATGGGCGGCTGCTGGTCGATTTCACCGATAAATTCGTGAAGTACTTTTTCCAGGTCTTCTTTACAGGCAAAAACAGGAAGCGTTTTTGTAACGTTTCCTGTTATATCTTCGGTATCGGTTGCGGTTCCGAAAAGGATTTCCGCTTCATATACTTTGTCTTTATCGGTCAGCATATCACAAACCTTTGTAGCAGAACCTATGCATACGGGAAGAACCCCTTCTGCCATCGGATCGAGCGTACCTGTGTGACCGATATGTTTGAAACCGATCATTCCTCTGAGCTTGGCAATAACGTCATGCGAAGTAAAACCGGCCTCTTTGTATACGTTAATTATTCCGTTTACCATTAAAGCTCCTCGTCTCCGTTTTCTTCTTCATCGGACCTGTCAGGCATGGAAGCCATAACCTCATCAATCTTTTTGGACATATTAACGCCATACTCGATTGTCTGGTCGATTACGAAGGTCAGCTCGGGTGTATTTCTCATATTCATTCTGTGAGCAAGCTGGCCGCGGATAAAGGCTTTTGCAGAGTTAAGCCCTTTAAGAGTATCCTTCTGTGCATTCTCGTCGCCGAGTACGCTGACCCAGACCTTACATGTTTTAAGGTCCGGAGCGCAGTATACATCAACAAGACTTGTAAAAGGAGCAATTCTCGGGTCATGAACTTCGTCTCTGATAATTCCTGAGAGCTCACGAAGCACCTCCTGGCTTACTCTTTCGTTTTTAATACTGTTTTTTCTCATTTTCTGGGTACCTCAACCATCTGATAAAGCTCGATGGAATCACCTTCAATAAGGTCAGTAAACTTCTCAAATACAAGACCACACTCGTAGCCTGCATTAACTTCCTTAACATCGTCCTTAAAACGCTTAAGAGAAGCGAGGTTACCATCAAAGATCTGATTGCCGCCTCTGCTGATTCTTGCCTTGCAGCCTCTGATAATTTTACCGTCAAGAACAAATGAACCTGCAATGATACCAACGCCGGAAGCCTTGAATGTCTGACGAACCTCTGCGTGGCCGATAACCTGCTCTTCGAAGATAGGATCGAGAAGACCCTTCATGGCTGCTTCAACATCATCGATAGCATTATAGATGACGCTGTAGAGACGAAGGTCAACCTTCTCTCTTTCGCATATATCCTTAGCCGTATTATCCGGCTTTACGTTGAACGCGATAATAATTGCATTTGATGCACTTGCAAGCGTTGCATCGGACTCGTTTACGGCACCTACACCACCATGGATGATACGTACTGCAACTTCGTCATTGGAAAGCTTAAGGAGACTCTGTTTAATAGCTTCAACGGAGCCCTGAACATCGGCTTTAACGATGATATTGAGTTCCTTAATGTTACCTGCCTGAATCTCTGAGTAAAGATCGTCAAGTGAAAGCTTGGACTTTGTTTCAGCAATGAGCTTCTCTTTGTTCTTCTCAATGTAAGCTTCGGCAATTTCCTTAGCTTCCTTCTCGGACTGTGTAGCAACAACAATTTCACCTGCATCGGGAACGGAATTAAGACCAAGTACGGCAACAGGCGTCGAAGGTGTTGCGGCCTTAACCTTTTCATCCTTATCGTTAATAAGTGCACGAACCTTACCCATTGAAGAGCCGATAACGATGTTGTCACCGACCTTAAGTGTACCCTTCTGAACAAGTACTGTTGCTACAGGACCACGGCCCTTATCAAGCTTGGCTTCAACAACGATACCTCTTGCCTGTCTGTCGGGATTAGCCTTAAGTTCAAGTACATCTGCTGTAAGGAGGATCATTTCAAGAAGCTTGTCGATACCTTCCTTTGTCTTTGCGGAAACAGGTACAAATACTGTGCTGCCGCCCCATTCTTCACAAATAAGACCGTACTCTGTGAGTTCCTGCTTAACCTTGTCAATATTTGCAGTAGGCTTATCAATCTTGTTTACGGCAACGATGATTTCGACACCTGCAGCCTTTGCATGGTTGATAGCTTCTACAGTCTGAGGCATTACACCATCATCAGCGGCAACAACGAGAACTGCGATATCCGTTGAATTTGCACCACGCATACGCATTGCTGTGAATGCTTCATGTCCGGGTGTATCAAGGAATGTAATCTTCTCACCCTTTGCGGTTACCATGTAGGCACCGATGTGCTGTGTGATACCGCCTGCTTCTCTTGAAGTAACGGATGTAGTTCTGATAGCATCAAGGAGTGATGTTTTACCATGGTCAACGTGACCCATTACGCAGACTACAGGAGGACGCTTAACCATCTTCTCTGCTACTTCTTCATCTTCCTTGAGGAGCTCAGCAACTCTGTCGACCTTTTCTTCATGCTCGGCAATGATGTCATAATCGATAGCAATGCTTTCTGCATCTTCAAAGGTAATATCTGAGTTAAGCGATACCATCTTACCAGCCATAAAGAGCTTCTTAACGATATCACTGCCCTTAATCTTCATCTTGTCGGCAAGCTCCTGAATTGTGAGAACATCAGGGAGATAAATAACCTTGATTGTCTCTTCAACAACCTCTGCCTTAACAGGTTCAGGTCTGTGGAAGGCACCGGCACGGTTAGGATCCTTGCCGCCCTTACCCTTCTTGCCGTTCATTTCCTCATAATCGCCAAAGCGCTTATCAGCTTTAATCTTATCCTTGGATTTATCTGAACGACGATTGTTTGTATTCTTTAAATTCTCAGCAATCTCAGGTCCTGAAGACTTCTTCTGAGGATTTCTGGAATGGGAAACAAGCTTCTTCTCCTCCTCATCATCCTTACCGGGAACGTAGTTCTGAGGTCTCTGTGAGAAACCTGATGAAGGACGGTTACCGTTACGATTCTGATTCTGTGAATTGTTTCCGCCAAAATCTCTCTTGTTCTGATTCTCAAAAAGATTGCTGTGGCCACGGTTGTTGCCATCGTAACGTGAACCAACCTCCTGGAAATGGTTTCTGTCACGCTGCTGGTTTCTGTCACCGTTTCTGTTGTCGTTATTTCTTCTGTCAAAGCCTCCGTTCTGAGGTCTCTGACCGTTTCTGTCATTATTTCTGTCGTTATTTCTGTCAAAATTACGATTGTCGTTACCGTTTCTTCTTTCCTGGTTCTGATTTCTCATATAACCGGTTACATTTACACGGCTGACAATGTTAGGACGTCCTGAAACTCCGACAGTCTTAAACTTCTTCTCGGAATCCGAATTGATTGCTGAATCTGTGCTGAGAGGTGTGCCACCACGTCTTTCAGATGCAGCCTTTGCCTCAGCTTCTGCTTTTGCTTCTGCTTCAGCCTTTGCAGCATCTTCTGCCTCTTTAGCAGCCTTTGCTGCCTTTTCGGCTTCCTTACGTGCAGCTTCTTCCTGTGCTGCTCTTGCGGCAGCTTCAGCCTGTTCCTGCTCGGCTTTTCTTTCCGCAATATCCTCAGCAATTATAGCAGCTTCCTTACGTGCCTTTGCAGCAAGTTCCTCTGCCTTCTTTGCTTCTTCAGCGGCATGCTTTTCGGCTTCGATTCTTTCAGCCTCACGTCTTGCCTGATTTTCTTTAACTTTCTCACGCTTGATTGCTTCAAGCTCAGCCTCTGACATATGAGAACCATGAATAAGACGGTTGCCGTCGTCACTGGAAATTGTAACGCCGTTAATCGTCCTGGGTTTCTGCTGGTTTCTGTTGTCAGGTCTTCTGTTAGGATCATTCGGACGACGCTGTCCCTGCTGAGGACCATCAAGCATACGTCTCTGCTGTGACTGTCCGTCAGGTCTCTTTAACATCTGTCCCTGCTGCCCCATAGGTCTTCTGTCCTGAGGACCATCAAGCATACGTCTCTGCTGAGGCTGTCCATCAGGTCTCTTTAACATCTGTCCCTGCTGTCCCATAGGTCTTCTGTCCTGAGGACCATCAAGCATAACTCTCTTCTGCGGCTGACCCTGCATAGGCTTCTGTCCTTCAGGACGACGAAGCATCTGCTGACCTTCTGCGGGTTTCTTAACAACGTTATCAGACTTAACAGGACGCTCTGCAGGCTTCACCTGCTTTTCAGCCGTTTTAACGGCTTTCTCTGCAGGCTCTGACTTTTTAACAGTCTCTGCTTTATTTTCCGAAGCTCCGGAAGCCTTACCGAAATGCTTTTTAACCATTTCAATTTCTTTATCTTCAATACTGTTCATGTGGCTCTTTACTTCCACACCGTTTTTATTGAGGAATTCGATAACTTCCTTGTTCTCTGCTCCTATTTCCTTTGATAACTCAAATATCTTCATTTTTGCCATTAAACGGGCTCCTCCTCTATATTCTTAAGGTCGTTGATTTTTTTGATAATGGCCATTGCAAGGCCTTCATCCGTAACTGCAACAGAAGCTCTCTCCTTCTTTCCTATTGCATGTCCCAAATCGTCTTTCGTACTGAATGTAACGCAAGGCACCTTATAAAATTTACTTTTATCGGTAAACAGCTTTTTTGTATTGTCCGATGCGTCTTCTGCAATTATAACAAGGCATGCCGTGCTGTCTTTTACGGCAGTCTCACAACAGAATTCGCCACTCTGTACCTTCCCTGCCTTCATTGCAATTCCAAGCAGCGAAAGAACGCTTTTTTCGGCTTTGTTATCAGTCAACTTAAATCATCTCCTTAAGAAGGCTGTCATAAACCTCAGCGGGAATAGCCATTGATAAGGATTTCTCTATTCCGCGGGATTTCTTAGCCTTTTCGAAGCACGAAACGGAATCGCAAAGATATGCGCCTCTTCCGTTAAGTCTTCCTGTTTTATCAATTCTAATTTCCCCTTCAGGGGTTCTGATTACACGGATAAGGCTGTTCTTAGGAAAAACACCATTACATCCGGTACATTTTCTCATCGGTATTTTCTTTTCTGCCATATCCCTGTCCTCTTAATTACTGCTCCTCGTCCTCAGAGAAACCTTCCTCGGTGTACTCTTCACCTTCGATAAATGTTCCGTCATTCTGAGACTCAGACTTAATATCAATTCTGTAACCTGTAAGCTTTGCTGCAAGTCTTGCATTCTGACCTTCACGACCGATTGCAAGTGAAAGCTGATAGTCGGGAACGATAACTCTTGCTGTCTTTTCTTCAGGCTCAACTGTAACAGAAACAACCTTTGCCGGGCTTAAAGAATTTTCAATGAGAATTGCGGGATCCTCGTTCCAAACGATGATATCAATCTTCTCACCGTGAAGTTCATCAACGATAGCGTTGACTCTTGCACCGTTAACACCAACGCATGCGCCTACGGGATCGACATTCTCATCATGTGAATATACGGAAATCTTTGTACGCTGGCCTGCCTCACGGGAAATACCCTTGATTTCAACGATACCGTCAGCGATTTCTGTAACTTCTTCTTCAAAAAGTCTCTTAACAAGCTCGGGATGTGTACGGGAAACGGAAATTCTCGGTCCCTTAGGGCTGTTTTCAACCTTTGTAACGTAAAGCTTAACACGCTCGTTCTTATAGAATTCCTCACCCTTAATCTGCTCATTAACAGGGAGGATTGTTTCAAGCTTACCAAGAGAAACGATGATATTGTAGTTTCCGATATCAGGATTCTGGAAGCGCTCGATAACACCTGTAACGATGTCCTTTTCCTTCATTGCATAGCTTGAGAACAATGCGTTACGCTCTTCCTCACGGATTTTCTGAACGACAACCTGCTTAGCCTTCTGTGCTGCAATACGTCCGAAATCCTTAGGTGTAACTTCGATATTTACAAAATCACCGATTTCATAAGGATGACCCATCTTGATTTCAGCCTGAGCCTTGGAAATCTGAAGTACATCATCCTCAACTTCCTCAACAACCTCCTTCTCGGAATAAACCTTGAAGATACCTGTCTTGGGATCGATTGTAACCTTGGCATTTTCTGCCTTACCGTACTGGTTTTTGTATGCTGTGATAAGGGAATTCTGGATTGTCTCAAGCATAATTTCCTTTGAGATTCCTTTTTCCTTTTCAATCATCTCGAGAGCTAAAATAAGTTCACTGTTTTCTGTCGGCGCAGCCTTTGCTGTAGTTTTCTTTCTTGCTGTTGCCATTTTATATATCCTCCTTATACTGCTTTTTTTCTCTATTTAGAAATGCACTGCAAGATTAATCTTTGCAATGTCAGATCTTTCAAATGTAATCTGTGTATCGTCTTCAAAGCCTATTGTAACGGTAGTTTCATCGAAGTCATCAAGATAACCCGTGAATTCCTTCTGACCGTCAACCGCTTTGAAAAGCTTAACTTCAACTTCGCTTCCGAGTTCTCTTTGGAAGTCTCTGTCTTTTTTCAGCGTCCTTCCAAGTCCCGGAGAACTTACTTCAAAAATGTATGCATCCGGAATGAAATCCTCTTTGTCAAGCACGGGTGACATCCTTCTGCTGAAGTCCTCGCATTCGTTAATTGAAATGCCGCCTTCCTTATCAATGTAGATTCGTAAGTAGTCTGTTCCGGCCTCTTTAACATACTCGCAGTCAACAAGCTCAAATCCAAGTTCTTCAAGTATCGGTGCAGCAAGCTTTTCCGTACGTGCTGCGTACTCGTCTCTTTTACCCATACAGCCTCCGTTTCCTTCAGATGTAATATAATTATTTACCCTTACAATGAATAGAGAGTGGATTCGCACCCACTCTCTAACTAGCCAAATATTACTGTTACTTTATAGCATTCCTAAAGTGAAAAGTCAACACTTATCGGAAAAAAAGTCAATGTATCTGCTCCTGCATGATCTTCTTTGCAGCTTCGATTGCTTCGGGAATCTTGGAAGCATCCTTACCGCCTGCCTGAGCCATGTTGGGACGTCCGCCGCCGCCACCGAGAACGATGGGAGCAACAGCCTTAATGAGGTTACCTGCGTGAGCACCCTTAGCCATTGCATTATCTGTAGCCTTTGCTACAAGGTTAACCTTGCCGTCTGTTTCGGAAGCAAGGAATACAACGCCGCCGCCCATCTTTTCGGCAAGTGAATCGGAAAGGTCTCTGAGGCCGTTCATATCAACACCGGGAACTGTAGCTGCAAGAGTCTTCACTCCGTTAACTTCCTGAACGGCGCTCATAACATCACCGAGTGCGTCCTTTGCTGCCTTAGCCTTAAGTGCTTCAATTTCGGATGCAAGAGCCTTTAAGTCAGCCTGCATATGATTAATCTTTTCAACAAGGCCTGCCGGCTGTGTCTTTGCTGCAGCTGCTGCTTCATTAAGTGAAGCTTCGACATTCTTGTAATAAGCAATTACGTTTGCGCCTGTAATGGCTTCGATACGACGAACACCTGCTGCAACGCCTGATTCGGAAAGAATCTTGAAGTTTGCAATCTCGCCCGTACGCTTTACATGTGTACCACCGCAAAGTTCCTTTGAGAAATCACCCATGGAAACGACTCTTACGGAATCACCGTACTTTTCTCCGAAGAGAGCCATAGCACCGGTCTTCTTAGCTTCTTCGATGCCCATAACTTCTGTAATTACAGGATAATCAGCTGCGATAGCTACATTTACGATATCCTCAACCTTCGCAATCTGCTCTGCCGTCATAGCCTGTCCATAAGAGAAGTCGAAACGTGTACGGCTCTCATCCTGGTATGAACCCTGTTGATGAACATCGCTGTCAAGAACCTGCTGAAGTGCAGCCTGAAGAAGGTGCGTTGCGGAATGGTTCTTACATGTAGAAGCTCTGTTTAATGTATCAACAGAAAGCTTTGCATCATCGCCTGCTTTAATTGTGCCTTCGGTAACCTTACCGATATGACCTACACGGCCGCCGGGAACTTTAACAGTATCTGTAACCTCGAAAGAGCCTGAAGCTGTTTTAATAATACCGATATCACCCTTCTGGCCACCCATTGTTGCATAGAAAGGTGTAACTGCTGTAATAATTGTACCTGTCTCGCCTGCGCTTAAAGAATCAACAAGCTCTGTATCGTTTGAAAGAGCAGAAATCTTAGAATCTGCGGTAAGAGAATCATAACCTACGAAGCTTGAAACAATGCTCTCGTCAAGTGCGTCAAAAACGGATGAGGTGTTCTTCTGGGCAAAGCTCTTGCCTGCACGTGCAAGCTCCTTCTGCTGTTCCATGGCAGCCTTATAGCCTGCTTCGTCAACAGTAAGGCCTTCCTCCTCAGCCATTTCAACTGTAAGCTCAAACGGGAAACCAAATGTATCGTAAAGGTAAAATGCGTCCTTACCGTCAAAGCCTGAAGCTTTTTCAGCCTTCTTTGCATCAAGAAGCTTCTTGAATTCCTTCATGCCGTTCTCGATTGTAGCTTCGAAGGCGGTAATTTCCTTTGTGAGCTCTTTTACGATGAAATCACGGTTCTTAATGAGGTTCGGATAAGCTTCTCCGTATACTTTGTCAATGTAGATTGTTGCACATTCAACAAGATTGGCCTTATTGAGTCCGAGAAGTCTTCCCTGACGTACAGCACGACGGATAAGTCGTCTTAAAACATAGCCTGCACCTGCATTGGAAGGTGTAAGCTTTGCTTCGTCACCGATAAGCATAACAGCTGTACGCATATGATCGGCAACAATACGCATTGAACGTGTGCTCTTCTCGTCAGAGCCGTATTTAATGTTTGAAGACTTTTCAATATATTCGATGGTGCCTGCATGAACATCTGTCATGTAAACATCGCTATAGCCGTTAAGGAATGCAAGGTTACGCTCAAGACCCCATCCTGTATCGACATTCTTCTTTGAAAGGGGTGTAAGTGTACCGTCCTGATGCTTTTCATACTGCATGAAAACATCGTTACCAATTTCGGTATACTTGCCACAATGACATCCGGGACCGCAGTTCGGGCCACAGTCGGGCATATCTTTTACGTAGAACATTTCGGAGTCGGGACCACAGGGACCAAACTCAAGTCCCCACCAGTTATCCTCGGCGGGAAGATAGAAAATGTTCTCGGGCTTGAAGCCTGAAGCAATACGGCACTTTGCGCCTTCTTCGTCACGAGGTGCATTCTCATCGCCGGCAAATACTGTTGCTGCAAGATGATCTCTGTCAAATCCGAATACTTCGGTAAGAAGCTCATAGCTCCACTTGCAACGGTCCTCCTTGAAGTAATCACCAAGTGACCAGCTTCCCATCATTTCGAAGAATGTTCCATGGCTTGTGTCACCTACGGAATCGATATCATTTGTACGCACACAGCCCTGAACGTTACAGAGTCTGGTGCCGAGGGGATGCTTCTGACCAAGAAGGTAAGGCATAAGAGGCTGCATGCCGGCTACGTTAAAAAGAACGCCGGTAGAACCGTCAGATACAAGTGAAACAGCGCCGCAATCAACATGACCGCGCTCTGTATAGAATTTAATCCAAGCATTTCTAAGCTCTTTTGAAGTAAATTTCTTCATGATAAATCTCCTGAAATATAATAATTTCGCTAAAAATTCTTATTGATTATAGATACACTTTTCCTCTGTGTCAAGTGAAAACAACACCCTTGTCAGTCTTTCGGAACTGTGTAAATATTAGCGGTCTTCTTTGAAATAACACCCTTCTTGTAGCACGAGCTGCAAAGGGCAATGTACGACTCATTTCCGCCCATTGCGACCTGTTCACCCTCGTAAAGGATTTTAGTGCCGGAAAATCGTGCATTCATAATAGCTTTCTTTCCGCAAGGGCACATCGTAACAATTTCACGAATGGAGTCTGCAAGCTCAAGAAGTCTCTTGGAGCCTTCAAACGTATGTGTAAGGAAGTCTGTTTTAAGGCCATACGCCATAACAAAGCATTTATTTTCATCAACAATTGCACGAAGCTCTTCTACCTGCGCTGCTGTAAGGAACTGAGCCTCATCAACGATAATATTGTCATATGTTTCGACAGGGTCCGGAAGTACATCACAAATCTTAGACTCGGGATATACAAGAAGTGCTTCTGCGGAAAGTCCTGCTCTTGACTTTACTATTGTTGCACCGTCTCTCGTATCAAGGCTGGGTTTAAGGAGAGCCACCTTCTTTCCCTTATCCTCCCAGGAAAACCTTGTCATAAGGGCATTTGCCGTTTTGCTGGAGCCCATAACACCATAATAAAAATACATTTTCATAAACATTTCTCCCCGTATAAAAATACTTTTTAATTATAACCTTTTGATAATTAAGGTCAAGGGAGATACGTAAATTCAAATGCTTTCTTCAAATTCCGTAGGATATGAATGTTCCTGAAAAAGGCAAAAAAAAATCTCATCACAGGATAACCTGCATGAGACAATTTGGGTTGGGCTGTAAAATTTACAGTTAGCAGCTCGTAGCGGAATCGAACCGCTGATTTCGCCGTGAGAGGGCGACGTCTTAGCCTCTTGACCAACGAGCCATTTGTCTGTTCTGTCGAACAGACGTTATATTACACTATAAAAGCCAAAAAATCAAGTAAAACATTAAAGAGAATTATGACAAATTGTCAGAATATTCTGTGCAGGCATAACATTTTAATTACTGTCCATTGTTCCGTTACAGAGATTACATGTTGAAAATGTCTGCAAAGCTTATCTGATCCGTTTCCGGAAGATCTCCGAGAAGACCAAGTCGCTGCAAGGTGTCCACAGCACTCTGCGAAATATGGGCACGCTCTTTTATGTTGTCCTTTGATGTGAAAGGACCGCCCTTACACGCTTCGAACAGCTGGTCGGCAGCTTTTTCACCAAGTCCGTCAATTGTATCAAAGGAAGGCATAATCTTGTCATCGATAATCTGGAAAGCATGCGCTTTTGCCCTGAAAAGATCGATCGGCATGAAATCATAGCCCCTTGCATACATTTCAAGAACGGATTTCATATTCATGTATGTCGTATCATCCTTGGCCGTTCCCTGATGACTGTCAATTCGTGCTTTTATCTCATTCATGTTTCTGATGAGCTTTTCCTTGCCGAGACACATAAGCTCGTAATTAAACGCTGCGGCACGTATGCCAAAGTATGCGGAATAATAAGCAAGCGGCTTATACACCTTAAACCATGCAACGCGGAAGGCCATCATAATGTAAGCGCAGGCATGAGCCTTCGGGAACATGTACTGGATCTTCTTGCAGGACCAGATGTACCAGTCAGGAACACCGTGTTCCTTCATTTCTGTCTCCTGTTCTTCTGTAAGACCTTTACCTTTTCGGACAGATTCCATGATCTTGAAGGAATGCCCCGGCTCAACGCCTTTGTTTATAAGGTAAAGCATAATGTCATCACGCGTGCAGATAGCCTGTTTAAGGTTGCAGGTGCCGTTTTGAATGAGAACCTGGGCATTGTTGGCATAAACATCCGTACCGTGTGAAAGGCCGGAAATTCGAACCATGTCGGAGAAGCAGTCAGGCTTTGTTTCACGAAGCATGTTCATGGCGTTATCGGTACCGAGTTCAGGAAGTCCGAGAGAACCCATATCAATTCCCATAAGCTGGTCGGGCGTAATTCCGAGAGCTTCCGTTCCGTGGAACAGTGAAATAACCTTCTTGTCATCCATCGGAATAGTCTTTGCATCGATACCCGTAAGCTCTTCGAGACGTTTAATCATTGTCGGATCATCGTGTCCGAGTATATCAAGCTTAAGCAGGTTATGGTCGATTGAGTGGTAATCGAAATGCGTCGTAACGATATTGGATGTCATATCGTTTGCAGGATGCTGTACAGGGGTGAAGGAGTCAATATCCTCTCCCACGGGAAGTACTATGATTCCGCCGGGATGCTGGCCCGTTGAACGTCTAACACCTACGCAGCCCTTTGACATTCTTTCAAGTTCGGCTTTTCTGTGTGAAGTGCCGTGATCCTCATCGTATTTGAGAGCATAGCCGTACGCTGTTTTATCTGCAACGGTACCAACCGTTCCTGCTTTGAACGTCTGACCTTTTCCGAAAATAACTTCTGTATAATCATGCGCTTTAGACTGATATTCACCCGAGAAATTCAGGTCGATATCAGGCTCCTTATCGCAGTTAAAGCCAAGGAACGTCTCGAAAGGAATGTCCGCTCCGTCCTTTGCAAGCTTCTCACCGCAGACAGGACAAATTTTATCAGGCATGTCAAAACCGCATATTGCTTCCTTCTGGAAAGCCTTTACCTCTTCAGAATCAAAATCCGAATACCGGCAATGAGGGCAATAATAATGCGCGGGAAGCGGATTAACCTCGGTAATACCGGCCATTGTGGCAACGAAGGATGAACCAACGGAGCCTCGTGAGCCTACAAGATAGCCATCTTCGTTTGACTTCCAAACAAGCTTCTGCGCAATGATATACATAACGGAGTAGCCGTTTTTAATAATTGATGAAAGCTCGGTTTCAAGTCGTTTCTCTACAACAGGCGGCAATACCTCTCCGTACATGGAGTGGGCTTTGTCATGACAAATCTTTGTGAGCGTCTCCTCTGAGTTTTCAATAACGGGAGGACACTTATCCGGACGTACCGGGTCCATATGTTCAATCTGTTCAAGAATTTTAACAGGATTTTCTATAACGACTTCTCTGCACTTCTTCTGTCCCAGATATTCAAATTCATTAAGCATCTCCTCGGTTGTACGTAAGAAAAGAGGTGCCTGCGTATCGGCGTCCTTGAAGCCCTTGGAATGCATTATAAGTCTTCTGTACACTTCATCCTCAGGATTAAGGAAATGCACATCACATGTAGCGCATACCGGCTTTCCGTATTCTTCACCAAGCTGTACTATACGTTCATTTAGTCGAATCAAATCCTGTTCGCTTTGAACCTGAGGGATTTTTTCATCCTCAATCATAAAGCGGTTGTTTCCAAGAGGCTGAATCTCGAAATAATCATAGAAGTCGCAAAGAGATGAAATTACATCCTGCGAATCGTCCTCAAGAAGTGCTCTGTAAAGCTCACCCGCCTCACAGGCGGAGCCTATAATAAGCCCTTCTCTTCTTTCCGAAAGAAGACTCTTCGGTATTTTAGGACTCTTTTTAAAATATGTCAGATGACTCTTTGAAATCATCTTGTAAAGATTGTAACGTCCCGTAATATTCTTGCAGAGGACGATGCAATGGTAAGGATGCATATTTCTTATTGCTTCATCCGAAGGCGTTAACGCTTCGGATGATTCGGAAAGAGTATGAATTCCTTTACTGTCCATAATATTTACAAGTTTCTTGTAAATTTCAGCGGTGCACGCAGCATCATCAACTGCACGATGATGATTTTCAAGCGAAACATTAAGCTCGTTTGCAAGAGTATTAAGCTTATAATTTTTAAGACCTGAAAGAAGACCCTGTGAAAGTCCTACTGTATCTACAATAGTAGGGTCATAATCGAGACCAAGGAGCTCGCAATTATGTCTGATAAAGCCCGTATCAAAGCTTGCATTGTGGGCAACGATAATGGCATCACCACAAAATTCAAGGAACTTTGGAAGAATCTCGGAAATAACAGGCGCATCATTAACCATGGAATCGTTTATATGCGTTTTGGATTCTATTTCAAGAGGAATAGGCACTTCAGGATTGACAAACGTGTTGAATCTGCCAACAATTTCATTATTTTCAAGCTTAACAGCACCTATTTCAATTATTTTATTGTGTTTTGCATAAAGTCCTGTTGTCTCAATATCAAAGACTACAGTTGTAGAAGAATAGCTTTGCCCTTTATCATTTTTAACAAAGTCGCACATATCGTTAACAAGATATATCTCACAGCCGTAGATTATCTTGAATTCTTTTGCACGTGCGGCAATGTCCGGGTCCTTTGATTTAAGAAGCTTATCCCTGTAGAAATGGAACGCGTCGGTAAAGCCCTGAACAACACCATGGTCAGTAATCGCAACACCGGGATGACCGAAATCAAAAGCAGACTTAACAAGGTCTTTAGGATCGACAACACCATCCATATCGCTCATCATTGTATGTGCATGGAGCTCGACACGCTTAACATCACTCGTGTCTTTACGCTTAATTACAATGTCGGGAATGGATTTAATACCCGAAATACTGGAGATTGTAACCTCTTTTTCATAAGTATCATACTTCGGGATGCCCGAAAGCTTAACACACTTTCCTTCTGAAAGGAGAGGCTTCATTTCATCAAGCTCTTCTTTACTCAAAAACAGTTTGCAGGAAATAGTGTCGGTAAAATCCGTAACAGCAAACTTAATGATAAAACTGTCCCTGTTACGCATCTGGACAGGATCGTCAAACTTAATGATTTTACCGGAAATAACAATCTCATTAAAGCCTTCGACAATTTCAAGAATAGGTGTAACCTTAACGTCTTCACCGTCAAAAAGATGTCCGTAAAAGAGCTCGGGGTCCTCTTCAAGCTTCTTTTTGATGAATTTTGACGCAAACGTTCTGAAGCTCTTTCCCTTTTCACCGTCTTTTGACTGCTCCTGCTTTTTATCAGCGGAAGCTTTTGTCTCCGGGCCTGTCTTCCCGGCAGTATTATCCTTTTCCGCAGACTTATCGGAATCGTTTGTTTTACGGATTTTCTTAATAACTTCTTTTCGTTCTGTCTCGTTTATCTTTGCTTCGTAATCGCTTACTGTATGAATTTCCGCAACATCCATATCGTCCTTGGAAACGATTTTATCTGCTTCGGTCCATTTAAAATCAACATAAACATCAAAAGAAAAGCTTTCCTTAAAGTATCCGGTAAGAAAAGCTCTGATTTCGTCCGCAAGACTGCGATTAATAAAAGTGTCCTGCGCTGTAAGCTCAAGATGATATGTACCATCATCCGCACAAACGAATCTGTCTTCTGCTTCGTCCAGGAATCTATATTCCAGTTCAGAAGTATATTTTATATCCTCCAATATGCTGCGTTTATGCATATTCCATATGCTGGAGGGATCGTAAACGTCCGAAAGATTATATTTTATGCTGAAAGTTGCCTTGATACCCTTTGAACGGAAATAGCCTTTATTAAGTACCTTCTCCATTTCCTTAATGTCACGGTAGTCAAGAAGATGTGTGCTTTCAAGAACAATGGTAACATTGCCTGTAACTTTGTCTGCGACAACCTTTACAAGGACAACATCATCAAAAGCCTGATTTGCTTTTTTGCCCGCATTAATCTCGGGGAATATATCAAATAAGCTCATTTATCTCCTTAAGAAGCTCGTTTAAAAGCTCCTCCTCTTTACATTTCCTGATTATCTCGCCCTTTTTAATGATAACGCCTTCGCCGTTACCGCCTGCAATGCCAAGATCGGCTTCTCTGGCCTCTCCCGGTCCGTTAACAGCACAGCCCATAACTGCGACCTTAATGTTAAGCGGATAATCTCTCACAGCTTCATTTACTTTTTCAGCAAGACTGATTAAATCAATCTTTGTCCTGCCGCAGGTCGGGCAGGAAACAACTTCAATACCGTTACGCCTCAGTCCGAGAGCACGTAAAATATCCTTTGCGGCATAAATTTCTTCGATAGGCTTTGCAGTAAGCGATACTCGGATTGTGTCTCCGATGCCCTGCAACAAAATTCTTGTAAGACCTACCGATGACTTAATAAGGCCGCTTCTAAGCGTGCCTGCCTCAGTAATACCTACATGAAGCGGGTGTGTCGTCTTATCAGCAATAAGCTCATGTGCTTTAATGCACATTTGGACATCAGATGACTTGATGCTTATGACAAGGTTGTCATAACCCATGTCTTCTATAATGGCAGCTTGATGAAGCGCGCTTTCTACAAGACCTCCCGCGGTAACTCCACCATATTTCTGAATAAGGTCCTTTTCAAGGGACCCAGAATTAACTCCGACGCGAATAGGAATATTTCTCTCGCGGGCAGCATCAACAACAGCTTTTACTCTGTCGAGACTTCCGATATTTCCGGGATTTATGCGAATTTTGTCAGCTCCGTTCTCTATGGCGGAAATAGCAAGTCTGTAATCAAAATGAATATCTGCGACAAGAGGAATATTGATCTGTTTTTTTATCTCACGAAAAGCCAGAGCCGCCTCCTCGGTAGGCACGGCGCATCTTATGATTTCACAGCCGGCTTTTTCAAGCTCAAGTATCTGTGAAACCGTAGCATTAACATCTTCTGTTTTTGTGTTTGTCATTGACTGTATTGCTATCGGATTGCCTGCACCGATGGCAACATTTCCTATTCTGACTTCATGAGTATTCATTTTATGCCTCTAAAAGAAAATACGTCTTATATCGTTAAAGAATACAACAACCATTAATATCATAAGGAGTGCAAAACCAATGAGGTTTACAATGCCTTCAAACTTACGGTTTATCGGCTTTCCGATGATGGCCTCAACAACAAGAAGGAAAAATCTTCCGCCGTCAAGTGCGGGAATCGGAAGAAGGTTCATTACACCGAGGTTTGCAGAAAGAAGTATGCATATGTACATCATCTGAAGTACAACATCTAACGTAGTACCGACAGCCTTCGTTTCCTCATAGGAGTCACCGATCATGTCAACAATACCGACAACACCGCTTAAATCATTCGCAGAGAACTTACCGCGAATGAGCATGCCAAGATTCTTAAAGGTAATCTGAATCCAGTACTTAACCTCGACGGCACTGTAACGGATGACACCGATAAAATCGGTTTTGTCTCTGTAAAGATTGTATGTGAGACCGGGTGCATATTTATTGCTTTCAAGCTTCGGTACAAGCGTCGCAGTGTACTCAGCTCCGGCTCTTTCGTACGTTATTGTCACTTCGTCTTCGGTAAGAGGATGTTCATTTATTGTCTGTGAAAGCTCTGCGCCGGAGTCAACACGAATACCGTTAAAGGAGGTGATAATATCACCAACCTGAAGCCCGGCAAGTGCAATCGGGTAACCCTCAACAAGCTCTTTTATTTCTGCTCTGTTTGTGTTGCCGTCATAAGTAAAGCCGAGAAGGAACTTCTTGATTTTTTCGGGAACAAGCTGAGTTTCAAACTTCTCGCCATTACGTCTGTAAACAATATCAAGGCCTTCTCCGTCAAGGTCTTCATAGGCAAAATACATGTCGACCTGACGGCCTATCGATGTACGATGACCATTAATGCTGTAAATCTCATCCCCTTGCATAATGCCCGCACGTGCAGCAGGACCATCCTTAGTTACGTTTGTGACAAAAGGCTTGTCAATTCCGGCAATTGCGGTAATAAAAAGGGATAAAATAAAAGCAAGAACAAAGTTAAAAACAGGTCCCGCAAGAATAACTGACATTCTTCTCCAGACAGATTTGGAATAAAAAGAACCTTCAAGGGAAGTAGGCTCCTTTTTATCATCATCGTCAAGAAGGTCCTCTCCAAGCATCTGGCATGCACCGCCAAAAGGAAGCAGCTTAACGGAATACTTTGTACCGTTTATTGTTTTCCCGAAAAGAGTCGGGCCAAGACCGATGGAAAACTCAACAACAGTAATTCCGTTCTTCTTTGCAAGAAGCAAATGACCGAATTCGTGAAATATGACAATTAATGAAAAAATCAGTATTGCTATAACTATCTTCATTTATATCTCCAAAAATTATAAAGTTCTATAGTTTTTAAGTCCTTCATTAACTCTTTCCTGAACTTCAAGAATTTCTTCAAGGGAAGGCTCTTTAATGACTTTATGCATATCCATCATACGCTTTATACCGTTTACTATGTCAAGATAGCCTATTTCACGGTTTAAGAACTTGGCCACGCAGACTTCATTTGCAGCATTATAAACGGTGGGCATGCTTCCGCCCGTTTTAATTGCGGAATAGGCAAGAGGAAGTGCAGGGAAATTCACATTGTCGGGATTATAAATCTCAATCGTTGAAAGCTTCGTAAAATCAAGCCTGTCAGCAGTAGGCATTCTTCTTTCGGGATAATAAAGAGCATACTGTATAGGAAGCTTCATGTCAGGAACACCAAGCTGCGCAATGACTGCACCATCAGTAAACTCAACCATGGAATGAATAATGCTTTTAGGCTGTATAACAACCTGTACATCATCCTCTGAAACACCGAAAAGCCACTTTGCTTCCATAACTTCCAGGCCCTTGTTTACCATTGTAGACGAATCTATGGTGATTTTTCTTCCCATAGACCAGTTTGGATGTTTTAGAGCGTCTTCAGGAGTAACATTTTTCAGTTCTTCAAGCGTTTTTCCTCTGAAAGGACCACCCGAAGCAGTAAGAAGAATCTTTGCGGGTCTGTTGCCGGCAGCCCCCTGAAGGCACTGGAATATAGCAGAATGCTCTGAATCAACAGGAAGTATTTTAACTTCCATCTTCTTTGCAAGAGGCATAATAATATGTCCTGCAGTAACAAGAGTTTCTTTATTGGCAAGAGCAATATCCTTTCCCGCTTTTATGGCCTCAACGGTAGGTCTTATGCCGATCATACCGACAAAAGCAGTTACTACAATATCAGCTTCATCAATTGTCGCACAGGAAATGAGCCCTTCCATACCTGTTACAACAGTTACAGAGAGGCCCTGACTTTTCACACGAAGCTCCAGCTCCTTTGCAGCCTTTTCAGAATACATGCAAACGAGCTTTGGCTGAAATTCGTTTATTTGTTTAAGTATGAGCTCAACATTTGTATTTGCGGCAATTGCAGCAACGGTAATATCACCGTTCTGTCTTACAACATCAAGAGTCTGTGTGCCTATGGATCCTGTTGAGCCTAAAATAGAAATAGTTTTCATTGTTTTTCCTAAATCGAAACGCCCAATACCTGGAAGAGCCTTGCAAGATAATAAACAAGCGGTGCAACGAAGATAATGGAATCAAATCTGTCGAGAATACCACCATGTCCGGGAATGAGTTTTCCGTAATCCTTAACATTGTAGTTACGTTTAATAGCAGATGCAGCAAGATCGCCTATTTGGGAAATAACGGAAGCGGCTCCGCATATTACGGCAATCTGCCATATATGAAGGAAATTTACATTGAAGCAGTAATGAAGAACAAGATTATATACAATACCGATAAGAATGCTTGAAAGAATACCGCCTATGCAGCCCTCAATCGACTTCTTCGGAGAAAGTTCGGGAAAAGCCTTGTGCTTTCCGCAAAGCATACCTACACAGTATGCACCTGTATCGGAAATCCATGAGCCTATAAATATAAGCCAGATGATGTATTGACCGTCATTAAGCTGGACTCTTGTCTGGAAAAGGAACGAAAGCCCAAGTCCGACATAAATGAGACTTGTAAAGGTCATGAATATCTTTTCGGAACTGTATTTCGGGTATTTAATGACCATAGCTCCGAAAAGAAGCAGCAGAAATAGCATAAACAATGCCACAAGAAGATGCTTTTGGTCAATACATATAAGAACATATGTCAGTGCTGTTGCAACATAAGCAAAGACTGCAATGGGAGTTTTGTTAACACCTGCAACCTTAAGCATTTCTCTGACACCGATGAGTGCAATTATAAGATTTACCGTAAGAAGTATGTGGCCTCCGGGTATGATGGCAAGAAAAGCTACGACAGTACAAACAAATGCACTGGCAAATCTTACCCAAAATCCACTTTTCTTTTTTGTTTCTTCATTAGCCATATCAGCTCTTCACTCCACCGTAACGTCTGTCTCGTGTATTATAATACTTTATAGCTTCTATGAGGTCTTTTTTCTCAAAATCAGGCCAAAGAACCTCAGGGAAATAAAACTCAGTGTATGCAAGCTGCCAGAGAAGGAAATTTGAAATTCGCTGTTCTCTGCTTGTTCGGATGAGAAGATCCGGAGCAGGAATGCCGGCAGTATCGAGGCTGTTATCAATGAGTTCTTCATTTATGTCGGAAGGAAGCAGCTTTCCTTCTTTAACCTGTTCGGCAAGCTTAATGAAAGCTCTTTTAATTTCATCACGCCCACCGTAATTGATAGCAATCTGAAGTTTGAGGCCGGTGTATACCTTTGAAGCCTCTTCAACTTCGTTTATTTTTTCGACTATATCGGGAGCAAGTCCTGATTTATCACCGATAACACGGACCTGCATATTATTCTTCTTTGCATTATTGAGGCAATCCGAAAGATAGTCACGAAGCAGATTCATAAGCATACTGACTTCTGACTCGGGCCTTGACCAGTTCTCGGTGGAAAATGCATATAGCGTTACATATTCAACACCAAGCCTGTACGCGTCTTCACATATCTTTTCGACTGTCTTGGCACCTGCTTTATGTCCTGCCGTTCTCGGAAGTCCTCTCTTTTTTGCCCATCTTCCGTTGCCGTCGAGAATAATCGCGATGTGCTTCGGAATGACAAGGTTTTCAAGTTCGTTAGCCATAAAATTAACCTTCCTGAACTTTATCACGAAATAGTGTACATTACGTGATTAAAATCGAATGTCTTTTAAACAAACAGCGGTGAGCCGTGAAGCCCACCGCTGTAATGATTTTTATTAAACTGTCATGATTTCTTTTTCTTTGTTTTCAGCAAGCTTGTCAATCTCAGCAATCTTCTTGTCTGTAATCTTCTGGATTTCATCCTCGATTGTCTTCTCTTCATCTTCGGAAATCTCGCTTGCCTTACCGAGCTTCTTAATAGCATCATTTGCATCACGACGGATGTTTCTTACTGCTACACGAGCCTGCTCAGCATTCTTCTTGATGTCCTTGCAGATGTCCTTACGACGTTCCTCTGTAAGCTCAGGGAATACAAGGCGGATAACCTTACCGTCGTTTGAAGGATTGATGCCGATATCGGAAGCCTGGATAGCCTTCTCGATTTCTTTAATCATCTTTGATTCCCAAGGCTGAATGGCAATAACTCTTGCTTCGGGAACGGAAACGTTTGCAACACCCTGAATGTTTGTAGGTGTTCCGTAGTAATCTACTTTAAGCTTATCAAGGAGATGCGGGTTAGCACGACCTGCTCTGATTGATGCATAGTTCTCTTCGAGAACAGAAATTGTCTTGTCCATCTTTTCACAAAAAGGTGCAATCTTTTCGTTCATAAATATATCCTCCTCTGTAATCAGTCAACTGTAATTTTTGTGCCTTTAGCCTTACCAAGTGCTGCATTTGTAATGCCGTCTTCCTCAAGAAGTGAGAAAATGAAGAGAGGCATCTTGTTCTCCATACAGAGAACAGCACTTGTCATATCGATAACACCAAGCTTGTTGTCAATAATGGTGTTAATTGACATTTCGTCATACTTCTTTGCATTCGGGTTCTTATGAGGATCAGAATCATAAACACCGTCAATAGACTTTGCCATAAGAATGACATCACAATCAAGCTCAATAGCACGAAGTGCTGTAGCAGAGTCTGTTGAGAAGTAAGGATGACCTGTGCCGCCTGCAAGGAAGATTACTCTTCCGCTTTCAAGGTCCTCAACCGCCTCATCCTTTGAGAAGAGCTCAGTCATATCACCGCACTCGAACTGTGTATAAACTCTTGTCTTCATACCGACATAACGGAAAATGTCGGAAACATAAATGCAGTTCATTACTGTGGCAAGCATACCGATCTGGTCTGCTTTAACCCTGTCAATTGTGTTTGAGGAGCGTCCGCGCCAGAAATTGCCTCCGCCTATAACTATTGCAACCTGAACACCTTCATCAACAAGCTTTTTAATCTGCTTTGCAACTCCGATGCACGTATCCTCATCAAAGCCTGTCTTCTTCTCACCGGCAAGAGCTTCGCCGCTGAGCTTTATGAGAACTCTTTTATAAGCCATTATTTACCTCTGTTAGTAATTGAATTTTCAAAGCTTTATAGACGCATGTGCGGACTATTTATCGAAAACGCTGTCCACATCAAGGTCTGAATATGTAAGTGAGCAGAAACCGTCAAGGATAGCACCGTTGTTCATCTGAACAGACTTAGCTTTGATGTTGCCCTTAATGATAGCTGTAGAATCAAGAACTACAGGACCGTTAACGTCGATTTCACCCTTTACGGCACCTGCAAATACAGCCGAAGAAGCGCTTATATCTCCGACAACTACCGTACCGAGACCAATCTTTACACAGCCTTCACATGTGATGGAACCTTCAAGTCTTTCCGTATTAACGAAAACCTCGGAAGCTCTGGAATTACCTGAAACCTTACCGGAAATGGTAAGCTTTCCAAGACATTCGATATCACCGTTTACTGTGCCGACAACATCAAGTGAGCAGTCGGAAATGATGGAACCGTTAATTGTTGTACCCTTTGTGATAACGGTAACACCTGTCTTTTCCTCTTCTGAAACTTCTTTCTTCTTTCTTTCGGCAACGTTCGGAACGTTAACCGGTGCCTGAGGCTTAGCAGCCTTCTCTTCAGGCTCTTCTGCCTCTTCGGGTGCTTCGGGAGCATCCTCTAATATGCTTTCAAGAAGGTCTGCGTCGATGTCGGAAGCATCAACTGCATCATCTTCTGAAACAGCAAAAAGATCGTCTTCTTCGATCTTGTTCTCATTTTTGTTCTTATCCAACTCATTATTCTTTGCGTCACTAAACAAACCCATAGCTAAACCTCCAATTATTTCAGTTTGAAATATTGTAACACTTTAGATATATATCGTCAAACCAAAATCAATACTAAAAGCATAATTTTTCGCATCCTGCAACAATGTATATTTTATGATTAATTACAAATTCAAGCATACAAAAACAGCCATGCATTTTTAAAATGCACGGCTGTCGTAAAAAACTTATTTGAATGCATCTGCAGCAACTGTAACGTTGAGCTTTCTTTCATTTCCTTCGGGTGCCTTCGGCTTATCGAAATCAGGATTCTCTCTCTTCTCTTTACGATACTTGAAGAACTCTGTTGCAACCTGAGGGAACAATGCATATGAGAGAACATCCTCGTCCTGCTCAATCCATTCCTTGCATTCCTCGCGGAACTTATCAAGCTGAGGCTCGATTAAGTCTGCAGGACGGCATGTAATGGGCTCCTGGTCGCCGATTGCCTTCTTAACAACATCGGGATTGAAAGGCTTTACTGTCTTACCGAATTCACCTGCAAGAATTTTCTTGGATTCTTTAGTGATCATCTTGTAGCGCTCACCCTGAAGAACGTTGAGAACGGCCTGTGTTCCAACGATCTGTGATGAAGGAGTAACAAGAGGCGGCTCACCGAAGTCCTTACGAACATTCGGAATTTCCTTAAGAACTTCATCATACTTATCCTCTGCGTTAGCTTCCTTAAGCTGTGAAACAAGGTTTGAAAGCATTCCGCCGGGAACCTGGTAAAGAAGTGTCTTAATGTTAACGCCGAGAACCTTAGGATTAAGAAGACCATCTTTGAGAACCTGCTCTCTGTAAGGTCTGAAGTAATCTGCGATTTCAGCAAGAAGGTTCTGGTCATAACCTGTGTCGTAAGGAGTACCCTTGAAGGTTTCAACCATAACTTCGGTAGCGGGCTGTGATGTACCCATTGAAAGAGGTGACATTGCACAGTCGATAACATCTGCGCCTGCTTCAACTGACTTTAAGTATGTCATTGCAGCAACACCGGATGTGTAATGTGTATGCATCTGAAGAGGAATCTTTGAACCGTTCTTAAGAGCTGTAACAAGCTCTGTAGCCTGGTAAGGAAGGAGAAGTCCTGCCATATCCTTAATACAGATGGAATCTGCACCAAGCTCTTCAACGGACTTTGCCATCTTCTCCCAATACTCAAGTGTATATGCATCACCGAGTGTGTAAGAAAGGGCAATCTGAGCATGACCGCCTTCCTTCTTAGCTGCCTTAACTGCTGTCTCAAGGTTTCTGAGGTCGTTGAAGCAGTCGAAAATACGGATGATGTCGATACCGTTTGCGATAGACTTCTGTACGAAGTATTCTACAACGTCATCTGAGTAGTGGTTATAACCAAGAATGTTCTGGCCTCTGAAAAGCATCTGAAGCTTTGTATTATTGAAGCCTTTACGAAGCTGTCTGAGTCTGTCCCAAGGATCTTCCTTGAGGAAACGAAGACATGAATCGAATGTGGCACCACCCCAGCACTCTACTGAATGGAAACCAACCTTATCCATCTTTTCGATGATAGGAAGCATTTCTGAGGTGGGCATTCTTGTTGCTATAAGTGACTGATGAGCGTCACGAAGTATTGTTTCGGTAATACCGATAGGTTTCTTTGTAAGTTCTGCCATATCAAGCCTCCATTAAACGCCGAAAATAGCCATGAATACGCCTGCTGCAACAGCTGTACCGATAACACCTGCTACGTTAGGACCCATAGCGTGCATAAGAAGGAAGTTTGTAGGATCTTCTTTGGAACCGACCTTCTGAGATACACGTGCTGCCATAGGAACTGCGGATACACCGGCTGAACCGATAAGTGGATTAATCTTACCGCCGGAAAGCTTACTCATGAGTTTACCAAGAAGTACACCGCCGGCTGTACCGAATGCGAATGCGATAAGGCCAAGGATGACAATCTTGATTGTTGTCCACTGAAGGAAGTTCTCTGCACTTGTGGAAGCACCAACAGATGTACCGAGCATGATAACTACAATGTACATAAGTGCATTCTGTGCTGTCTCTGAAAGAGCATCTGTAACACCACACTCTTTGAAGAGGTTACCAAGCATAAGCATACCGATAAGAGGAGCTGTTGAAGGAAGAAGAAGTGCAACAACAACAGTAACAACGATAGGGAAAAGGATTTTCTCTAACTTTGATACGGGACGAAGCTGTTCCATCTTAATCTGACGCTCTTCCTTTGTTGTAAGGAGTTTCATAATCGGGGGCTGAATGATGGGAACAAGTGACATGTATGAATATGCTGCCACTGCAATAGGTCCCATAAGGTCTGTCTGACCAAGCTTACCTGCAAGGAAAATGGATGTAGGACCGTCTGCACCACCAATGATGGAGATTGCTGCTGCTGCTTCACCATTAAATCCAAGAAGTATTGCAAGGAGATATGCTACGAAAATACCAAGCTGTGCTGCTGCACCAAGAAGGAAGCTTTTGGGATTGGCAATGAGGGGACCAAAGTCTGTACCTGCACCTACTCCAAGGAAGATAAGTGAAGGGAAAATTGCCCACTCGTCAAGCTGGAAGAAGTAGCGAAGAAGACCGCCTGCGGTTTCTCTCTCTTCTGCTACCATGCCTGCAAATTTACTTATATCACTGAGTGCATTGCCGGCCATATCGAAGAACTTACCGCCTTCGGTGTAATAGAGAGCATCTCCATTTGCACTGAAAAATGTTGTGATAGGCTTTGCCATAATTTCGGGATAAATGTTTACAAGGAGCATACCGAATGCAATCGGTATAAGAAGAAGCGGCTCAAAGCCCTTCTTTATTCCAAGCCAAAGAAAAAACAGTGCAACACCAATCATAATCCAGTTGCCCCAGTAGAGATTGGCAAATGCAGTCTGTTCCCATAAGTTTAATAACGTTTCACCAATATTCATGGAAAACATCCTTTCGTAAGTTAGTTAATAGTACCAGTAATTAGTTGAGTGTTGCTAAAACAGCGCCTGATTCAACCTTATCGTTTACGTTTACGTTAATGGAAGCAATAACGCCATCCTGAGGTGCTACAACTTCGTTTTCCATCTTCATAGCTTCGAATGTAAGAACGGGCTGACCCTTCTTAACTGCTGTGCCTGCAGGAGCCTTAATAGAAAGAATCTTTCCACCCATGGGAGCTGTAATCTTTACGCCACCCTGTGCACCTGCGGGAGCTGCCTTGGGAGCTTCTGTCTTTGCTGCCTGTGCAACACCTGCACCATTTCCTTCTTCTACTGTAACAGCATAAACGTTTCCGTTAATTGTAATTGTGTAGTTCTTCATTTTAATTTTCTCCTTCGATGATTATGAAATCTTTTTGATAGAACGTACTACTATTCCGTCCTTAAAGAAATTGCCCTGTGCTTCCTCGTACTCGGAAATTGCTGCAGTGATAATAGCAACAAGTTCAAAGTTGTCGATTGAAAGCTCGCCGGCCGCAATTTGAGAAACGGCATTTTCTATGCCATTCTTAGCGACATTCTTGGCAGCGTCCTTTTCAGACTTCTTCTGCTCGATTTTCCCGATTATGGAGAAAAGCGAGATGATGAAACTGATGAATAAAAGAGCAGCAAACACAACTACCAGTCCGACAATCGTGTTCACGCCGGCATCTGCAAAGGGACCCTTTACACCTGCCCACCAGTCAGCCATTAAAGCAAGACAGTTCATACATTTGCCTCCTAATTTATTTTATGGGAACAAGCTGTATTTCTACAGAAGACCCAAATTTTTCTCAATTATATTATGGCACAAAATTAAATTAATGCAATACCCGCAAATACTTATATTTTGCTATGTTCTGCTTAAAAAAATGCAATCATTGAAAATTTTATCGATAATAATGTATTTTGCAATTAAATAAGGAGTAAATTAGGATAAAAAAACAGGGAAAACCTTTAAAGGTAATTCCCTGTTTTGATGTTTCAGTCAAAATCCGACATGTTCAGCGCTGTTTTTATGTTCTCACTCTTAAAACCTTTTCTGTAAAAGCCGGCGGCAAGCTTCTGCCTGTCGGAATATTCCATAGATGCAATGCTTTCAGGCGTAAGCCTTTTCTTTTTTAAAAGAGACACAATCACATCAATTTCATGCTTGGAAGACTCTTCTGTCACATAGCCTTCCGCCTCGTCGTCCTCTGAAGACGCCTCACAGTATGCTGAACCTATGGCCACTTCAGCATCCGATTCGGAAATGCCATGTTTTTTAAGAATCTCTTTAATTTCACGAATACTTTTATGCTCCCTGTTTGCCCGGACAAGCTGCTTGGCAACCCTTAAATCATCAAGATAATGATAAGAATCCAGATAAGACATAGCGGCTTCAACAATATCGGAATTATAGCCGTCTTCACAAAGCTTGTCCGTCAGTTCCTTAACCGAACGGTCACGCTTTACAAGAAGATTCATCGCACGTCTCTTTGCATAAACAAGCATTTCTTTATAAAGACGGTCATACTCCTCATCAGAGATTTCCGGTGTGTCTTTTGGAAGCATTCCCTTATAAACAACCAGAAAACTGCCGTCTTCAAAAGAAATCCTGTCCTTTGCTTTTGTATATTCGGTTATTTCGGAAATAAACAAAATCAAGCTTCCTTATGGAGAGGTGCAAAGCCGTACTTCTCACGGACAAGATCTTCAACCTCTGCAAGAGCGTCGGGATTCTGATCGAAATAAGCCTTGGCGTTCTCTCTGCCCTGACCTATCTTTTCATCCTTGTATGAGAACCATGCACCGGACTTTACAACAAGATTGGCATCAACTGCAAGGTCGAGAATATCACCTGTTCTGGAGATACCCTTACCGAACATAATGTCAAACTCAGCCTCCTTAAACGGCGGAGCGACCTTATTCTTGACGACCTTAATCTTTGTATGGTTACCAACAATATCGCCACCCATCTTAATTGCTTCAACACGTCTTACATCAAGACGTACGGAAGCATAGAATTTAAGTGCGCGTCCGCCTGTTGTAGTTTCGGGATTTCCGAACATGACACCAACCTTCTCACGAAGCTGGTTAATAAAGATAACTATACAGTTGGACTTGCTGATGGCTGCCGTAAGCTTTCTGAGAGCCTGAGACATAAGTCTTGCCTGAAGACCTACATGAGCATCGCCCATATCACCTTCTATTTCAGCCTTTGGTACGAGTGCGGCAACAGAGTCAACGATAATGATGTCTACTGCACCTGAACGAACCATTGTTTCGGTAATTTCAAGAGCCTGCTCTCCGTTATCGGGCTGGGAAATATAAAGATTATCAATATCTACGCCAATATTCTTTGCATATACAGGATCAAGAGCATGCTCAGCATCGATAAAACCTGCAATGCCGCCAAGCTTCTGAACTTCGGCAACAACATGAAGGGCAACCGTTGTTTTACCTGAAGATTCAGGACCGTAAATTTCTATAATTCTGCCTTTCGGGACACCGCCGACACCAAGAGCGATGTCAAGGGAAAGTGACCCCGTCGGAACTGCCTCAACGCTCATATGATTTGCAGAATCACCAAGCTTCATAACCGAGCCCTTGCCGTATGACTTTTCAATCTGCGCCAATGCAGCGTCAAGGGCTTTCATTTTATCACTGTCTGCCATAAAAACTTCTCCTTCTCGGATTAACAAATGCGGTCACGACGCATATGAAAATCCACTATTTCTTGAATTTCGGAAACATTAAAATTTTACCAAACCGTACTCTCCTTTTCAAGTGTACAAGAACAATTTATCATACATATTTAGGAAAAATTTCCCCATCACTGCTTTGTTCAAATAATAAAAAGGGGGCCGTTTTTTTTACAGCCCCATTATTTCTATTCGAACAGCCCGTCCACATATTCGGAAGGATTGAACTTCTTTAATGTATCAAGTTTTTCGCCAACACCGATGTATTTTACAGGTACCGAAAGCTCAGACTGTATTGCTATGGCAATGCCACCTTTTGCGGTACCGTCAAGCTTTGTAATAACTATGCCGGTAACAGGCGCAACCTCATTAAACTCACGTGCCTGTACAAGAGCATTCTGACCGGTTGTACCATCAACAACAACGAAAGTCTCCCTTGCTGCTTCCGGGAACTCACGATCAATAACCTTATCAATCTTCTTAAGCTCATCCATAAGGTTTTTCTTGTTCTGAAGTCGACCGGCAGTATCAACAACAAGAATGTCTGCATTTCTGGCTTTTGCTGCATTTATACCATCAAACACAACTGCGGCGGGATCCGAGCCCTCTTTCTGCGCAATAATGTCTACCCCCGCCCTGTCAGCCCATTCACTGAGCTGTTCGATTGCAGCAGCGCGGAAAGTATCCGCAGCAACAATGAGCACTTTCCTCCCCTGCTTTTTCAAGGTTGAAGCAAGCTTTCCGACAGTTGTTGTCTTTCCGACACCATTAACACCGATAAGTAAAATTACCGTCTTTTTATTTTCGAAGTCGTACGCACCTTCGGGAACATTCATCTGCTCCTTAATGGAATCCTTTAAAAGTTCCCTGCAGGCTTCGGCTTCCTTTACTTTATTCTCTTTAACCTTACGTTTAAGGGCTTCAATAATATTTTCCGTAGTATTGATGCCTACATCGGCCATAACGAGCGTTTCTTCGATTTCCTCGTAGAACTCGTCATTCAGTTCCTTATGACTTGTGAATAGATTTTTAAGCTTTGAAAATAATCCCAAAATATACTCCTTAATTGCTGAGTGTGCTTTCAATGAGGCTTACAGATACAAGTGCCGAAACACCCTTTTCCTGCATGGTAATGCCGTAAAGAGCATCTGCGGAAGCCATTGTACCACGTCTGTGAGTAATAACGATAAACTGCGTATGATCTGTAAGCTTATGAAGATATTTCGCATATCTGCCGACGTTTGAATCATCAAGGGCAGCCTCGATTTCATCAAGAAGGCAGAACGGTGAAGGCTTAAGATTCTGAATTGCAAAAAGGAGAGCAATTGCAGTAAGTGCGCGCTCACCACCTGAGAGCATCATCATGTTCTGAAGTTTCTTTCCGGGTGGTTGTGCATTTATCTTAATGCCTGCTGTAAGAATATCCTCTTCCTCGGACAATTCGAGAGTACCTTGTCCGCCTCCAAAAAGTTCCTTGAAAACAACATCAAACTCGTCGCGGATGAGAGCAAACTTTTCATTAAACTGCTTTCTCATCTCTTCTTCAAGTTTTGTAATTATGCCGCTAAGCTTCTCCTCTGCCGCAACGATATCGTTTTTCTGAGTAGAATAGAGGTCGTATCTTGCTGAAACTTCTTTATACTGCTCAATGGCATTGACGTTGACATCACCAAGTGCCCTGATTTTCTGCTTAAGGTCTCCAACGCCCTTTTTAACGGCTGTATATGAGCCTATTTCTTCGTCTCGGAGTTCCTTTGCGGCATCAACGGTAATTTCGTATTCGTTCCACATATAGCCGCACTGTTCGTCAATAAGTTCATCAATACGGGTGAGCTGGTTTTCGAGTCTGAACGATTCTTTATCAAGAGCATTAAGCTTTTCGGAAAGCGCTTCATGTGCAGAAAAGAACTCTTTGTTATCTTTTACAAGCACAGCCTTTTGTTCTTCCTGCTCGCGGATTTTCTTATCAAGGTCCGCAACGGAAACCTTCCATTCGGCAATCAGCTCATGAGCATACTTTATCTGCGCGTTAAGTTCCTCAATCTGCTCTTCGGTATTGACATAGGAGCCATTGAGTTCAGTAAGTTCATCGTTGAATTTGGAAATTTCGTCATTAAGACGCTGTATTGTTTCGTCAATAAACTCAAGTGACTGCTCATATCCGGCAGCCTCAACCATGAAGGAAGAACCTTTCTCGTTTGCATAACGTTCAAGTCTTCTTTCTTCGTCAAGCTGCTGATTAATGGATTCAATTTTCTCGTTTGCCTCAGTTCTTAAACGATTATTCTCTGCAAGTCTTTTATTCAGACCCTCAGCTGCTTTATTATTCTCTGCTGTCTTCTCATCAAGTGCGCGAATGTCGAGCTCAATAACAGAGAAGGACTGCTTGCTCTCTTTAAGACGTTCCTCTTCTTTTTTAAGGTTAAGCGAAACGGTGTTCTGCCTGATTTCAAGCTTTTTCAGTTCATCGTAAGCTTTATTTATTTCTTCGCGGAGCTTATCGCGCTTTTCTTTAAAGCTGTCACGTTCTCTTGTGAGCGCATTGATTTTGCCGAGAATTTCCTTTGATTTCTTCTCTGCTTCCTCCATTTCACGCTTACGTCCGAGAAGGTTTGAATTGTTCTTGAACGCACCACCGGAAATCGATCCGCCCGGAGTAAGCATTTCACCATCAAGAGTAACAATTCTAAGTGTATATTTATACTTCTTGGCAAGCTTTAAAGCATTGTTCATATCATCACAGACTATGATTCGACCGAGAAGATATTTTAAAAGCTCAGTATATTCTTTTCCTGCTTTTACAAGCTTGTTGGCGTAATCAATAACACCCTGCTCTTTAAGGACATCTTTCTCCTCTGCCTCCTTTGCTGTAATGGCATCGAGAGGAAGGAATGTTGCGCGTCCGAACTTATTTTCCTTAAGATATTCAATAAGCTTCTTTGCAGTAGGCTCGTCTTTTGTAACGACGTTCTGAATATTTCCGCCGAGAGCTGTTTCTACAGCTGTCTCATACTTCTCCTGAACCTGGATTATGTCCGCAACAACACCAACAATGCCGGGGAGATAAGGCTTTCTTTCCATTACCTTCTTAACAGCACTGCCATAGCCCTCATAACGCTCCGTGAAATCCTTAAGGGCTCCGGCACGTGATTCAAGCTCGATCTTTTCCTTCTGGAATTTATCAAGGAATCCGCTTGTCTCATCAAGCCTTTCCTTTAATTTACCGCTTTCAAGCTCTTTATTACCAATTGAAATGTTAAGGTCTTTTACCTGTTCCTCAATTTCTTTAAGTTCTCTGTTAAATGTTTCTACAGCTGTCTCGTATTCCAGCTCAAAATTTTTCTGTGAGAGAACTTTCTTTGTAAGCTCTGCTTTTTTAATTGCATTCTGCTCATTCAAGGTGTCGAGTCTTGAAAGCTCTGTTTTTGTATTTGTGTCGTCGTTAAGGAGCCCCATAAGAAACACATTACACTGCTCAATTTCATTAGAACACTGCTTTATGCGTTCACGGATATCCTTCATTTCAGTTTCCGACGTTTCTTTTGTTTTATCAAGAGCAGCTATTTTCTCCTTAACATTAAGAGCCTGCTGCTTTTGTTCCTCTATCTTCTGCTTTCTGTCTTCGGTTTCGGCGGCAATTGCCTCTTTACGCTGTTCATAATGAGCATTGCTCTGGAAAAGAGATTTCTTGCGTTCCTCCATGAGCTTTATCTCACCATCTTTTTTCTCCTGATTGATGAGAATTTCATTCTTAGCGTCTTTGTCAGCATCTATCCTTGCAGTAAAGTCATTAATTTCGTTTTCGAGACGTTCGTGTTCAGACTTTGTATTCTCATACTCAGCCCTAGTGTTTTCAATGTCTGCAGCAACAATTTCGCGCTTCTTGCCGGCTTCTTCTTTGAGATTTTCGTTTTTTTCGTAATCAAAAAGGAAAAGGTTAATCTCAAACTTTTTAAGTTCTTCTTTCAGGCGAAGATATTCTTTTGCAGTTTCGGACTGACTTTCAAGAGGCCCAACCTGCTTTTCAAGTTCGGAAAGAATATCTGTTATACGTGAAAGATTGAGCCTTTCTTCATCAAGCTCCTTTTCTGCTGCAGCTTTTCTCTTTTTATATTTAACGATACCTGCTGCTTCATCGAAAAGCTCTCGACGGTCTTCGGGTTTACCTGAAAGTATTTTATCAATCTGGCCCTGCCCGATAATGGAATAGCCCACTTTACCGATACCTGTATCAAAGAAGAGTTCCTGAACATCACGCAAACGACAAGTAGAGCCGTTAAGGAGATATTCACTTTCTCCCGAGCGGTATACTCTTCTAGCCACTGTAACTTCTTCGTAATCAAGATTTAATGCTCTGTCGGAATTATCAAAAGTAATGGAAACATAAGCATAGCTCATAGGTTTTCTGAGTTGTGTGCCGGAGAATATGACATCTTCCATCTTGCTTCCACGAAGCTGCTTTGCACTCTGTTCACCGAGTACCCATCTTACGGCGTCTGCAACATTACTCTTGCCGGAACCATTGGGCCCGACAATAGCTGTAATTCCCGAATTAAACTTGAAATTGATTTTATTTGCAAAGGATTTAAATCCATGAATTTCTATTGACTTGAGATACATTTATTTTCCTTCGTCTTTATTTTTAAAGTATATGAGCGTTTCATATGCGGCGCTCTGTTCCGCAGCTTTTTTACTGTGTCCCTTACCCTTACAGCACTCCCGATCACCTATATAGGCCTGTACAACGAACATCTTATCATGTTCAGGACCTTCTTCGGAAATAAGCTTATATGTAACGGGCTTTTTAAATGTTCCCTGAGAATACTCCTGGAGAACACTTTTGCTGTCATAGAAAAGGGACTTATGCTCAATATCGTTTAAAACAAACCGCAATACGAATTCTTTCGCAGGTTCCATGCCGCCATCAAGAAAAATTGCACCGATAACGGATTCAAAAGCATCGGAAGTAACAGAGTCACGATAACGTCCGCCATTCTTTTCTTCACCGACACCAAGTACAATAAACTCAGAAAGATTTATTTCTTTGGCACAGGCTGCAAGAGCCATCTCGCAAACAAGACTTGCCCTAAGCTTTGTTAGTTCTCCTTCCTGCTTTTCCGGATAGTTTTTGTAAAGGAATTCGCTCGATATCGTTTCCAGTACAGCATCACCGAGGAATTCTATTCTTTCATTGCATTCGATTTTGTTCATAACGCGTTCATGAACATAAGAACTGTGAGTCAATGCAAGATTAATCAGGCTCTTGTCCTTGAAAACATATCCTATATTCTGTTCAAGACGTTCTATACCATCAAAAACCATATAAAATCCTCAAAAGAAAGGACACTTCCTCTTCAACAGTTTCGTCAAAGACAAAAAGTGTCCTTTAAAAACATCTTAAATATAAAACTACTTAAGAACAGCCTTAATCTGATCTACAGCGTCGTTAACCGTAACAATCTTCTCAGCTGCCTCGTTGGGGATTTCGATGTCAAACTCCTCTTCGATGCCCATAATTATCTGAAAGACATCAAGTGAATCTGCGCCCAAATCCTCAACAAATGTGGATTCAGGAGAAATATCGTCCTCAGATATGTTTAATACTTCTGCAATAATCGATCTGATTTTTTCAAATTCCATAATTATTCCTCCCAAGAATCATTGCCCATAATATTTTCTTTGATTTTCTCATTAATATGCTGTTCTTTATATGTAATGCACTGAAGCAGGGAATTCTTTATTTCCTTTGCTTTGGCACTTCCATGCGTTTTTAATACGAGACCGTTAAGACCGAGCATCGGTGCACTGCCATATTCGGCTGTATCCATTGACTTCAGTGTTTTCTTCAAAGAAGGCTTAACAAGAAGTCCACCGATTTTGCTTCTGAAGCTCGAATAAAAGCTTTCCTTTACCTTGCTGAGAAGTGCATTTGCAACACCCTCATAAAGCTTTAAAATTACGTTGCCGGTAAAGCCTTCGCAAATAATAACGTCAGCCCCGCCGTTCGGAATTTCACGGGCTTCTATGCTTCCGATGAAGTTTATGTCTTTACACTCTTTAAGAAGAGGATATGTCTCTTTAACGAGCTGGTTTCCTTTTTCTTCTTCAAGACCGATGTTAACAATAGCAACTCTGGGCGACTTGACACCCATAACGTTCTCATAGTAGATGGAGCCCATCTTAGCAAACTGTACAAGATGTGATGAACGTGCATCAACATTTGCACCGCAGTCACAAAGAAGAGAAACTCCTTTAGTTGTAGGAATCATACTTCCGAGGGGCGGTCTTTCAACACCCTTAATTCTTCCTACAATGAGCTGTGCTCCAACAAGCACTGCTCCCGTACTTCCTGCCGAAAGGAAGGCATCGGCTTCGCCATTTTTAACAAGTCCGAGTGCAACTGATATGGAAGAATTCTTTTTTCTTCTTATTGCATTAACCGGAGCTTCATCGCAGGTGATAATCTCATCTGCGTTAATAATCTGAATACGGTCCTTGTCATATTCATATTCATTAAGTTCTTTATCAACAAGGGGCTCCTTGCCGACAAGCTTAACGTATATTCTCGAATCCGCCTTAACGGCCTCAACACACCCTTTAACAATTTCTCCGGGTGAGTTGTCTCCGCCCATGGCATCAACGGCAACAATAACCCTATTATCCATAAGGTTCCTCCAATAAACTACATTTTCTTATAAAAGAACGACCTGCACGTTTCGTAATTCAAAACGTATGACTGGATAATCTGCTCGGTGGAACCGACAAACAGATAGCCGCCCTTCTTTAAAGATGCGTTGAACTTCTTGTAGATTTCCGTCTTTGCCTCATCTGTAAAGTAAATAAGAACATTTCTGCAAACAATAATGTCAATGTTTGTAGGATACGGGTCTCTAAGAAGGTTGTGATTACGGAAATCAACACAACGCTTAATTTCGTCTGAAATCTGATAAGTATATTCGTTAACCTGAGTGAAGTACTTGTTGATGAATTCCTTTGGAACGCATCTCAGGCTCTTTTCGTTGTACAGACCTGCCTTAGCCTTTTCAAGCACCTGTTTGTCAATATCAGTAGCAATAATCCTTATAGAGGACAAAGGAATGTACTTTGAAAGAATCATTGCAATGGTATAAGGCTCATCGCCTGTTGAACATGCGGCGCTCCAGATTTGAGGTGTTCTTGTACCTGCAAGAATCTCCGGGAGAAGTTCTCTTTCGAGAATATTCCACTGTTCCGGATTTCTGAAAAACTCGGAAACATTGATGGTCATGTAGTTTACGAACTCTTCGAAGAGGTCGTGGTCTCTTTTAATCGCAACAACGTAATCGGCGTATGTTGTGATGCCATGCTTAAGGATGAGGGAGTCGATACGTCTCCTCATCTGCCTCTCCTTGTAAGCAGAAAGATCAATCTGTGTCAGAGCAAATATTTCTTTTTTAAATGTTTCGTAATCATCCATATATACGATACAGGACTTCCTGTTCCTCCTTCCGGAATGATTGTCAGCACTATTTCAGACTTTTTGCAACTAATACTATACTATGACATCATCATTTTTTCGCATGCGCTCAAAAATAATGAAATTCAAAAACGGCAACGCCAGCAATCTGGCGCTGCCGGACAAAGTGTCGGATTACTCAGCAGTAACCTCTGCTGCAGGAGCTTCCTCAGCGGGAGCTTCCTCATTCTCTTCGGGCTTCTCAAGAGCTCTCATGGAAAGTGAAATCTTCTTCTCATCGTAGTTGAAGTCTACGATTGCAGCTGTGATTTCCTGACCAACCTTAAGAACATCTGAAGGCTTCTCAATTCTCTTTGTGGAGATCTGGGAAACATGAAGAAGTGCGTCAACTCCGGGAACGATTTCTACGAATGCGCCGAAGTCTGTCATTCTTGCTACCTTACCTGTAATAACATTGCCGATAGCGAAGTCTTCGTCTGCATTTGCCCAAGGATTCTGATCTGCAAACTTCATTGAAAGAGCAATTTTCTCGCCTGCGATTTCTTTGACGAATGCACGAACGTTGTCACCTGACTTGAATGTCTTCTTAGGGGACTCAATGCGGCCCCAGCTCATCTCTGAGATATGAAGAAGACCATCAATGCCGCCGATATCAACGAATGCACCGAAATCTGTAACGTTCTTTACAACGCCTTCAACTACATCGCCAACCTGGATCTTGTCGAGGAGAGCTTTCTTCTTCTCTTCCTTAACAGCTGAAACAAGCTGCTTTCTGTCACCGATAACTCTTCTTCTCTTGGGATTGAACTCTGTAAGAACGAACTCGATTTCCTGTCCCTTGTACTTTGTAAGATCCTTTTCGAAGGAATCTGATGCAAGGCTTGCAGGGATGAAAATGCGTGTTTCGTCGATTTCTACGATAAGTCCGCCATTAAGAACTTCCGTAACGGGAGCCTTAAGAACCTTCTTCTCGTTGAATGCTTCTTCAAGAACCTTGCTGGAACGCTCAGCTGCAAGTCTCTTGTAGGATGCGATAACCTGACCTTCACGGTCATCAACCTTTAAGATCTTAACGTTAAGTGTGTCACCTACGTTAACAACCTTTGTAAGGTCTACGTTCGGAGTGTTTGTGTACTCTGCACGGGAAATAGTAGCATCTGACTTATAACCGATGTTTAAGATTATCTCGTCTTCTTTAACACTGATAACTGTGCCTTCTACAACCTGACCGGTATGTACTGTCTTAAAAGACTCCTCCATTAATTGTTCAAAACTTTCTTCCATAACAGTAAGAACCTCCTTGATGATTTTGTTTGGGGTCGATGCCCCGGCAGTAATACCTACGCTGCAGAAAGATTTAAGTATGCTTAAATCCAGGTTAATGGGTTTCTGTATAAAGTAAGTACTAGCGCATTGCTGTTTGCAGATTTCAAACAGCTTACGTGTGTTAGAACTGTTTGCGCCTCCGATAACTATCATTGCATCGTGTGTTTTTGCCATTTCACACGCTTCCGTTTGACGAACCTCAGTAGCATTGCAAATTGTGTTCATAACGGATACATTGTAAACTTTCTTTTTCAAAATTTCAACTATTTCTTTAAAAATATTGCTGTTAAATGTAGTCTGTGAAACAAGAACATAATTTTTATTTTTTTCAGGCTCGAAATTCCTCGCAAACTCAGTGTTTTCAATGACATGAGTCTCACCGGAGCTCCACCCGACAATAGCCTTTACCTCGGGGTGTTCAGGGTCTCCGGCTATAAGAATTACGTTATTTTTGTTACTTTCATTTTGAACAATAGTGTGAATTTTCTTTACAAATGGACAAGTTGCGTCTACGATTTCATGACAACTTTTTTGCAGTTCCTCATAAATTTCCCGAGAAACACCGTGTGAGCGTATAAAAAGATACCCTTTCGGGAGTTTATAAAGCTCATCAATATTCTCAACAATTTCAACGCCCTTCTGTTTAAGTTCGTTGATTACTTCCTCGTTGTGAATAATGGGTCCGAAAGTGTATACAGGTTTGCTTTCTTCTGTTTTTTCATAAACGGCAGAAACCGCCCGCTGTACTCCAAAGCAGAAGCCGGCGGTTTTCGCCACATCAATTTTAATCATAAACCTTTTTCATCGCAAATGCGTAAAAGCTCGTCTACAACCTCATCTATAGTCATAAATGATGAATCAACAACAATTGCATCCTCAGCCTGCTTTAAAGGTGAAGCTTCTCTATGCATGTCTCTGTAATCGCGCTCTTCAATCTGAATTCTGAGTTCTTCGAGGTCACACTCGGCACCCTTGGCAAGGAATTCATCATAGCGTCTTTTAGCACGTACTGCAGATGATGCCGTAAGATAAATTTTAACAATGGCATCAGGAAGAACAACAGTACCGATATCGCGTCCGTCCATAACTACAGGCTGTTTTCTTGCCATCTCCTGCTGTAAAGCAACCATTTTCTTTCTGACCTCAGGGTTGGCGGAAACAGTTGAAGCCATATTACCGACTTCCTGTGTGCGGATAAGTCCATTTACGTTTTCTCCATTAAGGAATACAACCTGCTCACCGTTTTCGTATTTGATTGTAACTTCTATATCATCAAGACGTTTTTCAATTTCTTCAGGAAAATCAACGTCCACTTCTTCTCTGAGGTAAAAGAGGCCCATTGCACGATACATGGCGCCGGTATCAACATAAATGAATCCTTTTTCCTTTGCCACTCTTTTGGCAATAGTGCTTTTTCCTGCGCCTGCAGGGCCGTCGATAGCTACAGATTTAATCATAAAAATCCTCCGTGTGTTACATGATTATAAAAGCGGGGTGAAATTTATACAATGGAATTGCCCGCCACATACCCTGTGGACCATGCTATCTGGAGATTAAAACCTCCGGTAAAAGCATCAAGGTCCAGAACCTCTCCTACGAAGTAAAGCCCCGGGCAGAGCTTTGACTCACAAGTTTTAGGATCGATTTCTTTAACATTGATTCCGCCTTTTGTAATGATTGCTTCCTCGTAAGGCCTGAGCGCCTTCACATGAAACTCAAGGTGTTTAAGAAGTCTTGCGAGATTCTGCCGTTCTTCTTTTGTAACGGAATTAACCTTTTTGTCTTTATCAATGCCGGAAAGCGTAACAATCTCTTCCGTCATGCTCTTCGGAAGCAATGCTTCCAGACTGTTACCGAAATCCTTGTTGATTTCTTTTGAAAAATCCTTAAGAAGCCTCTGGTCAAGCTCATCAAAGCTCATCCCCGGCTTAAGGTCAATATATAACGAGGGAAGTTCTTTTCCATACCTGATGTTTTCGGCAAGGAATGCACTTGCCGAAAGAACAAGCGGTCCGCTTATCCCGAAATGTGTAAAAAGCATCTCGCCAAGCTCGGTATAAAGCTTCTTACCTTTTGAGTTCTCGAGAGTAAGTGAAACGTTTTTAAGAGTAAGTCCCATAAGCCTCTTCGGGAAATCCTCTTCTGTTTCCAATGCAACAAGTGATGGGCTGAGTGGTGTAACGGTATGTCCGTTTTCTTTTGCAAATCTGTAGCCGTCACCGTCGGAGCCTGTGGATTTGTAGGAAATGCCACCCGTTGCAACAATGCAGGCATCGAACTTCTCTTTTCTGCTTTTTCCGGAAGATGTAACCGTAACGATATGGTTAATACCTTCCTGACAGATTGATTTTACAATAGTGTTAAGCTGTACGTCAACATTCTGTCTTCTAAGTTCATCAGAAAGTACTTTTATAACATCCGATGACTTGTCCGATTCCGGGAAAACTCTTTGTCCGCGCTCGGTTTTGATTTTTAAACCAAGGCTTTCAAAAAAGTCCATCGTTTCATGATTGTCAAAGGCATCAAATGCGCTGTACAGAAATCTTGAATTAACCGTGACATTCTTAAAAAGCTCTTGTTTGTCACAGGCATTGGTAAGGTTGCACCTTCCTTTCCCCGTAATAAAGAGCTTTTTGCCAAGCTTTTCATTCTTTTCAAAAAGGACAACCTTGTGTCCATTCCGGGCCGCGGTTATTGCAGCCATCATTCCTGCCGCACCGCCCCCGATAACACAGACTCTGCTCAATCCTTAAGTACCTGCCTGTTTTGGTAAAGATAATCCACAAGGGAAATAATGGTAAGGGCAACAGCGAGCCAGATAAGAACCTGCTCGAGTATTCCCCACCATGAGAAACCGAAATTAATAAGCAAAGCAATGGCCATAATCATCTGAACCGTGGTCTTTACCTTGCCCCACCAGCCTGCAGCAAGAACAATACCCTTTTCGCCCGCAATCATTCGAAGGCCATTAACTATAAGGTCTCTTGAAACAATGATAATGAGCGCAATGGCATTCATTCTTCCTACGCCTACAAAAAGAATAAGCGCTGTCGTTACAAGAATCTTGTCAGCAAGAGGATCCATGAACTTGCCGAAGGTCGTAACCATATTGTACTTTCTTGCAATTTTACCGTCAGCCATATCGGTAAGACAGGCTATGATGTAAATACCGAGAGCAATCCAGTTGTTTCCCGGAATAAAAGATGCATAAAAGAAAAATACAAAAAACGGAATAAGAATCACTCTTAAGATAGTAAGTTTATTTGGCAGATTCATAGTTTCCCCCATCAGTCAATCACAGCTTCGCCGATAAGATCGTATTCCGACGAACTGGTTATTAAAACATTTACGATTTCTCCCGAAAGATATGAATCAGGAGATTTAAAGAATACAAAGCCGTCTACCGAAGGCGCATCAAGGCTGCTTCTGCCAACCCATACTTCTTCCTCCGGAAGCTTTCCTTCAACCATAACCTGTATTTCCTTACCGATCCGGCTTTCGGAAATCTCTTTTGAAATCCTCTGCTGAAGCTTCATGATTTCATTTCTTCGCTTTGTTTTTATACGAGCGGGCACCTGATCCGACATTCTTGCGGCAGGTGTACCGGATTCTTTTGAGTATGTAAACACTCCAAGATGCTCAAAGCGTGATTTTTCAACGAACGAAACAAGTTTCTTATGGTCCTCTTCAGTCTCACCCGGGAAGCCCGAAATAAGAGTTGTTCGTAATGCTATTCCCGGCACTTCCTTACGAAGCTTCTTTACAAGCGCAGTAAGGTCCTTTTGGCTTGTTCTTCTTCCCATACGCTTAAGGACATTATCAGCCGCATGCTGAATCGGAAGATCAAGGTACTTGCAAACCTTCGGATTATCACGAATGACGGAAATAAGTTCATCGTTGATTTCCTCGGGATAGCAATAAAGAATACGTATCCAGCAGATGCCTTCTATCTCGGAAAGCTTGTTGAGAAGCTCAGGCAAAGCCTTTCTTCCGTAAATGTCAGTTCCGTAAAGAGTCGTCTCCTGCGCAACAAGAATCAACTCTTTGGCACCGCCTTCGGCAAGGAATTCAGCCTCCTTTATAAGCCTTTCCATCGGAATGCTTCTGTAGCTTCCGCGAAGAGAAGGAATAATACAGTAGGTACAATGTTTATCACAGCCCTCGGCAATTTTAAGATATGAATAGTATCCGCCCGTCGTACAGACTCTGTTTGTATCGGGGAGCGGCAAAGCATTGATGTCGTCGATGTACTCTTTTTCCGAGCCTTCAACAGCCTCTGCAATTTTGTCGTAAGCGGTGGTTCCGACAATCGCATCAACTTCCGGAATTTCTTTCAAAATCTGGTCTTTGAAGCGCTGTGAAAGGCATCCGGTAACAATAAGTCTTTGAAGATTCCCGGATTTTTTATACTCTGCGGCTTCCAAAATAGTGTTAATGCTTTCGGTAAGCGCATCCTTAATAAAAGCACATGTATTGACAACAATAACATCCGCTTCAGCCTCTTCGTTTGTGAGATTATAGCCTTTATCCCGAAGGATTCCGAGCATAAATTCCGTATCAACCGTATTTTTATCGCATCCGAGCGATATAAACATAACTTTACTCAAAACTAAACCTCATTCTGTCTTTTTGTACCTTCAAGACAGTTTTTCATAAGCATTGCTATGGTCATAGGGCCAACTCCGCCGGGTACCGGAGTGATTTTTGAGCATATAGGTGCAACATCGTCAAAGTCAACATCACCGCAAAGCTTTTTGCTTTCACCTTCAAGTCTGTGAATGCCGACATCAATGACAACCGCGCCTTCTTTAACGTACTCTTTTGTAATCATGCGAGGCTTGCCTATTGCGACGATGAGAATATCAGCTCTCTTTGTAACCTCTGCAAGGTCCTTTGTTCTGGAATGGCATATTGTAACTGTTGCATTTTCACGAAGCATAAGAACGGACATAGGCTTTCCGACGATATTGCTTCTGCCGATTACTACGCATTCCTTGCCGCTTATTTCAACACCCGAACGCTTCAAAAGCTGTATGATGCCTGCAGGAGTACAGGAAAGGAATCCTGGACGTCCAATAAGGAGATTTCCCACACTGACAGGATGGAAACCGTCAACATCTTTTTTAGGATTAATTGTTTCGATGACCAGATCCTCGTTAATGTGCTTCGGTAAAGGAAGCTGTACAAGAATGCCGTTAACCTTCGGGTCATCGTTAAGCTCTTTAATCTTATTCAAAAGTTCCTCTTCGGTTGTTTCCTCGGGAAGTTCAATTGAAATCGAATCAAAGCCGCAATATTCACATGCTTTCTTTTTATTGCCTACATAAACCTGGCTTGCGGGGTCGTTTCCGACAAGAATTACAGCAAGGCAAGGCTTAATACCCTTTTTTGCAAGTTCTTCGGTTTCAATTCTGACTTCATCTTTGATTTCCTGTGAAATCTTCTTTCCATCAATCAGCTCGTACATTTTAATTTCCTTTCAAGGTTATTAGAAACACATGTAGAAAAGAGTTATCAAAAGGCCTACGGAGAAAAGTAGCAACGAAAGCGAAAGACTCCTTTCGAGCATACGGGCCATTTCTCCGGCTTGGGCTCCGACAAGTGCAAACCTGTCGGTAAACGACTTCTTTTCCGGATGTGCTTTCTTTCCTGTTATAAAATCCATAAAACTTCCGAAAACAAAAGAAATACCAACATGAACGCTTTGATTACGTCTGATAATAATTGCCTTAAGCACTTTGGTCTTAATGAAGTATGCAATAAGGTCCATAAGTTTGTCAAGAATTCTTGATAAACAAGCACATACAAAAGGTAAAAATACAAGTACTACAGGTCTGTATATATATTTCTCAAGATCGAACCATTTAGGAAGCGTATTGATATATTCTTTTTTATCTCCGGCCCTTTTCATCAGGCAGAGACGCACAAGCAGTAAGTAAAGAGCAATGCCGATTGCTATGGAAATCAGACCGCCTTTCATTGTATGAAAGGCGAACCATTGCATTTCAAAAAGCTCACCCTCACTACCATTAAAAGCGGTATATTCACGAAGTCCGCATGAAGCAACGAACTTAACGGTTTCCTTAGGTAATATTCCCATGGCAAAAAGCACAACAGTGGGTATAATAACACAAACTGACGACAAGGGCGACAGATTTCTTTTCCTTTCTCCGGGGCCCTTTTCAACAAAAATGCATATGAAAAGCTTTAACATATAGCAAAGAGTAATTCCGCCGGTGATTGTAAACACAACGTTTACAAACTGTGCAAGCTGAAATTCTTCCGCAAGTCTTTCAACGCCTTCATGTATAAGTGTCTTTGAAATATAACCCGAAAATCCGGGAACTCCCGCAAGGCTTAACGCTCCTATTCCGAAGGGAATCATAAGCAGAGGTTTATTGCGTCCGTATCCGCGAATCTCATTAAGGTCAAGGGAACCTGTTTTCTTAAGCACTCCGCCCGCAATAAGGAAAAGAATAAGCTTTATTACGGAATGGTTTAACATGTGCGTAAGTGTTCCGGCAAATTCAGCCACTCCGGCACCTGAAAGCACCATGCAGGAAATGCCCGTTACAATAAATCCAATCTGTGAAACAGATGAGCATGCAAGTGTTCTCTTAAGATTCGTAGAGAATACGGCAAGTACGGCACCTACAAACATAGTGCATGCGCCAAGCATAAGAAGCATCTTACCCCAGCCTTCGTCTGATATAAGTCCAAGAGCTGTTGAAGTAATCATTATGCCGATAATGCCCGTTTTTGTAAGTATACCGGAAAGTACCGCAGATGCGGTTGCCGGTGCAACGGTATGTGCTCTCGGAAGCCATACATGGAGAAGAAAGACGCCCGCCTTGGCTCCGAAACCGACAAGTAGCATAACAGAGGCTGCTGTAATGACACCGGAATCGATACCTAATGAGTTTCTCGTTTCCGCACTGCAGAGAATGTTTTGTATCTCGCTGAAATTAAGCGTTCCTGTTTCATGATATACAAGAAAAATGCCAAAAAGCATAACAAGTCCGCAAAGGATTGAAATGCGGAGGTAAAGCCTTCCGGCGTAGTCGCTTTCTTCGTTCTCCTCCTGCAGAACCCAGAATGAGGATGCAACAGACATAATTTCGAAGAACATAAACATGGTGAAAAAATCACCTGAAAAAAGGAATCCTACAACCGACAAATATGTGATAACCCAGAAAGTGAAAAACCTGAAGAGTTTTCTCTCTCCTTTCATATATTCCTTCGAAAACAGCGTACAGAAAACAAAAACAGCCGTGGTGACTATGAAATACAACATTCTGAATCTGTCCGAAGTAAACGATAATCCTATTGAACAAAAATCATGTAAAAAACTCATACCAGCCCTCCCGCAACACTTTGAATGTACGAAATAACCGGTGACGAAAAAATACCGAGAACAATAATAATTACGCAAAGAATAATAAGCGGTACCTTCATAAACATACCGGGATCGGTGACTCCCGCAACATTTTCTGCCTTAAAGGCAGGCCCCGGGAAGTAAACCTTAATAATAACCGACATGAGGTAAATCGCAGTAAGCAAAGCAGAAATAAGTATAACAGCCATTCCTGCATAGCCCATCCAGTTATTAACCTTTGACGCTCCGGTCAAAAGATACCATTTACTTGTAAAGCCAATCGTTGGTGGTACCCCCATAAGGGCAAGGCTTGCGATTGTAAAGCATATAAAGGTAACTTTCATTTTTTTGCCGTATCCGAACAAATCATTGATGTACGCCTTTTCGTATTTCACAAGTACAATACCGGCGACAAAGAAAAGCGTAATCTTAATAACACCATGAAAAACAAAGTGCGAAAGCGCACCTGTAAGGCCTTCGGCACACATAAGTGAACACCCGAAAAGCATATAGGAAAGATTACTGATTGTGGAATAAGCCAGTCTTCTCTTAAAGTGCTGTTCCTTTAATGCCATTGTGGATCCGAAAAGAATAGTAAAGAGTGTGAAGCATACACATATCGTCTGCGCCCACGACCCCTTAAGCACCTCTGTACCGAAAACAAAATAGGTAACACGCAGAATTGCAAAAGCACCACAGTTTACTACCGCTACAGCATGCAAAAGAGCAGTTACCGGTGTGGGTGCAACCGATGCGGAAGGAAGCCATCCGTAAAGCGGGAATACAGCTGCTTTTACACCAAATCCAAAAAATGCCATAAGGTAAACAAATCGAATTATAGAAATTATTTCGGAATCCTCTGCCATTGTGAACATTCCGCCATATGCAAAGTCCGTTGTGCCACCGTAAGCATATGCCACCATCATTGCAACAAACGCAAATGCTGCACCGCCTATCGAATATTTAACATACTTTCTTCCTGCTTTTACATTCTTGTCTTTCATGCCATGCATAACAATAGGCAAAGTAACAAGAGTAATAAACTCATAGAAAAGATAAAGCGTAATGAGGTTCTCGGCAAAGGCTACCCCTAAAGTTATACCGTATGTCATAAGATAAAAGGTGTAAAAGGTGTTTTCACTGCCTTCATGACGCATATATTCAAGAGCATAACTCACCGCAAGCGGCCAGAGTACTGCAACAAGTCCGGCAAAAATTCTGCTCATTCCGTCAACCGCAAGAGTAATAGGCAGATTCTCGGTAATCGAGAATATCTCAAAGTTCTCATTTGCAGGAATGACAAATAATGAAACAATTACAATTACAGACGAAATAATAGTTGTCGTCAGTACATAAACATCTCTTATTCTTCTATTTTGGAATCTGAAAAGCCATATTGCTGCCCCTGACAAAATCGGAAAAAGGACAGACAAAATAAGTAAAATATCCATTCAGTTACCTCATCAGAAAAGTGAATATACAAAGTCAAAAAGTGCGTTGTAAACAGGCTGTGCAAAAATACCCAAAAGACATGCTGCAGCAGCAAGAATAAGCATAACTGCCGACATCGTGATTCTTGTTCTCTTCTTCAGACGGATTTCAATTTCTTCATCAAAATCTTCGCCCGGGAAAAATGCGGCAATTGTAATTGAAAGGAGATACCCGGCAGTAAGAAGCGCACTTACAAGAAGAACAGCAACGCTGACGTAACCAATTACTTTATCTTTTAACTCAAGCGCGCCAAGGCAAAGATACCATTTGCTAACGAACCCGCATACAGGAGGAATCCCGACAAGTCCGAGCGCAGCTACGGAGAAAGTGATCATTGTAATCGGAAGCGTTTTCCCGATGCCCTTAAGCTCATTTACTTCATGCTTATCCGAAACAAGGATTACTGTTCCTGCATTTAAGAAAAGCGTGGTTTTAAGGACCGAATGAAAAACGACATGCAAAAGAGCGCCCATAAGTGCAGCAGGGTTAAGACATGCCAGACCGAAAAGCACATAAGAAACCTGTGAAACGGTAGAATATGCAAGTCTTTTCTTGAAAACATTTTCCTTATAGGCAAGCATTGAGCCCATAAACACCGTTACAAGAGTAAGCCCGATAAAAATATACTGTACCCAGGTGCCTTCAATGTTCTTCACTCCCACAACCTGGAAAATCACCCTGAAAATACCAAGCACACCGGCTTTTGTAATAACGCCGGAAAGAACTGCGGATGCAGGTGCGGGTGCAACCGGATGTGCGGTGGGAAGCCAGCCGTGCATAGGGAACATACCGGCTTTTGCACCAAATCCGATGATTATAAGGAGTACAGAAACAAGCGTCAAAGTACTTACTGAGCTTACAACTCCGCCCTCATGGAAATCAAGGCATCCGTTGTTCTGTATAAATAAAGCTACAAAGCCAAACAATGCCATGGAGGCGCCGGCAATTGAGTAATACAGGTATTTCTTTGATGCATAAATGGCCTCTTTTGTCATTTCATGCACGACAAGAATCATACTTGATACGCTCATCAGTTCATAAAAGAGATAAAAAGTCAGTAGATTCGAAGAATATCCGAGCCCGACAAGTACGGCCCATACAACAACGTATGCGCCAAAAAACGTAGCACCTCCGAGCGTACGGACATCCTGCTCCTCTTCTTCCTTTCTGTCATCCTTACGCATATAAAACGCGCCGTAAATGCCGGTAAGAAGAAACATCGCCGATACAAGCCATACAAAACCGTTACTTATAACGTCCTTTGATAAGGCAAAGGAAACCGTTTCATTAAATTTAAAGAGAACAAGTTTTTCCGCTCCAAACAAAACAGAAAGAACGGAAAGCACAAATTCAATCGAAAGAATCGAAATAACGAATACCTTCGAAAAGGTATGATTGTGATTACCCTTTCTCTTTATTCCCATCATCATAGCTCCGGCTGCAACGCCGAAAACTATTGGTAAAATCAATACTATTGCTTTAAAAACATTCATACTTTTCTCCGGAAAACTTAATCAAGAAAACATGCCAAGCCCTTTGTTAATGAGGTCCAATATAACATCACACTGAGTTCCGATAAGTACATTTAAAACAATGAAACCGCAAACAGCGATGACATATAAAGGACTTGCCTTAAAGTTTCTGGGACCTTCCTCGCTTTCTGCAGGAAGCTCAAGCTCATTTCTTTCATACCTGTCGGTAGGTGTATATATTCCAATAATAGCCCTGAAAAAGTAAATGCAGTTAAGGATGGTACTTAAAGCAAGGGTAACAAGAATAACAATCATCTTTACCCCACCAACGGGTACTGCGGCTCCCGCATAATTAACCTTTGATACAAAGCCCGGGAACAGCGGAATTCCGATTATTGAAAACGCTCCGACAAGGAACGCAATGGCGGCAGTTTTATGTCTGTACCCTGCTCCTTTCAAGTCCTCAAGCTTTGTGGAATGATTGGAAACGTCTTTAAGTCCTCCAAGAGAAATAAAGAGCATGGATTTTGCAGCGCCGTGTGTGAAAACATGGAAAAGCGAAGCAACAACGCCTGCAGTCGTGCCGATACCAAAGCCCATAAAAATGTAGCCTATCTGTGCAACGGATGAATAAGCAACCATTCGCTTTATATCTTTTTGTGCAACTGCAATGAGTGATGCAAAAATCATTGCTGCAATTCCGAATACAAAGATTATGTTGACGATGCCTGTTGAAACAACGTAATCAAATCCTATTGCACGGTAGTAAATCTTAATAAGAAGAACAATATAGGCTTTAAGTACAAGGCTCGAAAGTATGGAACTTGACGACGTTGTAGATGCCGTGTGTGCATCCGGAAGCCATGAATGGAACGGGAACAATGCGCTCTTAATCGCAAGGCCTATCGTCATAAGTGAAACAACGACCGTCAGCGGGCCGGTATACTGTCCTGTTCTCACAAGTTCGGTAACAGTTTCCTTTATATTCGAAAGAAGAAGATGTCCGGTAATGTCATAAAGCAGACATATGCTTATGAGGAAAAGTCCGCTTCCGAGAAGGCTCATAATCATATATTTGACAGAAGCAACAATTGAAGAGCCCGTGCCCTTTACCGCAACAAGTCCGCATGCTGAAATAGTATTGATTTCAACAAATACATAGGCTGTGAAAAGGTCGTTTGTATAAACAAGTGCAAGCAGAGAGCTCATCATAAGGTTGACAAGCGTATAATACAGGTTTCTCTTTGATTCCTGTATGTCGGCATCGACATGCTTTTCTCCCGCAAGAAGAGAAAGCAGCATTACAACACAGAAAAATGTTGCAAGAAGCCCCTCAAGAACACCTGCACGTATTTCATTGCCCCACGGAGCATCAAAATGACCCATTCTGTAAACAAAGGCCTGTCCCGAAACTACCGTGTAGCAAAGAACTCCGACAGAAAAAGCAGTAAGTATGCCAACAACCGCATAGGTGTAGTATCTCGCAGCTTTTCCCTTAAGAACAGAGCAGATAACTCCGCTCATAAGGCACAAAACTATTGAAAAGAGAGGAAAATTACGAAAGAATTCCATTATTTGTCCTCCCTTCTGATGATGCGGAATATCTCATCAATATCGAGGGTATGGTAACGCCTGTAAAGGCTTATTGTCATCGCGAGCATAACCGCAGTAACACTGACACTTACGACAATACCTGTAAGAACAAGGCCTGCAGGAACGGGATTGATGTAATTAACAACAGATGTATCACCGTTCACAACAATAGGCGCTTTTCTGCCTTCAATGTATCCTTTAGCGGCAAGGAACATATAAACGGCGGTATCCATGATATTTAGTCCCATTATTTTCTTTATAAGGTTCGGATGAAGAAAAAGTGTTGTAAATCCGATTCCGAAAAGAATAATGGCAAATGTCTCAAAATAGTTTGTAAAGAGACCATTGAAAAATTCTGACATTACAGGCCTCCTTTTCTGAACAGACAATAGAAGGAATAGATTGTACATGCAACAACCATTCCGACGCAAACATTAAGAGGCAAAATCAGCCCCGAGCTCAGAATCTTTCCGGGAGTTCCGTTGGAAATGAAGCTTTCAAGCTCATTTGCTCCTGTAAAGAACGAGTAGGTTTTTGATATTGAATAAAACAAAAGCGAGAAAACCGAAATAATCTTAAAGGTTTTCATAGTAAAGAAGCGCTCGGTCTTTTTAAAGCCATATGCATTAAGATAAAGGATAAGTCCGGCTCCGATTATTGCACCGCCCGAGAAGCCTCCGCCTGCGCTTAAGTGTCCGTTTAAAATTACGTATATACCGAAAAGAATAATAACAGGCACAAGGAAATTAGCGGAATGTCTGAGAAGTGAGTCATTCTTGGGCTCAAATCTTCTGTCGTCAGCCTCCGCAGCTTCAACCTCTGCTTTGTTTGCCGAAGCATCAAGTCTTAACAGAATGAGCACACAGACAGTAGCTATAAAGAGCACATGTGACTCTCCGAGCGTATCAAAAGCTCTGTAGTCAAGTATCATACCTGCTACAATGTTTACCGCTCCGGTCTCTTCTATGCCTTTCTCTGTATATCTTTCGTAAACTTCATTGTTTACCGGATTATCGGCCTGTCCAAACCTGGGAAGTCCGGAAACCGTATAAAGCAAAAACGCTATGATTGCAACACAAAGTACAACGGAAGCAATGCGATAAATCTTTTCATAGATCTTCACGCCTTTTTTATCAGCCCATCCGTCATATTTTGAAATGAGTTCTTCTGTTTCTTCCTGTTCCTTTACCCATTCGGCTTCATTGAAGAAATCATTATGAATACGTGCCTCGGTTTCCTCATTGTCGACCTCATAGCCGGACTCTTCGGGAAAAGGGTTTTCTGTTCCGTCAACAAACCTTACGAGCTTGCGCCAGAAGGAGTTTTCATAATCAGGTCTTACTCTGCTCATCTGTAATCTCCTCCTCTTTTCTGTCCGTAATTTTGTCGTTCATTTTATGAATTTTCTTAAGTGTAATGAAGAACAGTACGGAAGTAATGCCTGCGCCGACAGCCGCTTCTGTAATTGCGAGATCGGGCGACTCAAGAATAAACCATATAACAGACATAATAACTCCGTATGACATAAAAATCTGGATTGACGTAAGAAGGTTCTTACATAATGTTGTGGCAAGCGCACATATTACAAGCCCAACAAGAAGAATTATCGTAAATACCGTCATTCGGACTCCTTTCCGTGCAAATCCTTCTCATCATATTCCTTACCCCTTGCGGAAGGGTTGGACGTTGTCTCCAAAAGAGAAATAAGATGGCTTGCAACAGGGCTTGTAAACCAGAAAAACACAACAATCAGTAGAAGTTTTGCGGATGAAAACGTAAATCCGTAATACACAATACCACCAAGTGCAATAAGAAGAAGCCCCAGTGTGTCCCCGAGAGCCGCACAATGCATTTTATTAAGGACATATTTGAACTTGTAAATCCCGAGAACTCCGGTCACATAAATGAAAACTCCGAGAATAAAGAAGACCGATGCTATTATTTCTCTCACTATCATGCCTTGTCCTCCTCATTTTCCTCTGTAATTTCATTGTTTTCCTTATTCTTTTCCTTATATACTCCAAGATAAACCTTACAAAGTACAACGACGGCAAGAAAGGAAATCATTGAATAAATAAGCGAAACATCCAAAAGCCCTTCTTCAAGAAGAAGAATTGATAAAAGAATAATTGAAACAAGTGCCATTGTAGCAATCATATTATCGGCAACAATTCTGTCTGTAACTCCTCTGCCCATAATACCTCTTATGAGTGTAAAAATAATGCAGACCGCAAGTACAACAAGACAGCATATTATTAAAATGCCAAACCAGCCTTGTATCATTTTCTGCCTCCCTTTTTACTGCATGTTTTCTTTAAACCGGCCTTTTCGGCTGCTTCAAGCTGCTTAACAAATACAGACTCATCCATGCCCTCAGCCATATCCTTATCAAGGCAGTGAACCGTGAATTCATCATCATCAAGCATAACAGTTATTGTTCCCGGTGTAAGTGTAATTGAGTTTGCAAGTACTTCATTGGAGAAGTGGCTTCTAAATCCTTTTCTGAAATGAACAATTAATGGTTCGGGCTCTGTTTTTGCATCATAGATGTACCTTATCACAATGCAATTTGCCTTAATAATCTCTATAACAAGCGTGACCGCATATTTAATCGCATGGAAAATATGCAGGAATGCATTAAAGTCTTTTTTAGGACCATATCCCATAAAACAGCATAGGAAAATATAGATTAAAAGACTTATGACTATTCCAAATATAAGTATTTCCAAAGTAAACCTGCCATTGAAAATAATCCATAAAATCAAAAGGAGAAAAAACATAGTGACCTCACTTTGAAAAAGCACCGAGCGCCATCTCATCGACTTTGCCGGTGCTTAATTATTACTTTTTGTTTTTAAGGAATTCGGGAATGTTTATTCCGCCGTTCTTATCGGAAGCTGTAGAGTTTGAAGGAGCCGAGTAAGAACCGGAAACATTTGTCTGAGGCTTTACGGGACTTGTTAAAGTGCTCTGAGGCTGCTGAGTCTGAGGAGCCTGCTGAGTATTAAAGCTTCTGGGAGCCTCTGAAGTTCTGAATGTGCTCTGGCTGCCGGAGTTTCCGCGAAGGAAGCCGGGAATTCTTGCTTCTGCAGGTCTCTGCGAAGGAGCTGCAGTTTCAGGTCTTGCAGTTCTGTTCTGCATGTATTTGTATCTGCTGTCGTCACGTGAGAACATTGAAGGTGTGGAAGAAGCCTTTGCCTCAATGCCTGTTGCAATAACAGTAATGGAAACACGATCCTGCATATTAAGATCTTCGATGGCACCGAAGATGATGTTTGCATCACGGTCTGCAATATCCTTAACCTTCTCTGCTGCTTCACGAACTTCGAAGAGAGTAATATCACCACAGAAGTTGATGAGGATATCCTTTGCACCATCAATTGTTGTATCAAGAAGAGGGCTGTTGATTGCTTCTTCGATTGCCTTAAGGCACTTATCCTCACCGGAACCGTAACCGATACCGATATGAGCAATGCCTTTATCTTTCATAACCTTTGAAACATCGGCAAAGTCGAGGTTGATGATACCGTCTTTGTTCATAAGGTCTGTAACACCTTCAACAGACTGCTTAAGTACCTCGTCAGCCATCTTAAATGCTTCTTTTACTGTTGTACGCTTGTCGACAATATCAAGAAGCTTTTCGTTGGGAATAACGATGAGTGTATCAACATTGTGACGAATACGCTCAATGCCGCTGAGGGCATTGTCCATACGAACCTTACCTTCGAAAGAGAAAGGCTTGGTAACGATACCGATTGTAAGAATGCCCATTTCCTTGGCAATCTGCGCAACAACAGGTGCAGCACCTGTTCCTGTGCCGCCGCCCATACCGCATGTAACGAAAACCATGTCGGCACCGCGGATAACCTCGGTGATTTCCTCACGGCTCTCTTCTGCACTCTTTTCACCTTTTTCGGGGTCGGCACCACAGCCAAGACCCTTTGTAAGCTTCTCACCAATCTGGATGCATGTTGAAGCTTTGCATCTGGAAAGCTGCTGCTTATCGGTATTTGCACAAACAAACTCAATGCCGCCAATCTTTTCATCTATCATTCTGTCAACAGCATTATTTCCTGCACCGCCGACACCTATAACGAGAATTCTCGCACTGTTTGAATTGTCACTTGTAATCTCAATCAAAGGTATTCCCTCCTAAATCTATTGCTATAAAAACCACAATATATTGTGTTATAAATATATTTGCCCACTCAAACTATTGTTTATAATATATTTTATCCACTAATAAATCAAGTGTTTTTTTACAAAAAAGTATCTTATTATTAACATTTAAAATTAATTGTCGATATGTTTAAGGATAATCTCGCGTTTTTCGTCATTGTAGTTCCGTAAGTCGATAACGCCACCTATTTTCGAAGCCTCTTCTATGACTCCGGAAAGAGCAGTAATCTGGGAATCATACTTGTCCCTCGCACCAAGAAGAATTTCAAGGTTTTCAGAATACAAAGTAACTTCCTGGGTATCTCCGAATTCAATCTTCGACACGGATATGTCATATTTTCTGAGCATCTGAATAATTTCCAGAACGACATCAAACACATTTTTCTTCGGAACTTTAAGCTTGTTGAAAACGATAATTTCGTCAAATTCAAGCCCGGTTACAATCGGTATATTTTCAGGCTGTACGGAACTGCTTCCGAGAACAATCCCGTCCTTGTCAAAGGTGAAGAAATTCCCCATAACCTTTACGCAGCCTATCGGCCCCGTTTCGTAAACCTTGAAGGAAACCGTATTTTTATCCTTGATTTCGACGTAGTACACATCTATGTACGGAATCGAATCATGAGCCTTGTTCGCCTCTCGGAGGCGGAAAAGATACGTGTTCTTAAAAACACCGTCCATACCGGCTCTTTCAAGAAATTCTTCTTCGCTGTATTGTGTAAGTCCGCTGATTGTAACATTCTCAGCCATTGTCTCAGAGTAAAGGATGAGCAACGCGGCGAAAGCAAAAACTAAAATAATAAGCCCAATCGGTATTTTAAACTTCTTCTCGTTTTCTTCCGTCATGACTGTACACGGCTTTCTCTCTCGGGAGACTTCAGAAACCTTGTGAAGTCCGGATTACCGATATTATACGAAACCGAAAGCACCATTCCGATTTCGCAAAGCAACAGTACAAGAGACGTACCGCCATAGCTTATGAACGGAAGTGCAATACCTGTTGCGGGAACGGTGTTTGTTACAACCGCAATGTTAAGAATAAGCTGAAGTGAAATGTGAGCGAATACACCGACACATAAAAGACTTCCGAAAAGATCCGGTGCATTGACAGCAACAACAAAAATTCTCCAAAGAAGCAATATGTAAAGAAGTATAATTAAAATTGCTCCGACAAGACCAAGCTCTTCGCATATAATCGAGAAAATCATATCGTTATGCGACTCGGGGACAAATCCAAGCTTCATTGAGCTTTGACCAAGACCTTTTCCCATAAATCCGCCGGATGAAATGGCATAAAGGCCACGTCTTATCTGATAAGCCTTTTCACTCGTATCAACATTAAGCCATGCCTCAATTCTCGCCTCACGGAAGCCTTCACCAAAATATATGTATAACGCTCCGGCTGCTGCACCGATTACGCAGAAAGCAATAAAGAACCAATACTTCTTACTTGCGACAAAGCAAATGATAAAGAAAATGCCGGCGATTACAAGCGCAGTACTGAAGTCTTCAGCAGCGACAAGCAGAATCAGCGGAATTGCATATATAGTCGCTCTGATAAAGCCGCCGACGTAATTAAGTGCCTTGGGTGCTATGGATGCAAGAAAAGCCATGAAAACAATCATACCGATTTTAGTTAGTTCAGAAGGCTGAAACTGTCCGATCTTCGGTATCTCAATCCATCTTCTTGCTCCGTTTCTGACAACACCTATTCCCGGAATAAGCGTTATAATCTGAAGGCACAGGCATAGAACATAAAGCAGATAAACAGCCCTGAATTTTATTCCTGATTTTCTTCTGTTTGTCGATTGCTCAGAATCAGCGTTATATGCCCTGCTTTTTGTATCTGCCTGTCCTGATACGGGCATTATATAAAGCGGGTAAGGTATACGTGAAATAATAAGCATTACAACAATTCCGAAGGCACCAAAGGCAGCCTGCCTCTTTAAGTAATAAAGTCCGTCGGACATTTTAAGAGTGGCCGAATATGAACTCGAAGAATAAATAAAAACAAGGCCGAGAACGACAAACAAAACAGTCAGAAACAAAAGGCTGTAATCGTAAGCATTCTCTCTCTTTCTTTTATTTTCGGTTGTAGCATTTTCTCGAACCATTATTCAGTAATTTCTCCAAAAACATTCGGTGAAGCTTCATCCTCTGCAGGATCATAATCCGGATTATCCTCATCAAAGAGAAGGTCCTCATCCATGATAATGTTAAGATGGTAATTTATCTCGCCCTCCGGATATACGCCAAGGAAAGGAAGGCATCTGTCGGCAATATCATTAAAAATCCCGATTGCAGTATTGGATGACATTGCCATTTCTTCGTTCTGACATTCATCTACTACAACATAGATGATGTAGCACTTATCCGCCGACTCAATAAAACCGAGGAAGGATACAATATATTTTTCAGCATCTCTGGGAAGCTTCTGGCTCGTTCCTGTCTTTCCGCCTATGCGATAACCTTCAAGATTGGCCTGTTTTCCCGTTCCGTCAGAAACTGTAAGGTAAAGAGCTTCTTTAAGGAAATTGCTCGTTGACTCTGAAGTTGTTTTATTAACTATGAGAGGCTCATTCTTTTGAATTGTAGCCCCTGATGTATTTTGAATTCTTTTTACGATATGAGGCTCATAATATGTTCCGCCATTAATAAGAGCACAGAAGGATGAAGCCATCTGAATCATTGTCGTGGTAAAGCCCTGTCCAAAAGAGCTTGTTGCAAGCTCTGTAGGGTTAAGTTCGGAAACAGAGAAAATCCTTCCTTCTGCTTCACCGGGCAGATCGATGCCGGTTAATGAACCGATGCAATAATCCTGCTGATACTGGTTAAATACCGCTCCGCCCTCCTTTGCCGCAATCTGCATGAGCGCATCATTGCATGAAAGCATAATCGACTGGGCAAGGGATATCTCGCCGTGGCCTCTTTTGTTTGAACATTTGATTCTGATGTCCCCTGCAAAATCCTCATGACCGTCACATACAAATCGGTCATTAACGGAAATTATGCTTTCCTCGAGACCCGCTGCAACGGTAAAGGGCTTGTAAATCGAACCCGGTTCATAGGCATCGCTTATACAGAAATTTCTCCACAGTTTGAAAAGCTCATTGCTCAGTTCTTCGGAAGACATCGCATTGATTTCATCTTCACGGTAAAATTCAGAAAGATCCCTGGGATTATTCAGATTGTAGCTGTAGTTTGACTGCATACCAAGAACCTCACCGTTATTGGCATCCATAACTATTGCAGCACAATTGAGAGCACCGTATTCATCAAGAAAACCTTCGACACATTCCTGTAGAATTCGCTGAACATTTATATCAATGGTTGTAACAACATTATTGCCGTTTTCAGGCGGATTGACCGTTTCAACAATGTTAAGCTCAGTATCGTAATAGGCGTATGTTCTTCCGCTTTTTCCGCAAAGTACATCGTTGTAGTATTGTTCTACACCATAAGAACCTGTGTCGTAATATTGTGTAAAACCTACAATGTGGCTTGCAAGTTCGCCGTAAGGATAAACCCTCTTATACTCATCTTCAAACCATACACCCTTTTTGTTTTTAATATAGTCCTTTACGTCATCATCGATAGACATACCGTCAACGAAATCATAAAAAGCATTTCTGTCATCAAAGCTGAGCCCGGTTTTTAAGATGATATAACGATTTCTGTCGCTCGATTCTTTTTCCTTATTTGTGTTGATTTTTTCACGTAGATCAGCTTCATCAACAGCAAAAACCTTAACAAGTGCATCAATGGTTGGATCGACGCTTTTTTCGTTATAAAGAACAACAGATGTATCAAGAATAAGTCTGTAGTAAAGCTCACTTGTAGCAAGAACCTGACCGTTCCTGTCAAGGATATCTCCTCTTTTGCTCTGCACCTCAGAAGAGACATAGCTTCTAAGCTCAAGAGCATTTTTTTCGTACTTATCGGTCGAAGCCAGATAGAAAAGGCGAACCATAAGTACAACACATATTCCCAATATAACACAAAAAACAAGCAAAAACTTTGCTTGCATTTTGCTTGTGAATCTTTTCAGATTCGATTTATGTTTTTTTGTCTTAACCTGGTCTTCCATCAGAATTTTCTATTTAGATGGGATATCGCCGTACTGTCTGTAGTATCCTTCATCACCGGATGAGTAAAAAATCACTTCGTTGTTGTTGGGATAAACCATTCCGAGCGAACCCACTGCTGTATTATAAATATATTCAAGATCGGGAGCTGTTGCATCAAGAGAAAGCTCAAATGCTTCATTTTCTCTGGCCGCATCATCAAGTGTTGCTTCGAGTGCTCCGATTTGCTTGTCCAATTGTACAATATCGGCCTGTAATTGTAAATAAGTAATACAGATATACAAAGTTGCTACAATTGCCGTCGCAAGAAAAACCATGGAAATAAAATCTATTCCTCTTCCAACTCTCGGCTTAACCTTTGCCTCGACGTCCTTATCGGGAACAAAAGTCCTAATGTGAGACTTGGAAGGTCTCTCGACTCTTTGGGGCGCAGTTTTAAGAACCGCACTGCCGTTTTCGCGGGTCGGTCTCTTAAAATAGTCCCAATCAATATCCAGTTCGTTGTTTCTAACTGTTTCAGCCATAATAGCACCTATATAAATATAATATTACGTTCTTTCAAATATACGAAGCTTTGCACTCTTCGATCTGGAATTCTCTGAAAGTTCGGTTTCAGAAGGAAGAATGGGTTTGTTCGTAATAACCTTTCCCTTGCTCTTCTTTCCGCAAACGCAGACAGGAAAGCTCGGAGGACATGTGCACGGATTCTCGTTCTTTTTGAATGCAGATTTTACTATTCTGTCTTCCAGCGAATGGAAGGTAATGATGCAAAGCCGTCCGCCCGGCTCAAGGAGATCTATCATTGAATCAATGGAGTTCTGAAGAACTTCAAGTTCTCTGTTCAGTTCAATTCGGATAGCCTGGAAAGTTTTCTTTGCGGGATGTCCGCCTGCCATTCTGACCTTTGCGGGAATTGCAGCCTTAATCGCTTCAACGAGTTCAAACGTTGTTTCAATGGGCTTCTCGCTTCTCATTCTTACGATGTGCTTTGCGATGTTCTTTGCAAACTGATCCTCACCGTAATCTCTGATTATTCTGAAAAGCTCGGCTTCGGAATATGTATTAACAATATCCTTTGCCGTTCTTTCGCTTCGGTCATCCATACGCATATCAAGAGGTGCATCATTGTGATAAGAGAAGCCTCTTTCAACGGTATCAAGCTGGTATGAGGAAACACCGAGGTCAAGGAGAATGCCTGATACGTGTTCAATTCCGAGATTATGAATTTCTTCTGCCATATTCTCGTAATTGTTGCGGATAATGGTTACATTTGAAAATGCAGAAAGTCGCTCTCCTGCTGCTTTTACGGCATCAGCATCCTGATCGATTCCGATAAACCTTCCGGTGCCGTTAAGCTTTCCGCACACAACGCTTGCGTGTCCTGCACCGCCAAGCGTACCATCAACATATATTCCGTTTTCTCTGACATTTAGTCCGTCAACAGTCTCATTAAGCATGACGGAATAATGTTTAAATTCAGGCATCTTCTGTCCTCTCGTTAAATCATGAGGTCGGCATTTTCCTCAAGCATACGGTCAATGTCTTCGAGTTTCAGATTGTTTTCATAAGTTTCTTTGCTCCAAACCTCGATTTTATCTCCCATACCAATGGAAATAATATCTTTATTTATACCGGCCTGCTCACGGAGCTTTTGTGGAATCATTATTCTGCCTTGCTTATCAGGCTCGCACTCGGCAGCATTTGACATGAAGAATCTGACAAGGTTTCTTGCGTTTCGGTTGGCGGGCAGCTTCATCAATTTTTCTGCGAATTCCTGCCATTTCTTCGCAGGATAAATGAGAAGACACCCATCCGTGCTTTGTGTAATGACAACCGTTTTGTTTTCCTCGGAGTCATAGAGCCCGCTGCGCAGCTTGTTCGGGATGATTATTCTGTTTTTTTCGTCGAGTGAATGCTCGTATTCACTCATAAACATGTTCATAATTATCTGCTCCCGTTCTCCACTTTACACCATTTCACTCCCCTCGCCACCATTTTACACCACAACGAACATTTTTTCAAGCATATTTCGAGTGAATATTTATAAAAAAAAAGTAACGAAAAGCCCATCTCGTGAGCAAGGCTCACTCGATGTTAGGGCGCTCATAACCCCATCTCGTGAGCTTAGCTCACTCGATGTGCGGGCGCTCATAACCCAATAGCCACTGGCGTGGCTTATACGAAAAAAAGGCCTGCCCACAAGTAAAACTTGCGGCAGGCATTTAATTTTCGTATAAACGCCGTCTGCGACGGCTATTGGGTTATTCGCTTGGTTACACGTTGAACAAAAATTCTATTATGTCTCCGTCGTTTACGATGTATTCTTTGCCTTCTGTTCTCTGGAGGCCTTTGCCTCTTACGGAAAGGTAGTCAAAGTTTGCATCTTCGAGGTCCTTGTATGCAATGACCTGAGCGCGGATGAAACCTCTTTCGAAGTCGGTGTGAATCTTTCCGGCTGCCTGAGGAGCTTTTGTGCCGGCTTTAATTGTCCATGCACGGCATTCCTTCTTACCATCTGTAAGGAAGGAAATAAGACCGAGGAGCTTGTAGCTTGCTTTAATAAGTCTGTCAAGACCGGATTCCTTAATGCCAAGGTCGGCCATGAACATCTCTCTTTCTTCAGCATCAAGCTCGCAAAGTTCTTCTTCTGTCTTTGCACAGATTGCGATTACCTCTGCGCCCTCGGACTCTGCTTTTTTCTTTACGATGTTGTAATACTCAACAGCTGCGGGATCTGCCACACCATCATCATCCATGTTACAAGCATAGATAATGGGCTTTGCGGAAAGAAGACCCATTTCCTTCATGGCGAGAGCCATCATTTCGTTAGTCTCGTCGTACTTGAATATACGTGCATTCTTTCCATCCTCAAGGTGAGCCTTAAGTGTTGCAAGCCACTCAGCTTCATCTCTTGCAGCTTTGTTTCCGCCCTTACCGAGCTTCTCAACCTTCGCAATACGGTTTGTAACCATGTCGATATCGGCAAAAATAAGCTCCATATCGATACATTCCATATCGCCTGCAGGGTCAACAGCAACAGCCTTTGTTGCATCCTCGACAACGTGCATGATGTTTTCGTTATCAAAACATCTTACAACATGAATGATAGCTTCGCACTCACGGATATGACCGAGGAACTTGTTACCAAGGCCTGCACCCTTTGATGCCCCCTTAACAAGACCTGCAATATCAACGAACTCACATACTGCAGGAGTTTTCTTGTCTGTCTGCCAGTAGTCTGCAAGCTTATCAAGTCTTTCATCCGGAACCGCAACAATACCTGTATTGGGCTCGATTGTGCAGAACGGATAGTTTGCAGCCTGAGCATTTGCAGTGCCTGTAATTGCATTAAACAGTGTGGACTTTCCAACGTTCGGAAGTCCGACGATTCCAAGTTTCATATAAAAATCTCCAATCTAGATTAGAACTCACAGTTTCTGGGCGTTCTGGGATAAGGAATGACATCACGGATGTTCTCAACGCCGGTGAGGTACATAATAAGTCTCTCAAAGCCCATGCCGAAACCGGAATGGATGCAGCCGCCGTAGCGTCTTGTGTCGAGGTACCAGTCGATGGCATCCTTCTCAACACCCATCTCTGCCATTCTCTCAAGGAGCTTGTCAAGATTCTCTTCACGCTGGCTTCCGCCCATAAGCTCGCCTGCCTGAGGTACAAGGAGGTCTACTGCGGCAACTGTCTTGTTGTCAGGGTTAACCTTCATGTAGTATGCCTTAATCTCCTTCGGCCAGTCTGTAACGAATACAGGACCATGGAAATATTCAACAATGTACTTCTCGTGTTCCTTTGCAATGTCCTCGCCGTAATCAGGCTGGAACTCCCACTGAACATCAGCTTTCTTAAGAATGTCAATAACATCGTGGTGAGAAATTCTGGTGAAGTTGGAGTTTACAAGTGATGTAAGCTTGTCCTTAAGTCCCTTTGCAACGAACTTATCGAAGAATTCAATCTCCTCCGGGCAGTTATCAAGTACATAATTAACAACAAACTTGAGCATTTCTTCTTCAACATCCATAAGTCCGCTGAGATCGCAGAAAGCCATTTCGGGCTCAATCATCCAGAACTCGTTTGCATGAGTAAGTGTGTTGGAGTTCTCTGTTCTGAATGTAGGACCAAATGTATAAATGTCACCGAAGGCCATTGCGAACGTCTCGCCCTGAAGCTGTCCGGAGCCTGTAATAAAACTCTGCTTTCCAAACAGATCCTTGGAGAAATCCACTTTTCCGTCCTTATCAAGAGGAAGCTTGTCCATGTTGAAGGTTGTAATCTTAAACATCTGATCTGAGCCTTCACAATCGGCACCTGTAATCAAAGGTGTGTGAACATAAAGATATCCTCTGTCCTGGAAGTAAGTATGTACAGCCATAGCAGCAACGCTGCGCACACGGAATACTGCTGAAAACAGGTTTGTTCTCGGACGAAGGTGTGCTACGGTACGAAGATACTCTCTTGTATGACGCTTGGGCTGGATGGGATAATCCTCCGGGCAGTCACCAAGCAATGTAACTTTTGAAGCCTTAATTTCGAAAGGCTGCTGATTCTCGGGTGTAAGTACAAGTGTACCAATTACTTCCACGCTGCAGCCGACTCTGAATTTGGAGATTTCTTCAAAATTATTAAGTCCCTGCTCGTAAACCACCTGTAAATTTTCAAAAAAAGACCCGTCGTTTACATTAAGGAATCCAAACTGTGCCTGTGCGCGGTTTGTACGTACCCAAGCGCAGATGGTCACTTCTTTGGAAGCATATTCAGACGTATTTCTGAACAGCTGCTTAATTCTAGTTCTCATCTTAAACCTCCTAAAAAAATAATCCTCTCTATAATAGCAACTTTTCGATTTTTTTCAATACTAAATGTATAAAACTAACCTTTACGGATAAATTGACTTCTCTTTTATTGTTATCCGTATTTTTTTAAGCCTTTACGTATAAAATAGCTTCTCTCTTATTGTTATTCGTAAGTTTTCTAAAACTTTTTACGGATAAATTAACTGCTTTCCTGCTTTTCTCAGTAAGCACGCTAAGGATTTCTTATAAATCAGATTAAGCTGTGAGTAGTTACTTCCAAACAGCCTTGTAATAATTTCATATTTTATTATACTTACATTTATAGGAGGGCAGGAACACTTCCTGTTGATAAATAATGGAAAAGTGGATTAAAGACACATCTGAAAGCATTAAAGCAAAAATGAAGGTTGTTGCGGAAAGAAGTACAGGAATAATTCCCTACACTGCAATAAACGGGCGCTTTGATGATCAGACCGATAAGAATATATGCTGGTGGACAAACGGCTTTTGGGGCGGAATGATGTGGCAGCTTTTTAGTGCGACAAAGGATCCGGTTTATAAAAAGCTGGCTGTTGCAAACGAGAAAAAGCTCGACAAAAACCTTACAGAACCTTTCGGAATGGACCATGACAGCGGTTTCAAGTGGCTTCCTACGGCAGGAGCAAACTACAAATTAACAGGAAATGAAGAATCCTTTAAACGTGCATTCCTTGCAGCAGAAAATCTTGCCGGCAGGTTCAACCCGAAAGGAAATTACATCCGTGCCTGGAATGACAATAAAGACGGCTCCCGTGCAGGCACTGCAATCATAGATTGTATGATGAATCTTCCTCTTCTTTACTTTGCTTACGAAGAAACAAAGGACCCAAGATTTTTAAATATCGCACTTAAGCACGCTGACAGCACTATAAAAAACTTTATTCGTGAAGATAATTCGGTAATACATATAGGTGTATACAATGCCTCAACAGGAAAGTTCCTGCATTCCGAAGGCGGACAGGGAATGAAGGCGGGCTCCAGCTGGACAAGAGGACAGGCCTGGGCAGTTTATGGTTTCACGCTTTCTTACTTTCACACAAAAAAGAAAAAGTACCTTAATGTTGCTGAAAGCCTTGCCGACCGCTTCATTGAGCGCATACCGAAGTCATTCCTTATGCCGGTTGATTTTGACCAGCCTAAAAACTGTAAATTCGAAGACGCCTGCGCAGCATCAATTGTAAGCTGCGGGCTTATCGAACTTTCAAAAGTATGTTCAAAAGGAAAAAGCGAAAAATACCTTGAAACCGCCAAAAAGCTTTTAAAAACTCTCTCCGAAAAGCGTGCGGATTTCAGCCCCGCAACAGACAATATACTCACTCACTGTTCTGCTTCCTATGGCGAGAAGAACCACAATTACCCGATAATTTACGCAGATTACTTTTTCATCGAGGCTATATTTAAGCTCACAGGTGAAGGCCTGTTCATATGGTAAAAAAATGAAAAAAACAACATTCAAACCCGTACATACCGATTATGTATTAAGCCCCTACACAGGAATGACAAGAGAAAGCTGGATTGAGGCCGCTGAATATATGCTCTCCGGCATCTTTCAACACATCTCCGACTCGGAAAAACCGGTTGTTGTACCACGTCAGGAAACAAAAATAACATATCCTCACAAATACAATTTCGGATATGCCGATAACGAAGTGAAAGCAGAAATTTTTGAAGGTCTCACCCGCTCATTTTTCATCGCAGCCCCTTTGATTAACGAGAATCCGTCTCTCACAATCAATAAAATAAATATTCTCGAATACTACAAAAAGCATGTTCTTTATTGTTGTACGCCTACGCATCCGTACTACGTAGGAAACTATGAAGACTTACAAAAGAATTCCTCTTCTGCAGACCCGTTCAGATGTTTCCAGCAGACCGTCGAAACCTGTGCACTTGTCATATGCCTTTGGCTCTGCAAAGAACAGCTTTGGGACACTTATACAAAACAGGAAAAGGATATTGTCGCTTCTTTTCTGAACAGTTTTGCAAAAAGTCCTACTGTTCCGCAAAATTGGCGTCTTTTCTGTATGCTTGACATGGCCTTTCTACACGCCGAAGGCTATCCGATAGATAAGTACATTATGCGGGAGCATGCTCAGGCGATATTCGAATACTATGCCGGTGACGGCTGGTACAGAGATGGTCAGAGCTTTGATTATTATTCCTGTTGGGCCTTCAATTTCTACGCACCGCTCTGGTGTCGTTGGTACGGGTACGAAAACGAGCCGTACATTGCCGGCCGTTTTGAAGAGAATTCAAACGAACTCATGAAAACGTATGCTGACTTCTTTGACAAAGATGGTTTTACAAACATGTGGGGGCGATCAGGCATATATCGCTTTGCTTCCTGCAGTGCCTTTGACGGAAATTTTCTTTTAAATAATCCGCAAATGGACCCGGGCGAAGCAAGACGCGTTTCCTCCGGAGCTCTTTTACAGTTTCTTTCACGTGACGATTTTCTTTGGAACGGTATTCCTACAATGGGCTTTTACAAGCAGTTTTCTCCCCTCGTGCAAGGTTATTCCTGTGCAGAATCCCCATTCTGGATGGGAAAAGCTTTTTTGTGCCTTCATTTGCCAGAAGACCATCCGTTCTGGACAGCAGAAGAAAAAGCTGCCACATGGAAGTCTCTCCCAAATGACGGTGTAAAAGAAACTGTTTTAAATGGTCCCGCACTCTGTTTTACGAATCACAATGCTAACGGAACAACGATTCTCAGAACCGGGAAAGTCGTGAAAGATGCTTTTGACATACACGGTATGCAAAACTACAGTAAGCTCTCATATTCTACGAAGCATCCATGGGAGTCTACACCTATAGTAAGCAAATCTTCAAAGATAGAAATTGCCAATACAGACAGTAACGCTAACAATACCAAATTAAAAACAGCCAATATTGAAACAGGGGATATTGAGTCTCAGCAATATGTAATCAAACAGCTTTTCGACAAGAATCGCCTTCTTGCCAATATCACCTTCTGGCACGGTAGTAAAGACGGCATTCTGTATCGAAGGCAATACTTCGGTTATAATACCAAAGTAGAATTTCACTGGGTTCAGGGCATGTTTCTTGCTGACTTTCCTGTTTCCAAAGGTATTATCCGTGTAGACAAGGTTAAATTCCATAAAAAACCCGTTCAGCTCTCACTTGGCTCCTTCGGCTTTCCAGATAACGGCACCGATGTTGAAGTAAAAGAGCAGAACGGTTTCAGAGCAATTATTCTAAAAGGAAAAGACTCCCAAGGCAGACAAAAGCAGCTTGCATATACTGTATTTACAGGCTTTGAGGAAATAGGGCTCTGCCACAGCACAGGAACAAACCCGGATTCGGAAAAATCCATTGTTCCGTATGCACTCACAAAGCTAAACAACCTTTATGACGCCTCGGAGCCCTATGTATTTATTTCACAAACTATTACATCCGAAGACAATTCCGGTTTCACTGATGATGAGTTATTCCCCATCTCCGAAATATTCTTCACCGATGACACCCAAACAGGCGCCTACGGTCCTGTCACCCTCATAATGAAAAACGGCGACAAACACGTTATCGACTATGAAGGAATTGAAGGGAATCTGACAATCTGATTATCAGCTTTACTCTTTCGAGGGGAAATAATAACATTCAATCAAAAATGGTGCCCCGTTTGATATATCCCTGACTGCCTTATAAGGATAATATCAAAAAGGGGCACCCTAATTTATTTTAATCCGATTTTATTCCTCAAACTTTAAATTTTCAACAAGATAAGCAGCTTCACGTACATGGTTTACGGCAGCTTCCGTTGGGAAGTAAAGGTACAACATGCAGACAATACCTTTCTTTCCGGGTTTGAACAGGAACTCGAGCCTGTAATCATGCCCATCCTTCGGGCGATACGATGTTGAATAATAATCAATCTTCTCACCGTTAATGTCCTTAAAGGATTCCATCTTAATCTTGAAACTTCCTTCAAGATCCTGAAGGATATTCCTGACTATCGCCTCTTCAATGTCTTTGTTGTCACCGTCTGTAGGATTGGTCGGTACTTTTTCCAAGTAAGTCTCGTTGTTAAAGTAGAAAACGGAAAAGACCTCGGGATAATCCATATTTAAAGGCTCAACCGAATTCAGATAGTACTGGAAGCCCTTTATTCCGTTGTTGGTAAGCTTTGCACGAGTATAATCACTCATCCAGCTCTGAGGAACCGAGAATGTGACATTTCCGGATGTAGTTATGCTTTCCTCCGGGACTCCATCGAACACATACTCATAATCATATACATAGCTTCCTGCTGAAAAGCTCTTTTCTCCGAGAACAATATTTCTTGCAATGATTTCGTAGGAATCACTTCTTAAGCCCGTTACGGTAATTTTTCCGTATACAGTAACCTTGTTACCGTTGCTAAGGCGTTCCGCTACGGCTTTAACGTTCGGAGATGATGTGTTAATCTTGCACTTATTGCCTGCAGCATCCGAAACGGTCATTTCGTATCCGTACGAAGACACAGATTCAACCTTCACATCCTCATAAATTACAACACATCTGTTGTCAAAATCCTTTTTAAATCCTGCCTTGTTGTAATACATCTCGTAGTTAAGATTGTATATCGAAGTTGCATAGTATATATACTCCGACTGCAGGCAGTCCTTCAGCCTTGCCGAATGATCCTTTGCATATACCGGGGAAGCAAGCGTTGCGGTAAGAAGGACAACAGTGGAAATAAAACAGAATATACGGATTCTCTTTTTATTCATGCCTTATCTCCTTTCTTCCCTGAAGTTTACGCCATTTTCCCTGAAAAGCTTAAGGAGACGTTTATATGTCTTTGAATCGGCGTAGTCATCTATAAGGACAACACTTTTTCCCTTGTAAACTCCGCTTTCAAAAGCAGTAACAAAGCCTGCTGCATCATCGTAATACACCTTGCCGTCCGTAATCATCTCCCCGAACACTTTAATTTCAACACGTGTTGCAGGAGTAATGGTGGGTCTCGGTGTCGATGTAGGCTTTATTACCTGTGTAGGCTTCGGTGTCGACGAGGGATTAAGCTTTACATATGCCTTTTGCGAATTGCCCATCGCATCCCCGACGGTTCCGCTAAGGTCAATAAAAGGCTTATCGGCATTTTTCAAAACAGGCTTGTATGCAATATAGCCTGCCAGTGCCAGCGCACAAGTCAGAATAAGCAATATTAATTTTCTTTTATTGTTTGTTCCCTTTTTCATCTTCTGTACTGTAATTTACTCCTTTTTTATCACACAACTCCGTGATTTCATGGTGTAAAGACGACAAAGAATAATCATCAACTATGACAATAGGCGTGTTGCTTTCAACATGCTCATCTATATATTTTTCCGCATAGTCCATAGAAACAAGGACATTATTAATCCAAATGCTGTCCTCCCTGAGAATTATGCAGTTTTCAACAACTTCGAGGACAACTTCCTTGTTCTCTTCCTGCACGGTAATCTCATCCTCAGGTGTTTTTCCCATTTCGCCGCCCGTTGCGGCAGAGGAAACAAGAAACCAGATGAGATAAACCATTACCGCTATTATTGCAACAAACAGAAGGATAAAAATACCCTTCGGAAGGTTTTTAAGATAATTTGTAAATGCAGGAATAAGTACTCTCAAGAGAAGCACAAGGACAATCGCCAAAATAACTAAAAGAATAATGGCAAGAGGTTTATTCATTATCCGTCTCCATATTGTTTTTAATGTATTTATCCTGAATGCTCAATCTGTCATATAAGTCCAGCATCGACATTTCGTCACGATAAAGCATCTGCTCATCAAGAATCGAGAATATGGTCGGAATGCCCGGTTTCTTGGCTATTTCCGTTTCGATATAGTTAAGGCACTCATCCCATATGCGTTCTTCATTGCTGGGGTTTATCTCTGTTTCCCACAAATCATTTGCATTTACCTGGACGTGTAATGTCCTGTACTTTCTGTTGGAGGGCACATAGCTGGCATAGATAGTAACAACGTTTACTGAGTTATAGAGATTTTCGTAAGTATCAAGCTGCTCCTGTACTGCTGTCTTACTGCTCTCTGCAGCAGCAACATCGTCCTTTGCCTGCTGTTCGATTTCCTGTGCCTTAAGCAATGCCTCATCTGCTTTTTTACCAAAGTCATCCTGATATGTAAGGATAACGATAAGCAGAATAAAAATCACGTCCAAAAGCGGGGTCAGATCTATGATAAACTGCCCCAAGGTCTTGGGTTTATTTTTCAGTCTCATAAGCACTTAACCTCATTTATTCTCGTTTTCCTGTTCGTATTTGTCTTTAACCATCTGATAGTTCTGCTCATAAGAATCAAATTCGAGAGCCATCTTGTTTACTGCAGAGCTTACCCAGATTGCATCGATAATCTTCAAAAGAATTGCTGCAATAAGTCCCCAGAATGTAGTGGACATTGATAATGCAAGAGCTTCCCTCATCTGGTCGATATTGCCGAGCTGCATGATAAGACCTGCTACCGTGCCAAGAATACCGAGTAACGGGAATACAGGGACAAACTGCTCAAAAATGGAATACTTAATCTGAACGTTATTAAATGTTTCAAGGTTATTGAGAATGTCCTCCCAGGAATAAACATCAGCCTCTTTTCTGAAGCCGTTTCCGGTATATACTTTTCTGCCTCCGGACTTCTTTCCGTCCGACTCTATCTTATTCTGGATTTTTCCAACCTGTATGTATGTGTAAATAAAGCCTCCGAAAGTAAGAAGGGCAAGAAAAAGAATAATCCAGTTAATTGAAGAACCGATAAATACAGCTAAACTTTCCATATACGTACCTCTCATCTTTGATTATTTTCAGGAATATTAATACCTTTGTTACTTCTGACCGGTGCAATGAGCACTTTACCGGTGCCTTCATAGACGTTTACGAGTCCTTCCTTTGAAACAGCGGACCCTACAAGCGTTTCCATTGATTTCTGAACGGTGAATTTCAAATTCGGAGACCATGCAACAGCCATGTTACCGTCGATTTTTAAAATGTTGTCAACAAGCTCAACTTCAATAAGCTCATCCCTCGGCACAGGACTTTCCAATGCAAGAATGCCTTTTCCGTATAATACTGAATTGAAAATGCCTTCTTTACCGAAAACAAGCGAGGAAACCGTTTTCCTGCCGGACAGTTCCATCTCAATGCTGTCCTCACAGGCAAGGAACATTCCGTCTTCTATTACGATGCCGTCAGGCCACTCGCTCATATCCTCAAGAATAATGTGTCTGAAGGTCGGCTCAAGGACAATCATACCGTTGCCGATATAATGCGGTTTGACAATAGTTTCATCCGTCACAATGCTTCCGACAGCCTTCTTTAGGAAGTCTCCTACACCCTTTACTCCCGTAACGGACTCAACCTCTCCAATCATAAGCTGCATTTCACCGGCCTGTACATAAACCCCTGCTTCATCGCTCAGTTGAATAATAAGCTGTTTCTTTCTTACATTCATTTCTGATGCAAAGTAAGCGGTCTGTGCTATGTCCGGTGAAACCGAAGCATCTCTCTCATATTCAAGAATGGAGAACTGCTTTTTTTCAAGCACTATTTTTCTTAACGGGGAAGATTCAAAAAGATTCGTTTTTACGTTCAATGCAAAAACCCCTTTCAGGTTACAATGCATAATAAATGCATAGTTTTAATAATTATATCAATATTCAAACATATCCACTACACAAATTTCTATAAACTCTTCCGCGTCGCAAACGTAGTAAGCTCCTAATGCAGGCTACTTAAGGATTCGTAATATCTGCTTCTCGGTCGCCTTTGGATATGTCTTTTTCATATAGTCAACAAGCTTCTGTAAAGACTCGGTGGGCCTTACATGATAATCCGCGGTGACAGCCTTATAGCCCCACAAATGCTCAGGCGTCGTGTATATTGCCACATCCCATCCGTACGCCTCACCTGTTTTGTTTCTTCTTTGCCTGAAGTCGCAATTTACAAGATATAGCTGCATCATAAGGCTTGTAACTGCGCCGTCAAAACCTTTTTCGCCGCCTTTTATAAAGCCTGCAAGGCTTTTAAGCTCGTTCGACATAATACATATATCGGCATTTTCACCCATAAAGTTTTGCATAATCTTATTATGTTTGCCCGGTGCCTTTCCGTCCTCATACAGGGAATCGAAGTCGTAACCGTCACGTCTGTAATTTGCAAACACCGGAAGCCATTCCAAGGAAATGAATCCGGCCTTCTTGTCAAAGAACTTTCCGTAGGCTATTTTACCGCTTCTTGCAATTTCTTTACGCCATTCCCAAGGGTCCTCCGGTTCACCTGACCACCAGCACTCCGGGATTGAACGCTCTTCAAGCGAAAACCCCTTTATATCGTTCGCAAACAAAGGTAAAAAGCCAACCTTTTCAATATATTCCATTGCTTCGTTCGCACTGTGAAGGCATTTGGGGTCGCTTCTTTTTAAGCCATGCATTATCCATTCACCGTTTTCATTTCCCATAGTAAAAACCTCCGCCATTTTAGTTTTCCGGGTATGAAAAAACCGCAAGAATTCTTAAGACTCTTGCGGCTCATTAATTTATTTCCATGATTTGATTAATCCGGCGACGTTTTCCTTAATGTTTCCATGGAAAACCGCAGTTCCGGCAACGACAGTATCCACACCTGACTTAAGTACTTCGTCGATATTGTCTGCGCGTATTCCGCCATCCATTTCAAGGCGGCAGGAGGGATTGACCTTATCAATTTCTTTTCTGATAAGCTTCGCTTTTTCAAGCGTTTCAGGCATTATCTTCTGCCCTCCGAACCCCGGTCGCACACTCATAACAAGAATCAAGTCGCAAAGAGGAATATACTTTTTAATATCTTCAAAAGGAGTTTCGGGACAAAGCGAAAGTCCCGGCTTCATACCTGCTTCTCTTATTGCATTAAGCGTAGCAGCAACATGGGTACATGCTTCCACATGAACCGTAAGACCGTCTGCTCCCGCAGCCTTAAACTCATCAATATATCTTGCAGGCTCGCGAATCATAAGATGCGTATCAAAGAAAAGATCCGACTCCTTACGGATGCTTGCTATAACGGGTATCCCGAAAGAAATGCTCGGTACAAACATACCGTCCATAACATCGATATGCACCCATTCGCACCCTGCTTCCCTTATTTCTTTCAATTGTTTTCCGAGGATATTGAAATCCGCGGCCAAAATGGATGGAGAAAGTATATTCATTTCCGCCTCAATACTTCTTTCTGTTTTTTAACTCTGTATAAAGGAGCTTATAATTTTCATAACGTGTTTTGGATATAAGACCGCCTTTAACGCGGTTCTTAACCTCACAGTCCGGCTCATTAATGTGAGCACATCCCGTAAAACGGCACATCCCGTCGCAGTCCTTCATTTCCGGGTAAAGCCTGAAAAGGTCTGACGGCTCTGTATCGAAAATATCAAATGATGTGAATCCGGGAGTGTCAATTATAAATGATTCTTCGTCAACGCGAAGCACTTCGCTGTGCCTTGTTGTATGTTTGCCTCGCATTATACGCTCTGAAATCGTGCCCGTCTGCATCTCTGCCTGACTCTGCAAAATATTGACAAGAGTAGACTTACCTACGCCGGAAGGACCGGCAAGAACAGTTGTCTTTCCATGAAGTAGTGCTTTAAGCTCATCCGTTCCTTCTTCGTTTTTGGCGGAGATAAAATATACACTATACCCCGTCCCGACATAGCTCTTTTTTATAGCTTCTATTTCTTCAGGTGTGGCAATGTCAGCCTTATTAAAAACAAGAATCGTGGAAACACCGGACTTTTCCATGTTTATTAAGAATCTGTCCGCAAGGTTCAAGCTCGGCTTTGGGGACGTAACTGCAAAAACAAGCATAGCCTGAGATGCATTAGCCACCTCAGGCCTTATTAAACTATTTATTCTGTCGACAATATCAACAATCTGACCGGTACCGTCGGGAAGCTCCGAAACCTCAACGTAGTCACCTACAAGAGGCTTCTTACCGTCCTTTCTGAAAATGCCCTTTGGCTTACATGAAATCACCCCATCACCGGTATCGACAAAGTAAAGACCGCCGACTCCTTTTGTAATCCTGCCCTTAATCACCTGGCAGTCTCCAGATTAAGATAGATTACCTGCTCCTCAAGAGGAGTGCCTTCAAGAAATGCCGTGATAGTAGCAACGCCCTCATGAAGCTGACTGTACTCACCGTAGTCGGTGTAAAGTCTGTAGGAAAGACCGCCGGAAAATGCACTGTGGCTTATCAAATCGCTGATTCCGTCACCAACCGACTGAGTATAGTCTGTCATAACGTTGTATTCCCTGCCATCCTGTATGATAACAAAGCTCATCCAGTTAGCACCGTTCTCAGGGATGGGATTGAACATGCCGGAGGTATTATACTCTACAACAAAGAATTGTCTTCCGGCTTCCTGGGCAGTGTCTGTCTTTGAACCGTCCCAGTTATATGAGAAGTCACCGCTTCCGCCGGGCGTAGCAACGGGCTCCGGAGTAGGTGTGGGTACGTATCCTGCAGGATAAGGTCCCATGCTTATTGTAATATCGATAACATCACCCTTGAAAACAGTCTTTTTAGGTTCAAGAGACTGGTAAATAACATATCCTTCCGTAAAAATATCTGAGTAATCCTGTGCCTGAGTTCCTACAACAAGGCCCCATTCTTCTATTTCCCTGATTGCTGCTTCAACTGTCTTCCCGACAAGTGAAGGAACCTCCGTGTAGGAAACGGCTGTGCCTGAACTTATATAAAGAACAACTTTTTCACCTGTTTTAAGCATTTCACCTGTTGCGGGCTCAGTTCTTATTGCAACTCCGCTCTCGATTGTTTCACTTACTTCATAAACAGGGTTTACAAGGAAACCGGCCGTCGTAAGCGTACTTGTTGCAGCATCCTTTGTAAGACCGATTACACGAGGAATTGCAATAGGCTCGCCACCTGCCGAAAGAGTAAGTCGTACCGTACCGTTCATAAGAACGTCAACGCCCTCGATAGGATACTGTTTAAGAACAAGGCCTTCATCAAGGTCATTGGAATACTCGCTTGTGTCTTCAAGAACTGTTACTCCCTTTGAGTAGCTTGCCATCATACGGACTGCATCATCAAATGTATAGCCGTAAAGATTGGGCATTTTGAACGTAAGCGTCTTTGTAGGCTCCGGTGTGGGTGTATCCGTAACACTAACAGCAGGATTAGGCGTAGGTGTTGATGCAATGTCATTGATGTCACCTATTCCAAGGAAATGAACAATTGCGTAAATAAGTCCTCCACAAACACCGATAACAAACAGGATGCTGAGAATCATTATTGCTTTTTCCCACTTGGAATCGATTGTATCAAGCTCCTCAAGTTCCTCACGAAGCACCTTGCTGTCTGCAGCATTCTGAGTTTTTGCGGGCTTAGTTTTTGCGGGCTGAGAGGCCTTAACCTGGTTTTTAATCTGTGAAACTTCTTTATCGGTAAATGTTTTTGTAGGCTCGGAAACAATATCACTGCCATCCTTAATCTCAACGAAATCACCGTCAGGATTTGTAATGGAGTGCTTCAAATCAATAATAAGATCGGAAGCCGTAAAATAGCGGTTCTCAGGATGCTTCTGCATACATTTCTGGACCACTCTGTCCAATGCATAAGGAATCGAAGGGACAAGTTCTTTTGTGGGCTTTGCCTGATTCTGAATGTGTGCAAGTGCAACGGTTACGTTGGATTCACCTGCGAAAGGAAGCTGTCCTGTGAGCATTTCATAAAGAGTAACACCAAGAGAATAAATATCGCTTCGCTCATCGGAATAGCCGCCCCTTGCCTGCTCGGGAGAGAGGTAATGAACGGAGCCGACAGCGTTCTGGTTGAACGTATCGTTTGAAACCACCTTGGCAATACCAAAATCGGCAACTTTTACCTTGCCGTCGCGGGAAATGATAATATTCTGCGGTTTAATGTCACGATGGATGATGTGGTTGTCATGAGCTGCTTCCATACCTTGTGCAATCTGGATTGCAATACCGACAGACTCACGAACTTCAAGACGTCCCTTTTTCTCAATGAACCTCTTGAGGGTGATACCTTCAACAAGTTCCATTACGATATAATGATAACCTTCGTCGTCACCAACGTCATATACACTGACAATATTTGGATGTGAAAGGCCTGCAGCGGATTGTGCTTCATTCTTAAAACGTGTGATGAAGCTCTTATCGTTTGAGAATTCCTGCTTGAGAATCTTTACTGCAACCATACGGTTAAGTCTCGTATCGCTTGCCTTATAGACGTCAGCCATTCCGCCCGAACCAATCAGCTCAATAATCTCATATCTTCCGTTTATCAGCATTCCAGGATTTACCATTTCTTCCTCCGGTAAAAATTATATTTCCACAAGTACTATCGATATATTATCGGTACCGCCTCTGTCATTTGCCATTGTAATAAGCTTTTCTGCCTTATTTTTAAGGCTTCCGCGCTCCGTTAGCACAGAATTGACGGTTTCATCATCGACCATATTTGTAAGTCCGTCCGAACAAAGCAGAAGCTTATCTCCGGGCAGAACATCTATTTCAAAGAAGTCCGGAACGGCTTTATCCGCAACTCCCAACGCTCTCGTAATAACATTTTTCTGAGGATGATGCATTGCATCTCTTCGCTCTATTTCACCGTTTCTAACCATGCTCTCAACAAGGGAATGATCCTGTGAAATCTGAATAAGTGATTCGCCTCTGGAAAGATACATACGGCTGTCTCCGATATTCATAACAAGACACGTCTTGCCGTCTGTAGTTGCACCGACAAGCGTAGTTCCCATTCCGGAAAGCTTTTCATCTTCAGCGGATTTTTTAATCAGAAGATCATTAACGGTCTGAACTGCGCTTTCAAGGCATCCAAGCCACGTTCTTCCTTTTTTTGCCTTAATCTGCTCGACAAGCTCTTCAACGCAGAACTTCGATGCAAAGTCTCCGGCGTTGTGTCCGCCCATACCGTCCGCAACGAGAAAAAGACAGGGTAATATCCCTGTTGCCTTTTCAGAAGCAAAAACGGTATCCTGATTTATTTCCCTGACTTTCCCAACGTCAGTAACGGCCGCAGATTTCAAGCCAAGCCTCCCAATACGTAAAAAATCTATTCAGCGCTGTTTTTCTCGAGATAACTTCTTCGAAGCTGTCCGCAGGCAGCATCGATATCCGAGCCCATACTCCTTCTAATAGTAACATTTATTCTGTTTTTTTCAAGCAGATTTTTAAATCTTAAAATGCTGTCATCCGCTGATTTCCTGAAATCTCTCTCTTTAATCGGATTGACAGGAATAAGATTAACATGACAGTTCATCCCCTTAATCAGTGAATGAAGATTCGAAGCGTCCCTGTCGGTGTCGTTAACACCTTTGATAAGACTGTATTCAAAAGTAACCCTTCTCTTTGTTTTATCGAAATAATCCTTGCAGGCCTTAATAACTTCGGCAAGAGAATATGCTTTTGCAATTGGCATAATCTCACGTCTCTGCTCGTCCGTAGGCGAATGAAGTGAAAGGGCAAGCGTTATGGGAAGGTCCTCTTCGGCAAGCTTGTATATGCCGGGAACAATTCCGCACGTAGAAAGTGTAATGTTTCTCGTACTAATATTTTTTCCTTTTTCGTCGGAAAGAAGTCGTATAAAACGAATAACGTTATCATAGTTGTCAAGAGGCTCTCCGCTTCCCATAATGACAACGTTTGAAACGGTAACATTCATAATCCGCTCAGCTTCATAAATCTGCTCGAGTATTTCGGATGCACTTAAGTTCCTGACAAGTCCGTCAATCGTGGATGCACAGAAACGACATCCCATTCTGCAGCCGACCTGAGAGGAAACGCACATTGACATACCGTGCTTATATTCCATAAGTACGCTCTCAATAATCTGCCCGTCCGGAAGCCCGAAAAGAAATTTAACCGTTCCGTCAACAGATGTCAGTCGCGTAACTTCGTTCAGAATTATAAGGTCAAAATTTGCTTTCAGCTTTTCTCTTAACGCAACCGAAAGATTTGTAATATCATCAAAGGAGCGGACTCTCTTTTGATGAAGCCACTGAAAGATCTGATCTGCTCTGAAACCCGGTTCTCCCAACTCGGTTACGGCCTGTTTTAATTCTGTTAAATTCAATGACTTAATGTCTGTCATATCTGCCTTCTTTAAACGCTTCTCACAAGCTTTGAAATGAAGAACCCGTCGCATCCGTCAATTCCCGGAAGAAACTGTTTCTGCTCAACAAGGCTGAAATTAAAGTTCCCGCAGAACCATTTGACGTTGTCTTCATTCTCTTTTGTATTTATCGTGCAGGTGGAGTACATAAGAGTTCCACCCGGTTTAACATATCTGCATACCACGGAAAGAATCTGCCTCTGAAGCTTTGCAAGCTCTTCCTGCTTTTCCGGTGTCATGTTGTATTTAATATCGGGCTTTTTGGCTATAATTCCAAGTCCGGAGCAAGGTGCATCGCATAAAACAACATCCGCTTTTCCAAAGAGTTCTTCGTCTGCATCCAATGCATCATGAACCTCGGGAATTATGCATGTAAATCCTGAACGGTCGATATTTTCACGGATAAGCCTCAGCTTTGCCTCGCTAATATCCCTTGAAATAACTTTCCCTTTCCCGCCGAGCGAGTTAATAATGTCTGCGGCATGAAGTGTTTTTCCGCCCGGAGCGGCACATACATCAATAACGACATCCCCCGCCTTAATTCCGGCTTTTTCGCAGACGAACATCGAGCTTTCATCCTGAACCTGGAACAATCCATCTTTAAACTCACTGAGTTCGGAAAGATTATCTACGTCCGAAAGCAAAAGCGCATAAGAATGATGAACACCTGCAGTTACGTTTATTCCTTTACCCGAAAGACTTTCCTGAAGCTTCTGAGGAGTGGTTTTTGAAAGGTTTACACGTACTGTCATATCGGGATTACGCTGTAAACCACGCAGAATCTGTTCTGCGGTTTCAAGTCCGTATGTCGTTTCGAAGTAACTGCAAATCCATTCCGGACATGAATAGCGTATTGAAATGTTTTTCTCTGCTTTACCGAGAATTTTGTCTTTTTCTCTTGCAATGTTACGTAAAACACCGTTTGCAAAGCCGGAAAGCCCGGAAAGCCCCTTCTTTCTGACAAGATTAACCGTCTCATTTACAGCTGCACTGTCCGGAACGGAATCCATGAAAAGAAGCTGATATGTGCCGAGCCTCAAGGCATTACGCATAATAGGCTTCTGTTTTTTCACCTTGACCTTTGAAACTTCGTTTATACAAAAATCCAGCAGAATAAGCTGTTCAATAACGCCTTCCGTAAGTCTTGTAACAAATGCCCTGTCACGCTTATCAAGTGCCGAGGCATCAAGATTTTCCTGTAAAACAACATGGGAGGGTTTCCCCTCCTCAAGTATTGAATATATTGTTTTAAATGAAAGTTCACGTGCGTCCATGCTTAAATCACTTACCAAGTACGGTTCCCGCTTTTACTTCATACCCGCGAAGAAAATCCGCAGCATCCATACGCTTCTTTCCTTCAAGCTGAAGATTAACTATTTTCAAAACATCTGAACCGCAAAGAACATAAATTGCATCCTTTGTGACCTCAAGTATTGTTCCCTCCGGAACGCCGATAACGGACTTGGGTATATTGTAGTCCTTAACGACTTCCGCCTTATATATTTTAAGGTTTTTACCGTCGAGCATTGTAAATGCTGTCGGCCAGGGATAGAGTCCTCTTGAAAGTCTTTCGATCTGTTCTGCGGAATTGGTAAAATCAATACGTCCGAAAGACTTATCAATCATTCCGTAATAAGTCATTTCTTCTTCGTTTTGCTTAACGCGGGGTGCTCTTCCTGTAGCAATCATATCAAGTGCAGAGAGCAAAAGCGGTCCGCCTGCCTCGGCAAGCTTGTCATGCAGGGACTCGGCTGTTTCATCATCGGTCATCCCAACTTCCTGCTGAAGAATGATGTCACCGGTGTCTATGCCTGCGTCCATATGCATAATTGTTACGCCAGATATTTTCTCACCGTTTATTACAGCCCACTGTATAGGCGCTGCTCCGCGGTATTTGGGGAGCAGTGATGCGTGTACATTAATGCAGCCGAAGCGCGGAATGCTCAAAAGTGCTTCTTTAAGGATTTTACCGTATGCAACAACACACATTACATCAGGGTTAAGCGCACGGATTTCATCAAGAAAAGCAGGGTCTGAAGCCTTTTCGGGCTGAAGTACCGGAATACCGTATTCAATGGCAGTTTGCTTTACCTCGGAAAAAGCCATTTCATGACCGCGTCCCTTCGGCTTGTCTGTCTGCGTTACACACGCAAGTATTTCATGTTTTTCTGACTTTATGAGACTTCTAAGTACTACAGCAGCAATCTCAGGAGTCCCCATAAATACTATTTTCATTCTTCCTCTTCCTCAATTTCACTGACAGCTGATGTGCTCTTAAGCTCTCCTTCGACCTTTTCAACATACATATGGCCATGAAGATGGTCTATTTCATGGCAGAATGCTCTTGCAAGAAGGTCCTCGGCTTCATATTCAACAGGCTCCATCTTTTCATTAAGAGCAGATACTATAACCTTTTGAGGTCTTGTAACAGTACCCTGTCTTCCGGGAAGGCTTAAGCATCCTTCCTCACCTGTCTGACTTCCTTCTTCGTAGATGATGACAGGATTGATGAGAATATACGGCTGTGAACAGTCTTCAGAAATATCCACAACACAGATGCTCTTAAGTATGCCGACCTGAGGAGCCGCAAGTCCGACTCCGTTTGCATCATACATAGTATCAAGCATGTCCTCAATTAAAATTTCAATACGCTCACTCATCTGGTTAACGTGCTTACATTCTTTTGTAAGACAAGGGTCGCCCATTTTTCTGATGTTTCTGATTGCCATTTGTGTTCTCCTGTTTTTTAATATGTGTTCATCGGATCGAAATCCGTCTGGAACTTCACATCGTTTTCCTTCGCCTTGGCTGTCATGCCTTCAAGCGATTCGCACACCTTCGTCAGAAGCTCATAATCTTCTGATTTAAAGTATACCACATTTCTGAAAATATTATTGGTTTTTGAAATATAGGCTTTTGCAGGTCCTACTTTCACAAGTGATTTATTATCAAGGCATTCCGCAAATTTGTCAACTAAAAGTTTTGTAAGTGTTTGGCATGTATTCATACACTTTGCTTCATCCGCACCCGTAAAAAGCACTGCCAGGATGTGTCCCTCGGGAGGATAAAGCATAAGCTTTCTGAATGCAAGTTCACTCTCATAAAAGCTGTCATAGTCCTGCTTTGCGGCATATGAAATGGCGTAATGTTCGGGATTGTACGTTTGTATAATGACATCTCCCTTAAGCGAATCCCTTCCCGCTCTTCCCGCAGCCTGTGCCAGAAGCTGGAACGTTCTCTCCGAGGACCGGTAATCACTCGCATGCAATGATAAATCCGCAGCAAGAATGCCTACCAAAGTAACCTTCGGGAAATCATGCCCCTTAACAATCATCTGCGTTCCGATCAGAATATCGGCTTCTTCGTTTGCAAAGGAAGAAAGAATCTTCTCGTAGCTTTCCTTTTCTTTGGTTGTGTCTGCATCCATTCTAAGGACTCTGGCGCCCGGAAACAGTTTCTTTACCGACTCTTCAATCTTCTGGGTGCCTGTACCGAAAGCGGCAATATATGGTGAACCGCATGATGGACACACATTAACATTCGGTGTTTCATAACCGCAGTAGTGGCATCTGAGCATACCATCGTAATGCTGTGTCAGCGAAACCGAGCAGTTGGGACACTGTATGGCCTCTCCACAGCTTCTGCAGCTGACAAAGCCGGAATATCCGCGCCTGTTAAGGAAAAGAATAATCTGTTCGTGGTTTTGAAGCCTTTGCTCCATAGCCCTTACAAGATCGAGAGAAAATATCGATTTATTCTTTTTCTTAAGTTCTTCACGAAGGTCAACAATTTTAACGTCTGCAAGGGCAGCATCCGTCTTTGCCCTCTTAGTAAGCTTTAAAAGCTTATATTCACCGTTCTCCGTCTTTTTAAATGCCTCAAGAGACGGTGTGGCGGAGCCGAGTACAAGTGAAGCACCGGTCATCTTTGCAAGTTGTTCTGCTACTTCTCTGGCATGATATTTCGGAACACCTTCGCTCTTATATGCCCCTTCATGCTCTTCGTCAATTACAATAAGTCCAAGCCTTTCAAAAGGGGTGAACAGCGCGGAACGAGGGCCTATCATAATGTCAATCTCGCCTTTTCTGGCTTTCAGATACTGATCGTATCTTTCCCCGTCGGACAGCCTGGAATTAAAAAATGCCACTCTGTTTCCAAATCTTTTCGTAAACCTCAAAACGGTCTGATAAGTAAGAGCTATTTCCGGAATAAGAACAATAACCTGCCTTCCGCTCTTTATGACCGCCTCGATTATTTCAAGATACACTTCTGTTTTTCCGGAACCCGTAACACCGTAAATAAGATACGTTCCGTATTTCTTTTCGTTATAGTCAGTGATTATTGTATCTGCGGCAAACTGTTGCTCGTCATTCAGTTTGCATTTCCTGCTTGTAAGATTGCCGCTCAAATCGCGGTTTCTGTCCAGTACCGTTTCACGTACCGCAACAAGTCCGGCCTTTTCAAGAGAGCCGATGGTCTGTACGGAAATGTTAAGCTTGGTATTAACAAGCTCCATTGACAAAATACCGTTATTAATTAATTCTCTTAAGAGTCTGGCCTTGGCAACGTAATGCTTTGTTTCCGCAATTTGCAAAGCCTTCTCCGCTTCCTCACGGGTAGCTGTAAGCTCTATGTCCTTTTTTACAACAGGCTTAACGGACTTTTTCACCGGGATTACGGTTTTCAATGCTTCGTTCATTGTTCCGCCGAAGTTTTCCTTAATCCAGGCGGCAAGCCTCAGCATACGTCCGTCAATCTCAACGGATTTCTTTGAAATACCGTAAATATCCTTTATTTTTTGCGGATCGAATGCAGGCACACAAGAAAGACCTACAACATAGCCTGTCATTTCTTTTCGGTTACCAAAAGGGATATCAACCTTCGTACCGATTTTTACGAGCTCTTGCAGGTCTTCCGGAATACTGTATTGAAATGTCCTGTCGATGGATTCGTGTGAAATATCGACGATTACATCAGCATAAATCATTTTGCACTTTACTTAATAAGCATTTCATAGAGGGACGCATACTTTTCTGCGGATTTTGTCCACGAGAAGTCTGTAGTCATCGCTCTTTCGACAATTTTGTTCCACGCACGCTTTTTATTATAATACGTGTTTTCGGCATATCTGATAATATTAAGCATCTCATGAGCGTTGTAGTTACAGAAAGAGAAGCCTGTACCTTTATTCTCGAATTCATTAAAAGGCTCAACGGTATCCTTAAGTCCGCCTGTCTCTCTTACTATCGGAAGAGTACCGTAATGCATGGCTATCATCTGAGAAAGACCGCACGGTTCGAATTGAGACGGCATAAGCAGAATGTCCGAGCCTGCATATACTTTTCTCGAAAATCCTTCGCTGAACATGAGGCAAGCAGACATTTTGCCTTTAAATTTTT
>JAZQQJ010000082.1:0-87200 GCA_045629005.1 Lachnospiraceae bacterium
AGTATAAGTTAAATACCATGGTAATGGACAATTCTACCCAGATGGTTGTTACCGGAATGAATCGTGAAGATGGAATGTTTGAAGTACAGGCTAAGGCAGTTATCCTTGCAATGGGATGCCGCGAGAGAAGCCGTGGTGCCCTTAATATTCCAGGATACCGTCCAGCAGGAATTTACTCTGCAGGAACAGCCCAGCGCCTGGTAAACATGGAAGGCTACATGCCAGGTAAGGAGGTTGTAATCCTTGGCTCTGGCGATATTGGACTGATTATGGCCCGCCGCATGACCTTGGAAGGAGCTAAGGTTAAGGTTGTTGCTGAGCTTATGCCTTATTCCGGCGGTCTTAAGAGAAACATTGAACAGTGCCTGAATGACTATAATATTCCTTTGAAGCTGTCACATACCGTTGTTGATATTAAGGGAAAAGAGCGTGTTGAAGGCGTTACAATTGCTGAGGTTGATGAGAAGAGCAGACCTATCCCGGGAACGGAAGAATTCTATGAGTGCGATACTCTTCTTCTTTCATGTGGACTCATTCCTGAAAACGAACTTACAACAGGTGCAGGCATAGAGATGAGCCCCATCACGGGAGGAGCAGTTGTTGACAATACCCTTGCAACAAGCATTCCGGGTGTATTTGCGTGCGGAAACGTGCTTCACGTACATGACCTCGTTGATTATGTTTCGGAAGAAGCATCAAATGCAGGCAGAAATGCGGCCCAGTATGTTATCAGGGAAAAATCATCCGGTACAGGTGCTGACGGCGATTCTTTTGTTACAACCGGCGCTGTTGGAGATTATATGACCAAATCAGAAAACGCAGCCGATAAAGATACACCGAATCTGAGAGTTATCGAAGTTAAAACCGGTAAAGGTGTGAGATATACCGTGCCCAGAAAGATCAGACCCGAAACCGTTGATAAGGATGTTCTTGTCCGCTTCAGGGTTGATAATATTTACAAGGACGTTACGCTTGGAATTGCTTTTGGCGGAGAAGTCGTAAGAACTGTAAAAAAGCGTACGGTTGCACCGGGTGAAATGGAAGAACTTCGCATTAAGAAAGAAGAACTTCAGGCACATCCGAATTGTTCGGAAATTACGATTTCATTCGTATAATAGGAGGAAGCTATGGAAGTACGTGAATTAACATGCATAAACTGTCCGATGGGCTGCCTTCTGACAGTCACAATTGACGGAGATAAGGTTACTGTTACGGGAAACACCTGCCCTCGTGGTGAGGACTATGGACGTAAGGAGGTTACAGACCCGAGGAGAACGGTTACCTCCAGCGTTTATGTAGATGGTGGAAAGGCTGTAAAGGTGCCTGTTAAGACAAAGAGCGACATACCGAAGGGAAAGATATTTGACATTATGGAAGTCATTAAGAAGACGCGTGTAAATGCGCCGGTTTCCATCGGAGATGTTGTTGTGAAGGACATCTGCGGGACAGGTGTCGATCTTGTGGCAACAAAGGACGTCGCAAAGGCATAAGGGGGATTTATGGAGAAGAAGTATATAATGGCTCTGGACCAGGGAACCACGAGCTCAAGATGTATTTTATTTGATAAAAGCGGAAATATCTGCAGTATGGCTCAGAAGGAATTCGAGCAGATATATCCTCAGCCGGGTTGGGTTGAGCATGACCCTATGGAAATATGGTCATCGCAGCTTTCTGTTGCAACTGAGGCTATGGCAAAGGTCGGAGCCGATGCAGAGGATATTGCGGGTCTTGGTATAACAAATCAGCGAGAGACAACAATTGTCTGGGATAAAAACACAGGACTTCCTGTTTACAATGCAATCGTATGGCAGTGCCGCAGAACTGCGCCTATGATTGAGGAGCTTGTTCGCGAAGGCTTTACAAATGAAATCCGCAATAATACAGGTCTTGTTCCGGATGCATATTTCTCCGGTACTAAAATCGCATGGATTTTGAACCATGTGCCGGGTGCAAGAGAGCGTGCCGAAAGAGACGAACTTTTGTTCGGAACCGTTGATACATGGCTTATGTGGAACCTTTCCAAAGGTAAAATTCATGCCACGGATTATACAAATGCTTCCAGAACCATGCTTTTTAATATTCATACACTCGATTGGGATGAAAAACTTCTTAGAAGGCTTGATATTCCGAGGAGTATGATGCCGGAAGTCTTTCCTTCGAGTGCAGTGTTCGGAAAAACCGATCCGGGTCTTCTGGGCGGTGAAATTATTATCGGTGGTGCAGCAGGTGACCAGCAGGCAGCTCTTTTCGGTCAGTGTTGTTTTGAACCCGGTGATGTTAAGAATACATACGGCACAGGCTGTTTCCTTCTTATGAACACAGGACATGAAGCTGTTAAGTCGGAGCATGGTCTTGTTACAACAATAGCTGCAAGCACATCCAAGGACATTGAGTATGCGCTTGAGGGCAGTGTTTTTGTTGGCGGAGCTTCCATTCAATGGCTTCGAGACGGCCTCAGAATGCTCAAATCCGCTTCACAGTCCGAGGAATATGCAAAAGAGGTTCCGGATACGGACGGTGTTTATATCGTACCCGCATTTACGGGACTTGGTGCGCCCTATTGGAATCAGTATGCGCGCGGCACCATAGTGGGTGTTACAAGAGGCTGCACGAAGGAGCATTTTATCCGTGCAACGCTCGAATCAATAGATTATCAGGTGTACTCCGTACTTCGCGCAATGGAAAAGGATACGGGTCACAAATTAAATTCATTAAAGGTTGACGGTGGCGCAAGTGCCAACGATTTCCTTATGCAGTTCCAGGCAGATATTCTCACATCCAATGTTATGCGTCCTGCATGCATCGAGACAACGGCTCTCGGAGCAGCTTATCTTGCAGGCCTTGCAGTAGGCTTCTGGAAGGACAGAGAGGAAATCAAGGCCAACTGGCAGCTTTCAAAGACATTTATACCATCCATGCAGGACGCCAAAAGACGTCAGCTTCTTCATGGCTGGAACAAGGCTGTTCGTGCCGCTCTTGCATGGCAGGAAGAAGTGCCTGAGGACGACATGTTCTAAATACCGTCAGACCTTACGGGAGTAATTATGTCGGAAGTTAAGAAAAACAAATTTGAGATGGATATGTGCTCGGGCTCTTTGTTCAGGAAGATGCTTCTGTTTACGCTTCCTCTTATGGCCTCCAGCCTTCTTCAGCTGCTTTTTAATGCGGCAGATATGATTGTTGCGGGGCGTTATGCCGGCGGAACAGCGCTTGCATCCATAAGCTCCACAAGTGCGTTAACGAATCTGATTATCAACCTTTTTGTCGGACTTTCCGTTGGCGTAAATGTTCTGGTAGCCAGATACTATGCACAAAACAATGAGAGAGATGTAAGCGATACTGTTCATACGGCAGTACTCATAAGCATTTTGTTCGGCGTTTTTCTTGCGGTGTTAGGATGGTTTATTTCACGTCCTTTGCTTGAACTTATGAAGACTCCGTATGATGTAATTGACGGAGCCGTTACGTATATGCGAATTTATTTCCTCGGAATGCCGGTAATAATGCTTTACAATTTTACATCGGCAATACTCAGGGCTGTCGGAGATACGAAACGTCCGCTTTACTTTCTTGCAATTGCGGGTGTCATCAATGTGTTCTTAAATTTGTTTTTCGTAATCGTTGTCAAAATCGGTGTGGCAGGTGTTGCAATTGCTACGGTTGCTTCACAAACCATTTCCGCAGCGCTTGTTATGTGGACATTGCTTACATATGACGGCATGCTGAAGGTCGATTTGAAAAAACTTCGTATAGACGGCAAAAAGCTTTTACAGATGACGAGAATCGGCTTGCCTGCAGGCCTTCAGGGTTCACTGTTCTCTATTTCAAATGTGCTTATTCAGTCAAGTATCAATTCCTTTGGTTCCGCTGCGATGTCAGGAAATGCAGCAGCTTCAAACATTGAAGGTTTTGTTTATGTCGGAATGAATTCATTCCATCACACGGCACTTTCATTTACAAGTCAGAACTATGGTGTACGTAAGTTCGACAGAATTAAGAAGGTTGCTGCGTATGGCCTGCTTTTTGCGACATTCTTCGGGCTCTTCCTCGGACTTACAGCGTGGTTTCTGCGCTATCCGCTTCTTTCACTGTATACACGTGATGAGGAAGAACTCGTTGAAACAATCATAAATTATGGAATAACGAGAATGTCCGTAATTATGTTTACGTATTTTACGTGTGGGACAATGGACGTTCTTGTCGGATGTCTTCGCGGTCTCGGTCATTCCATAATGCCGATGATTATGACACTTACATTTGTATGCGGATTCCGTATCCTTTGGATTTTCACGGTGTTTGCCGCAAATCGCACACTTACGACATTGTACATTTCATACCCGGTTTCATGGGCTATGGCGACTATTGTTCATTTGACGTGCTACATCTTTATCTATAAAAAGACAAAACGCAAGTATGAGGCCGCGGCTTAACCTATAATGGACACATTCACCAAAAGGGTGTATAATATTACGTACATTTTTTTGGTGAAACAGAGGTTTATGAAATGAAAAAAATTATATTGACCGGAGGCGGTACTGCCGGTCATGTTACGCCAAATCTGGCACTTTTGCCGGTGCTTCAGGAAAAGGGCTATGAAGTTACATACATAGGCTCCTATGATGGCATCGAAAAAGGACTTGTTGAGGCTGAGGGCATTAAGTATTATGGAATTTCCTCAGGCAAGCTCAGAAGATATTTTGATTTAAAGAATTTTTCCGATCCTTTTAAGGTTCTGAAGGGATACTTTGAAGCAAAAAAGATTGTTAAGAAAGTTAAGCCCGACGTAGTGTTTTCAAAAGGCGGTTTTGTGGCAGTGCCTGTTGTCTTTGCGGCACATAAGCGTCACGTTCCCTGTGTAATCCATGAGTCCGACATTACTCCCGGACTTGCAAATAAGCTTTGCATTCCTAAGGCTGAGTATGTTTGTGCAAACTTTCCGGAAACAATTAAGTATCTTCCGGAAGGAAAAGCTGTTCTTTCCGGCTCTCCCATCAGACAGAAGCTTTTCTCGGGAAATCGTGAAGCAGGACTTAAGTTTGTAGGATTTACAGGCGAAAAGCCTGTTGTACTTGTTATCGGCGGAAGTACCGGTGCAGCCAGCGTTAATGAAGCTGTCAGAGACCTTCTTCCTACACTTGTACGTGAATATGATGTAATTCATCTCTGCGGCAAGAGTAAAACAAGTAAGGACCACGAAAAAGTTGATGGCTATCGCCAGTACGAATATATCAGTGATGAGCTTCCGGATGTTTTTGCAGCTGCGGACATAGTGATTTCACGTGCCGGCGCCAATTCCATTTGCGAACTTCTTGCTCTTTTGAAACCGCACATTCTTGTTCCGCTTCCTGCGGAAGTAAGCCGAGGCGATCAGATTCTTAATGCTGATTCTTTTGAAAAACAGGGTTATTCATATGTTCTTCGCGAGGAAAACCTTACAAACGAAGAACTTTTAAAGGCTATACACTTTGTCCGTGACAATAGTGAAACGTATATTGAGGCTATGAAAGCGGGCAAACAGAGTAATGCAATTGATACAATAATCGGGCTCATAGAAAAATGCGCGGAGAAATAAAATGGGATACCAGGCTCTGTACAGAAAATTCCGCCCTCAGGTTTTTGATGACGTAAAAGGGCAGGATCATATTGTAACAACGTTGCGTAACCAGATTGCGGCTGACCGTATCGGACACGCATTCCTTTTCTGCGGAACGCGTGGTGTCGGTAAAACAACTGCCGCAAAGATTTTTGCGCGCGCTGTGAACTGTGAGCATCCCGTGGATGGCAATCCGTGCGGTGAATGTGCAATGTGCAAGGCAATTCTTGCGGGCACATCCATGAATGTAATCGAAATAGATGCCGCTTCAAACAACGGTGTTGACAATATCCGTGAAATTATCGATGAAGTGCAGTATTCACCTACCGAGGGCAAATACAAGGTTTATATCATCGATGAGGTTCATATGCTTTCGGCCGGTGCATTTAATGCTCTTCTTAAGACTTTGGAAGAGCCGCCCTCATATGTAATCTTCATTCTTGCAACAACAGAGATTCATAAGATTCCGATTACGATTCTTTCACGTTGTCAGCGTTATGATTTCAGACGTGCAACAGCTGAAGGAGTTGCTGCAAGGCTTCGTACTCTTTGCGATGCAGAGGGTGTTCAGGCTGAGGACAAGGCACTTCGTTACATAGCTGTAAAGGCGGACGGTTCTTTCCGTGACGGTATAAGTCTTCTGGACCAGTGTATTTCATTTTATCTTGGGCAGGAGCTTACGTACGATAAAGTTCTTGAAGTGCTTGGAACGGTTGATACATCTGTGTTTGGCGGGTTAATGACTTGCATACGTGAAGGCAACGTTTCAGGCGTTTTGTCGATTCTTGACGATGCTGTTATGCATGGCCGTGAGCTGACGCAGTTTACAGTGGATTTTACATGGTATCTTCGTAATCTTCTTGTTGCAAAGGCACAGGGGTCGGCAGATGATGTCCAGGATATTCCTTCGGATTACCTTCCTTTGTTCATGAAGGAGGTCGAAGCGAATTCTGCGGAAACAATCAGCAGATACATTCGCATTATGTCCGAACTTACGAATGATATTCGCTTTTCAGCACAAAAGCGTGTTCTCGTTGAAGTAACATTAATTAAGCTTTGCAAGCCCGAAACGGAGAGCACTGCGGATGCGGTAAATGAACGTGTTGAAAGGCTTGAAGAAAAGCTTAAGAGCGGAGAAATCCGTGTGAGCGCATCCGGCAGCGGTAATGCGTCGAACAGTAACAGTGCTGCAAAGGAAGAAGCCGAGCCTGAACCGGTACTTACACAGGCAGTACCTGAAGACCTGCAGGAAATAGCAAGAAAATGGCCGAAGATTATGTCTTCGTTTAGAGGCATGATAAAGGAAGGTCTTATGGGCGCCAAGGTAAGCGTTACGAAAGAGAACAGCCTTCTTCTTGTGTTTACAGACAGCTTTTCTTATGAGTATGTTGCCAAGGATCCTGACGGAATTAAGAAGATAAAAGATGCAATTGCAAAAGAAACAGGCAAGCTTGCTGAAGTTGAACTGAAGCAGGTTGAGTCAAACAAGGAAGCAAAGGGCTTTCCTGATTTACAGAAACTTTTCAGCGGTATTCCCGTAGAAATAGTATAAATACCTAACACAGCGGTTTTGGAGGATAAAATGGGTAAAAAAGGCGGATACATGGGCGGAGGAATGCCCGGAAACATGAACAACCTTATGAAGCAGGCACAGAAGATGCAGCGCCAGCTTGAACAGCAGCAGGCAGAGGTTGAGGCAAAGCAGGCAGAGCTTGCAACAAAGGAGTTTACTGCAGCAGCAGGCGGCGGAGCAGTTTCTGTTACACTTAATGGTGAGTTTAAGGTTCTTTCCGTAAAGATTGCTCCTGAGGCAGTAGATCCTGAGGATGTAGAAACACTTGAGGATTTGATTACAGCAGCTACAAACGAGGCAATTAAGCAGGTTCAGGCTGCAAACGATGAGATTACAAAGGCTTCCGAAAGCGCTATGGGTAACTTTGGCGGTTTAGGCGGGCTCGGAGGATTCGGGTTCTAAATGGACTATTATTCAAGTCATATTAACAAGCTGATAGAGTCTTTGGCAGGGCTTCCCGGCATTGGTGTGAAAACGGCACAACGTCTGGCTTTTTTCATCATTAACATGCCGGAAGAGGATGCTGCGTCTCTTGCGGATTCCATTATGAATGCAAGGCAGAACGTGCAGTACTGCAAGTGCTGCTGCACTCTTACAGATAAGGAATTCTGTCCTATCTGTGCAAGTCCGGAAAGAGACAAAAAGACGATTATGGTCGTCGAGAATTCGAGGGACCTTGCCGCTTATGAAAAAACCGGAAAGTATAAGGGCGTTTACCATGTACTTCATGGTGCGATATCGCCGATGCTCGGTATTTCACCGGCAGACCTTAAGATAAAAGAACTTCTGATGCGCCTTAAAGATGACGTAGATGAAGTTATTCTGGCAACAAACTCCGGAATTGAAGGAGAAGCAACTGCAATGTACATCAGTAAGCTTATTAAGCCTATTGGTGTAAAGACAACACGTATTGCGAGCGGAGTGCCCGTTGGCGGAGACCTTGAATATATTGATGAGGTAACACTGCTTCGTGCGCTTAATAACAGAAACGAGCTGTAACATTGGAGGTAAATATGGCTGAATCCATACTGCAGGGAGGACGAGAGGAACTTTTAAATTTACGTTCCATGATAGAAAAGCAGGACAATGGCCGCAAAAGGGCTGAAGAGCTTGCTAAATCTTTGAGTGCGCTCACAAAGGAGATTGATTCAAAGAAAAAAGAAATGAACGCTGAAATTGACTCAACCATGAAAGCTAGAAAGGCTGAGATTGAAAGCACCTACAACAAAGAAATTACCGAACTGAATAAGAGTAAGAAAAAGATTCAGAGTGATAAGGCAAAGGTTAAGTCTGCAAAAGTATCCGAGCGTATGGGTACGGAAACAGAGGACTTATATGGTAAGATTAAGTCCTTAAAGCTTGAGATTAATTCACGCGTCAGAGAGTACAGACTTCCCGGCATGTGTAAACACAAGCTCTTTTATGCTGTTTTTATGCCTCGCACGGTTTTAGACATAGTATTTCTTATTTTTGCATTTATTGTGCTCTTCCTCGGACTTCCGTGCACATTATTTACACTTCTTGACGGAAAGCCGTTCGGACCTGCGTTTACTCCTGCATTTATATACGTTCTTGACATTGTAATATTTGGTGGCCTTTACATGCTTATCAATAATCTTGTTAAAGATAAGCATAGCAATGAAGTTAAAGGCATCGCAGAGCTTCTTAACGAAATACGTGATACAAAACGTAAAATCAGAATGGTCAAGAGAAGCATCCAGCAGGATACAGATGAGTCCGGGTACGGACTTGAGTCATATGATGTGGAACTTATGGAAATGGAATCGAAGCTGACAGGACTTTCGGAAGACGAAAGGGCTGCGCTCGAAACCTTCAGCAATGAAACAAAGCCCATGCTCACAAATGAGATTAAGCGTAAGTATGAGGGTGACATAGAGGCTCTTACCGAGAAATTCAACGATCAGACTGCAGAATATAAGCAGGTTTCCGAGACAATACGAAACGATGCGCTTGTTCTGTCAACAAACTTCGAAGCGCAGATCGGAAAAAGCAACATGACCGTTGCGGTTATGGACAGACTGCTTTCTTATATGGATAATGGCAAAGCGACTACTATTGGTGAAGCACTTGCAGTGGATAAGGAAGCAGCCGGGAAATAAAATTTGCTTTGTACTATTCCATCCACTTGGGAAAGTACAAAAAGGAACGTGTAAGCGAATTGAGCGTGTGTTAAAAAGCATGTGTATGAAAAGCGCGGGTGAAAGAAAGTTGCGGGTGAAAGAAAGTCGCGTGTGAAAGAAAGTCGCGCTACGAAAGAAATGCGCGAACGAAAGTAGGTCGCTCAATCAATATATTAGAGAAGATAATAGCTCGCTGTCGATGGCCATGAACCCATATTATGGATTCATGGCACTGGCAGAGGGCTGTTTTTCAATTTATGAAATCTAGTTATACAAGTTTCCTTAAAAACCTGGCCGTTCATGGGACTGAAAATGAAATATTGAAGTTTAGTCACACAAGTTTCCTTAAAAACCTGGCCGTTCATGGGACTGAAAATGAAATATTGAAGTTTGGTCACACAAGTTTCCTTAAAAACCTGGCCGTTCATGGGACTGAATTAGGATATATGGAATTTAACTCGTCAAAGCCTTCTGTGAAAAAAGAGAAATGACGAGCTGAATTCAAGCTTTTCAAAAAAGACTCGTTAAGGACTTCCGTGAAAAGAGAGAAATGACGAGCTGAATTCAAGCTTTTCAAAAAAGACTCGTCAAAGCCTTCCGTGAAAAAAGAGAAATGACGAGCTGAATTCAAGATTTTCAAAAAAGATTCGTTAAGGACTTCCGTGAAAAGAGAGAAATGACGAGCTGAATTCAAGCTTTTCAAAAAAGACTCGTTAAGGACTTCCGTGAAAAGAGAGAAATGACGAGCTGAATTCAAGCTTTTCAAAAATGACTCGTCAAGAAGTTTGAAATAGCCTGAAAACTGTGAGCACGGACATACGTCAAAACAACGTCATAAGACGCATTGGCTCTTTAGTGGTATTGTTATTGGTTTGTACCCGAAATCTTTGGTATATAAACAATGCAGGTAACCCACAAGGATTACCTGCATTGTTTTTAATCTCAATGATTTTAAACGCAAGCAAGAAAAAGATGAATGAGCCTCATTACGGTTAACGTAAGCAAGAAAAAGATGAATGAACCTCATTACGGTTAAACGTAAGCGAGAAAAAAGGATGAACCTCATTACTGTTGTTGAGCGAATGGACGAGCGTAAGCGAAAAAGTGATACCAATATTTGGTGAGATGTTATCTTCTGTTGCCACCACCGGGGCCGCCGAAACCGCCACCGCCAAAGCCACCAAAGCCGCCACCACCGAAGCCTCCCATAGAGGAAACGCCTTCGTTGGTTACTGTGGAAGAAACCGTAACTTCCACGGATGAACTTCCGGTGCTTACAGTATATTTTCCGCCTGTCTTAATGTCAGGTGAAGAAATTGTAACCGCTGCGTTGCTGATTGTCCTTTGAGTTGTAAAGGAAACAAGTATATTGCCGCTTTCGTCGCAGAGTGTTATGTCGGAGCCTGCTGTTGTTTTGCAACCTACAGATATTACATTCTGGGTTGAATTCTCGGAGGGACTTTCGAACATTCCTGAACTTCCAACTGCAACAATAACGCCGCCTGTAACTACGAGAGCGTTTTGTGAGTCGAGTGCAGAATCTGCACCGCTTTTGGGACCATCAATAAATACTGTGCCGCCCGAAATAAACATATTGTAATTGGAATCAAGACCGTCTCCGAGGGCGTTTACGTAAATACAACCACCGGAAATTGTAAGTGAGGCACCGGTATCCTCGCCAAAGGCGCCACCGGAACCTCCACTACCGAAGTTGCCGCCGAAACCACCACCGAAGTTGCCGTCGAAACCATCACCAAAGTTGCCGCCGAAACCGCCACCGTTACCGCCACCAAAACTGCCATCGAATCCGTCCGGAAGTTCACCGTCAAAACCCGGGAAATTACCATCGAAGTTGCCATCGAATCCGTCCGGAAGTTCGCCATCAAAGCCCGGGAAGTTGCCATCGAAGTTACCGCCGAAGTTGCCGTTGTAACTGTTGCCTGCGTCGGATGAGGTCGCAAGTGTTAAATTGATGGCGCCTGAGTCAGAACCGTCTGAAGTATTATCTGTTTTGCCTGAATCTGCGCTATTTGTGCCTTCAGCGGATGCCGGAGTGCCTCCTGCGTTCATTCCGTCATCTGTGGCAGTTATATTTATGTTTCCTCCGGTTATGAGAATGTTGAATGCCTCAAGACCTTCGTTGCTCTTGGAAACAGTGATATCGCCGCCGTTAATAATTAGGGAAGCGTCGGCGTGAATGCCGTCATCGCCTGCACTGATAAGAAGAACACCACCATCGATAATGCAGCCTGAATTGGAATGAATTCCATCGTCGTAAGATGTAATGTCAATGCTTCCATCCGTTATGCTGATTAGTTCATCTGATTTTAAGCCTTTGTTTTCTGCGTTTATGGTGTATGTGCCATCGGTAATCGCGAGAGTGTCTTTGCCGATTATGCCTGAGCCTTTTGCTCTGATTGTGTATGTACCGCCTACGAGTTTAAGTATATCTTTACACTTGATGCCTGCATCGTAATTTGCGTTTATTATGAGCGCGCCGCTTCCGTTGATTGTAAGGTCTGCCTTGGAGAAGAGACAGGCATCGGGCTCGGTTTCGATTTCACCGGTTTCCTCGTCAGTGTCGAAAATATAGCTTTTTGCATCGGTTAAAGTGTTAGTTGTGCCGTCCTGAAGAGTTATAACGACTTTATTTGCTTTCTTTATGAAAATCGGAGCGGTATCAGAGGAGGTAATGTTGACACCGCTCAGAATAAGACAAATGTCAGCGTCTTTAGCGTTAATGATGATATTGCCACTTAGCGAGCCGGAGATTATGTATGTTCCGGCTTCTTTTATTTTGATTGTGTTATCCTTGACCTTTACACCATCACCGGAAACAGTGGCGGAGGAGCCTGTAAGAGTAATGACGGTTGCGCCGGCCTCAGTTGCTGCGGTTGTGTCGATTACTTTGGCATCGGATTCGTCAAATGTAACATTAGGAATATCTACTGAAACATTAGTGCCATCGTTTGAGGAACTGCCCTGTGAAGAGCCATCAGAACCATCGTTTGCGGGATTTTTTTGTGAAGAATTATCAGAGTTGTCACCAATCGAGCCGTTTTGTGAAGAACCATCGGAGTTTCCCGGTTGTTTTGCGGAGCTTTCGTTATTGCTTTGATCATGCGTATTTGCAGAATCATTATTTTCAGAAACTGCCTCAGTCGGAACAGCTGTGGCTGAGGGGGAAATGTTTGGGGTGCCACAGCCTGTTCCGATGAGAACCACGGAAAGAAGGAGAGTAGTTAATCTATGTAAAGGAAATTTTTTCATAGGGTTACCTCGTTGAAATGTTGATATACGAAGAATAGCTCGTTATATTGTCTGTTATGTGATTAGTGAGTGAAAAAAGTGTGAACAAATAGCACTAATCCAATCCTGTTGTGCGTTTGTTTTCTTTGCAACGTTCTTTTCAAAGCAGTATTAAAGTGATAAAATGCACTAATCAGCATGTTACTGCTAACGTCCTAATCCGTAAGCAGTAACCCAATATTAAATCTACTTAACGTGAGGCATGATTTGGAAGACAATACGAGAAAATATATATTACGGATAGGTTTGGTCACAATAATATTATGTGCTATCGTTGCGACGGCTTATTTTATTGTGAAGGATATTCGCTTCGGATCATATGAAAGCTACGAAGTTGTGTCTGAACAGAAGGTAACGAATGACAAAATTGCCTTTTACAATACAAACAATCTGCTTTCCATGAGTACAATTAATGGTGCAAGGGCTTTGGACGGAGACGGAAACCTTCAATGGGATGTTGCCTTCGGCCTCGAAAATCCAACGGTTGTTTCATGCAAAAAGGTTTCTGCGGTTGCGGATATTGACGGCACAAGCGTTATTGTTGTCTCGGATGACGGAATATCTCACAGAGTAGAAGTAAATTATCCGATTGTAAAAATTGACGTGGCCCAGCAGGGTGTAACCGCAATTCTTATGAATGACGGGGACAGTGATTACATCCAGGTTTATGACATTGACGGAAAGTGTCGAATTGATATCGGCACGAAAACCAAGAATGAAGGCTTCCCCGTTGATATTGCGCTTTCCGATGACGGCAAAAAGCTTGTTACGGTCTACGTATCGTTTAAGGGCGATGAGATTCTCAGTAAGGTTACTTTCTACAATGCAGGAGATGTAGGAAAGAATTTCATAGAAAATATAGTGGGACAGAAGACATTTGAAGGTCGTCTTGTGTGTGATGTCGATTTCCTTGGAAATGATAATGTAGGCATAATGCTGGATGATGGCTTTGTTTTGTACAATATGAAAGAAATTCCGGAGTTTGTCATCGAGAAAACGTTTGATGAAGAAATTTTGGATTTTTGTATGTATGATACAGGTATTTGCACAGTTACAAAAACCGCTGACGAAAGAAAACTTTACTTCTATGACTTGAATGGTAAAGAAGTGGGGACGGTAAAGAATGTTCCTGCTTATGACAAGCTTCGTGCGGACAATGACGAAGCAATACTGTATAGCTCGCAGAGAGTCAGCATCTACAGAAAAAACGGAACTCTTAAATTCAATTGTTATCTGGATGAGATGGTAGACGATGTTTTCTTTGGCGGAGACAACAGATATTTCTTTGTTGATTCGGGTTCCATAAAGGCAATTAAGCTTGTTAAGAAAGTGAAAGAGGAGAATTGATATGAACTGGTTACTCATTGTTGTTCTGGTATTGCTTTTAGGTGGCACAATAGCGGGTCTTGTTAAGGGGTTTGCGGATACAATATATTCCCTTATTGCAACCGCGCTTATTATTGTTCTTACAATCGTTCTCTGCCCACTTACCGTAAAGGCACTTCAGAGCAGTGAAAAGCTTACGAATTTTATCTACGAAAAGGTAGATAATGTCATTAACCTTGAAGAGGCGTATGACAAGGCCATTACAAAAGAAAATGTTGATGCTTCGCACGATTCGGAGGCTGAAGCACAAAAAGAAATGCCGTCGAATGTCGACGACGTTCTTGATAAGTTTGGATTACCATCAATCATCAGAAAAGCCATGACCGGCAGCGAGGATTTCAAAGAGTATGTTAAGAACTCCGCAGATGATTTTGCACGAGGAAAGCTTGATTCACTTGAAAAGTATGTTTGCGAAAAGCTTACGGGCATCATAATAAGTGCGATGGGATTCATTATAACCTTTATTATCGTTGCGCTTTTAGTATTCTTCCTTGGAAAGATTCTGGACTTGATTTCGAAACTTCCGGGAATTAAGACGATTAACAAGTGGCTTGGTGCATGCGCCGGCTTCCTTGAGGCACTTCTTGTTATATGGGTTGTATTTATGATTGTTACTCTTATTGCGTCAACAGAGCTTGGTCAGATAATGCTTCAGCAGATAAATGCAAGCAAAATCCTGAGCTTCATTTATGAGCACAACCTTATTTCAAAGAAAATATTCAGCCTGATTGGATAAACTAGCCTCTTTACAATAAATGAATCACAGTATATAATACGTGGAAGAATAATGTAAGCGCTTACAAAATGTAAGCGAGATAAACTATAAGGAGTCAGATATGAACGAGATTATTAATCAGTTTTCAAAGCTTGGTATCATTCCCGTAGTAAAGATTGACGATGCAAAGGATGCTGCACCGCTTGCCAAGGCACTTTGCGAAGGCGGACTTCCCGTAGCAGAAGTTACTTTCAGAACCGACGCAGCAGAAGAAGCAATCCGCATTATGAGCGAGCAGTTCCCCAATATGCTTGTCGGTGCAGGCACTGTTCTCACAACAGAGCAGGTTGACCGTGCAGTAGGCGCAGGTGCAAAGTTTATTGTCAGCCCCGGCCTCAATCCGAAGGTTGTTAAGTACTGTCAGGAAAAGGGCGTTCCGATTACACCCGGCACATCAAGTCCCACAGACATCGAAATGGCTCTTGAACTTGGCCTTGACGTTGTAAAGTTTTTCCCTGCAGAGCAGTCAGGCGGCATCGCAAAGATTAAAGCCATGTCAGCTCCTTACACAGGCGTAAAATTTATGCCTACAGGCGGCATCAGCGCAAAGAATCTTAAAGATTACCTTGATTTCAACAAGATTGTTGCATGCGGCGGCTCATGGATGGTTAAGGGCGAGCTTATCAATGCGGGTGAGTTCGACGAGATTAAACGCCTCACAAGAGAAGCAGTAAACACAATGCTTGGTTTCGAAGTTAAGCATGTTGGTATCAACTGTGAAAACGAAGAGCAGGCTCTTAAGACAGCAAATATGTTCGGACGCTTCTTCGGCTTCGAAGTTAAAAACGGCAACAGCTCCGTATTTGCAAGCTCTGCAATTGAACTCAACAAGACACCCGGTCCCGGCAAATGCGGCCACATCGCAATCGGCACAAACTACATTGAAAGAGCAATCTATCACATGCAGCTCCAAGGCTTTGAATTTGATATGGATTCAGCCCTCTACAAAGACGGAAAGATGGTTCGCATCTACATGAAAGACGACTTTGCAGGATTTGCCGTACATCTTGTACAGAAGTAAACGGATAATGTGAACTATCATCAAAGCCTATAGTAAATGGTTGGATGACAGATGGCAAAGCAACAACCCAACAGTCGGCGAAGCCGACGTATCCACGAAAACTATAAGTCCACTGCAAGCAAGTGCTTGTAAGTGGACTTATTTTTCGTGATCTTTGCTCGCGAGGTGGATCGGGCGGGACACAACGTGACATACTTTCACCCGTAAAGCTTTGCAGCCTTGGCGTCATCCATACTATCCTCTGTTTCACGTTGCTTTTAAGCCTAATTAGTGTTAAAATAAAAAATTGGCTTTTTAGGACATTTTATAGGGTATGAAACTTAGAAAAACATTAAACAAACTGAATATAGTACTGATTTTATTAGCACTTTCGGGAATGATTTTTTCCGTTGGCTGTAATGGCGAAAGCATCTTCCCTGAGATACAAAATCCGCCGCTTACAGGGGTGGTAACACCCGGTTCGCAAAATGTAACAGACACTCCGTCTCCCGAACCTACAGCAGTCAAGTCTGCTCCGTATGGCATTCTTGTGCAAATTATGCATGAAGCGGGCGAGCCTCTTTCGGGAGAAGAATTCCGCTCAGGCTATGAAGGTAATATAACAGTCGTAAGCGGCCTTTCCGAAGAAGAACTTCGCTCAATTGGCAAATACAAGGGCGTTATTGACTGTGACGGACGAGAGGTTGGCGTAAGCATAAAGGTTACAGACACAACTCCGCCTACACTTTTCGGTGTTGCAGACATAGAAATCAATCAGGGTGATACCGTAGCATATAAAAAGGGTGTCGAATACAGTGATAATTCCGATTCGGAGTTAAAGTTTGTAATCAACAAAGACAGCGTGGATACAAATACTCCCGGCGAATATCCTGTTACATATAGTGTCACTGATGGTATGGGAAATGTTACGGAGAAAACCATTACGGTACGTGTGAGAGGGCTTGATGCACAGCTTGAACAGCTTGTGCTTGAAAGAGCCGACGAGGTTATTGCATCGGTTACAAACGATTCTATGACAAACAGAGAAAAGGCATATGCCATTTTCTGCTGGTGCCATGAGAATCTTACCTATAAGGGTGATGAAGTAGAACTTACATATCATGAAGCAGCATATTCCGCACTTTATAAGAACAGCGGAGACTGTTATGTTTCGTATGTACTCCTCGACATCCTTTATAACAGAATGGGTTTTGAAACAAGGATGCTGACGCGTGTCGGCGGTACGAGCGATCACTACTGGAACTATGTAAACTATGGTGAAGGCTGGTATCATTGCGACTGTATCAGAAGACACACAGGCAACAAGGCTTACGATGATTACTGGTGCTTTATGCAGACCGACGCACAGGTACAGGGCTACAATGACCTTCGCGGCGATACAATGCCGAACTGCTACACATATGACAAAACGAAGGTTCCCGAATGTGCAACCTATGCATTTTATGACGGAAATACACATGAATACATTAAGGACACTGAGCCACCCGTAATTAAGGGTGCTGTGGATATTTACATTTGTCCCGGTGAAAGTGTTGCATATAAGAAAAATATCGTTGTTACAGACAATTCAGGTGAACAGATTACAGTACATGTTAAAAACAGCGGTGTGGATTTGAAGAAAATCGGTGTATATCCCGTCACATACTACGCGGAGGACTCAGCAGGCAATTATTCCGAGGTTACCGTTAATTTGTACGTCACAGAGATATCCCCGGAAATGGTTGACGAGATTGCAGAAAACCTTCTTTCCACAATTATTACCGACGATATGACTCTTCGCGACAAGGCATGGGCAATATATAAGTGGATTGCAAACCATATGGTATATGTTGATGCGGAGAGCGGAACCGATACGGTGAAGGCAGCTTATGACGGTCTCACCAAGTACAAGGGCGATTGCTATGTTTTTGCACATACAGCAGAGCTTTTGCTTACTAAGGCCGGAGTTCCGAATATATTGATTACAAAATATCCGATTACCGATGAAGAGCATTTTTGGAGCATCATAAACGTCGGAGACGGATGGTATCACTTTGATTCCACACCTTGGTGGGATGGCCCGACAATATTCATGTGGACTGATTCGGAGCTGGAGAAATACTCCAAGCGAAACGATATGAGCCACGCCTACGATAAATCAAAGTATCCTCAGGTGGTACAATAAATGTCAGATTTTGAAAAAGAAAAAAAGATATTGGGAGTTATAGGAGGACTTGGCCCCCTTGCATCAGCATATTTTATGCGGCTTGTAACCGAAATGACTGATGCAAAGATTGACCAGGATCACATTGAAATACTGATGCATTCAATGCCGCAGATTCCGGACCGGACAGGCTTTATCCTTGGCGAAAGCCAGGCATCACCGCTACCGCAAATGCTTGAAGCAGGACGCGGGCTTGTAAAAGGCGGTGCAGAGGTTATTGCCATTCCTTGTATTACAGCACATTTCTTCCAGAAAACGTTGGAAAATGAACTCGGTGTTACTGTCTTAAATGCCATCGAAGAATCATGCAAAACCGTGAAAGCAGCCGGAATAAAGAAGGTTGGCATTATGGCAACGGACGGCACCATAAGGAGCTGCCTTTTTCAGAAGGTTTTTGAAAAGCAGGAAGTTCGGTGCGTTGTGCCCGGCACCGAAGGCCAGCAAAACGTTATGCACATCATTTATAATAACGTTAAAGCCGGCATTCCCATAGAAAAGAATCTGTTTCTCGGAGTAACAAGAGAGCTGTTTGACAAGGGCGCTGAATGTGTTTTGCTTGGCTGCACCGAGCTGTCCATTATGAAGCGCGACAATCCGGAGTTGTTTACATCAGAAAACACAGGCTTCAGATTTTTGGATGTGCTTGAGGTGCTTGCGGGCAAGAGCGTACAAATGTGCGGCAGACTAAATGCTAAATACGAGAAACTGATTTGATTTTTAGTGTAGCCGGTAGGAGTATATATGCAGAATCATGTATTGGATTATTTGACAAATATAGTGGATAAGGTGCCTGACAAGGTAGCATTTTCAAACGGCACCGCATCACTTACGTTTTCTGAGCTTTACAAAGAAAGCAGAACGCTCGGAAGTGAGATTTACGCCAGGGGAATTTATAAAAAGCCTGTTGTTGTGTTTATGCAGAAGGCACCCGCAGAGATTTCCGCATTTTTTGGCGTAATATGGAGCGGAAACTATTACGTTCCCATTGATGAGGAAATGCCGAAAATCCGTATCGACCTCATACTTGAAAACGTTCAGACAGAACTTATTATCTGCGATGAAAAGACAATCGAAATCGCAAAGACATTTGAATATAAATGCGAGCTTGCTCTTTATAAGGACCTTGTAAAGGGGGAGATAAACGAAAATGCATTGCAGTACGTTTATAATCACCAGATAGACACAGATCCGATTTATATTGTATTTACATCAGGCTCGACAGGAATCCCGAAGGGAGTTGTAGCCTGTCATCGTTCGGTGCTTGATTATATCGAACAGCTTTCCGAGACGCTTGGCTTTAACAGCGAAACGATATTCGGAAACCAGTCACCTCTTTATTTTGACGCATGTCTTAAGGAAGTGTATCCGACACTTAAATTCGGAGCTACGACATATCTTATTCCGCGTGAGTATTTTTCCATTCCGATAAGGCTCGTTGAGTTCATAAACGAGCATAATATCAATACAATATGCTGGGTTGTATCTGCACTTACGATGATTTCTGCGTTCGGTACTTTTGCAACAGTTGTGCCGAAGAGTCTTAAAACAATTGCTTTCGGAAGTGAAGTATTTCCGATAAAACAATACAAAATATGGAGAGATGCACTTCCGGAGGTGAAGATGACAAATCTTTACGGACCTACGGAATGTACAGGTATGAGCTGCTTCTTCCATGTTCCCGAGCACTATGAGCCCGAAGGCCCCATCCCTATCGGAAGACCTTTTAAAAACACGGAAATTATGCTTCTGGATGAAAAAGGGCAGCTCGTTAAGGACGGCGAACAGGGTGAGATTTGCATACGCGGTACTGCACTTACACTGGGCTATTACAATAACCCGGAAAAAACAGCGGAGTGCTTTGTACAGAACCCTCTGAACAAGGTTTACCCCGAACTTATTTACAAGACAGGCGATATTGCAAAGCGCGATGCAGACGGTAATCTTATTTTCGTTTCACGTAAAGATTACCAGATTAAACACATGGGTCACCGTATTGAGCTTGGCGAGATTGAAGCAAATGTTTCACGAGTTGACGGCGTGAAGATGAATGCCTGCATTTACGATGATGAAAAGGGCAAGATTGTTCTTTTCTACGTAGGAGATATTGAGGCAGCGGCACTTACCGGAACACTTAAGGGAAGCCTTCCGAGATATATGCTTCCAAACAAGATCATTAAGCTTGAAGCGCTTCCGCTTACACCCAACGGAAAGCTTGACAGAAAGACATTAAAGGCAAATTACAAGGACGGCAAATAGCCGCATGAGGAATACATGAAAAATGCGCTTAAATGGATTGTGGCGTTTATAGCCGCAGTTCTTGTGCTCTTCTGCCTGCAGAGGCTGCTTATGCCAAAGTATGCCAAAGGCATTGTGGAAGGCGCATTTATAGCAGAATATTATGAGGACGAAAAGGACCATGATGTCATTTTCCTTGGAGACTGCGAAGTCTACGAGAACATCACCCCGGTGAAGCTCTGGCAGGATTACGGCATTAACAGCTATATCCGCGGAAGTTCGCAGCAGACGGTTTGGCAGTCGTATTATCTTCTTGAGGATACGCTTCGTTATGAAACACCTGAAGTGGTTGTATTCAATGTTCTCGCCATGGAGTTCAATGAGCCGAAAGACGGTGGTGTAAACATGGAAGCTTACAACCGCATGACGCTTGAAGGTATGAAATGGAGCAAGGCGAAGGTTAATGATATCAAAGCTTCAATGGTTGAAGGCGAGAGTTTCATTGATTATGTCTTCCCGATTCTTCGCTATCATTCAAGAATAACCGAGCTCACAAAAGACGACGTCACATATATGTTCAAAACCGAAAAGGTTTCACATAACGGATACTATCTGCGTGTGGATTCAAAGCCCGCAGAGAACGTTCCGAAGGGCAGAATTCTTGCAGACTACAGCTTCGGGGACAATGCATATGCTTACCTCGATAAAATGACTGCACTCTGTAAGGAAAAAGGCATAAGGTTTATTCTTATGAAGGCTCCCAGCCTCTATCCGTACTGGTATCCCGAATGGGACGAGCAGATGAAGAAATATGCAATAAAGAACGGCCTTGAATATATTAATTTTCTTGACCTTCAAGATGAAACCGGCATCGACTATTCTACGGATACTTATGATGCAGGAATGCACCTGAACCTTTGGGGAGCGGAAAAGCTCACGAAATGGCTTGGTGATTATTTTACCGAATCAGGCCTTTCCGACAGGAGGAGCGAAACAAAGCTGTCCGAAGCCTGGGCAGAAAAAATAACGTTCTATGAGAACGCAATTGCCTCTGAAAAAGAGAAATATGATATCAAGTAAAACAGGAGAAATGCTATGAAGAACCTTAAAAGAACAGCAGGAATCGTTATGTGTCTTGCAATGACTATTGCAATGGCTGCATGCGGCAAGAACCCCGATGGTCCCACAAGTGTAATTGTCGGAAAGGTTGATTCCGGGAATACAAACGTTAATGTACAGGTTGACACAGGCGACGTTAAAACAGGTGATGTTAAGACCGGAGAAACAGATACAAATGTTACTGTTAACGTTGGAAACATCGTAAACGCAGGATATACCTTCGTATATAACAACGTTAATGTTTATATCGACTGTGACGCTTCAGAAGTAGTAGAAAAACTCGGCAAATATGACTATTACGAAGCACCCAGCTGTGCATTTGACGGCCTTGACAAGGTTTACACATACTCAAGCTTCGAAATCGATACATATCCCGAAGGCGATAAGGACTATATCTCTGCTATTATTTTTAAGGACGATATGGTTGAAACACAGGAAGGCATCTGCATCGGCGAAACAAAGGATAATGTAGAAGGAAGATACGGCAGCCCCACATCAATGGATGACAGATATTACGAATATGAAAAAGGCGATATGAGACTCAGATTTATATTCGATGCAGACGGCTATGTTATTTCCATTGAATATTTAAGCAACAGAATCTGATCGGCAACACCAACATTTACGCTTAATCCGACACAAGGATAAGCACAAAATGAGGTCATTGTTAGTTTAGATTTTCTATAAGAACTTTATTTGTAATTGCGGCATAATGTGATATAATACAGGTAATCCTAGAGTGTTCGACACTCCTTGCTATTTTGAACCTACAAATCTTTAAACGGGATTCCTATATTGCAGGACAGATGTCAGGCCGCAAGATGATCGCTCAAGTTTACTTGACCGCAGCGGAAGACAGAAAACCCCGCTGCGGTTACCCACCTAGCACATGCTAGGAGTCAAAATGCAGGAAACGGCACATCCGGGAATTTTTTTGTCCACACAAACCAAACGCAGCAAGCGAAGCTTGCTGCTATCACCTGTAGGAGCCCAATGAAAGCTTGCTTTCAATCGGGCTCACACAGGTGATAATAGCAACAGGGCCACCTGTGGCGTTTGGAATGTGTGAATATGAAAGATCCCGGATGTGCCCAAAGGACACCGAGCGACCGTCAGGTCGCGAGGTGCTCCTTTGGGCACATCCGCGCTCTGAACAATCCCTACGACCGTCAGGTCGCGAGGTGCTCCTTTGGGCACATCCGCGCTTTGTCCAATCTCCCCCCACGACCGCTCACTCATCCCTATGAAAAAGAAACTCATCTACAGCCTAATATTTCTCTTCTTTTTCACCACCCTGACAGCCTGCTCGCAGCTGCCATTCTTTGATACGCCTAAATATCCGGTCACAAACGGCGAATACCTTGAACAGGACACTCCCACCCCCGTTCCTACCGAACCCGATACACAAAGTACCAAAGACCCTGCATTCTTTGACCCCGAAATAACCCTGATTCCCACAGAAACCCCGATTCCCACCCCGACATTAACACCCGAGCCGGACTACGAACCACCTGTAATATCAGGCGTAAAACCTCTCATTGTTATTCAGGGAGAAACAATCGCTTATAAAAAGAACATCACACTCTCGGATAACTCACAAGGCGTCGTACGCCTTGATGTTGACACCTCCGAGGTTGACATGAATACACCCGGGGAATACCGCATTTCCTATGTCGCAACCGATGAAGCAGGCAATCAGTCAATTGTATTTACTACAATTACCGTGCGCGATGCAGTACTGGCTGAAAAAGAAGATACAGTAAACCGGATTGCGGATGAAATTATTGCCAAAATCATTACAGATGATATGTCTGACTGGACAAAAGTGTACAAGCTTTGGCAATGGTGCAGAAACAACATAAAATACACCTCCGAAGACGGAGATATGACTAATGAATTCACAGGTGCATATGAAGGATTATATGAACTGAAAGGAGATTGTTATTCCTTCTACGCATCCTTTAAGATATTGCTTGACAAGGTTGGAATAGACAATCTAAAATGTGAACGTGAAGGTGGTGACAGTCCTCATTACTGGAACCTTGTTAATATCGGTGACGGCTGGTATCATTGTGACTGTAGCCCGCGCCGTAAAGAGGACACGTTCTACACCTTTATGCAGACCGATAACCAGGTTAAGGCATACAGTTACAGCTATAAGGAACGTCGGGATTATTACAGCTTCGATGAGGATGCATATCCTGCACGAGCCGAAATGGTCGTTTACGACGGATGGAATCATACAAAGCTTCAGACAAATGTTAAAATGACTGAAGATGCTATTCTTACAGCCATTGAGGAGCTTAAAGGTCTCTATCCTGACGGAATGTACTGGAACAATGGAGGCATATCCGAAAACCCATGTCATAACAACGGAGGATATGACAAATGCAACTACTATGAAGGCGTTACAAGTCTTCTGAGAGACAAAACCGGGTATGGCTATCAGTGCTTTGGTTTTGCGAGCATGCTTTCCGACTACATTTTCGGAAAAAATACCGCTATTTATCCGCACTACAACTACGATGACCTAAGAATCGGAGACCACGTCCGCCTGGATGATTACAATCCGTACTGCCACAGCATGATTGTCATTGAAAAAACCGATGAGTATATCATTGTTGCAGAGTGCAATGCCGATTACCAAACCTGCAGAATAGACTGGGGCAGAAAGATTATGCGCGAGAGACTCGAAGAAGATCCTAACACCATCTACTACTCCAGAAGCTGGGTACTAAAACAATAATTATTTTCACGCTATGACGTGACAGAAAGAGGAACAATATGGACGAATTACTTGAAATCCTTTCAAATCTTCATGAAGATGTTGATTTTGAAACAGAAGACAGACTTATGGAAGATGCTATTATCGATTCTTTTGATATCATCTCACTTATCTCTGATATTCAGGAAAATTTTGATGTAACAATCTCTGCTCAGGATATTATTCCCGAGAATTTTAACAGCGCTCAGGCAATTTATGACCTTATTCAGCGCCTTCAGGAAGAGGAAGCTTAACTAATGTTTTTTACGTCGTACGAGTTCCTTGGATTTGTTCTCGTACTCATTCTGCTGTACTACCTTCTGCCTAAGAAGGCACAGTGGCCGTTGCTCCTCATAGGAAGCCTTCTGTTTTATGCATACTCGGGCCCTAAATTCCTCATATACATCGTTATAACGACTTTTACAGTGTATTTCGCAGGAATGCTTACCGACAAAGACAGAAAACGTACGGAAGCGTATGTAAAGGCCAACAAGGAAGCACTTACCAAGGAAGACAAAAAAGCATATAAAGATAAACACAAGAAGGTAAGGAACGCTTACCTTCTGATTTGTCTGTCCATAAATCTTCTTATTCTTTTGGGATTAAAGCTTAATATCGTGTCCCTCGCCGTCCCCCTTGGAATTTCGTTTTATACGCTAAGGGCAATAGGATACCTTGTGGATGTTAACAGAGGAAAGTACGAGGCGGAGAAGAATCCTTTGAAATTTATGCTCTTCATTTCGTTCTTCCCCATTATTCTCCAGGGACCGCTCTCTAACTACGATGAGCTTGCAGTAACGCTTTACGGACCAAATAAGTTTTCATCAAAGAATGTTTCTTTTGGTATGCAGCGCGTGCTTTGGGGCTTTTTCAAGAAACTTGTTATAGCTGACCGCGTTCTTACTGCTGTATCTGTTTATGTTGGGGATCCCGAAACATTTAAAGGAGCGTATGCATTATATGGTATGCTTTTGTACACTCTTGAACTTTATGCGGATTTTACAGGCGGTATTGATATTACAATAGGCATCGCTGAGATGCTTGGCATTAAGGTCGCTGAGAACTTTGACAGACCTTATTTTGCAACATCACTTAAGGATTATTGGCGTCGCTGGCATATCACTATGTGTGACTGGTTCAGAAATTACATTTTTTATCCGGTTTCTGTCAGCAAGGCAATGCAGAAGATTTCAAAATTTACAAAGAAGGTGTTTGGTGAAAAAGTTGGAAAGCGAATTCCCGTTTATCTTTCATCCTTCCTTGTATGGCTTGCTACGGGCGTATGGCACGGGGCAACATGGAATTTTATTGTGTGGGGACTTCTGAACTGGCTTATTCTCATGCTTTCTGAGGAGTTTGAGCCTCTTTATACCGGGTTCCATAAAAAAGCACGTTTCAGCAATACATTTGGCTATAAGCTTTTCACGATATTACGTACCTTCGCATTAATCAGCATTTTGAATCTGTTTGACTGCTTTGCAAACGTGGGTACAACATTAAAATCGCTTTTATCGATTTTTACGACAGGGAATTATGCGGGTTCGATTTCCGGAGCATATGCATCTTTCGGCCTCAGCATCACGGATTACATTATTCTTGCTGCGGGAACAGTGCTTATGCTTGTTGTCAGCCTTCTCAAAGGTGACGGATTCCTTCGCGATAAGATTACAAAGCTTCGCTTCCCTGTAAAAGCTTTGATTTGGATTACACTCTTTGTGGTTGTGCTTTTGTTTGGTGCATACGGACAGGGCTATGACCAGAGTCAGTTTATATATAATCAGTTTTAGGAGTTATTATGTGCGGTATTGCAGGTTATTTTGACCTTAAAAACGACAGGAAAACAGATGTAAAGGTCATGGAAAACATGCTTGAGGCCATCAGGCATCGTGGCCCGGACGGGAGTCGTATCCTTGAGCTTCAGGGGCTTACTCTCGGCTTTACAAGACTTAGTTTTCTTGACTTAACAGGCGGAATGCAGCCTATTCAAAATGAAGACGGAACCGTTACCGTAATTTGCAACGGTGAGATATTCAATTATCGTGAGCTTCGGGAAGAACTGCTTAAAAAAGGACATATTTTCCGTACTGAGACGGATATTGAAGTTATTTTGCATCTTTATGAAGAGCATGGAACGGATTTTCCCAATATGCTTAATGGCCAGTTTGCCATTGCTCTTTACGATGATAAAATTAAGCGTCTTTTCCTTTTCAGGGATCAGATGGGCATTTGCCCTTTGTTCTACGGAGAGATTGACGGAAAGCTTGTTTTTGCTTCGGAAATCAAAGCAATAATGGAGTTCCCGAACGCACCGAGAAAGCTTAATCTCAAAGCGGTTGACCAGCTTATGAATTTCCCCGGTGTTGTAAGTCCGGAGACTTTCTTTGCAGGCATACGTTCTCTTAAGGCCGGTCATATGCTCACAATTGAGTATGGCAAAGATATTATCGATACAGAATTTTGGGATATTCATTACAGCCCTGAAGAAGAGGACAAGGGCGAGGCATATTATGTTGAGAATCTTCGCGAACTCATCAAAAAAGCCATTACCAGAAGGCTTATTGCAGACGTTCCTGTAGGCTTTTATGTCTCGGGAGGCCTTGACAGCTCTGTAGTTGCCTGCTTTATCGGTAAATATCTTCTTAACAGCATGTACTCGTTCTCGGCCGAAATCGGTGACGGAGAACTGGATGAAAGTAAATTCCAGCAGATGGTTAAGGAATGCGTTCATTCACAGCATTATGTTACAAAGATTACTGAGAAAGAAATATGGGATAATCTTGAAAACGTAATATATCACTGCGAATCGGGTGTTAAAGAAAGCTATGATGTAGCCGCATATCTGCTTTCAGGACTTGTAAGCGGTTCTCCTGCAAAGGCAGTGCTTACGGGACAGGGCTCTGACGAAATTTTCTCGGGCTATATCGGATATATGGTTGACCTCTTCAGAAACATGCAGAAGGACAAGATGACGAAGGAGGAACAGGAGGTAAACGAGCGCCTTTGGGGAGATCCTTACTTCCGCTATGAGAGAAATCATCCTGAAATAAGAAAAATACATGAAAAGGTTTATTCTGAAAATGTACGAGGATCAATCAACAGCTTTTCGGCTTTTGCAGAAAGCCCGATTAATGTTGAGCGTGTGAAGGGTCTCAGTTCACAGAAACGTCGTTCATACATTGACTGTAAGCTTCGTCTTTCGGATCATCTTCTCACGGAGCATGGTGACAGAATGTTTTTCTCGCACAGTGTCGAAGGACGTCACCCGTTCCTTGATAAGGATGTGCTTGATTTTGTTTTTACTATTCCCGATAAGTACAAGCTTCATGGCGTAAACGAAAAATACATCCTTAAAAAAGCCGGAGTCGGCATTGTGCCTGACGAGATTCTGAAACGCAAGAAATTCCCCTTTCAGGCTCCGGGCATGTCATCAATGATAAAAGAGGCATCGAATATCCCTTATCTTGATGAGAATCTTATCAGAAAATATGGCATCTTTGATGCAAACTATGTTTCAGAGATGAAAAAGATATATTCCGCACCCGATTTCAAGCTGATGGGAGCATTTGAAATCGATTATCTGCTTATTGTAATGACAGTTACAATGCTTTGTGAGAGGTATAAGCTTACATTGTAGAGGTTTAGATGGGGTACGACGAAGAATACAATAACAGAAAAGTCATAAGGACCAAGCTTTTGTGGATAGTAATTCTATCCCTGATTTTGGTCCTTATTCTGATTATTGGATTTATTGCGGATGCTGTTTTTGATATGGCAGAGGAACAGTCTTACCGGCCTACGCCGGAGCCTACAAAGTTAACGGGAAGAGAGGTCACGCCCACACCTTATAGTGACTACAATCCCGATGATGAGCTTATTCCGACCGAAACACCTACTCCGACACCTTATGTGACAGATGAACCGGATACGCCGACGTCTACCGATGAGCCTATTGCAAGCCCGACAGAAGCGGTTACACCCACGGTAACAGCAACACCGGAGCCTACACCATCACCGATTCCGACGGAAGCCGGATCGCAGGGGTTCATACCTATTTCCGAGCTTTTCCCGAATCTGTCTACCTACTACAAAAAGGATCAGGTGACCGGTGTTGAGCTTGAGCTTATTCTTCAGAAGCCTGAGCTTCCTCACGGCTGTGAGAGTGTGGCACTTACGATGGTTTTGAATTATTATGGGTTTAAGCTTGGTAAGACCGATATTGCCGATAAATATCTGATTTATGGTGATAATTTCGTGACGAGTTACGAAGGAAATCCTTATGGTGAAGAGGGTGGACTGATTTATGCTCCTGGACTTACCGATACAGCGAACGAATTTCTTACGGACCGCGGAAGTACACTGAAAGCATATGACGTGTCAGGTGGGGAGTTTTTTGACCTTATAAAGACGTATATTAATCATGATATCCCGGTTATTCTTTTTGCCACGAGAGATTATATTCCGGTTGAATTCCGAAGCGAAGCACGTGAGTATGACGGAAAGACATGGAAGCGTGTTAAATCGATGCATTGTGTTGTCATGTCAGGCTATGACGAAGAGGATGACACAGTTATTATCTATGACTCCCTTAAGGGCGTTCTTAAGGTAAAAAGGGCAACCATTGAAGAAATATACAACGATTTTTACAGAATGGCTGTTGTTGTGAAATAGCTTCTGTTACGGAGGAACAGCTTTGGCATTACATCTTGTTCTCGGCACCGCAGGCAGCGGTAAAACAACATTTCTTTATGACGAAGTGATACGTATGGCAGGGGCAAACCCTGCCACTACGTATTATTTTATTGTGCCGGAGCAGTTCTCCATTAAGACGCAGTATGACCTTGTGGCAAGGCATCCCGAAGGAGGCATCCTTAATATCGATGTAACAAGCCTTGCAAGGCTTGCGGACATGGCATTCGGTGTTCTTCACGGAGAAAAGTGCGAGTTTCTTCCTGAAATCGGAAAAAGCATGATAATAAAAAAGGTGCTTTCCGACAAAAAGGACGAACTTGTTATGTTCGGCAGAAATGCAAGAAGAGCAGGCTTTGTTGCAGAAGCAAAGGCGCTTATTTCCGAGCTTATGCAGTACAACGTGTCTTTGGAAGAGCTGGAAACGCTTGCCAAAGAAACAGACGATGCAATTCTTAAGAATAAGCTCGAGGATACGATTACACTATATTCCGGCTTTAATGAACGCCTTGGAAACGGATTGCATACGGCGGAGGGCCTTTATGATGTATTTGCAGAAGTGGCTGACCGTTCGGGAGTTTTGAAAAAATCAGTTGTTATTCTGGATGGCTTTACAGGCTTTACACCATCACAGTATGAATTGCTTCGTTGCTTTATGAAGCAGTGCGACGATGTATACATTTCTTTCACTGCGGATGAGACTGCCGCATCGGGAAAAGAACTGAAGGATTTCGATCTTTTCCGCATGAGTCAGCTCTCTGTAAAAAAGGTGAGAGAGCTTGCTGTTTCGGCCGGGTGTGAGCTTGCGGACGATGTTTTTGTCAAGTATGACGATCCTGTAAAGCATGCTTCTGTAAAGGCTCTGGAAAGAGGTCTTTTCAGACAGGGAAGGTCGCGTGGAAGTTCAGCAGGAAGAATTATGCTTTATAACGCTTCGGACCCGGGGGCAGAAGCACGTCATGCAGCCTCTGAAATAGAAAGACTTTTACGTGAAGAAAATTATCGCTACAAGGATATTGCTGTTGTTGTCAGTGATATGGACGCTTATGGTGAGCTTGTAAGTCGTGAGCTTGATAAAGTGAATGTAAGATACTTTGTCGACAGAAAAAAGAGCCTCGGAGAGAACGAATGCTCAGGGCTTATTACACTTATGCTGCGACTGATGGAAAAGGGGCCTGATACAGACCTTCTCATTTCCTTTGCGAAAAACAGTCTTTCCGGTATTGACCGTGCGGAAGCGTGCGAACTCGAAAATTACTGCCTTGCGCTTGGAATAAAGGGCAGCAGGTTTAAGAAAAAGTTTGAAAAAGATTTTAACTGCCATGGGCAGATTCTTTTGGCTGGAAAAGCCGAGCCTGTAAGAGCAAAAATTATGCAGGTGTTAACACCGCTATTTGGTATAAAGACATCAGAGGTTATATATATTACAAATCGCGTAAGGGATTTCTTCGGTAAAATCAGGCTTGAAGAAAAACTTCTGGAACGTGCGGAGCGACTTAAGGACAAAGGAGACATGCTGCGCGCCAAAGAGTACTCAAAGGTTTATGAGGCAGTCGACGATATCCTTAACCAGTTGTGTGAGTACCTTGGCGGAGAAGAAATGTCTTTAAAAGAGTATCGGGAAGTGCTTGTGGCCGGTCTTGCCGAGGCACGGGTCGGACTTGTTCCCGAAGGCTCGGAACAGATCGTAATCGGTGATGTTGAAAGAACACGTCTTAAGGATATTAAGGCGTTATTCCTGCTTGGGGCAAATGATGGCAGACTCCCTAAAGCCGCATCCTCAAAGGGTATTCTTTCTGAGTATGATAAGGATGCATTAATGGAAAAAGGGGTGGAACTTTCACCCGGAATGCTTCGCAAAGTCGGACGCGACAGATTTTACATTTATCTTGCTCTTTCAAAGCCGACTGACAGGCTTTATGTATCATATTGCATGACAAACGAAGCAGGCGAAAGCAGCAAGGCTTCACAGGTTGTCACACGCATACAGAAGCTTTTTGATGACTTGGAAGTTACTACATTCCAGCAGCTTCCGAAAGCAGCAAGAATATTGGAAAATAATCTCGGACATAGTGAAAAGCTTCGAGAGGAACGCGAAAAGACCGCAAAAAAAGACGTTGTTTCGCCTACTGTTACAGAGCATATCTCAAAAGAAACAGCAGATGCTTTGTATGGAGAAAAACTGTACGGAAGTATTTCCAAGCTGGAGGCGTATGCAAATTGTCCGTTCAGGTTTTTCCTTACATACGGATTAAAACTCAATAAACGTGAGGAATTTACACTTGAAGCAGATGACTTCGGAAACGTATGTCATGAAGCATTGGAAATATACGGAAAAATGCTTAAAGAACGTGGAATAAGCTGGTTTGCGGTGAGTGAAGAGGAACGAAGGAAGCTTGTGGCTCAGTGTACGGAAAATGCTGTTTCCGCGTATAATAACGGGATTTTTGAATCTTCCGGGAAGAACAAATATATTTCCGAACGTGTTGAGCAACTCCTTAATGCATCTGTTGACGCACTTACAAAACAGCTTGCCGGAAGTGATTTTGAACCTTATGAGTTTGAACATCAGTTTACTGTCAAAAATGAACTGTTCACTCTGACAGGTAAAATCGACCGTATCGATGTGTGCCGAAAGGAAGGCGCGGAGTCTGTAAAGGTCATTGACTACAAGTCGAGTGACCATGATTTTGATGTGCAGAAATTATACTATGGTCAGTCGCTGCAGCTTCCGGTTTATATGGACCGGGCTCTTTCCATGAAGGAACTTGGAAACGTGCGTCCCGCCGCTATGCTCTATAACCATTTTCTCGATCCTGTTGTTGATGCTCCGGAGTATGGTATTGATGAGACTGAAGCATGCGAGACAATCGCGTCGGAAATTGCTAAGGAGTTTAAGACAAAGGGACTTGTAAATTCGGATTTTGAAATAATAAAGTGCCTCGATCATGCATTTGTTGACGAAGCGGGAACGCTTAAGGATAAAGTGAAGTCTGAGCGTATTCCTGTCGGGACAAAGGCGGACGGAGGCTTTGACCAGTATTCCCGCGTTGCAAGTGACGAGGACTTTAAGCTTTATCTTACAATTGCATCCGAAAAGATGAAAAAAGAAGCTCGTGAAATTAAGGCGGGAAATGTTTCGGTTACTCCTATATTTGATAAGGATGGTTTGTCGGGCTGCAGATTCTGTGATTTTAAAGATGTATGCGGCTTCGACCTGAAAAACGGCTACAAATCACGTTTCCTCAAGAATTATGGTAAAGAGGAATTGGAAAAGAAACTGAAGGGCATTGTGCCTGCGGAAAAGGAGGGGCAGAATGGCTGATATTAAGCTTACCGAAGAACAACAGGCCGTAGTTGATGCACGTGACTGCTCACTCCTTGTTGCAGCAGCAGCAGGCTCCGGAAAGACCGCTGTTCTTGTTAAAAGAATACTAGATAAATTGACGAACAGGGAAAAACCGACAAATCTTGACCGACTTCTTATCGTAACTTTTACGAAGGCGGCTGCTGCGGAAATGCGTGAACGTATCGGCAAGGCGCTTGACAAAGCTGTGGAGGAAAATCCTGATGACGAGAATTTGCGTAAACAGCTTGCAATGCTTCCAAACGCTCAGATTTCCACAATAGACAGTTTTTGTATGTCCGTCGTAAAGGAAAATTATCATTCGCTTATGATTGATCCCGGCTTCAGAATTGAGGACGAGAGCGTTCTTGAGCTTGTTGCGGAGGATGTACTTACAGAATATCTCGATGAGGAATATGAAAAATCAACGGATGAATTCAGACATCTTCTTTCTTCCTATACTTCCCACAAAGATGACGCGGATGTGAAGGAACTTATTCTGAGTTTATACAGATATGCAGACAGCGATCCGAGACCTGAGGAATGGCTGAACAGGGCAGAAGAGAATTATTCGATGAACATAGCGGAAAGCACCTTGCCTTCGGAAGTCCTTAACGAAGCAAAGAGGACAGTTTCGGACTGCAGAAACATGTGCTTACGCGCAATTGCAATAGCAAAAACGGACAAAGGGCCGGAGCCCTGCCTTAAAGCTTTGACTTCCGATTTGCAGATGATGGATGCACTTCTTCTTACACGTGATTTTGATTCTATGTATGAATCAATGCGTGATGATTTAAGCTTTGTAACAATGAGAGGGCCCTCAAAGAAGCAGTACGAAGAAGGACTTTTTTCGGAGACACTGACAAATGTCGTTAAGGCTGTCAGGGATGACTATAAAAAAACGTTATCGGAATTAAAAGAAAGCTATTTTGCATGTCCGCTGTCCGAAACAGAGAGAATTTATAAGGCAACTGCACCTGCGATGCTTGAGCTTATAAGGCTTACTCGCGAGTTCTCAAAACGGTTTGAGGCTGAGAAGGCTGACAGGAATGCATATGGTTTTTCAGATGTGGCTCATTTTGCACATCGCATTCTTTGCAGGAGAAACGAAAACGGTGAGGAAGTTCCTACAGATACAGCCCGTTCTCTTGCTGCACGTTTTGATGAAATAATGATAGATGAGTATCAGGATTCGAGCTTTTTACAGGAATACACGCTTAAGGCAGTTTCCGGTGAGTTTGGAGGCGTTCCGAACCTTTTCATGGTCGGAGACGTAAAGCAGAGCATTTATGGGTTCAGAAAAGCGCGCCCTGAGCTGTTTAACAGAAAATATCACGAGTTTGAAAAGGCCGGTCTTCACAGAAAAATAGACCTGTCCAAGAATTTCAGAAGCCGAAATTGTGTGCTGGATTCGGTTAATGCTGTTATGTCCTGCATTATGCATGAGGACATTTCCGAAATCGAATATGATGAGAATGCAGCACTGCATTTTGGTTCGGGCGCTTATACGGAAGACTCCGACGAATATGCAACAGAGCTCATGCTTATAGATTCCGATGCATCTGAGAAAGAAGTCGAAAATATAAGCAGAGTTTACGACCTTTATGAACGCATTGATTCAAGCGCGGATGAGAAGCTTTCCGCGGCAAAAACAACAGCCATCGAAAGAGAAGCGCTTTGTGTTGCACTGAAGATTAAAGACATGGTGGCAAAGCACTTCCAGGTTGCTGATGGAGAAGATGAGAACGGTGTAAAGAAAACAAGGGACGTTAAATACAATGATTTTGCCGTGCTGATACGTTCCGCGAGAGGTGTTGCCGAAGTCTTTACAAAAGTATTTACGAAACTTCATATTCCTTCCGAAGCTGAAACAGGAACAGGCTTTTTTGACTCCACCGAAGTTCGTAAGACGCTTTCCTTCCTTCGTATTATTGATAATCCCTATCAGGACATTGCTTTCGCTGCTGTCCTTTATTCTCCCTATGTTGGAATGAATGCTGAAGAGGTGGCAGAGCTCGCGGTTAAATATAAGCCCACTTCCGGCGGAACTCTTTATGAATGCGCAAGACTATCCGCACAAAACGGAAATACGAAACTTGTTCGCTTTTTCGAATTATATGACATGCTTTCGGAAGAAAGCGAATATATGACAGTACATGAAGTACTGGAGAGACTTTATGAAACAAGCGGTTACAAGGACATTGTTGCCGTTCAGCCTCAGGGCGACAGAAGAAGCGGTAACCTTGAACAGCTTGTTGATATTGCCAAAACATATGAAAACAGCAGTTTTACCGGAGTTCATGATTTCCTGCGTTATGTAGACAGGCTTATGGCAGGAGAAAAGGATTTCGGCGAGGCTGCAATAAGAGTAACCGATGGCTGTGTACACGTTATGACAATACATAAAAGTAAGGGCCTTGAATTCCCTGTTGTTTTCGTGTGCAGAATGGGTGGAAGGTTTAATAAGAGCGATTCAAAGAGAAAGCTTATTTTTGACCAGGATTTTGGCATTGGCTCGAACTACATTGATGTGCAGAAGCGTACGAAGCAGAAAACGCTGAAACAGTCTTTCCTGCAGAACAGGAAGAAACACACGGATATGGCTGAGGAAGTGCGTGTGCTTTATGTTGCCTTGACAAGAGCGAAAGAAAAGCTCTTTATGGTGGGAAGCGTTGATAAGCCAGGTGATAAGGTAAGACAGTGGCAAAATGCATTATCGGATGGTTCAATTACTTATTCCTACCTTGATAAGGCAAATACATATCTGGACCTTGTGTCCCCATCCGTTTTTTCCGGGTTTAATGAATCGGATTTCGACAGACTCAATGAGGGTGCGATTTACTTAAGCATTCGTGGTGAATGCGGAACGGAATGCTTTGAGGCGCCGGTAAAGGTTTCTCTTATTCATTTTGATGAGACGAGTGCACATACACAGCTTGAAGGTGACATCGCATACGAAACCGATGATAATCCGATATATGAAAGTGTTCTTGAAGAGCCGGATATCGTTGACGAAATCAATGCCCGTAAGGAGTACGTTTACCCTTATTCCGAGCGTGCAAAAGCACCGGTGAAGGTTTCGGTTTCCGAACTCAAGATGATTGCCATTCATGATCTGGAAGAAGAGAAAGCCGTAGAAATACAGCCTGCGACAAAGGCTGAAGACGGTGTGGCGGAAGCAATTACCGAAGAGACTGCCGGAGAAACTGCCGGAGAAACTGCAGCGTTAAGAAAAGGCAAGGTTTCGGGTGCGGAGCGAGGCACATTATACCACGAAGTGTTTGAAAAACTCAGGTATACCGGCGATTATTCAAGTAAGGAGGCATGTGAGGCATCGGTTGAAGCAGATATAAAGGATCTGATTTCAAAGGGATATCTCCCTGCAGACATACTTGAAACCGTGAACATGCGAAAGATTTCGGCATTTTGCATAAGCACCATAGGGCAAAGAATGATTCAGGCTTACAAGAATGGGACACTGTATCGCGAACAGCCCTTTGTGTATGGACTGACCAATTCGGAATTCTGCGAGTTCGCACATGTGAAAAAGGACACGGATATGGTTATGCTTCAGGGTATTATCGATGCATATATTGATGACGAAGACGGTCTTGTTCTTATAGACTATAAGACCGATAAGGTGTATGCTGATGCATGTAAGGAACTGACGGAACGCTATAAAGTTCAGCTCGAGCTGTATGCGAGAGCACTTTCAAAGCTCCGCGGAAAGCCTGTAAAAGAAAAAGTTATTTACAGTGTGGCAAAAAATGCCGTAGTGGTGCTTGACTGATGGATGAAGACATTTTATTAACGGTAAAAAAACTTCAGGACCTTGAGAAAAGGTCGTATAACAATAACACATTCGAATTCAGCGATTTTCTTACTGTGGCTGAAGCAGGTGAGTTCCGCAGAGTATCAAATGAAGGTGAATTTTTCGGGGGCTATGATTTGGCTGAACGCAGAATGATTCGATTTGGAAATCCGGAAGATTTTGGATATGATGTGCCGTTTCCGTTGGAATGTGTTAAAATATCACCTGTATCCGAGAAGTTTTCATCGGCTGTTTCACATCGTGATTTTCTTGGTGCTGTAATGAACCTTGGACTTGAACGGCGCGTGTTCGGTGATATTCTCGTTAAAGACAAATGTGCGTATATGTTCTGTGAGGAACATATTGTTGACTACCTTATTGAAAATCTGATTTCTGTGGGACGAAATCAGGTGAGTGTCAGCAGAACTGTATTTCCTGCCGAAAGCTTTGAGAGCGAAAAGCAAAGGCTTCAGATTCAGGTCAGTTCGCCACGCGCAGATGCAATTGTTGCCCATGTGTGTAAGCTCGCCAGGGGAAATGTTGCACCGCTTTTTTCAAAACAGCTTGTTCAGCTTAACGGAGCGATTCTTGAGCGAACCGACAAGCTTTTGAAGGAAGGAGACATCTTTTCTGTCAGAGGATATGGAAAGTTTGTCGTAGGTGAAACGTTGGGCGTGTCAAAAAAGGGCAAAGACAATATGGTGGTATATAAATACTGCTAGAGTAGAGGAGAGGTAGAATGGAAAAGACAAAACAGGACAAAAAGAATTTGATTTATTATCCTTTGGGGACGGTAGGACGTGATATGGTTTATTCACTTATCACAGGTTTCCTGCTCACATTCATATTGTTCACAAGAAATCTTACTACGGGACAGCTGGCAGCGGTTACCGGAATAATGGTTTTCGCAAGGGTATTCGATGCTTTGAACGATCCCATTATGGGAAACATCATCGAAGGAACACGTACAAAGTGGGGCAAGTTTAAGCCGTGGTTCCTTGCAGGATGCATTACAACAAGCTTTGTTATTTTCTTTACATTCAATTCAAAGCTTCAGGGATGGCCTTTTATCATCTTCTTTGGATGTATGTATATTGCTTTTTCAATTACCTATACAATGAGCGACATTTCTTATTGGGGCATGATTCCGGCACTTTCTTCGAACGCTGACATGAGAAACCAGCTTACAAGCCGTGCAACTCTTTTTGCAGGTATCGGCGGAACTGCCGCATCAATTTTCATTCCTATGCTTACCGCAGGAGATAAGGCAATTGGCGGTAATGCGCAGAGTGCATACGGTGCAGTTGCTCTTGTCATTGCAATTCTTGTTCCGATTTTCGGTATTTTTACACTTATCGGTGTTCAGGAAAAGAAGGTCGCAACTGATGCAGCTACAAAGGAAAAGATTAGTGTTAAGCACATTATCAAGGTGTTTGCCGGTAATGACCAGCTTCGCTGGATGGCAGTAATATTCCTTATTCAGGAAGTCGGAAACGGACTTATTAACGGAGGCCTCGGTGCAACCTACGTCTATTTTGAATTCGGTTACGATGGCGGTCTGTATTCTCTTTTCACAACCATCGGTATGGCAGCAACCGCATTCCTTATGATTTTCTATCCGATGATTTCCAGAAAAATCAACAGAAAGAAACTCATGGGAATTATGCTTGTTATTTCTGCTGTGGGCTATGCACTTATGCTCATTTCAGGCATTGCTCTTCCCTACGGCATAAAGTTCCCTGCACTTACAGTGGGCTATATGTTCGGAAACTTCGGAAACTACTGCTTCTACCTTGTTATGATGATTTCAATCATGAACACTGTAGAGTACAACGAATACAAATTTGGTGCACGTGAAGAGGGTATCATTACATCTCTTCGTCCGTTCGTTACAAAGATGGCATCGGCGCTTACAGTGCTTATTACATCCGGAATTTACATGATTCTTGGGGTTACCGATTTTACAAACAAGATTGCTGATTTTGAAAATATGGCTTCAAGAGGAGAAATCGGAGATGCAGAGAAGTTAAACGGAATTACAGCGGTTATTTCCTCCGTTACAGGCGGAAAGACACTTGGACTCCTGATCTGTATGGCAATTCTCCCTGCTCTTCATATGACAATTTCTTATATTCTCTACAAGAAGAAATATACGCTTGATGAAGAAGAATACGAGAGAATCTGTAAAGAAGTCGGAGAAGCTTAAATTTTACTGCCGCGATTATCGGCAGTTCATTTGGGAGGGTTATTATGGGTAGAAAGTTTGGAGACAGAAAAGACGGCAGGCTTATAAGAGAACTTGATTCGTTGCATTTTGTAACGGGAGTTATTTACCCGAACCGTTGTGACAATGAAGCTTTCATAAGTGAGACAATCGATCTTACAAACCTTAATGAGTTTCTGAAAAAGAAGAATGCTGACAATCCGGACTATAAGTACAATTTGTTTCAGTGCATTCTTACCGCACTTGTAAGAACTATTACTTTACGTGAAAAGCTTAACCGCTTTATAGCAAATGACAATTTCTACCAGAGAAACGAGGTATCGGCGTCGTTTGTAGTTAAGAAGCAGTTTGCTGACAATGGAGCTGAGGCCCTTGCGTTCCTTCACACAAAGCCTGACAATAATCTGGATTCTATTCATGAATACATTCGCAAGCAGGTTATGGAATGCCGTTCGGACAAGGTTGACTCTTCCACAAATGCCATGGACATTTTCAACAAGATGCCCAGATGGTTCAGCAAATTCGTTATTCACGTAATGATGTGGGTTGAACGCCATGGCTGGATTCCTCAGTCACTTGTTGCAACCGATCCTTATTATTCCTCCGTAGTCCTTTCAAATCTTGGTTCTATCGGAATGAAGAGTGGTTATCATCATCTTACGAACTGGGGCACCTGTTCCATGATTTGTCTTATCGGACAGATGAAGGACAGGCCGTTCTATGATGAAAACGGAATCGTTACGATGAAGCCTTCAGTTGATATCGGAATTACCCTTGATGAACGCGTGGCTGACGGCTATTACTATTCAAAGAGTGTGAAGCTTTTAAAGAAACTGCTTGAAAATCCGGAGCTTCTTGATGAGCCCCTGAACAAGGAGGTTGAAATCTGATGGCCATTACAGCGAAAACTCCGTGGATTAAAAATCTTGGAGATATGCCCGCAACACTTGAATATTTTGAAGGCTCAATGTTTGACATGCTGAACTTTGTTGCTGAAAAGTACCCCGATTACATAGCATTCCGATTCATGGGAAAGGAAACAAAATACAAAGAGATGATTGCCAAAATCCGTCAATGTGCGAAGGCACTCCGCACAATAGGTGTCGGACAGGGCGACAGGGTTACGATAGCAATGCCGAACTGTCCTCAGGCAGTATTCATGTTTTATGCGGTTAACCTTATCGGTGGCATTGCAAACATGGTTCACCCTCTTTCGAGCGAAAAGGAACTTGAGTTTTATATAAACGATTCAAAGAGTGTTACAGTTGTGACGCTCGACCAATTCTACCATAAGTTTGAGGCAATTCGTGAGAATACGTGTTGTGTAAACATAATTATTGCGCAGATTAAGGACGAGCTTTCAAAGCCCATAAAAGTTGGCTATATGCTTACCGAAGGCCGCAAAATCAAGAAGATTCCCGATGATGCTCCTGTAATTATGTGGGATAAATTTATGCAGCTTGCAAAGTGCTGCTTCTACAACTATGAAGCAAAGGGACAGTCGGACGGCCCTGCCGCAATCCTCTATTCCGGAGGTACGACAGGCACGACGAAGGGTATACTTCTTTCTAATAAAAACTTTAATGCACTCAGTTCGCAGGTCATTGCTGCAAACCCGATGTTCCGTCCGGGCGACAAGATGCTTGCCGCAATGCCTCTGTTCCATGGCTTTGGCCTTGGCGTGTGCATTCATACAATGCTTTCGCAGGGCGGTGAATGCATACTTATTCCCCGCTTTACAGCAAAGAGCTACGGTAAGCAGATTACAAAGCACAAGTGCAACTTTATAGCAGGCGTTCCCACGCTTTACGAAGCACTGCTTCGCCTTGAAGATATGGAAAAGGCCGATCTTTCAAGCCTTAAGGGCGTATTCTCCGGTGGCGATTCGCTTTCGGTTGAGCTTAAAAAGAAATTCGATAAATTCCTTTACGACCATAAGGCATCCATTCAGGTGCGTGAAGGCTATGGCACGACGGAAACCGTTACTGCATGCTGTCTTACACCGCCACATATGTTCAAAGAAGGAAGTATCGGTCTTCCTTTTGCAGACACATATATTAAGATTGTTAAGCCGGGAACCGACGAGGAACTTCCTTACGGCGAAGAGGGCGAAATTCTTCTCGCAGGACCGACCGTTATGCAGGAATACGTTAATCATCCTGATGAAACTGCCGCAACGCTTCGCGACCATGCCGACGGTCTTCGCTGGGTATATACGGGCGACCTCGGATACATGGATGAGGAAGGCTTCATTTATTTCAAGGGCCGTAGCAAACGAATGATTATTACGTCAGGCTACAATGTTTATCCTGCCCAGCTCGAAAACATTTTTGATGCCCATGAGGATGTTCTTATGAGCTGTGTAATAGGCATTCCGGACAAGCTCAAGATGCAGAGAGTAAAAGTGTTTATTGTTCCTAAGCCGGGAGTTGAGCCTAATGAAGAAACACGTGAACGCATAAGGGAATATGCATCAAAGAATATTGCAAAGTATGCAATGCCCAAAGAAATCGAATTCCGTGAACAGCTTCCCAAAACTCTTGTCGGTAAGGTTGCTTACAGACAGCTTGAGGAAGAGGAACTTACAAAAATCAAGGCAGCAGAGCAAGCACCGGCAGAGCAAGCGCCAGCAAAATAAGCGTCAGCAGAACAAGCGTCAGCATCCGAATAACCTTAACCTTCAGGGCCTTACATGCAATGTCCGGAATAAGGTGCAGGCGGATTAATTAACAATTTTCTTTTGACATGAGGCGTTTTTAGGCGTATTATGTCACAACAAAATATATGAATTACAGAGATGTCGTTTGGTTACGGAGACATCCTGTTATAAAATTTGGAGGTACTAAAAATGGCAAAAGTACGTACACGTTACGCTCCGAGCCCTACGGGAAAGATGCATGTCGGCAATCTTCGTACAGCTCTTTATGAGTTCCTTGTTGCAAGACACGAGGGCGGTGACTTTATCTTCAGAATTGAGGATACAGACCAGGGACGTTTCGTAGAAGGTGCAACAGACTTCATTTACAGGGTAATGAAAAAGACAGGTCTTGAGTATGACGAGGGACCTGATAAGGATAAGGGCTTCGGACCATACGTTCAGTCAGAACGTGTTAAGAGCGGCCTTTACATGGAATATGCAAAGCAGCTTGTTGAAAAAGGAGAAGCATATTACTGCTTCTGTACAAAAGAGCGTCTGGACTCTTTAAAGACTCCCGCAAATGCAGCAGCTGAGGATGGAGAAGAGGGCGGAAAGGAAATCCGTAAGTACGATAAGCACTGCCTTTCTCTTTCAAAAGAGGAAGTTCAGAAAAATCTCGATGCAGGTATGCCTTTCGTTATCCGCCAGAACATTCCCACAGAGGGAACAACTACATTCACTGATGTTAATTACGGTGCAATCACAGTTAATAACGATGAGCTTGATGACATGATTCTCATTAAGTCCGACGGCTTCCCTACATACAATTTCGCAAACGTTGTAGATGACCATCTCATGCATATTACACACGTTGTAAGAGGTAATGAGTATCTTTCGTCCACACCGAAGTATACACGTCTTTACAATGCTTTCGGATGGGAGGAGCCGGTATACATCCATCTTCCTCTTGTTACAAATGAGGAACACCAGAAACTTTCAAAGAGAAGCGGTCATGCAAACTTTGAGGACCTTGAGGACCAGGGCTTCCTTCCTGAGTGTATAGTAAACTTCATAGCTCTTCTTGGCTGGAGTTCAGGCACAGAGAAAGAAATTTTCTCCCTTCAGGAGCTTATCGAAGCCTTCGATTACCATCACATCAACAAGGCACCTGCCGTATTTGATATGACAAAGCTTCGCTGGATGAACGGTGAGTACATCAAGGCAATGGCAGACGACAGATATCTTGAGTTTGCACTTCCTAAGGTTAAAGAAGTTGTAACAAAGGATTACGATCTTACAAAGATTGCAATGCTTGTTAAGACGAGAATTGAAACATTCTGTGATATTGCGGAGAAGATTGATTTCTTCGAGGAGCTTCCTGAGTACGATACAGAGATGTACGTTCACAAGAAGATGAAGACAACAAAGGAAAGTTCACTTGAAGTTCTTAAGGATCTTCTTCCGAGACTTGAGGAGCTTAACGATTATTCCGTTGCAGGCGTTGAGGGCGTACTTATGGGATACATCGCTGAGAAGGAGATTAAGAACGGTCAGGGCTTATGGCCTGTGAGAACAGCTGTTTCGGGAAAACAGATGACTCCGGGTGGCGCATACGAGATTATGGAGATTCTCGGTAAGGAAGAGAGCCTTCGTCGTATCCGCAAGGCAATTGAAATGTTAGGGGAATAAATGAAATTAAATAATGCGCAGTTAACTGCGGTTGACGTTTTCAACGGTCCGGCGATGATTCTCGCTGGGCCGGGAAGCGGCAAAACTGCGGTAATTACGGCAAGAACGGCAAGGCTTTTGGAACGGGGTGTGAGGCCTGAAAACCTTCTTGTGGTTACATTTACAAAGGCTGCTGCAGAAGAGATGGAGCGTCGTTTCCGGAATCTTTCAAAAGACGGCAGCGGGATGGTGACATTCGGCACCTTCCATTCAATTTTCTTTAAAATCTTAAGATTCGCATACAATCTTAACTCATCCAACATCCTAAAAACAAATGAATCGACGGGCATTCTTCTGTCTTTGTGTGAAACATATCATGTTGATGTGGGGAATGAAGGCGAAACGTTGTCGGAAATTCGTTCTGAAATAAGCAAGGTAAAAATGCTTGGTACAGGCATTGACGGATACTTTGCAACATCGTGTGAGCCTGACGTGTTCAGGTCTGTTTTCTGTGCTTATGAAAAGGAACTCAGAAGACGCAGACTGTATGATTTTGAGGATATGCTGACGGAAACGTACAGGCTTCTTTCCGCACGCCCGGACATTCTTTCCCAATGGCAGGAAAAATATCAATACATAATGATTGACGAGTTTCAGGACATTAACAGAGCCCAATATGAGACAATGAAACTCTTGGCATCACCAAAGAACAATCTTTTTGTTGTTGGAGACGATGATCAGTCAATATATGGCTTTAGGGGTTCGGACCCTGCGCTTATGCAGGAGTTTATGAAGGATTTTTCCAATGCAGTCTTGATTAAGCTGAATGTGAATCATCGCTCGGGGCGGGATATAGTTAATGCCGCGGGAAAGGTTATTTCTCAAAACAAAACACGTTTCAAAAAGGATATTGAAGCGTTCAGGACCGATGCCATGCCCGTGGAAGTAAAATGTTTCACCGACTCGAGAGAGGAGTCAAGGTATATTGCCGACTGTGTGATGGAGATGCACGGGCGTGGGGTGCCGTTCAGAGAGATGGCGGTTCTGTCAAGAACTGCGGGAGGGCTGCATTCCGTTGTGAGTGCCCTCACCGAAAAGAACCTGCCGTTTTGCGTAAAAGAAAAAATACCGAGTCTGTATCAGCACTTTGTGGCAAAGGACATAATAAGTTATATAAGGCTTTCATGCGGATGCCGTGACAGGGCAGTATTTATGCGCATTGCAAACAGGCCAAACAGATTTCTTTCCGGAAATCTGTTGATTGAGGAAGAAGTGGATATTAACCTGCTTAAGAAAAGACTTCTGAAACAGAGGCATATGACAGAACGGCTGGAAAGACTGGAGTATGATTTAAAGTTTATTGCACGCGGAACGCCAAAGTCTGCAATTACATATATACGAAGGGCTGTAGGATATGATGACTTCCTGCGTGAATATGGTCATGACCGCGGAGTACATGTTAAAGATTATTATGAGATTCTGGACAGGCTTGAAGAAGATGCTAAAAGCTTTAAGACTCATGAAGAGTGGTTTGAGCACATCAGGAAGGTTGAGCAGAGACTGAAAGAAACAGCAAAGGAACAAAAAAGAAGCACGCGTGATGAGATTATGCTCTCAACAATGCATGCTTCCAAAGGTCTTGAATATCAGGTTGTATTTATTCTTGATGCCAATGAAGGCATTATTCCATATAAAAAAGCAGTTTCCGACGAATCCGTCGAGGAAGAACGGCGGCTTTTTTATGTTGCGATGACACGAGCGAAGAGCAGACTTTTTATTTTGTACTGCGATTTCGTTCTTGGGAAAAAGGGGATGGAGTCACGCTTCTTAAGGCCGTTACTTCATTAGTCCTTCAACATAATCAAGGGCTTCAATAATGTTGCTCTTGAAATTGTCTTTCCCGATATAGTCAACAAAACCATCCTTTTCCATTGCTTTCATGGGCTGTTCGTTAACGTGTGAGAAAACAAGAAGAATTCCGCGCTTCTTTATTCGCGCTGCGAGTGTCCTGAGACTTTTAAGGGCTGTGGCATCAACGGCTGTAACGGCACGCATTCTTATGATGATGCATCTTGTTCCTGTTCCTCTGTGTATTTTTACAAGCTTTTCAACGGCGGCAAAGAAAAGAGGTCCTGTAATTTCGTAAACCTTGATTGTGTGAGGCAGCTGTTTCATCTTTTCTGCTTCACCGGGTGTAACATCGGGGTCATCTGTATATTTCCATGTAATGACGTCTGTTGCATCGGACATACGCTTCATGAAGAGAATGGCGGCCATAACAACGCCTACTTCGATTGCAACCACGAGGTCGAAGAATACTGTCAGAACAAAGGATGTGACAAGTACAAGTATGTCGCTCTTGGGTGCGGTTTTCAGAAGTCTTCCGAAGGACTTCCAATCTGCCATGTTTGCTGCTACAACGAGAAGCACTGCGGCAAGCGTGGTCATTGGGATAAGTGCCGCAACGGGCATAAGCAGGAGAAGAACAAGTGTGAGGGTAATGCAGTGCACGATACCGGCTATTGGTGTACGTCCACCGTTACGAACGTTTGCGGCCGTTCTTGCAATTGCTCCTGTAGCCGGAATTCCTCCGAAAAGACCTGAGAAGATGTTGCCGAGGCCCTGTCCGATGAGTTCTGCATTGGACTTATGCTTATCGCCTACCATTCCGTCGGATACGACTGCAGAAAGAAGCGATTCGATGGCTGCAAGGATTGCTATTGTGAAAGCGGGAGAAATGAGTTCTTTGACCATTTCAAATGTCACATTCGGAATTTGAGGTGTAGGGAACTTCGAAGAGAGTTCGCCATAAACACTTCCAATTGTGTTGATTGGGAGATTTGCAAAGAGAGAAATGAGTGTTGTTACTACAATGGCAATGAGAGAACCGGGAATTTTATCGGTTATCTTGGGCCAGACAAGCATAATCAATACTGCAAGAGCTCCCAGCGCAAGTGCTACCCAGTTGGTAGTGTCTATTGTTTTTACATAAGCAATGATTTTTGGAAGAAACTCTGAGGGCACGGCTTCCATGGAAAGACCGAAGAAGTCTTTAAGCTGGCCGACAAAGAGTGTTACTGCTATGCCGCATGTAAAACCGCATGTAATTGTGTAGGGGATAAATTTGATAAGTGAGCCGAATTTGAATATGCCGAACAGCACGAGAATGATGCCGGCCATTATTGTGGCCACCGTGAGTCCGCTCATACCGTACTGCTGAACGATGCCATAGATGATGACAACGAAGGCAGCGGTGGGACCACCTATCTGTACGCTGCTTCCGCCGAATACGGCGATGAAGAGACCTGCGATTATTGCTGTATATAAGCCCTGCTCCGGGCCGACTCCTGAGGCAATTGCAAGAGCAATTGAAAGGGGGAGTGCGATTATTGCAACGATAATTCCGGAAATGATATCCTTTACAAGCTGCTTTCCGGTGTAACCTTTCAGTGAATCAAATAACTTCGGACGAAGTTCGTTCATGATAATTCTCCTTGGATTTATTCATAATTCTAAACAAAACTTGCGTATAATACACCCAATTCCATTATTTGTAAAGAGATGTAAACACGAAGGAAAGAACAATGAACTGAGGCGAATGCTGTGTTTTACAATATGCGTTTACGTTTGCATTTTGGATTGGTTTGTGCTATATAACAAACAGTTTCAGGGGGTAGAATATGTTTAAAAGATTTATAGAATACTATAAGCCGCACAAGCTTATGTTTGCTGCGGATATGCTGGCCTCTCTTTTGATTTCGCTCATAGGAATGGTTTATCCTGTAGTTACCCGAAAGATGCTTAACGAGTACATTCCGAACAAAATGTACAAGTACATTGTTATTGCCGGCATTATCGTTCTTGCACTTTACACTGCAAGATTATTCTTAAGGTACTTTGTCCAGTACTACGGACATATGATTGGTACTGCCATGCAGGCAAAGATGCGTACGGACCTCTTCGAGCATTTGGAAAAACTGCCGTTTTCCTTCTACGATGAGAACGAAACCGGTCGCATTATGTCCAGGATGACAAATGACCTTTTTGAAGTTGTTGAGCTTGCACACCACGGCCCGGAGAATATTATCATCTGCTCTGTAATGATTATTCTTTCGTTCGCTTATCTTTTCAGCATTGATGCGTGGCTTACGCTTATTATCTTCGCGTGTGTGCCGGTTCTTGTTGTTGTTTCCGCGATTTCAAGAAAGAACATGCGCAAGGCGTTTGATGAACGCCGTGTGAGCAATGCAACAATTAATGCAGCAATCGAGAGCAGCATTTCCGGCATTCGTGTAACAAAGGCTTATACGAATTCTCAGAAGGAGCTTGAAAAGTTCTCGGTCGGCAATGACCAGTTCGTCGAGGCTTCAAAGCATGCATATTCTGCAATGGGTATGTTCCATTCTTCCACAAGTTATGTGACCGATATTTTCAATGTTATTATCCTCATTGCGGGTGGTATTTTCCTCTATAACGGTCGTATTTCCTTCGGTGATTATTCAACGTTCATCGTTTCCGTAAACCTTTTCATTTCTCCTGTTACAACACTTATCCAGTTTATGGAGCAGTGGCAGAACGGCGTCAGCGGTTTCAAACGTTTCCTTGAAATCATGGATGTTGAGCCGGAGCAGGATGCTGAGGGCGCTGTCGAGCTCATAGATGTTAAGGGAGAAATTGAATTTAAGAACGTAAACTTCTCCTATGATACGACAGAGGAAGTACTTAAGGATGTTAACCTTAAGCTTGAAAAGGGAAGGAAGCTTGCGCTTGTAGGGTCCTCGGGTGGCGGCAAGACGACCATCTGCCATCTTATCCCGAATTTCTATAAGCTTAATGATAATGACGGGTCTATTCTTATAGACGGCAAAGATATTCGCACACTTACAATGGATTCTGTCAGAAAGAACATCGGTATTGTCCAGCAGGACGTATTCCTTTTCTCCGGAACGATTCGTGATAACATTCGTTACGGAAGGCTTGACGCGACAGATGAAGAAATAATCGAGGCTGCAAAGAAAGCTAATATTCATGATTATGTCATGGCTATGGAAAAAGGCTATGATACCGAAATAGGTGAGCGGGGCGTAAAGCTTTCCGGAGGACAGAAGCAAAGGCTTTCCATCGCACGTGTGTTCCTTAAGGATCCCGCAATTCTTATCCTTGATGAGGCCACAAGTGCATTGGACAACACTACGGAGGTACTTATCCAGCAGGCTCTTGATGAGCTTTGCAAGGGCAGGACAACAATTGTCGTTGCACACAGACTTTCTACTATACGTAATGCAGATGAGATTGCCGTTATTATGGAAGGACAGGTTAAGGAGCGAGGTACTCACGAGGAGCTCATTGCACAGGGCGGAACGTATAAAGAGCTTTACAGCCTGCAGTTCAGGGAATAATCTCTTTCAACGATGCGTAAGGAAACATCATTTTCCATTTTATACATGCCGATGTCTTTTTTGCTCATTGTAAAAACATTATAAATGTAGTATAAAACGGTAAGTATTTACAAACGGTGTAAATGCTTACCGTTGATTTTTTACATTAAAAGGAGAATCGAAAATGTCAAAAAAAAGGTTTATCGACAGCTTTGGGATAGCAGATGTTTCGCTTATCGATCCATATCTTACGAATGCACTTGGTCTTGAGGTTGAATATCTTACATCCTTTGATCCCGACAAGTGGCTCGCAGGCTTTAGAGAGACTGCGGGGCTTGATATGAAGGGAAAGACGCGTTATGCAGGCTGGGAATCATCACTTATCGGTGGCGCGGGCTTCGGGCACTATCTTGGTGCCGCTGCACAGGCTTATGTGAGTCCTGATGTTGAAAAAGCCGATAAACTGAAGCTTTATAAGGATATTACATATATTATAGATGAGCTTAAGGTGTGTCAGGAAAACTCCAAAGGAAAGCCCGGCTTCATTTTCTGCGCTATCATAATAGATAAGGATAATGTTGAAAAGCAGTTCGACAATGTTGAAATTGGAAAGACGCACATTATTACTGAGGCGTGGGTTCCGTGGTACACGGTACATAAACTTCTTCAGGGACTTATTGACGTATATAATTTCATGGAATACAAGCCTGCCCTTGAAGTTGCAAAGGGGCTTGGCAACTGGAGCTACGACCGTGCAATGGGATGGTCGGAAGAGCTTAACAGAAAGGTACTTGCTACGGAGTACGGCGGAATGAATGACTGCCTGTATGAGCTTTACGTTGCTTCCGGTGATGAGAAGTATGCCATTGCTGCACATAAATTCGACGAAGAGCCTCTTTTTGAAAAGGTGCTGGCAAAGGGCAGGAACGCACTTACAAACCGTCATGCAAATACAACAATTCCGAAGTTTGTAGGAGCACTCAAGCGTTATTACTATGTTGATGGCAGGACTATCGATGGTAAGACGGTTGATGCTTCGAAATATCTTGATTATGCAAAGGTGTTTTTTGAGACCGTGCGTGACAAGCATACTTATATAACAGGCGGAAACAGTGAATGGGAGCACTTTGGCGAGGACGGCGTTCTGGATAAGGAGCGTACGAACTGTAATAACGAAACATGCAACATCTACAATATGCTTAAGCTCGCAAGGCTTTTGTTTATGGTTACCGGTGACGTTCAGTATGCGGATTTTTATGAAAACGCATATATCAATTCCATTCTTTCATCCCAGAATCCGAAGACAGGAATGACTACATATTTCCAGCCTATGGCAACGGGCTTCTTTAAGGTTTACGGCGAGCGCTACGACAAGTTCTGGTGCTGTGTCGGAACAGGCATGGAGAATTTCACCAAGCTTGGTGACAGTATTTACTTCGAAAATGAAACAGGTATATATATTAATATGTACATTAGTTCTTCCGTGAAGAGCAAGAAGCTTGGACTTACGCTTTTGCAGGAATCGAATGTGCTTCAAGGCGGAAACAGCCTTTTTAAGATTCAGACGGCTGCCGGGCCGGTAAAGACAGAACTTCGTTTCAGAATCCCCGATTGGGCAGCCGGTGGGGTTGTTAAAATAAACGGCCGGGCTGTGGACGGCTCGAACGAAAACACCTCCGGAGCGAGATGCTTCATAAAAAATGGCTATGTGTGTGTAGAAAAAGAATTTATAAACGGAGACGAGCTTACAGTTGATAATCCGATGACCATGAAAGCATATCCTCTTCCGGACGACGAGACATCCATCGGCTTCAAGTACGGTCCGCTTGTACTCAGTGCGGGACTGGGCATTGAAGATATGGAGAAGTCCACAACAGGAATGAATGTTACGATTCCTCTTAAGAAGATTGTTGAGAGTGAATACGTTATCCTTCCGAAAGGAACGGAGCGCAAGGAACTTTGCCTGAATCCCATGTCGTTCTTTGAAAAAGAGGGCGAAGACGGATTCAGATTCAAAGGCACCGGGCTTGTGTTTACACCTCACTATGCACGTTATGAGGACAGGTATGGCATTTACTTCTACTTTGTAACACCTTCCGAGTACAAGATTATAAGCGAACGCCCGGATCACAGTGAAGATATCATTATAGACACCGTTCAGCCGGGATACGGTCAGTATGAAAATGACGAGCTTCATGAGCTTGATGATCATGGCAGTGTAAGCGTCACAAATGACGGAACTTACAGATTTGCGAAGAAGGGTGGAAGCTTCGCCTATCATATGGCTGTTAAAAGGGAAGAGAAAAATTTCCTTTCCATGACGCTTCGTAAAGAAGATAACGGAAAAGGCCTGAAGATTTGCGTTGATGGGGAAGCATTGTTCGAAAATGTTCTTAATTATAATGATAAAAAGGATACATATGAGCTGAGACTCGAAATCCCGGAGAAGATTGTGGCTAATGCTGTCAAAAAGCCTGCAAACGGAAAAGAATATTTTGTTGTGAAGGTTTCCTTTGAAGGCGTGGACAGCAGTGAGTCGGCAAGAGTGTGCGACTTCATTTATACATTGACAAGGAAAGAATGAAAACGTACAAAATTGCAAAATTTTCTTGACAAAGGAATATCCCGTGACTATAATATCCCGTGCGTGTGCCATGCGCACGGGTTTTCTCTGCCCATTTTTCGGGCGGAGCAGACAAATGATTTTTACGCAGGCAGCCACTTCCAAACCAAATATAAACAGGAGGAAAGAAAATCAATGCCTACATTTAACCAGTTAGTAAGAAAAGGCAGAGAGACACTTGTTCAGAAGTCTACAGCTCCGGCTCTGTTAAAGGGTTACAACTCCCTTAACAAGAAGGCTACTGAGACACAGTCTCCCCAGAAGCGTGGTGTATGTACAGCAGTTCGTACAGCTACACCTAAGAAGCCTAACTCAGCATTAAGAAAGATCGCCAGAGTTCGTCTTTCAAACGGAATCGAAGTTACAAGCTACATCCCCGGCGAAGGTCATAACCTTCAGGAGCATAGCGTTGTTCTTATCCGTGGCGGCAGAGTTAAGGACCTTCCCGGTACTCGTTACCACATCATCAGAGGTACACTTGATACAGCAGGTGTTGCCAAGAGACGTCAGGCTCGCTCCAAGTACGGCGCAAAGAGACCTAAAGACGCAAAATAAATTAACTTATCGGGTACTAACCTGATAATAATGTAACTAATTAGTTTTTACATTACTCGTAAGGACGCAGGATTGGTTTTCGGTTCAAACTCCAATGTGGCTGTCGGTTTGAAGATAGAAAATACTCTAGCGCGAACACAGAGTGAATGTGAGTACCGTTGAATTAATTGGCCGCGAAAAGCGGTCGTTATTAAGGAGGGAAGCAACGTGCCAAGAAAAGGACATAATCACACAAGAACCGTACTGGCAGATCCGTTGTACAACAGCGTTGTAGTTACAAAGCTCGTTAACAATGTTATGCTTGACGGTAAGAAGGGCACTGCCCAGAAAATCGTTTATGGTGCATTCGACATCGTCGCTGAAAAGAGCGGCAAGGAAGCACTTGAAGTATTCGACCAGGCTATGAACAATCTTATGCCTGTTCTCGAAGTTAAAGCACGCCGTATCGGTGGTGCTACATACCAGGTACCTATTGAAGTAAGACCTGAAAGAAGACAGGCTCTTGCACTTCGTTGGCTTACTCTCTTCTCACGTAAGCGCGGCGAGAAGACAATGCAGGAAAAGCTTGCAGGCGAAATCCTCGATGCAGCTAACAACACAGGTAATGCAGTAAAGCGTAAAGAAGACATGCATAAGATGGCAGAGTCCAACAAGGCTTTCGCTCATTATCGCTGGTAGTTCTATTAGGAGGAAAATACCTTGGCTGAAAGACAATACACACTTGAGCATACCAGAAACATTGGTATCATGGCTCACATTGATGCCGGAAAAACAACCCTCTCCGAGCGAATTCTCTATTATACCGGTATCAATCATAAGATTGGTGATACACACGATGGTACTGCTACCATGGACTGGATGGAACAGGAGCAGGAAAGAGGTATCACGATTACATCAGCTGCTACAACCTGTCACTGGACACAGGAGTACAGACACGAAAAGATTAAGGGAGCACCCGAATACCGTATCAACATTATCGATACTCCCGGACACGTAGACTTCACGGTTGAAGTTGAGCGTTCACTTCGTGTACTTGACGGCGCTGTCGGCGTATTCTGCGCTAAGGGCGGTGTTGAGCCTCAGTCCGAAACAGTTTGGCGTCAGGCTGATAAGTACAACGTACCGAGAATGGCTTTCGTTAATAAGATGGACATCTCCGGTGCAAATTTCTTCAACGTAATCAACATGATCCGTACAAGACTCGGTAAGAATCCCGCTCCTCTTCAGCTCCCTATCGGTGCAGAGGATACTTTCAAGGGAATCGTTGACCTTTTCGAGATGCAGGCATACTTCTATCTCGATGATAAGGGCGACCAGGTCGAGATTAAGGATATTCCGGATGATATGAAGGACATCTGCGAGGAGTATCGTAACAAGCTCATCGAGCAGATTTGCGAGACAGACGACGAACTTCTTGAGAAGTACCTTGAAGGTCAGGTTCCTGAAGAAAAAGAATTAAAGAAAGCATTAAGAGCTGCAACAATCGCAGGTACAATCATTCCTGTCTGCTGTGGTTCCGCATACAGAAACAAGGGCGTTCAGAAGCTCCTTGACGCTGTTATCGAGTATATGCCTGCTCCTACAGACATCCCTGCTATCAAGGGCGTGGACCTTGACGGTAACGAAGTTGAGAGACATGCTTCCGACGAAGAGCCTTTCGCAGCACTTGCATTCAAGATTATGGCCGATCCTTTCGTAGGAAAGCTTGCATTCTTCCGTGTTTATTCCGGTACTTGCAACGCAGGTTCATATGTTCTTAATGCATGCCGTGACAAGAAGGAAAGAATGGGTCGTATCCTTCAGATGCACGCTAACAAGAGAGAAGACCTCGAGAAGGTATTCTCAGGCGATATCGCTGCAGCTGTAGGTTTTAAGTTTACAACAACAGGTGATACAATCTGTGATGAGAAGGCACCTGTAATCCTCGAATCCATGGAATTCCCTGAGCCCGTTATCTCCGTTGCCATCGAGCCGAAGACAAAAGCAGGTCAGGATAAGATGGGCGAGGCTCTTGCTAAGCTTGCTGAAGAAGATCCTACATTCCGTGTTTCCACTAACGAAGAAACAGGCCAGACAATCATCTCCGGCATGGGCGAGCTCCATCTTGAAATCATCGTAGACAGACTCCTTCGTGAGTTCAAGGTTGAGGCTAACGTTGGTGCACCTCAGGTTGCATACAAGGAAGGCATCACCAAGGAAGTCAACATTGATTCCAAGTATGCAAAGCAGTCCGGTGGTCGTGGTCAGTACGGTCATTGTAAAGTTATATTCACACCTATGGATGTCAACGGTGAGACGACATTCGAATTTGAAAATACCGTTGTCGGCGGTGCTATTCCTAAGGAATACATCCCCGCTGTACAGGCAGGTATCGAAGAGGCCATGAAGTGTGGTATCCTCGGAGGTTATCCTGTTCTCGGTATTCATGCTAACTGCTGGGACGGCTCCTACCATGAAGTCGACTCCTCAGAAATGGCATTCAAGATTGCCGGTTCCATGGCATTCAAGGAAGCTATGCAGAAGGCAAATCCTGTTCTCCTTGAGCCTATCATGAGAGTTGAAATTACTGTTCCCGAGGATTATATGGGCGACGTTATCGGTGACTGCTCATCACGTCGTGGCCGTATCGAGGGTACAGAGGACGTTAACGGATCCAAGCTTATCCGTTGCTTCGTTCCGCTCTCTGAGATGTTCGGATATGCTACAGCCCTTCGTTCAAAGACACAGGGGCGTGGCGCTTACTCAATGTTCTTCGCAAACTACGAGCAGGTTCCGAAGTCAGTTCAGGAGAAGGTTCTTGCAGAACGCAAGGGCAAGTAATACAAATAAATTCATACTTGAAAAAACTCATACTATGCAATATAATAGCGCGTATGAGGCTCACGTTATTTACCGTTGTCCGATGGGGCATACGGAGTAAATAGAGCAAACCAAACATTCTTATTTAAGGAGGATTTTTCAAATGGCAAAAGCTAAATTTGAAAGAGGCGACAAAGCACATGCTAACATCGGTACCATCGGACACGTTGACCATGGTAAAACAACCCTTACAGCAGCTATCACAAAGGTTCTTGCTGAGAGAGTTGCCGGTAATGAAAAGGTAGACTTCGAGAACATCGATAAGGCTCCTGAAGAGAGAGCAAGAGGTATAACGATTTCTACAGCACACGTTGAGTACACAACAAACAAGAGACACTATGCACACGTTGACTGCCCCGGACATGCTGACTACGTTAAGAACATGATCACAGGTGCTGCACAGATGGATGGTGCTATCCTCGTTGTTGCTGCTACAGATGGTGTTATGGCTCAGACAAAAGAGCACATCCTTCTTGCTCGTCAGGTAGGTGTTCCTAACATCGTAGTATTCATGAACAAGTGTGATATGGTTGATGACCCTGAAATCCTTGAGCTCGTTGAGATGGAAATCACAGAGCAGCTTGAAGAGTACGGATTCACAGGATGCCCTATCGTACAGGGTTCCGCTCTTAAGGCTCTTGAAGATCCCAACGGTGAGTGGGGCGACAAGGTTATGCAGCTCATGGACACAGTAGACAGCTACTTCCCTGATCCCGTTCGTGAGACAGATAAGCCTTTCCTTATGCCTGTCGAGGACGTTTTCTCTATCACAGGTCGTGGTACAGTTGCTACAGGTAGAGTTGAGCGTGGTACACTTCATCTTTCTGAGGAAGTTGAAATCGCAGGTATCCATGAAGAGACACGTAAGGTAGTTGTTACAGGTATCGAAATGTTCCGTAAGCTCCTTGACGAGGCTCAGGCTGGTGATAACATCGGCGTACTCCTTCGTGGTGTTCAGAGAACAGAAATCGAGCGTGGACAGATCCTCTGCAAGCCCGGTTCAATCACATGCCACAAGAAGTTCACAGGTCAGGTTTACGTTCTTACTAAGGAAGAGGGTGGCCGTCATACACCTTTCTTCACAAACTATCGTCCTCAGTTCTACTTCAGAACAACAGACGTTACAGGCGTATGTAACCTTCCTGAAGGCGTTGAGATGTGCATGCCCGGCGATAACATCGAGATGAGCATCGAACTCATTCATCCTATCGCTATGGAGCAGGGTCTTAACTTCGCTATCCGTGAGGGTGGTAGAACAGTTGGTTCCGGTAAGGTTGCAAAGGTTCTCGACTAAGTCCGCGAAGCAACGAGCTGGATCTATAACAAATAATATAAGCCCCGGAGAGCTTGCTCTCCAGGGGCTTTTTTATTTGTTATAGATGCGGCGACTGCCGCGATCGAGTCTGCACGAAGTGCAGTCGAGATCCAGCTCGTTGCTTTTTTTGCGGCGACTGCCGCGATCGAGTCTGCACGAAGTGCAGTCGAGATCCAGCTCGTTGCTCTCAACCCAAAAACATTTTTGTATATTCTGTGATTTCTATTATACAAGTAGAGAAACATGTGCTATAATATCAGCCATGTTGTTACTGCTTATGCAGGGTTAAAATGGTACTGTAAGCGGTAACCAGATTTACCAATTGGAGGATTATAGGGAAATGTCAAAGAACAAAGAGGCAGCTTCAGAAAACAAAGGAGCATTTTTAGCAAAAGGTGGAAAGCTTTTTTCAATTATCGGATATGCACTTATCATTTTAGCAGTTGCATTTACTGTTTTCATCGTTATCAAAAACAAATCAAACGAAATCAAAATTGATTACAGTAAGGGTCTTACAAAAGAAGGATTAATCAAGGATATTGATGTTGACGCTTGTATCGAAGCGCCTGATTATAAGAATATGACTCTTTATGCTTATATGATTGAGCTTACAGAGGATGAACTTCAGCAAAAGATTGACGAGATGCTTTCGGATTACTGGTCAGCTGATGAGAATGGAAACCAGATTGACACAGAGTTTACCGAGGAATTCTGTCAGGAACAGTTCGGAATGTCCTGTGATGAATACAAAAAGATGCTTAACGACGAAACCAAAGAAGAGCGTATAGCGGAGTACATTCAGGAAATTCTTGAAACAGAAACCGTAGTTAAGGTATATCCCCAGGACTATGTGAATGCTATTACAGAGACTTTAAGAGGAACAGATCTTTACAATTACCAGTACAACAATTCTATTTATTATCAGTACTTTGGTGCTTATGCATATGCTGACTTCAGCGATTATACCGGCATGACTGATGAAGAATACGAAACAAACCTTTCTTCAAGAGCCTACAACCAGGCAATGTTCGATATGGCTGTTCAGTACATTTATGAACATGAAGGTTTAACAGTTACTAAGGATGAGTACAAATCATTCTGCGAAAGCATCGGTGATGATGTTGAAAAGCAGTATGGTAAGGGATACATCATGAAGAACATCATTTATGATAAGGTAATGGATTATCTTGTTGAGAATCTTGACTACGTTGAATTCGATTACGAATAATTATTGAATGACTTCATTAGAGCCATTGCATAACGCAGTGGCTTTTTTTATGCAAATGGTGAGAAGAGTCAGAGAAGGCTTGTTGCAAATTTTATATATTTTTCATTTTTTTGCGAAAAAAGTATTGCATAAACAGATTTTAGGGTGTATAATGCCTCTCGTTGTGACCTTGATAGCGATGAAGCGTGAGGTTGTTGCTTCAAATGAAGCAGGTTTTCCGTGGAGCGAATGTCAAGTAATAATACTGACGACAAGTCACTGTACTAAACAAAGTGCGGAGCAATCCGCGAACGTGTAATTCAGCCTATTCGGGAGGTTGAGCAATCATAAGCAGCCATGCGCTGTGGGTTCCCACATGTGACATGGTTTGTTATTCCGGGTGGCAGGAAACACACGAGTGTGTGTACAGTCACCGCTTGTCGTACTGATTTAAAAAGTGCGAATAGGAGGCGACATTTTTTATGGCTAACAACAAAAACGTGATGAGAATCACACTCAAGGCTTACGATCATCAGTTAATCGATGCTTCTGCTCAGAAGATCATTGAGACTGCAAAGAAGACCGGCTCTAAGGTAAGTGGACCCGTTCCGCTTCCGACAAAGAAAGAGGTTGTTACGATTATCCGTGCCGTACATAAGTACAAGGATAGCCGTGAGCAGTTCGAGCAGAGAACACACAAGAGACTGATCGACGTAATCGAGCCTACACAGAAGACTGTAGATGCTCTTTCCAGACTTGAGATCCCTGCAGGCGTTCATATCGTAATCAAGATGTGATCGAATGCAAACCAATAGATGGTTCCTTCGACCATCTAGTATGGCTGCATGATGCGTTTCTATAAATAAAGAAATGACATTGTGGCCCGCTGTAGATTTTTGAAAGGAGATTCAAAATGAAGAAAGCTATTTTAGCTACAAAGATCGGTATGACACAGATCTTTGACGAAGCAGGAATGGTTATTCCTGTAACCGTACTCCAGGTAACTCCGAACGTTGTTACTCAGGTTAAGACTGAAGAGAACGACGGATACGCTGCTGTACAGGTAGGTTTTGGTGACATCAGAGAGTCACTCGTTAACAAGCCCCTTAAGGGACACTTTGCAAAAGCTGGTGTTTCAGTCAAGAGATTTCTTAGAGAATTCAAGTTTGAAAACGCCGCTGAGTACACTGTAGGTCAGGAAATCAAGGCAGACATCTTTGCTGCAGGTGATAAGATTGACGCAACAGGTATTTCAAAGGGTAAAGGTTTCCAGGGCGCCATCAAGAGACATGGTCTTTCCAGAGGACCTATGAAGCACGGTTCAAAGTATCACAGACATGCAGGTTCTAACGGACCCGCTACAACACCCGGCCGTGTATTCCCCGGTAAGCACATGCCCGGACAGATGGGTAATGTAAAGGTTACTGTTCAGAACCTTGAGGTTGCTAAGGTTGATGTTGAAAACAATCTTATCCTCGTTAAGGGTGCAGTTCCCGGACCCAAGAAGGCGCTTATCACCTTAAAGGAAACCGTTAAGAGCGGAAAGTAATCTCTAAGAAAGGAGGAAACAACTAAAATGGCAAACGTAAAAGTTTACAATATGGAAGGCGCAGCTGTTGGTTCTCTTGAACTCAACGATGCAGTCTTCGGAGTAGAAGTTAATGAGCATCTTATGCATATGGCAGTAGTTGGCCAGCTTGCAAATAAGCGTCAGGGCACACAGAGTGCCAAGACACGTGCAGAAGTAAGCGGCGGCGGCGCAAAGCCTTGGAAGCAGAAAGGCACAGGCCACGCAAGACAGGGTTCAACAAGATCCCCTCAGTGGACAGGCGGTGGCGTTGTATTTGCTCCCAAGCCGAAGGAATACTCCTTAAAGATGAACAAGAAGGAAAAGGCAGCTGCTATCAAGTCTGCACTTACTTCTAAGGTAGCAGAGGATAAGTTCTTTGTTATCGATAACCTTACAGTTCCTGAAATCAAGACAAAAGTTATGGCTTCCCTTCTTAAGGGACTTAACCTTGACAAGGCACTCGTTATCACAGCAGAGAAGGACGCAAACGTTATTGCTTCTGCTAAGAACATTCCCGACGTTAGAACAGCAGAGTCCGGCAGCATCAACGTATTCGACATCATGAAGTATGATGCAGTTGTTATTGCTAAGGATGCAGTTAAAAAGATCGAGGAGGTGTACGCATAATGGCAGATCTTAAGTATTATGACGTTATCTTAGCTCCCATCGTTACAGAGAAGAGCATGAACTCCATGGCTGAGAAGAAGTACGCATTTTCCGTTAATCCTGATGCTACAAAGTCTCAGATTAAAGAAGCTGTTGAAAAGATGTTTGCAGGCGTTAAGGTTGCCAAGGTAAACACAATGCTCCAGGACGGTAAGAACCGCAGACGTGGCATGACAACAGGTAAGACAGCACAGAAGAAGAAAGCAATCGTTCAGCTTACAGCTGACAGCGCTGAAATCGAAATCTTCGCAGGATTATAATTCCTGTTGGATTTAACACGGCTCCGAGTGTATCGGAGTTCAGGTATAACTTATAGGAGTAACGTAGAAAAAATGCTTCGCATTACGTATTGCGTTACACATCGAAAGGAGTAATTAAAATGGGAATTAAATCATATTCTCCCTATACACCTTCCAGAAGAAATATGACCGTTTCAGACTTTTCTGAGATTACATGTTCAACTCCCGAAAAGTCCCTTCTTGTTTCATTAAAGAAGAACGCAGGTCGTAACAATCAGGGAAAGATTACAGTAAGACACCAGGGCGGTGGTTCAAGAAGAAAGTACAGAATCATCGACTTCAAGAGAAACAAAGATGGTATTCCTGCAAAGGTTTTAACCATTGAATACGATCCTAACAGAACAGCAAACATTGCTCTTATCTGCTATGCAGACGGACAGAAGGCATACATCCTCGCTCCCGCAGGCTGCCAGGTTGGCTGGACAGTCATGAACGGTGAGAACGCAGAGCCCAGAGTTGGTAACTGCCTTCCCATGAGCAAGATTCCGGTTGGTACAGAAATTCATAACGTTGAGCTCATTCCCGGTAAGGGCGGTCAGCTTGTACGTGCTGCAGGTAATGCTGCACAGCTCATGGCTAAGGAAGGTAAGTACGCAGTACTTCGTCTCCCTTCAGGCGAAATGAGAATGGTTCCTATCGAGGGACGTGCTACAATCGGTCAGGTTGGTAACATCGATCACAACCTTATTAACATCGGTAATGCAGGTCGTAAGCGTCACATGGGCATCCGTCCTACAGTACGTGGTTCAGTCATGAACCCGAATGACCATCCTCATGGTGGTGGTGAAGGTAAGTGTCCTGTTGGTCGTCCCGGCCCGTCAACTCCTTGGGGCAAGCCTGCTCTTGGTTATAAGACAAGAGATAAGAAGAAGGCTTCTAACAAGCTCATCATGAGAAGACGTGATGGCAAGGCTTTAACAAAATAGTTGATAAGGAGGAAGAATACTAATGGCACGTTCACTTAAAAAAGGACCGTTTATTGATGCTTCTTTAGAGAAGAAGGTTGACGCTGTTGTTAAGAGCGGCGACAAGACAGTCATTAAGACATGGTCAAGACGTTCTACAATCTTCCCTCAGATGGTTGGCCTTACAATCGCTGTCCATGACGGAAGAAGACATGTTCCGGTATATATTACTGAGGATATGGTTGGACATAAGCTCGGCGAGTTCGTTGCTACAAGAACATTCCGTGGCCACGGCAAAGACGAGAAGAAATCAAACTAACAGTTAACCGCAGCCTTCGGGCCTGCAGGTGGAAAAGTACCGGCGGAGAGCCGCCGAAATTAATAGGAGGTTTATCATGGCTAAAGGACATAGATCCCAAATTAAGCGTGATAGAAACGAAAGCCAGAGAGATAAGCGTCCGTCAGCAAAGCTCAGCTATGCACGCGTAAGCGTTCAGAAGGCTTGCTTTGTACTTGACGCTATCAGAGGCAAAGATGTGCAGACAGCACTTGGTATTTTAGCTTACAATCCCAGATATGCATCTACATTAATCGAGAAGTTACTCAAGTCCGCAGTAGCTAACGCAGAGAACAACAATGGTATGGATCCTGCAAAGCTTTATGTAGCAGAGTGCTACGCTAACTGCGCTCCCACAATGAAGAGAATTCATCCCAGAGCACAGGGCAGAGCTTACAGAATCTTAAAGCGTATGAGTCACATCACAGTAGTGCTGGACGAGAGATAAGGAGGGCAAATCATGGGTCAGAAAGTTAATCCTCATGGATTAAGAGTCGGTGTTATCAGTGACTGGGATTCCAAATGGTATGCCGAGTCCGATTTCGCAGACAACTTAGTAGAAGACTACAACATCAGAAAGTTCCTGAAGAAGAAACTCTATTCTGCAGGAATTGCAAGAATCGAGATCGAGAGACGTGCAGAAGATCAGGCTAAGGTCATCATCTACACAGCAAAGCCCGGCGTTGTTATCGGTAAGGGCGGTTCCGAAATCGAGAATTTAAAGACACAGGTTGCTAAGGTTGCAGGTGGCAAGAAGATTAACCTTGAAATCAAGGAAATCAAGAGACCTGATGCTAACGCTCAGCTCGTTGCCGAGAACATTGCACAGCAGCTTGAAAACCGTGTATCCTTCCGTCGTGCTATGAAGTCCACAATGGGACGTACAATGAAGAGCGGCGTTAAGGGTGTTAAGGCAGCAGTTTCCGGCCGTCTTGGCGGTGCTGATATCGCTAGAAGCGAGCATTACATTGGGGGAACAATTCCTCTTCAGACAATCCGTGCAGACATAGATTATGGCTTCGCTGAGGCTGATACAACATATGGTAAGCTCGGTGTAAAGGTATGGATTTACAACGGTGAGGTTCTTCCTACCAAGGCTTCCAAGAAGGAAGGAGGAGACAAATAATATGTTAATGCCTAAAAGAGTTAAGCGTCGTAAGCAGTTCCGCGGCACTATGGCAGGTAAGGCTTTAAGAGGCAACACAATCTCCAATGGTGAGTATGGTCTTGTTGCTGTTGAGCCTGCTTGGATTAAGAGTAATCAGATTGAGGCAGCCCGTGTTGCCATGACACGTTACGTAAAACGTGGTGGTAAGGTTTGGATCAAGATTTTCCCTGACAAGCCTGTTACAACAAAGCCCGCTGAAACACGTATGGGTTCCGGTAAAGGAACAGTTGAGTACTGGGTATCAGTAGTTAAGCCCGGTCGTGTATTATTTGAAATTGCAGGTGTTCCCGAGGAAGCTGCAAGGGAAGCTCTCAGACTTGCTATGCACAAGCTTCCTGTAAAGTGCAAAATCGTTTCCAAGGAACAGTTAAACGGAGGTGCGGACAATGAAAACTAAGAAATATGTTGAAGAGTTACAGAACAAGTCCGTAGCCGAGTTAAATGAAGAGCTGGTAGCAGCAAAGAAGGAACTTTTCAATCTTCGTTTCCAGAACGCTACAAATCAGCTTGATAACACAAGCAGAATCACTGACGTAAGAAAGAACATCGCTCGTATTCAGACTGTTATTTCTTCAAAGCAGAACTAATGCACAGATAACTATTATCGAAAGGAGTTAATACTGTGGAAGAGAGAAATCTTAGAAAAGTTCGTATCGGCAAAGTTGTTAGCGATAAGATGGATAAGACTATCGTTGTAGCCGTAGTGGACAATGTAAAGCATCCTCTTTACGACAAGATCGTTAAGAGAACATATAAGCTTAAGGCTCATGATGAGAATAACGAGTGCCAGGTCGGTGACAGAGTAAAGGTTATGGAGACAAGACCTCTGTCTAAGGACAAGAGATGGAGACTTGTTGAGATCATTGAGAAGGCAAAATAGTCCTTAGCTTCATAAACTCGGAAAGGAGTATCATACAATGGTACAGACAGAAACCAGACTCAGGGTTGCTGACAATACCGGCGCAAAGGAATTGCTTTGCATCCGCGTAATGGGCGGTTCAACCAGAAGATATGCAGGCGTTGGCGATGTAATCGTTGCTTCCGTTAAGGATGCCACAACAGGCGGCATGGTTAAGAAGGGCGATGTTGTTAAGGCCGTAGTCGTTCGTACAACAAAGTCAATCCGCCGTAAGGACGGTTCTTACATTCGTTTCGACGACAATGCAGCAGTAATTATAAAAGAAGACAATAATCCTAAGGGCACACGTATTTTTGGGCCTGTAGCAAGAGAGCTCAGAGAGAAACAGTTCATGAAGATCGTTTCACTTGCTCCCGAAGTATTATAGGAGGATGCGCTATGTCAATGGAGAAAATTAAGAAGGGTGACAATGTTCGCATTATCGCCGGCAAAGATAAGGGTAAAGAAGGCAAGATCACAGCTGTTAAGGACGGCAAGGTTCTCGTTGAGGGCTTAAACACCGTTACAAAGCATGCTAAGCCTTCACAGGCTAACCCCAAGGGTGGCATTATCCATGAAGAAGCTTTCATCGATGCATCAAACGTTATGCTTGTTGTAAAGGGCAAAGCTACAAGAGTTGGATTCAAGACTGTTGATGGCAAGAAGGGACCTCAGAAGGTTCGTGTTGCTAAGTCAACAGGTGAAGTAATCGACTAATTCTGTGAGAGGAGGTCAATATTTTGGCACGTTTAAAGGAAACATACAATAATGAGATAGCTCCGGCAATGCAGAAGAAGTTCGGTTATAAGAACGTTATGCAGATCCCGAAGCTCGACAAGATTGTCATTAATATGGGTGTCGGCGAAGCAAAGGAAAACGCTAAGGCACTTGAGTCTGCCGTTAAGGATATGGAAATGATTTCCGGCCAGAAGGCAGTTATTACAAAGGCAAAGAAGTCAATCGCAAACTTCAAGATCAGAGAAGGTCTTTCAATCGGTTGTAAGGTTACACTTCGTGGCGAAAAGATGTATGAGTTCGCAGATCGTCTCATCAACCTTTCACTCCCTCGTGTACGTGACTTCAGAGGCGTGAACCCTAACGCATTCGATGGCAGAGGTAACTACGCTCTTGGTATCAAGGAGCAGTTAATCTTCCCTGAAATCGAGTATGATAAGGTTGACAAGGTTCGTGGTATGGACATTATCTTCGTTACAACAGCTAAGACAGATGAAGAAGCTCGTGAGTTACTCACACAGTTCGGCATGCCTTTTGCTAAGTAAGGCAGCTATAGGAGGATAATATAATGGCAAAAACTTCTATGAAGTTAAAACAGCAGCGTAAGCCTAAGTTCTCAACACAGGCATACACACGTTGCAAGATTTGTGGTCGTCCCCATGCATATCTTAGAAAATACGGTATCTGCAGAATCTGCTTCCGTGAACTTGCATACAAGGGCGAGATCCCGGGTGTAAAGAAGGCATCCTGGTAAGATGACATGACCTGCTCGGTCAAGTCAGGAACATTGCGATAAGCGGGTGCGAACACCCGGACTTCGCAAGATGGCAATATTTAAGGAGGAAATTTCATTATGACAATGAGCGATCCTATTGCAGATATGCTTACAAGAATCCGTAATGCAAATACTGCTAAGCACGATACTGTTAGTGTACCTTCTTCCAAGATGAAGCTTGCTATTGCAGACATCCTTGTAAAGGAAGGCTACGTTAAGGGTTACGAAATCATTGAAGACGGCGTTCAGAAGAACATCGTTATTACATTAAAGTATGGCAAAGACAAGAATGAGAAGGTTATCACAGGCTTAAAGAAGATCTCAAAGCCCGGCCTTCGTGTTTATGCTAATAAGGACGAGCTTCCGAAGGTTCTCGGTGGTCTCGGCACAGCAATCATCTCCACCAACAAGGGCGTTATCACAGACCGTGATGCACGCGCTCAGGGTGTTGGCGGCGAAGTTCTTGCTTTCATCTGGTAATTAAAACCAATAGTTTACCTAAGGACTATACATTAAATTAGGAGGTACGGGCATGTCACGTATAGGTAAGATGCCAATCGCTATTCCTGCAGGCGTTACTGTAGAAATAGCAGAAAATAACAAGGTTACCGTTAAGGGACCTAAGGGAACACTTGAGAGAGTTCTTCCCGCAGAGCTTGAAATTAAGAATGAAGGCGGCGTTATCGTTGTAAACCGTCCCAATGACTTAAAGAGAATGAAGTCTTTACATGGTCTTACAAGAACACTCATCAACAACATGGTTGTAGGTGTTACATCAGGCTATCAGAAGGACCTCGAAATCAACGGTACAGGTTATAGAGCAGCTAAGGCCGGTAAAGAGCTTACACTCACACTTGGTTACTCCCATCCCGTAGTTATGATCGATCCTGAAGGAATCACAACAGAAGTTACAGATCAGTTAAAGATTTCCGTTAAGGGTATCGACAAAGAAAAAGTTGGTCAGTATGCAGCTGAAATCAGAAATCAGAGACGTCCTGAGCCTTATAAGGGCAAGGGTATCAAGTACGCTGATGAGGTTATCAGACGTAAGGCCGGCAAGACTGGTAAGAAGTAAGGAGAGGAGAATAGACAATGGTAAGCAAAGAAGTTAGAAGTGAGATTCGTGCTAAAAAGCACATGAAGATCCGTAATCGTTTCTCCGGCACAGCTGAAAGACCCAGACTTGCAGTATTCAGAAGCAACAAGCATATGTATGCACAGATCATCGACGATGTAGCAGGCAACACACTCGTTGCAGCTTCAACAGTTGAGAAGGCTGTAAAGGCAGAGCTTGAGAACACAGATGACGTAGCAGCAGCAGCTTACTTAGGAACAGTAATTGCTAAGCGTGCTCTTGAGAAGAACATCACAGAGGTTGTTTTCGACCGTGGCGGTTTCATTTATCAGGGCAAGATTAAAGCACTCGCTGAGTCCGCAAGAGAAGCAGGACTTCAGTTCTAAGTAGGAGGAAAAACGATGAGAGAAAACATTGATAACACCCCCAAGTCAGAGTTCGAGGATAAGGTCGTTGAAATCAAGCGCGTATCCAAGACAGTTAAGAGTGGCCGTAAGTTGTGATTCGCTGCACTCGTTGTAGTTGGCGATAAGAAAGGTCATGTAGGCGTCGGCCTCGGAAAGGCTGCAGAAGTTCCTGAAGCAATCCGCAAGGCAAAGGAAGACGCTACAAAGAAGATTATCGAGGTTCCTATGAATGACCTCGGTTCAACACCTCATGATTTCACAGGTTTCTACGGAAGTGCTAGTGTTCTTTTGAAGACAAGCCCTGAAGGTACCGGTATCATCGCAGGTGGTCCCGCACGTATCGTTCTTGAGCTTGCAGGCTATAAGAACATTCGTACGAAGTCCCTTGGTTCAAACAATAAGCAGAACGTTGTTCTTGCTACAGTAAATGGATTAAGCCAGTTAAAGACTCCTGAGCAGGTAGCTGCACTTCGCGGCATTCCCGTTGAGCAGTTAGGCTAATTGAAGGGGGTAAATAATTATGGCAGATACATTAAAAATCACCTTGGTTAAGTCTCCTATCGGAGCTATCCCTAAGCAGAAGAGAACAGTAGAGGCTCTTGGTCTCCACAAGATCGGTCAGGCTGTTGTTCAGCCCAACAACGATGCTACAAAGGGACAGATTCAGAAGATCAGACATTTGGTTAAGGTAGAAGAAATCTAATTACTTAGCAAGGAGGTGTTCACGATGAATTTAACAACAATCAGACCTGCCGATGGTTCGACTCAGTCTAATAACTTTAGAAAAGGCCGTGGCCATGGTTCAGGAAACGGTAAGACAGCAGGTTACGGTCACAAGGGACAGAAAGCTCGTTCCGGAAGACCGAGACTCGGCTTTGAAGGTGGTCAGAACCCCTTATACAGAAGACTCCCTAAGAGAGGCTTTAACTGCAGAAACACCAAAGAAATCGTTACCATCAATCTTGATGCTCTTAACGCTTTCGAAGATGGCACAGAGGTTACCGTTGAGACACTTATTAATGCGGGTATCGTAAAGAACCCCAGAGATGGCGTTAAACTTCTCGGCAACGGTGAAATTACCAAAAAGCTTGACGTTAAGTTAAATGCATTCAGCGCGAGTGCAGTTGAAAAGATTCAGGCTGCAGGTGGAAAAGCTGAGGTGATCTGATGTTCAAAACATTTGTTAATGCACTTAAGATCAAGGACGTAAGAATTAAGCTTTTATATACTCTTTTAGCAGTTCTTATTGTAAGAATCGGTTGTATGCTTCCCGTTCCGGGAATTAACAGAGACTACTTCGCATCATGGCTTGATGCAGTTAAGCAGACAGGTGGTCTTGGTTTCCTCGATGTTCTTACAGGTGGTTCATTCACCCAGATGTCAATATTTGCACTTAACATTTCTCCCTACATCACATCATCCATTATTATGCAGCTTCTTACAATAGCTATTCCTAAGCTTGAAGAAATGCAGAAGGATGGCGATACAGGAAGAAAGAAAATTGCTGAAATCACAAGATACGTTACAATCGGACTTGCACTTTTCGAGTCAGTTGCAATGGGCATCGGTTTTAAGAACAATGGTGTTCTTCAGGGAAATAACGCATTCCTTACAATCAGCGTTATCGTAGTATCATTCACTGCAGGTTCCGCATTCCTTATGTGGCTCGGTGAACAGATTACAGAAAAGGGAATCGGTAACGGTATTTCCGTTATCCTCCTTATCAACATAGTTGACGGTCTTCCCGGAGACTATACAAACCTTTATGAGCAGTTCGTACAGAACAAGCCTGTCGTTAAGGCAATCATCGCAGCAGCAGTTATCATTCTCGTATCTGTTGTGCTTGTAGTTCTTATCATCCTGCTCGAGGCCGCACAGAGAAGAATCAGCGTTCAGTATGCAAAGAGAATGCAGGGCAGAAGAATGGTTGGCGGTCAGTCATCATTCATCCCGTTAAAGATTAACACTGCAGGTGTTATCCCCGTAATCTTTGCAGTATCACTTCTCCAGACACCCCTTATCATCTCTTCACTTTTTGGTGTAAGTGCTGATGCAAACGGAAACGTTTGGCAGAAGATTCTGATGTATATGAATCAGCAGAACTGGTGCAGGTTCAGAACACCCGGATATGCCATTTTCTCAATTGGTCTTATCTTCTATGTTCTGATGCTCTACTTCTTCGCATACTTCTATACAGGAATTACTTTCAATCCTATCGAAGTATCAAATAACTTAAAGAAGCAGGGTGGTTTTGTTCCCGGTATCAGACCCGGCAGACCTACATCAGACTACCTTACAAAGGTACTGAATTACGTAATTCTGATCGGCGCTACAGGCCTTACAATTATCGCACTCATTCCTATTTTCTTCACAGGATTTTTCTCAGCTTCGGTTAGCTTCGGCGGAACCTCAATTATCATCATCGTAGGCGTAATCCTTGAGATGATCAATCAGGTTGAGACAATGATGAGAGAGCGTCATTATAAGGGATTCCTTTCAGAGGACTAATGATTCGTATTTTTGGGGATGGTGCCCAAATGGGCGCCATCCCTATAAGTGTCTAAATATGGGAATAATGAGAGGAGAAAACATGAAACTTGTTATGTTAGGTGCTCCGGGCGCCGGAAAAGGAACTCAGGCTAAGATGATTGCTGCAAAGTACGGCATTCCTCACATCTCTACCGGAGATATTTTCAGGGCAAACCTTAAAGAAGGCACCGAGCTCGGAAAAAAAGCAAAAGAGTATATGGATAAGGGACAGCTCGTTCCGGATTCACTTACACTTGAGCTTATTATGGATCGCTTTAACAACGCAGACTGTGCAAACGGATATGTGCTGGACGGTTTCCCGAGAACGATTCCCCAGGCTGAAGCACTTACAGAGGCTCTTACTAAAAAAGGTGAGCAGATTGATTATGCAATTGATGTCGATGTTCCCGACGAAGAAATTGTTAAACGTATGTCCGGACGTCGTGCCTGCTTAACCTGCGGAGCTACATACCATCTTGTGTTTAATGCTCCCATTAATGAAGGCAAGTGTGACGTATGCGGAGCAGATCTCGTTCAGAGAGATGATGATAAGCCTGAAACGGTGCTTAACCGTCTTACGGTTTATCACGCAAAGACACAGCCGCTCATTGACTACTTCAACAGCTTTGGAAAACTTAAGAGTGTTGACGGAACACAGGATTTAAACAAAGTATTTAAGGATATCGTTGATATTCTTGAAGGCTAAGGAGCGACATGTCTGTTACAATTAAGTCACAGAGAGAAATAGCTCTCATGAGAGAGGCCGGCAAGATTCTTGCTGATGTTCATAATCAGCTGAGAGATTTTATTAGACCGGGAATATCCACTCTCGATATTGATAAAAAAGGTGAGGAAATCATCAGGAAGCATAAATGCATTCCTTCCTTCCTCAATTATGACGGTTATCCGGGCTCCATATGCTGCTCGATTAACGATGAAGTTGTCCACGGAATTCCAAACAAGCACAGATTTCTTAAAGAAGGCGATATAATCAGTCTTGATGCCGGAGTAATCTACGAAGGTTATCACTCTGATGCCGCAAGAACATGGGCAGTCGGTACAATTTCGCAGGAAGCGGAGCAGCTCATAAATGTAACGAGAGAAAGCTTCTTTGAAGCAATGAAGGTTTGCCGCGCAGGACATCATCTCAATGAAATCGGCGAAACAATTGAGAATTACATTACCGGATACGGATACAGTGCCGTACGTGATCTTGTAGGTCACGGTATAGGAACAAGCCTCCATGAAGACCCGCAGATATGCAACTTCAAAGTGCCTGTTCGTGGCATAAGACTTCAACCGGGCATGACTCTGGCGATTGAACCCATGATTAATATGGGCCGCCCTGAGGTGCACTGGTGCGACGACGACTGGACAGTCGTAACGGCGGATGGTACGCTTTCCGCTCATTATGAAAATACAATACTTATTACCGAGGATGAGCCCGAAATCCTTTCGCTCATCCAATAGTTAACAGATAATATGCGATTCCGAAAGGAACCGGAGGAAAAGGATTATATGTCGAAAACAGACGTTATCGAACTTGAAGGAACAGTAGTTGAAAAGCTTCCGAACGCAATGTTCAGAGTTGAGCTTGAAAACAAACATGTAGTACTTGCCCACATCAGCGGCAAGCTTCGTATGAACTATATCAAAATAGTTCCCGGTGACAAAGTAACCCTTGAAATGTCACCCTATGATTTAACTAAGGCACGTATCATATGGAGAGATAAGTAGTTATCTTTTCCACATTTGTTCGTTAATGCCGACAAAGGAAAGTTTACTTTCATTTGGCGGGAGGAACGAACAAATTGTGTGACCGAAGGTCACACAAGACCCATGAGCAGAACCGGAGGTTATGCGAATGGGGAATGTGGAAAAGAAAGAACGACTCTTATCTCAAAAGAAAAAATACTTGCAATGTAGCGGAAATCGGAGTATAATGCTACACGGACTTTTTTTGAAAGGAGAAAAAAACAATGAAAGTCAGATCTTCAGTTAAACCGATTTGCGAGAAATGCAAAGTCATTAAGAGAAAGGGTTCCATCAGAATTATCTGCGAGAATCCCAAGCACAAACAGAGACAGGGCTAATACCGATACCCGGAATAAGGGATCGTTTTCACGGAGAAGCAATAAAAGCTCTCCTATAGAAACCGGTACCTTGCTTTCTTTGTTGCAATGTTCTGCCTTGATTACAGGGGCAGGCACCGGATATATTCCGGGCTAAACCTTTAAGGTTTACTTGTGATACTGTGGACTTCGCTTGATTCGAAGTTTAAGGAGGAAGTTAACGCTCTTCGGTTGAGTATCATTTCCCCTTTTACGCATAGGCTAAAGCCAAAATGTGTAATCATGGTTTAAAGCGGCTGGGCAGTAGTTTCCCGGCAATGCAGGAAACATACTGCGAAAAACATTTTTATCATTTACGGAGGTACAATACATGGCTCGTATTAGTGGTGTAGACTTACCCAGAGAGAAGCGTGTAGAAATCGGACTTACTTATATCTATGGTATCGGTAGAGTAAGCTCAAACAAAATCCTTGAAAAAGCTAACGTAAATCCCGACACACGTGTTCGTGATTTAACAGATGACGAGGTTGCCAGAATTCGTGACGTTATCGATGCTGAATTCGTGGTAGAAGGTGATTTAAGACGTGAAACTGCCTTAAACATTAAGAGACTCCAGGAAATCGGATGTTACAGAGGCATCCGTCACAGAAAGGGACTCCCTGTTCGTGGCCAGAACACAAAGAACAATGCCAGAACAAGAAAAGGCCCGAAGAGAACTGTGGCTAACAAGAAGAAATAATTAGGGAGGATTCATAATGGCTAAGAAAGTTTCTACAGCAGCTAAAAAGTCTGCTAAAAAGCGTGTTAAAAAGGACATTGGTCATGGCCAGGCTCATATCCAGGCCAGCTTTAATAACACAATCGTTACACTTACAGATGCCGAAGGCAATGCCGTTTCATGGGCAAGTGCCGGCGGTTTAGGTTTCAGAGGCTCCAGAAAGTCTACTCCTTATGCTGCTCAGATGGCAGCTGAAACTGCTGCAAAGGCTGCAGTTGTTCATGGCTTAAAGAGTGTAGACGTTATGGTTAAGGGTCCCGGTACGGGTCGTGAAGCTGCTATTCGTGCACTTCAGGCATGCGGTATCAACGTTACATCCATCAAGGATGTTACACCTGTTCCCCACAACGGCTGCAGACCGCCTAAGCGTAGAAGAGTCTGATTAAGGAGGAGAATACAAAATGGCAAGAAATACAGATCCTGTTTTAAAGCAGTGCAGATCACTTGGTATCGAGCCTCAGGTTCTTGGTATTAACAAGAAGTCCAACAGAAACTTCGCAAGACAGGGCAAGAAGGTAAGTGAGTACGGCTTACAGTTAAAAGAAAAGCAGAAAGCTAAATTTATATATGGTGTTCTTGAGAAGCCTTTCCGCAACAACTTCGAGAAGGCTGCAAAGATGAAGAACGGCACAACCGGTGATAACATGATGATTCTCCTTGAGCGTCGTCTTGATAACGTTATCTTCCGTCTCGGCTACGGCAGAACAAGAACAGAAGCCCGTCAGATTGTTGACCACAAGCAGATTCTTGTTAACGGCAAGTGCATCAACATTCCTTCCTACCTTGTTAAGGCAGGAGACAAGATCGAAATCAGAGAAACAAAGAAGGGTTCTCAGAGATATAAGGACATCCTCGAGGTTACAGAGGGAAGAGCTATTCCTGCATGGCTCACAGCAGATCATGCAAACCTTAAGGGTGAAGTAGTAGACCTTCCTACAATGGATCAGATTGACGTTCCTGTTAACGCAACACTTATCGTCGAATTATATTCCAAGTAAAGCGCGTAATAGCTTTACTACTGAAAAAATTGAGGAGGATCCGCTATGTTCGATTTCGATTTTAAACCCGCAAAGATTGAGATTGCTGAAATTTCAAAGGATAACAAATACGGTCGTTTTGTTGTAGAGCCTCTTGAGCGCGGCTACGGCACAACGCTTGGCAATTCCCTTAGAAGAATTATGCTTTCTTCACTCCCCGGATCAGCAGTAAGCCAGGTTAAGATTGACGGTGTGGTTCATGAGTTTTCAGGCCTTCCCGGTGTTAAGGAAGACATCACTGAAGTTATCATGAACATTAAGAGCCTTGCAATCAAGAACTCCAGCTCAAAGAACGAGCCTAAATCAGCTTATGTTGAATTCGAAGGTGAAGGCGTTGTTAAGGCTTCAGACATCATCGTAGACCAGGATATCGAAATTATCAACAAGGATCAGGTTATTGCTACGCTCAACGGCGGAGCAGATTCGAAGCTTTATATGGAATTCACGATTACAAACGGTCGTGGATACGTTGGCTCCGACAAGAACAAGAGTGACGACCTTCCTATAGGCGTTATTGCTGTTGATTCCATTTATACACCTGTTGAGAGAGTTAATCTTACTGTTGAGAATACACGTGTTGGTCAGATGACCGATTACGACAAGTTAACTCTTGACGTATACACAAACGGAACTCTTGCTCCGGACGAGGCAGTAAGCCTTGCAGCAAAGGTTCTCAGCGCACATCTTGACTCCTTCATCCAGCTTTCAGACCGTGCTGATGATGTTGAAATCATCGACAAGACTGAAACAGATGAGAAGGAAAAGATTCTTGAAATGAGCATTGATGAGCTCGAGCTTTCAGTTCGTTCTTTCAACTGCTTAAAGCGTGCAGGTGTTAATACCGTTGGCGAGTTAGTAAATAAGACTCCTGATGACATGATGAAGGTTCGTAACCTTGGTCGTAAGTCGTTGGAAGAAGTACTTATTAAGTTAAAAGAGCTCGGTTTGTCTCTCAGACAGAGCGAGGATTAATAGACCGTAAGGAGGATACATAAGATGGCAGGCTACAGAAAACTTGGCAGAACAGCAAGCCAGAGAAAGGCTATGCTTCGTAACCAGGTAACCAATCTGTTATATAACGGCAAGATTGTAACCACCGAGTGCAGAGCTAAAGAAGTAAAAAGCATTGCAGAGAAGATGATTACGCTTGCTGTAAAAGAAAAAGATAATTTTGAAACAGTAACCGTTAAGGCTAAAGTTGCACGCAAGGACAAAGACGGCAAGTACGTTAAGGAAGTTGTTGACGGCAAGAAGGTTACAGTATATGACGAAGTAGAGAAGCAGATTAAGAAGGATAAGCCTTCAAGACTTCATGCTCGCAGACTTATGAAAGCATACCTCTATGACATCACAGAGGTTCCTACAGAAGCTGCAGGCAAGAAGAAAGCAACAAAGAAGGTTGACCTTACACAGAAGCTTTTCGAAGAAATCGCTCCTAAGTACGCAGACCGCAAGGGCGGCTACACACGTATCGTTAAGATCGGTGAGCGTAAGGGCGATGCAGCAATGGAAGTTCTTCTTGAGTTAGTTTAATAGAAATTTGGCCGATGCCTACGGGCATCGGCTTTTTCTTGCTAATGCAATAAAGCGGAGGTCGAAATGATTAGGAAAGCAGCAGAGCGCATTAATCTAAAAGATATGTTTCTTATTATCGCAGGTACGCTTATTATGGCTGCTGCAGTTAATTTTGTTTTTGAGCCGATAGGACTGGACGTTGGCGGCGTCAGCGGACTTGCTATAGTAATTAAATATGCAACCGCCGGCCTCTTCAAGGATACAGGTTCAAAATTCTTTGGTGACGGAATCCCGGTGTGGTTTATGTCGCTGCTTTTAAATATCCCGCTTTTTGCAATTGCATACATGAAAAAGGGATGGAAATACATTGCAAAGACAGCATTTTCTACTATTACGCTCACTTTTTGGATGTATGCACTCCCGATAAGAGCATTCATGGAGAATGACCTGTTAAGCACACTTGTAGGTGGTGTTTTATCAGGTGTTGGAATAGGCCTTGTGTTTTCAACACTGGCTACAACAGGTGGAACGGATATGTTCTCGGCACTTGTCCATGACCGCTTCAGACATCTTTCTATTCCGACGATACTGTCGGTTACAGACGGTATAATTGTCCTTTTGGGACTTACCGTATTTAGTGTTGAAAATGTAATTTATTCGGTTATTGTTGTTTACCTTGTATCTAAGATTTCGGATGCTATTCTTGAAGGTCTGAAATTTGCCAAGATGGCGTTCATCATCTCAGAGGCAGCAGAAGATATTTCTGCCGAAGTTCTTGAGAATATGGACAGAGGCGTCACCGGAATAAAGGTTAGGGGTATGTACTCCGGTGAAGACAAGAAGATGCTGTTTTGCGTTGTTTCAAAGAAACAGCTGCCGCTCCTTCAGGATATCGTGAGCAGACACGATAAACGGGCGTTTATGGTTATAGGAGACGCAAGAGAGGTAATGGGCGAAGGCTTTGCAGAGGTACAGGTAAATAAATAATAGTAGGGTGTGTGGGGAACCACAGGAAAGACAGTCTATCTGAATCGGGTAGACTGTCTTTTTGTGCGACTTGTCTATAATGGCGCATTGTGCTATAATATTTTGGATTATGGGTTATTATGCCCTTTGTGTAATGAGGAAGATAAATGATTAAAGCAAGAAAGCTTGCATATGAATATATACGCCGTGATGAGGAAGGAAATGTTGAGGGCATTATACGTGCACTCGATGGAGTTGACCTGGATGTAAAACAGGGGGACTTCGTTGCAATCCTTGGCCATAACGGCTCCGGCAAGTCTACCGTAGCAAAGGAAATCAATGCCATTCTTGAGCCGACGGAGGGAACGCTTTTTGTTAACGGAATAGATGTATCGGACAGCAGTAAGGTTTGGGATGTCAGACAGTCTGCAGGTATGGTTTTTCAAAATCCCGACAATCAGATTGTTGCATCGGTTGTTGAAGAAGATGTTGCTTTCGGCCCTGAAAATCTTGGCGTACCAAGTGCCGAGATTCATGAGCGTGTTGATTATGCACTTAAACGAGTAGATATGGAAGCATTCAGAAACAGTTCTCCAAATGCACTTTCGGGCGGACAGAAGCAACGAATTGCCATTGCAGGAATTCTTGCAATGAAACCGAAATGTATTGTTCTCGACGAGCCGACTGCGATGCTCGATCCGGGAGGACGAAAAGAAGTTATTCGTACTCTTCATGAACTGAACAAAGAAGAAGGAATCACCATTTTACTTATCACTCATTACATGGATGAGGTTAAGGACGCAGATAAAGTCATCGTTATGGATGACGGAAAAATAGTTATGCAGGGAACACCGAGAGAAATTTTTTCCCGTGTGGATGAAGTTAAGTCGCACTTCCTTGATGTTCCGCAGGTTACAGAACTTGCTTACGAACTTAAAAAGGAAGGGATTAAGCTTCCTGATGGCGTACTGACAAATAAGGAGTTTGTCGATGCTTTACTTGGACAACGTTAATTATATATATCAAAAGGGAACGGCAATGGAAATGCCTGCCCTGCACGATGTGACGCTGGAAATACCTGATGGTCAGTTCATTGGTATTATCGGACACACCGGATCGGGCAAATCGACGCTTATTCAGCATTTTAACGGGCTTGTGCGCCCTACGTCCGGCATTGTGTACTATAACGGACGTGACATTTGGGATGATGACTTTTCAAAAAAAGAACTTCGCACAAAGGTCGGGCTTGTTTTCCAATATCCTGAGTATCAGTTATTTGAAACAACGGTAGTAAAGGATGTTGAGTTTGGCCCGAAAAATATGAAGCTTCCAAAGCTTGAATCGCAGCTTCGTACTTTTAATGCATTAAAGACCGTAGGTATCGGTGAAGACCTTTATGATGCTTCTCCTTTTGAACTTTCTGGAGGACAGAAAAGACGTGTTGCCATTGCCGGAATACTTGCAATGGAGCCTGAAGTAATGGTTCTTGATGAGCCGACGGCAGGTCTTGACCCGAAAGGACGAGATGAAATTCTTGAAGCTATATTCCGCATAAAGAATGAAAGAAACATAACCGTTATACTTGTTTCGCATTCCATGGAAGATGTTGCGCGATTTGTTGACAGAATCATTGTTATGGACAAGGGCTCGGTACGTTTTGACGGTACTCCCAAGGAAGTATTCCGCCACTATGAAGAGCTTGAGAAAATTGGTCTTGCTGCTCCTGAGGTTACGTATCTGACCGCAGATATGATTAAAAAGGGTTTTCCGCTTCCCGACATTGCAACTACCGTCGAGGAGGCTAAAGATATGATTATGAGGTACTGTAGACACTAATGCTTCGTGATATTACACTTGGACAATATTATCCCGAGAAATCGGTTATACATGCGTTGGACCCGCGTGTAAAGCTGCTGGGAACATTTTTATACATTGTGTCGATGTTCCTCTTTAAGACCTTTGTGGGTTATGCGGTTGCAGGCCTGGCACTTATATTTGTAATAAAGCTTTCGAAAGTTCCTTTTTCATATATGGTGAAGGGTATGAAGGCAATATGGATGCTGCTTCTGTTTACGCTTATCTTTAATGTGATACTGACAGACGGAACAATTCTGTTCCAGTGGAAATTTATAAAGATAAGCGTCGAAGGTATCAGAAATGCCATATTTATGGGACTCCGCCTGTTTTTCCTTATCATAGGTTCGTCCCTTATGACACTCACGACGACACCGAACCAGCTTACAGATGGCCTTGAAACAGGGCTCAGAGGACTTAAGAAGATTAAAATTCCTGTGCATGAGATGGCTATGATGATGTCCATTGCACTTAGATTCATTCCGATTCTTCTCGAAGAAACCGACAAAATTATGAAAGCACAGTCCGCAAGAGGCGCCGATTTTGAAGAAGGAAAGCTAATGGACAGAGTAAAGGCTCTTGTTCCGATATTTGTACCGCTCTTTATTTCAGCTTTCAGAAGGGCAAATGATCTTGCGATGGCGATGGAAGCACGATGCTATCGTGGAGATGAACACAGAACGCGCATGAATCCTCTGAAATATAAAAAGCGCGATGCGATTGCATATATTATGCTTGCACTTTACATTGCCCTCATTATTGTTGCGGACAAAACACTCGGCAGCATAATCGAACCCTCGAAACCGCTTGTCATTGAAGGGATTATTACACTGATAAACAGCTTATGAAACGTATTTTACTTGTAGTTGCATACGAAGGAACCAAATATTCCGGGTGGCAGATACAGCCTAATGCCCTTACGGTTGAGGAAGTGCTTAACGAGGCACTTTCAAAGCTCCTTGATGAGCACATTGAGGTTATAGGTGCGAGTCGTACCGATGCAGGTGTTCATGCTATGGGAAATGTGTGTGTATTTGATACCGAAACACGCATACCTGCGGAGAAAATATGTTACGCATTGAATCGTTCGTTACCTGAGGACGTTGTTGTGCAGGAGTCCCGGGAAGTTCCTAAAAACTTCCATCCTCGCAAATGTGACTGCACAAAGACTTATGAATATAAGATATGGAATGCGGATTTTATTCAGCCTTTTAACAGGAAATTCACGCATTTTGTATATAAAGATTTAGATGTGTTTGCAATGCAGGAAGGTGCAAGATACCTTGTCGGAACATATGATTTTACAAGCTTTTGCTCTATTCATGCAACCGTTCCGGATCATGTCAGGACTATATATTCCTGTGATGTCCAGCAGGACGGACATCTGTTTACGATAAGAATTAAAGGAAACGGGTTCCTTTACAATATGGTCCGCATTATTGCGGGAACGCTCATTAAAGTCGGGCTTGGCGAAGAAAAGCCGTCATATGTCCTTGAAGCGCTTCTTGCAAAGAACCGTGAAGCTGCAGGGCCTACGGCACCCGCACAGGGGCTTACGCTTGTAAGCATCAAATATCCTGAAGAATTATTAAGAATCGATACTGAAAATAATGAGAAATAACTTCGTTAAAAACAGGATACAGCTTTGGACAAAAAAAGGCCTTACTGTGATTGCAGCACTTGTTTTGCTTGCAATGATGGCCGCATGCAACGGTGAAGCGATATTTAGTGATGCATCTGCTACGCCTAATGTATCGCAGGAAGCCGAAAATCCGGGAAATGCTTCGGTAGCACCGGAGAAGGATAATACTCCGACGGTGACGTCTACAAGCACACCGACTCCGACATTTACGCCTACACCTACGAATACGCCTACACCCACCGAAGTGCCTCAAATGACGATATGCATGGTGGGAGACATTCTTCTGCATGATACTTTGGAAGATGATTGCAGGCAGGCTGACGGAAGCTATGACTATCATTCACTTTTTGAGAATACAAAGGATATTATTTCATCCTACGACCTTGCTCTTGTAAATCAGGAGCTTATTATCGGCGGGGCAGAGCTTGGGGTCTCCGGTTATCCGAGCTTTAATACCGATTTTACGCTTGCTGACGCCTTGGAAGACACAGGCTTTGATGTTGTTCTGCATGCTACAAACCATGCGCTGGATAAGGGCAAAAAGGGCCTTTTAAACTGCATTCACAACTGGAAACAGAACCATTCGGATATGGGAGTAATCGGTATCTATGAATCCGAAGGCGAATCAAGGGATATTTATGTCACCGAGATAAATGGCATAAGGGTCGCAATACTCAATTTCACGTACGGAACCAATGGTATAAGTACGCCCGAGGATATGCCCTGGTGCGTAAATATGCTCACTGAGGAAAATGTCATTTCCGCACTTGATGAGGCGGAAAAGCTTGCTGATTTTACAATTATGTGTCCACATTGGGGCACAGAGTACAGCCTTGATCTTTCGACGCAACAGAAGAATTATATGATGCTTTTTAAGGAACACGGTGCTGACCTTGTTATAGGTACTCATCCTCATGTTATCCAGAGCATCACTGTTGTGAATGAAGAGGGTGAAACAGAATGCCTTGAAGAAGGCTATGAACTTTCACCGGATGATATGCTTGTTTACTATTCTCTCGGCAACTTCGTAAGCTGGACGGGAGAGCAGGGAAAAGGCATTGCAAACCGTATGCTTGGTGGCATTGCCGATATTACTGTTAAAAAGAATGACGAAGGAAAAGCGTATATTGCCGATTTCGGTATAATTCCCGTCGTTTCGCATGTTGAAAAGGGACAAAATGTATGCTCTGTTTATCCATTTTATGAGTATACAGGTGATATGGCTGAAAAGAGTGCCATTATTCCGCAGGACAGCACATATTCCCTTCAGTATTTGTATGATTTGTGCTGTAGAATCTGGGGGAATCTCTGGAAAGAGCACGGCACGTCCGATTTGAATACTGCAGAAGCGTTTGAAAGAGATATTAAGCTTTCTCTTTCAAATGACGGGTCTGCGAAGAAATTACAGGATGAATCGTACAAGACGGCTGTTGCGTTTTCTTCGGCGGATACTCTTTCGGTTTCATCTGACGGAAGTATGTTTGGCCTCTATATTAAATGGGACAAGAACCCAGGGGAATGGACTCTGGAATATGACGGAAAGACGCTGGAATGCGGAAAGAACGGGTTCCTTCATGAGTATGTGGTGATTCCGGAAGGAACCGAAAAGTGCATTATGCATTTTTCTGCTGATGAAGCAATCTGCGAGGTTTACGCTTATTCTGCCGGAAAACTTCCGAAGGATGTTCAGGTTTGGGAGCCTGCGTTCGAAAAAGCGGACATACTCGTGTTTTCAACTCATGCCGATGATGAGATTTTATTCCTCGGCGGTGTCCTTGCACAATATGGCGGCATACTCGGGAAAAAGGTCCAGCTTGTATATATGAGCGAGTATTTCTCCTCTGAAAAAATCAGGGAGCATGAGAAGCTTGACGGAGTGTGGACAACGGGCGTGAAAAATTATCCTGCCTGTGGGAATTTTCCCGACAAGTATAGTGAAACGCTTGAAGAAGCAAAACGTATTTATAAGTACGATGATGTGCTTGCCTTTATTGCAGAAAATATCCGCCGTTTCAAGCCTCAGGTCGTTGTTACGCAGGACATTAACGGTGAATACGGACATGGTGGTCATCTCCTCCTTGTGGATGCTGTAATCAATACTGTTGATAGAACTTCCGATCCTGAGTTCTGTCCTGATTCGGCAGCATTGTATGGCACATGGAATACACCTAAAACGTATCTGCACCTTTACAAAGAAGGAAAGCTTAAGCTCGATTTACGTCAGCCTGCGGAGGTCTTTGACGGAAAAACGGCCTTTGATGTACTTACTGAAGCATATTCAAAGCACGTTTCGCAGCAATGGTGCTGGTTCTATGTTTCGGATGGTGTGGATAAACCGAATTATAAATACAGTTGTGCGGACTTCGGTCTGTACAGGACTACAGTGGGCCCCGATACGGGGAATGACATGCTTGAAAACGTTACAACATACGGAGATTAACGCATAGATGAATAAAAAAGGTAAAAAACTGCAGATAATACTTGTCGCCGCACTTGTTGTGGTTGCTTTTGTGCTGTGGTTTTTTGTCTTTAAGGCAATGAATGGCAGCGGTTCTGCCGGTCAGGAGAATAATCCGCAGGTAACATTTATGCCTACGAATACGCCTACACCGACAAACACACCTACGCCTTCTCCGACAAATACTCCAACACCTACGAATACGCCTACACCTACGAATACTCCTATTCCGACAGCAACGCCGACACCGGCAACAGTTAATATTACCGCAGTAGGTGATATTCTTATGCATGCACGTATTTGGCGCTACTATAAGGATTTCTTCGGGAATTTTACAGAGGAATTGGCGTGGGGCGATTTAAACTGCCTTAATCAGGAAACTATTCTTATCGATGAAAGATTCGGCTATTCAGGATATCCTCAGTTTGGAACGCCGTACTATGTTGGTGATGAAGAGCTTGCGTATGGCTTTAATGTAATAAACTGTGCTACAAATCACACGATGGACAAGGGCATTGCGGGTGTTCTGGACAGCGTGAAATATTGGTCCGATAAGGATGCAATTGTTCTCGGTATTCATGACGAAACGGTTGAGAAACACTACGAGATTACAGAGGTTAACGGCGTAAGCTTTGCGTTTTTTAACTATACATACGGAACAAATGGCATCAGCATACCTGAAGGTTATGGATATGCTGTCGATACCTTTGCGAATAAAGAAAGACTTTTGAAGGATGTAAAAGAGGTCAACGACCTTGTGGATGTAGTTATTGTATTTCCCCATTGGGGAGAAGAACACAAATTTGAGCCTACAAGCGGGCAGGTAGACCTTGCCGAAAAGCTTACCGAAGCGGGCGCAGACATTATAATCGGTGCGCATGCGCACGTTATTGAACCGCTTGAGGTAATAACAAGCGGAAACGGTAATACATCCGTATGCTACTATTCACTTGGTAACTTTGTTCATGGACAGGACGTCTGGGACAGATGTCTTGGAGCTATGGCAAAGGTTGTCGTCACAAAAACATGGGACGGAGAGATTACGGTATTGGCTACTGCCGAACCGAATGTTTGCCAGCAGAATTCTTCTTTCTATCCGTACAAGCTTGTTGATTATGACGAGGAACTGTGTAAAAAGCACAGGCTGTATGGCAAGGAAGTTGTAAGTGAAGCTCTTTCACTTGCAAAAAAAGATGAACTGTATGCAAAGGGGCTTACAGTTGATAATCTTTGGAAGTTATGGAATGAAGTTATAGGGGATAAGGAATTAACAATTACGGTAAGTAATGGGGAAGGGAAAAATGACTAACAAAAGGAGACTGGCCAAATTAATAGTGCTGGCGCTGTTGACGCAACTTCTGACAGCCTTCTTTCCTGTTGTATCCGAAGAATATATCGTATATGCAGGATATGGGGATATGTTCAGTGATGACGAGTACATTGTTCAGCGGTTGAACTATGCTTTTGACATGTATGGACCGGGAGATTATTTCTCCAAGAATGGTAAAGCATGTACATGTCACGGACATGGAAACTGTGTGGCAAGCGGCTCGAACTGTAACTGTCTGAGATATGTTGTAATCGATGGCGAAAAGTGCGACCTGAGAGCAGTACAGTGCATGGGATATGCAATGTACATTCAGCAGGTTCTGTTTGGCTGTAATGAGTTCTCAAACAGCAGTAAGTTTAAAAACATTTCCGGCCCGGGAAAAGTAAGTAAGGACGGAGTAAAAAAGTGGTTTGTCGAAAATGCGGAATTGCTTCACCCCGGTACACACATAAGAGTACGCAGCTCTGAGCATTCCATCGTCCTTATGGCAGTGGACTACGACAAGGGCACAATAACCTACATCGACAACAACTGGGTTGGTAAATGTAAGATTAGTAATTTTACGACGCTCACCTGGTCTGAATTTGCAAGCAAATTCAAGTCCATCAATTATGCAAAGGTATATAAAAATTATTACAGCATTTTTGACGGTGCTCCCGATTCGGATAAGGTTGCTGAGCTTAAGAAAAATCTTCCGACTTCAACTCCAAAGGCGAAGGCTACAAAGACACCTACACCTACTATTTCTCCTAAACCCGCAAGCTATACAATCGGTGTTTATGAAGTTGTTACAGAGAAAAACACGAATCTGAACCTTCGTGCCGATACAAGTACTTCGTCTGAGATAGTATCAAAGATGGCAAGCGGAACGCAAATAGAGATTCTGGACTTTGTATATAATGAAAATGGTCATCATTGGGGTCTTGTTCCGAATGATGAAGGCTCGGGATGGGTTGCAATGGAATTTCTTTCACTTGTTGCGACAATAACTCCCACCCCGACGAATACACCGGTTCCTGCGGACTATCCGCCGGGGCAGTACCAGGTTAAAGTAAACAATAAACTGAACGTCCGACAATCGTACAGTACAAACTCTGATATCATCGGAACATTTGCGAATGATACAATAGTGGATATTATTGAGTTTGTTAAAGGCTATACCGGGACGGATTGGGGAAGTGTTACTCTTAATGATATGACAAAAGGCTGGGTTGCCATGTCATATATGCACCCTGTGGTAACATTTACTCCGACACCGACACCGCCTGCGCCTAAATTGAAGGATATTAATTCTCTGGAAGTGACCATATATGATGCGCCACTGATAAAGCCTACAAACAAGGTGAATCCGACGATGTCACCGACTCCTGTACCAACGCAGGCCGAGGTGAGCCCTGTGCCCGATGTTACGACAGAACCGGTACTTGAGATGCCTATGGAAAATGACAAAGCGACGTTTCTTCAGAACATTACCGGACAAGGTGACATTAAGTATATAAATGAAAATAAGTGGCTGTTGCTTACCGCTATTATCAGCATTGGTTTGGAGACAGTACTTTATAAGAGAATAAGAAAATTAAGCAGCCGTAAATGGAAGTCGCGGCGAGGAAGGAAGAAAACCCGTTAAATGAAAAAAGGCGGTTTTTGGAGTATTTACAAAATAATAACGTGTGTATTAGTGTTGCTTGGTGTCGTTCTTCTGGCTTATGTTGAAAAGTCTCTTCTCAGATATGAGGCTTCACAGCCGGAAACGATTATTCAGAATCAGATACAGGTCCTGAAAGACGCTGCTGCCGAAGATGAGCTTTCGTTTGTATTAAATATGAATCTTCTGTCCGAAGATGAACAGGAGGCTTATGGAAATACATTGAAGAACGCAAAGGACTGGACGTTCAAAATTCTTTCCGGAAGTTATTCCGAGACGGATCAGTCTTACGGAATATATGCGGATGATGAGCTTGTGGCTCAGGCCTACCTCGAGAGCAATTCATCAGAGGTTGTTATGGCAATACTTACGGTGTATGACTGGAAACTTTCCGGAATAAAGCCGGTTGCTGCGGCAACTCCTGTACCAACTCAGGCTGTAGCTGAGAACACTCCTACACCTACAGAGGAACCTACGGAAATCGTCATTAAGAAGTACAGATATACTTTTGTACTTCCGGAGGAATACAAGGTTGTATATGGTGAAGAAGTGCTTTCAGGTGAAGCTGCCGAAGGCGGTATGACAAAATATGCATTTGAGTCCACAGATACAGATCCCGTTTTCCGTGTTTCTGACAGCTATGGATGCACGGTAGACTATCCGTTCGGTGAAACCTTGATGTATTACGATATCATGGCAAAAATCCCTTCGAATTTCAGCATTTTCATCGGAGATAAGGATGTTTCGCAATATATCGTTAAGTACGATGACAATCCGAAGTATGAGTATTGCAAGGACTTTGCGGATATGCCTGCGTTTGTTACATATGAGCTCCCGAAATCACTTACGCATCCTGAGTTTAGCATTATTGACAATCTCGGACAAAGTGTTGAATATACTTATTCGGGCGAAACGGTTGAGATTACCGAACAGGCTGCGATGGAGACTGTTCCCGCGGATTTTGCCGATACAGACGAGCTTTTACAGATTGCTGAGATGTGGAGCCTCTTCCTTACGAAAGATATTTACAAATATAACGTCAAAACCGGTGAGTATAATGCTAACGCTGCAGAGCCCGGTGACAGAGGCCTTGCACAGGTGAGAAAGGTACTTGTGGCAGATTCATATCTTGATCAGGTTGCCGTAAAGTATGCTAAGAGTGTTGATATTACTTTTATTTCGTCTCATACACTTCCAACCCCTGCATTTGCAGAAGAAAAGGTATGCAATTTCATAAAATACAGTGACGATTTCTTCTCCTGCGACATAAGTTTTGAAAAGATTATGCTTAGGACAAACGGAAAAGAATTCGAACTTAAAGGCGACAGAGACAAACTTAACAGTACATGTTACTTCCTGAGAAATAAGGATTATGATGGTTCGGAGGGAAGCACGAAATGGCTCCTAGCAGAGCTTATAGACAACCTTGAGACTGAAGGGAATCAGTCAGGTGAGGATTAAATGGAAAAGAAAAAAACAGGATTTTTAAAAGTAATCGGATATGTTTTTGCAAGTCTTGGTACATTTGTTGTAATACTGTTTGTTACGGTGTACCTTCTCGGAAACATGATATGCAACGGTGCATCGGAATCCGCCCGAAAGATGTTTGTCAGTACCATTCTTGAGACAGGACAGCTGAAGTTCCTTGCTTCATGGTATTTAACATCCGACGAGATTAACAGCATTGTCGAAGGCAATTCTATGGAAAAGTTCGACGATGAAGTTGATGCAACGCTTATTTCAATTAAGAAAACGGAGCCGGACGGTTCTTCGGATGTTCAAACCTCTGAAATAGTCCGTGAAGAATTTACAGAGTTTGATGCAGGTTCAATAGCCGGAAAAACAAATACCGGTTCTGAAAACTATGATAACGAGCCCGGGGAAGATCTTGGCAACGGGATAAGAATGGTAAAAATTGCAGGCAGGACGTTTTCGGGTACGATGCTTATCGTTGAGGACCCTGCAAGGGTCAAGATTGAGTGTATCTATCCTTGGAAGGATCAGGGCGAAAATCTTGACGTTATTGTAAAGCAGGCAAATGCTGTTGCGGGAATTAACGGTGGAATCTACGTCAGCTCCAATAACTCGGGCGGAAAGCCGATAGGTGTTGTTGTCAGCCATGGCGAAATTCTTATGAACGATCCTTCGGCAACAAGAGGACTTGTTCTCATAGGAATGAATAACGATAACATTCTTACAATCGATAATATTGACGGTATGTCAAAGGCAGATGTGGAGCAGCTTGTCGCAGACAAGGGGATAAGAGATGCATGCTGTTTCCAGGAAGAGGCCAGTGATAAAAACAATCACTTTGTACAACTTATCATTAACGGTCAGGAACGTGAGCTTAACGGTATGGGTTCAGGTCTCAATCCGCGTACCGTAATAGGACAACGTGGCGATGGTGCCATACTTATGCTTGTTACTGATGGAAGAGGAACTTCGGGACACCTTGGAGCATCCGCAACGGACCTTATTGGTATTATGAAAGAGTACGGAGCAGTAAACGCCGCAAATCTGGATGGAGGCAGCTCATCAAGTATGTACTGCAACGGAGAGTATCTTATGACAAGTGTTACGTTTTATTATGCCAATGCTTCGTGGAGACTGCCACTTGCGTTTGTTGTTGAATAAACAGCAGTTACTGTTTACGTCAGCTTATAAACATTTTTGTAATATTTTAATAGTTTGAAACCAAAAGAAAGGTTTTTCGTGATATAGGGCAGAATTAAATGAAAGACGAAGAAATCGTGCAGCTTTATTTTGACAGAAACGAAGCTGCAATCTCTGAAAGTAAAATCAAATATGATAAGTATCTGATGAAAATTGCCAACAACATCCTCTTCAATAATGAGGATGCTGAAGAAAGTGTCAATGATACATATCTCTCAGCATGGAATTCAATTCCTCCGCACAGGCCGGAGGTCCTTTCCACATTTCTTGGAAAAATTACGAGGGGACATGCCATTGACATTTACAGAAGACATCATGCAGATAAGCGAATTCCTTCGGAGTATTGTTCAAGCCTTGATGAGCTTGAGGAGTGCGTTCCCGGGACTTCGACTGTTGAGGAAAATCTTGAAGTTAAGCGACTTGGCGAAACTATCAATGCTTTCTTAAGGGAACAGAAAGAGGACGCCAGAAACCTGTTTATTGGGCGTTATTACTACTCAGACTCTTTGAAGGACGTTGCAGAGTATAACGGTATGACAGAAGCCAAGGCAAAGATGATTTTGTTCCGCACAAGGCAAAAGCTTAAAGAATATTTGGAAAAGGAGGGCTTTACGGTCTGATATGAAAAAAGAGCAAATATCAGAAGCATTGTCGTTTATTGATGACGATATGCTTGAAGAAACGAATAAGTTACGTATGGCTCCCCGCTCCGAAAAAGCAAAGAAGCCTCATAAGGTAAGCTACATTAAGGTTATAAAGTACGCTTCATTTGTTGCTGCTGCAGCACTTGTTATTGTTGTTGGAGCGAATGCCCTTGGAAGTGTTCGTGGCGGAAAGATGATGAAATCTGACAGTGCGTCATTCGTAAATAACAAAAAATCGACATACAGTACGGAGGCTACGCCACCCCCTATGGCAACACAGGCGCCGTGTGCAGCTGAGGTTTATTCGGCTGCAGATGTTGATGATAATAGTGACAACTATAATGACTATTACAGTTATGAAGAGCCGCTGGCTATACCTACCTTGAATCAGCTGACCAATGGTAATGACAATTACGACGAACAGCAACGCGCAAACGATATTCCACAAAATGATGGGAATGGTCTTGATGGCAACGGTAGCGAGAACGCTGTTACAGGCAGAAGGGAAGAAGACGGTGGAGCGGTTGGTGATTTCACAACCGCCGGAAGTGAAAAGGAATCCGCATCTGAAACAGTTATTACAGCTCAGAGTGAAATTGTCTATACTGTCCTTGAAGATAAAGATGATTCAAGAATAAGCTTCACCATAACTAACAACATGTCAGAAAGCATATCCTGTTCACCTGAATGGGCGTTGGAAGTGCTTGTCGAAGACGTTTGGTACGAAGTGGAAAGCGGAATGGCAGACACCGAGAACTGGGCCGGATTATTGGAGTTTAAGCCTGGTGAAAGC
>JAZQQJ010000083.1:0-15979 GCA_045629005.1 Lachnospiraceae bacterium
AATGGTGTATTAAGTTCTTCGCAACCTTTTAGCACAAAACGACCATTCTTTATTATTGTTTCCTTACTTCCATCCCTTCTGATGGCAGTAATCTCACCCAACTCATCATAAGGAATTGTAATATCTGTATGACAATTAAAATATGCCTTTGAAATATCTTTATCCCTAAGTAAAGATTTGGAATTATCCTTTGCCACAATTTCTTTACCATCAGGGTTATATACCTTAACCTGCTCGCTATGAGAATAACAGGTATCTCCCACTGCAAAATGTGGACCGGTCTTTTCTGCAATAAGAATGGGAAGCTTTCTTGTAATATTATATTTCTCACCCATTGCGAAAGCCGTGGTGTTTGTGCCGATTGCAAACTCTCCGAGAGGAAGGAATTCACGATTATGAAGGAGATATTCCTTCAGGAAATCCTTGTTTTCCTTTTCCGTAGGGAAGTTTTCGCATGAATACTTTTCGGTACAGCCGTCCTTAAACCATATTTTAAGGTTTTTGTATTCCATGCCGTTAAGAAATACCTTTGAAACATGTAAAAGTCCGTTTGTTCCTTTAAGGACAGGTGATGTGAACACCTCTCCGACGGGAATGTTAACGTCTGCCGTGCAGTTTTCGAAGATTGTTTCCTTTTTCGGATTCTTAAGCTTCCAAAGCTGTACGGTAAGATTCGTTTCATTTCCGTTTGTTCCCTTAATGAAAACGGATGTACCTTTATCGAGTGTATCGATTATATGGCTCTGAATCTCGATGTATTCTGCATTATCAAGGTTGTTTATCTTAACAGTCTCGTCAAAGATCTTTTTAAAATCCTTACCAATTGACGGGAGCGGGAAAGCTATAATTGTAAAGCTTGATTCCTCTTCAGGAATGTATTCCTCGAGGAGCATCTGGTAGCGCTGTCCGAACTCAGACTGAAGTGTTTTCTGACGCGCTGTGAATTTATACAAATCCTTTTTGTTAACAGGGCTGAAATCAGGTTCTCCGAAGCATTCGATGACTGCGGGACCGTTATGAAGCGCAAGCAGGCCCTTATTTTCTTCGGCAAACTTTTTGATGGCATCGTAACGCTTATCAACATAAACCTTATCAAAGAAAAGCGCACTGTCGTTTCTGTGGTCGTATATGAACTGACCGTTGAGATTGGTCGGCATAACTGCACTGGAGCGGCCGCTTCTTGTGCGAAGCGGTGCACGCTTTGTGACCGTCTTCAGGCCCATTTTCTCAAAGCGTCTGAGAGCATATGAAACCATACGCTCAAAGCCTATGGGATAAAGGAGTGTTACAATTCCGTCCTCCTTAAAATGTGCATTCATTGTCTTGAAACCGCGAAGATAGCCGTCAACATAAGTGTCGGCACACGCTTTGACATTCTTTTCAGACATTGAATTCCAGAACTTTGCAGTCTCGATTTCATTTTCGGTAATATACTCTCCGTATCTGTAAAGATATCTGAGATCCGAAAGATTCTCTCTTAAGATGTCCGTAAAGAACGTGTATTCAGGATTATATCTCTGGAAAAGCTGTTCTCTTTCAAAGTAAGCTGTGGTGTCCTTTTTGAAGGACTTGTACGCATTAACCGCTTCCTTAAAAGCATCCTCTAAAGCTGCTTCAGGTCGGAAGGAAGTAAGCGCACTTTCATAAACACAGAAAATCTCGACAAAAAGCTCCATAAACATAGTGAAGCTTTCAATGTTTCCTTCTGCTGCATAAGCCGTAGCGGCAAACGCATCCATGGAAAGCATGCTTATAAGCTTGCCTGTCTTTGAGCCGAGCTGCTTTACGGCATAATCGGGATTTTCGAAGCTATCGTTGTAATTTTCGGGCTTTACGTTTTTGTAAAGCTCATCGTAGAATTTCTGAAGTTCTTCAAGTGATTTCTTTTCGAATTCGCCTTTTTTGTTCAAAAGTTCATAGAGCTTAATCGCATCGGTATAATGCTTTGCAATATTTCCAAAAGCTCTGTAATAAACGTTTTCCTTTTTGTCCTTTGCTTTGGAGTCCCTGACTATTTCCTTCATCCTTCCGCAAATGAGCTTATAACGTTCTTTTATTATGTCCATCCTTCACCTCAAACAGGAGTCGTTACGATAATTATGTCAGTATACCTGTGACCTTAAAGTAAACCGTAAAGCACAAGATACAGAAGATACACGAGCATAGCGGAATTAATACCGAGCCCTATGTACGGAAGCACGTAGCTTACTTCCTTTTCGCCAAAGCCCGCTCCCGACAGTACATCGCCGAGAATGCACAAAATGGCGGAAGCTATTCCGAGGAATCCTACTCTTTCATCTCCGGCCCCGTCGGCTTTTGTACTAAGGTAGCCTGCATATACAAAACAGCCTATTGCAATGATTCCTGCAATTATTCCGAGAATGCCGTTGACCGAGGGCTTCTTCTTTCTGAAATCCGGTCCGAATCCATCTTCAGTTCGTTTAATAGTACCGAGTGACATTGTTTACCTATTGGAATTTATTAACTATGATGCAGGCAGATTCATACTGCTCTTTATATCTCTTTTCAAATTTGTCCCTGTCATACTCAACAAGGCCTTTAAGCGGGTCCGCAACAATTACGGTATTTGTCGTTTTGTTGTAACCGCAAAGAACTACGCAGTGCTCATAGTCGCGCCACTGCAAGGTCTCACCCTCAAGCTCCCACTTCACTCCGTATGTTGTTGCAACAAGGTTGGTTGTGCACCATGTCATAACCGGCGTTCCGTTTTTAACAAACTCAAGAAGCTCATCTATGGATGAACCTGTAACATCCATGGCCTTCTTATCCAGGTTCTTGTCTTTAAAGTAGGCATTGGCAGCGTCTACAATAACCGGAGCGTAGCAGCCATAACTGTCCTCGTAGGTAGTGGGATCACCGATGTATGCCACAAAGGGTGATGCCGTTCCTGCAGAAGCCGTTTTCAAATAGTTTTCGGCAAGCTCGGTTTTTGTAACGTTTGAATAGCCGAGATACTTAAGAACAACAGCAAGAGAAGTAATCTCCGGGCCGTTTAAAAGCTCAGGCTTTTGAAGAATACTTGCAACATTAAGAATGAAACAGTCCTCGCCCTTTACCGCAGCCTGGAAAGTATAATCCATAATATCAAGATGGGTTGTGGCCACACGGTCCGGCTTCTCAGTCGTAAGGTAATCACTGTTGCAGTAGCCGTAGCTTCCGTTAAAGGCAAGCTTTGACCAGCCGTTCTCAAGCACAGCAACCCTGTGAATGCAGTCATTCTCATAAATGCCGCCTGCAATAAGGAAATCCGTCGACCATCCCGAACGGACATTTACGGCAGACTTAACATAAACCCACTCATCTACTATTTCGCCACCCGGCTCATTAGTCATGGGCGTAGGTGTTGCAATGATAAGCGGTGTCGGTGACGGAACAAAGTTCGGATCAGGTGTCGGCGTAGGTGTAAGGAGCTGGAGCTGAACGCCTTCTCCAAAGGAATCTCCTGTGGAAACACGCTTGTCAATGAAGTCACCCGCAGCAGTTACAATATCGTCTCCTATTGCAGTATCAAAGCGTCTCGTAAGCCCGTTAAGCTTTGCTATGCCGCATCCTCCGTATGAAATTAACATTGCCAGCAAAATACATGTAATGACTTTCGCTGCAAATCTTTTTTTCATGTTTACCTCTATAACGTTAAATCAATTATCTTATCGGAAGGAACATATTTACGGTGTGTAACGCCCGCAGCTTTCAGCATGCGCTTTGCAGCGATGTCTGTGTCTGTGTCATGGTATTTGTCAGAGTAATAAATTACTTCCGAAATGCCTGCCTGAATGAGAGCCTTTGTACACTCATTGCAGGGGAAAAGCGTTGTGTACACCTTTGCGCCTTTAAGGTCTGTGCCTGTGTAGTTAAGGATTGCATTGAGCTCGGCATGGCAAACATAGACATACTTTGTCTCCAATGTATTTCCTTCTCTCTCCCACGGGAACTCATCGTCCGAACATCCCTTCGGCATGCCGTTGTAGCCAACCGAAAGAATCTTGTTATCGGCACTTACTATACATGCGCCGACACAGGTGTTAGGATCCTTACTTCTCTGCGCTGAGAGAAGTGCTATTCCCATAAAGTACTCATCCCACTTAAGATAATCTGCTTTTTTCATATCCTTCATCCTTTTTGAAATTTGATCTCAGTGCAAAATTCAACACTTTATTTTATCGTACTACCTAATAAAATGCAAGAAAAACATCTCTGCCTGAAAATCAGACAGAGATGTTAAAGTTTGATTTACCATCGTCTCTTGCGTCTCGCGGCAAAAGCTATTGCAAAGCCGCCAAGTGCAATAAGGTCTGCAAGTCCCGCGCCTCCAAGAATAAAAGTCATCTTATCGTGAAGATGCGCATTAGCTGCACCCGCATCGGGTGGCTGTTCCTCGACAATTTCCTTTGTCATCGGAATTACGATTGCTTCCACAAGCTCTGAATTCAACTCCTGAACCACTTCGGTTGTGACAACCGAAGCTGTTGCTGATGTTGTGTCAAGTGCCCGTCTGAAGGCTTCATTGCTAAGGAAATTGTTCTGACCGGAATTTACAGCAGAATTATCAATTGATGCATCCGCACTTCTCACATCGGCATCATCGCCTTGTGCAATTACAAGCCCCGGTTCATCTGCAGTTGATGGCTTGTCCGTCGATGCTACTTTTGTTTCATCGTATCCGTCCTTGCCAACAACGGCTGTTCCTGTGCCTGTAATGCCATCAACCGTTATTTCTATATCGGCATCAAAGAATTGTCCTTCCTGAAGTAATCCATAAGCGCCTGCGGTTCGCTCTGCAAACATTTCAACAGTTCGTTTCAGTTCAAACGGATTAATATCTTCCGTAAAATTATCAATGATGTCATTTCCGACAGGCTTAGTCGGTGCCGCCGTAGGTGGCCTCTGCTTCGTCAGATTCGATGGCATATCATCATTCGAAGCAAAAACACGTAACGTAGGTGTATTTGGCACGTCCGTAGGACGCGCACTGTCTGTCGCTGTCGGTACAGGTGTATTTGGCACGTCCGTAGGACGCGCACTGTCTGTTGCGGTCGGCTTTATCGTTGGCGTAGCAGGCACGGCAGTAGGATGCACGGCAGTTGTTGCTGTAGGTGTTGCCGTTGCCTTCGGTGTCGACGTTGCTTTAGGCGTTGCCGTTGCTTTCGGTGTCGACGTTGCCTTAGGAGTAGACGTTGCTGTCGGAATAGGCGTGTTTGTCGCCGTCGGTGTTGGCGTATCTGTCGGAATCGGCGTCGGCGTATCCGTCGGCGTAGGCGTCGGCGTATCCGTCGGCGTAGGTGTCGGCGTGTCCGTTGGAGTCGGCGTCGGCGTATCCGTCGGCGTTGGTGTTGGTGTGTACGTCGGTGTAGGGGTTGGCGTGTCTGTTGCCGTCGGCGTTGGTGTTGGTGTATTTGTTGCCGTCGGTACAGGTGTCGGCGTTGCTTCAACACCTTCCAGATAGTACAAATATGTCATTGCTACCCATCCCGAGGCTCCTATAGGCTCATCGGACGCCAGCTTGCCCCAGTTATAACCATTTACGTTATTCTTGAAATCAACAACGTGGATTATTGTTCCGTTCGGAAGCTTTCCAATGACGCTTCCCGAAGTTCCTGCGCTTGAGCGTACGTTAAGATTTGCACCCTCGGTAATTACGTAATAATAACCTGAACTATAGGACTCTGGAACAGGTGAAGGAGTAGGTGTCTTTGTAGCTTTCGCACCGGGTGTAGGTGTATTTGTAACAGTCACATTATCAAAGAAAAGCTGATCGTCACAAAACTCTTCATAGTAGTTTTCGTACACATATGCATAATTCAGAGTCTTCATATGCTTGCAGAATTCCGCATAGGTTACTGTCTGAATATCACTTACAAGGCATCGTCCGCCATAGTTGCACTCTATGAATGTAACTGTTTTATTTGTGTAATCAACGCCAAGAAGACATACCGAATGGCAGTTGCTTGTGCCTCTTAAATGTGTGCCGGGATGAAGATATGCCGAATATGTCTTGAGCCAGACTTCAAGATTGGAAGCTGTCAAAGATGTATATCCCGAACCGACTCCGGGAAGTTTTATGAACGGATTATTAGTACCGTAGAGTTCGTATGTGCCGAAAATACAATATTCCATGTATCTCGCATATCCCATGCACTGGACTGAGCGCATATCAACTTCTTCGCCATCAATTTCAACAAGACGAAGACATGTGCATCCCGAGTGCGGATCAAGCGAATCAGAAACACAGTTATGTCCGGAACGGTTATGGCATGTGCACGCATAACCTGTGGTCGTATAGTAATCTCCCGGGCCGTACAGTGAAAGGGCATAGTATATGCGCTCGGAAATATAAGCATCATTCGAGAAGTACCAACCCTCACCTTTGACGGTCTGTGCTTCCGAAGTGCCTATGTATCCGCCAATAATGCTCAACATAAGAACGAGCACCATCAATTTGGATAAGCGCTTTCTTGCCACTCCTGCCTCCTTGCAAAATCCACTGAACCCAAGCAATAATCATAATTACGCGCAGTTTACCACACGTGTAGTATATTATATAACGATTTCCACCTTTCATATATTATTTTTTTATAAAATCGGTTGTGGCAGGAAGCCAAAAAATGGGGTGCGCTTCCCTTGCTTTGTTTTACTCGATAAGCTCCCAGACTGCTGACAGCCCTGCATTGCCTTTCACGGTATAGATTCCGTCGACTGCATAGAATTTACCACTGTCATCCTTCCAGCCTTTAAGGCGATAAGAGCCGTCTTCTCTGACAATACCTATTTCCTTGTCTAATCCCCAGAGATTGTATTCCTGGTTCATTGTAACGGTGACTGTATACCTCTTACCGCCTCCGCCTGCAACAAAGTGGCCTTCTCCGGCATCAAAGGTCAAAGTGTATTCAGTGACTTTCTTAAGCTTTGCCACAAGAGTAAAGTCTTTAGCGGGCATAACCAAATATTTTCCGCCATACTCATCCTTCTTGAAGGTAAGAGAAACATTTGAAGACCATCCGATAATCAAATCTTCATAGCCGCTTCCGATTACAGCCTCCTCGTAGTAAATAACTTCTCCTGCTTCAGCAGTTCCTCTAAACAGCTCGACATCCCCTGCCCTTATGATGTAGGTATATTCAGGCACAACTGCGTATATATTACGCCAAACAGCCGTAAGTGTTGCGTCACCTTCTACAAGGTAGATTTCGTCGGATTTGTAGGTCTTTCCGTCGTCAGCCCTCCATCCTGTCAAAACATACTCTCCGTTTTCGTCAAGCCTCTTAATTCCGTTTTCATCGACGATTTTCGACAAAGGATATTCTTCGCTATATTCGACTGTTACCGTTAAGGATTTACTGTTGTTGCTGTCAAGGAATTTTCCGCCACCCGTTTTGAACGTCAAGGTGTAGTTTTTAGCTTCCCAAACAGCAGTAAAGGTCATATCACGATAAACATTAATGGTGTCGTTAGGTCCGTAAACCTTTCCGGCAGTGTCCTTCCAGCCCACCAAAACGTAATTCTTTTTAGGTCCTTCGACAGAATCCTTTTCCGAAATGCCTGCGGGCAAATAATATGTGTATATTTCAGCAGTATCCGTTATTTTCTTCGCGCCTGACTTAAACGTTCCTTCGCCGGCATCAAACGTCATTGTATAATATCTTGGAAGCTTGTCCCAGCGGAAACTTATTGTAGTTTCGGTATCGTAATGATCTGTCTGCTTTATCTTTCCATAAGTAGCGAAGTGATAAACATAATCCTCATCATAAACATCTTCACCCATGTAGGCATCATACTTTTTAACAAACTCGATATAACCCGCCTTGTCACCTTCATAGCTGTCGGTTTGTTTACCGTTAAGAAGAACGCCCTTTTCGCTCGCAACCGTAACGCTGACCTTGTAAACCTGAAGTTTTCGGTCATATTTTGCGGTAAGGTTCATAGGTTTCGTTACTCTGACTTTTTCACCGGCGGCATATTCAATACCGTCCTGATCAACCCATGTTGCCACGCATCTTGCATAAACGCCGTCATATTTGATAACGCTCTCAGGCATTACAAATTCGGCATTATACTCATATGGCAAGGTCTTTGAATAATAAGAGTCCATTTCCCCTTCGCCTTTGTCAAAGCTTATATCATAGTAGATTCTAAACACAGGCACGATGATTCTGTCTTCAGATGGGAATTCTGTATAGATATAGTTGTTATCCTGCAGAATATAACCATTAACTTCCCATCGCTGAAGTCTCCATTCTATGCCTGCTTCGACATTTACAGGCGTGCTTAGTTCATCAATCACATTCTTAGGAAGCACCTCTCCACTCACCACGTTAAAGCGCTTTTCAATATATGTCCGGTTCTTGGCGTCATATACCTTCCCGACAATCTCAATTACATTGTCTGCATATACAGCGTTAAAGGTTGTATCGCAGGTAATAATAGGCAGATGATAATTGTCGTAGTCGGCAATTCCGTCCCCATCTGCATCCCATCCGAGGAATCCTTTGCACAGCGGTACATAATATTCGGGGAACCGGGGGCTTTGACCTCCAATGACATTCTGAACGCTGGTGCGGTCCTCTATATCGTAGAGGCTACTTCTTTTACTGTTAAAGGTTACTTCAAATGTTGTGTAATCATATTCAGCAAAGTAAACAGCGTAGAGCTGTCCGGAAGAAAATTCGTTTCCGTCTGAATCCTTATGCATTATTCCCGTGAATTGGCTCCATGACCAGTTTTTAGTGCGTTCAGAGGCGGAGAACATCAACTTATTCTGCTCGACAGGATACTCCAGGTAGCTTAAATACTTGAAACATTGCATAGGTATCGTAGCCGCCTCTGTAACAATTCCTGTCTGAAGCTTACTGTCATCGCTTACAGCCGAGCCATATGAAACGCTCCAGCCTTTAAGCTTTGCATATGTGCAGTGATCTGCTGCCTCTACCGGAAGCACAGGTGTCTGACCGACGCTCATGGCACGCACTTCTGTCTTCCAGATATCATCCTCATACCATACAAAGCCCACGAGAACATTCTTTGCCGTGGCGCGTGTTATAAAGTCGGTATCTTTGTCAATAGGTGCCCACGGATTAATATTCCACTCATAGTACAATGTAAGCAGTCCGTCTGACTGAACCCATTGACCCGGAACAGTTCCTGCTTCAACTTCCCTGTAGCCAACCTCAATAAGCTCGCCGTTTACATTGCCATAATATGTTGCCCTGACGATTTTTCCAAAATCCTCTTCACTGATGTCTGCTTCCGGAGCAATCCAGCGTATCGTATACGTACCGACATATGCATAATCACCGTCAAGGTTCTTTGCATCCGAGAATATGAGGCTTGCACCGCCGTAATACAAATAAATTTCAGTTTCAGCAGTATGCTTCTGGTCATTCTTGTCTCTAGTCACGTAAATGAGGCCGTTTCTTGAGTCATAGGAAAACATGCTGTTCGTAAACACAGCATTAAACTTAGCGTCGGAAGGAAGACTGTTTGAAACTATTTCTCCCGTTGTCAAGTCCATAAACTGCCCCGTAATCGGAATGACATCGGTAAGGCTTGCAGAATTCGAGTGCATATAGTATATGCCCTCGCCCTCATAAATTGACATAAGAAGATATCTGTTACCAAGCGTAAGCAGAGGCACCTGAATGTCCATAAGAGTCTTTTCCGCTTCGACTTTAAAAGCACTCGCTTCAGCAATCAGCTTCAAAGAGCCATAAATGCCGACTTCCATATAATATCCGCCACGAACTCGCGTTTTAGGATCTTTGTTTCTGTCTTCCTTAACAATTGATAAATCCGTATAACCATAAATGTCAGTATATGCGCCCACTTCAACGGCTGCGCCTATTTCACCAAATCGATCGAGGCCGACAAGAGACAACGTCAGCTTTCCTTCAACACCTGCGCGAAGCCCGATGTAACCACATGCAGCAAGGCTGTAGCTGTATCTTCCGCCTTCTACAAGACTGTTTGTGTAGCCTTCGATGTGTTTATCCTTTGCACTGCCCTTAATCCCAACCTGAGTAGCATCAAGTACGGACATTTTGGATGAAAGTCCTGCAGCGAAATTCACTCTGACTACAAGATTTACACCAATGTTCAGCTGGAAAAGAGGCAATACAGGAGGCACCGGCACCTTCATCATCATAACCGGAACTTCGAGAAGTTTTACATAATCTCCCTTCTCATCAAGCATTTCCTGCATTTTTGCGACAAGAGTTTCCGGTGCTGAGTCGTCCTCTCCGCTTGTAAGCGCGTTGATTTCGTCGGTAATGTTAATCCAGTCGCCACGCATTTCGTTCTGCGCGCTCGTGCTGCACACAAGAATTGTGCCAATCATATCTGTCTGGGTATAGAAATTGAGTGCAAAATCGAACTCGAGATTATCGAGGTCGTTCTTATTTTCCATATAGCCCTGGGCAGAAACATTTATGCTCTCAACAATTTCAAGCTCTGCATGAATTTTAACCTTCTGCCTGAGCGTTGTTTCATACGTAAACTTGATGGATATTGCTTCCCAACCGTTTTCATCCGGAATTTCAAAATTAGCATTGGTAACTTTTGCGGTTGTAACAGAAACGCTTACCCCCTTAAGAAGGTCATCGATATCAGCTTCTACCTGCTTACCCTTGGGCGTTACTTTTGAAGCAAAATCATACGCATCTCCGGTTCCACCGGTGCTTCCGAGCTGTAAAACCTTGTAATCCGTACCTGCTGATTTCAGGGCGGTGATTCCTGAACCGGCCCCTGTTGCCCTCAAAGTGGTAATTCCCGAAGCGACCCCCGTTGTCTCCAACATAGTAATTCCTGTATCAGTGACTACGGAGTCCAGCACGGTAATGCCTGAATCCGAGGCATCATTAACAAGACTAAGATATGTCGGGTCGGCGTTCAAAGCGTATGCAAGGATTGTTGCCATATCTTCGCACATTCCGCTTTCATAAACCGATTTTTCAAGCGCATCAAGGTCAAACAGGTCTTCAGCCTCAAGCGATGTCAGAGTTTGCTTTACATATACATCGATATCGTTGTAGACGTCGGAAACATCACTGTCGGAAGTGAATACCAAATATGAACCGTCATCATATTGCTGTATTTCCGTAATGTTAACGAAAATTATGTCTTCAGAAAAGCTTGCCGTACCGTCGCCTACGCAAAGAACATCGCCCACAGAAAAACCGTACTCATCCATAATACTCTGCTCTGCCGTGAAACACTTTGCTTCGAGATCCCAGCTTATTTTAGCAGTGTCAACATACTTAATTGTTTCCTTAAGTTCGACCTTCTGAATCTCATCCTTGTGAACACGGAAGGAAAAAGTATCGACATAAGCATCAAGCCCGTCAAAATGCATATTTTCGGGCAAGATAACAGTATAGGAGCCGCCTGCGTAAAAACCGCCTTCTGCGCCTAAATAGCATATACCATTTTCGGTCTTGGCGGTAAGCTTGGGTTCTTCACCAAATTCCGTAACCAGAGAAATACTGTTAAGAATTTCCTTTTCCGAAAGAGAAGCATCACAAAGCACGCCGATTTTATAGTCGGCCGGAACGTCCTCAATATATAATGAGTTTGAATGATATTCCTCTATTTCAGGCTCTGATTCTTCAAACTTGGCATATACAACAAGATTATCGTCAATGGGATTTGAAATATACCATGGAGTATTGTATGTGCCGTCTGTATACCAGCCCGCAAAACCGTATCCTGCACGTGAAGTGTTAGGATATGCGGTCACACATGTTCCTTTCTCAACCTGAACAGTCTCGACCGGACTGCCATCCGTAACAAAGGTTATTGTAACCATATCGCCCGTACCTGAGCTCTGCCCGGGATTGACAGTTTCGTTCTTATCTTTGTCCAGTAAAAAGACAATGCCCACAATTATTGCCGTTGCAACCACTATTCCCGCTAAAACCGGTATCCAATGCTTTTTTATAAAGTACAACATATTTTATCCTCCCTTTGACGGATTTCGGATTAATTACGTTATTTTCAAACACACAATAACAAGTAAAAAACGCGACAAAAGTTTACACCTTGTTAATTCTTTTTTATATGTTTTTTTATATATCATTGAGTTTTTTGTCTAAAGCAATTGACTCTGTAATATATGTTATGTTATCATCGTTTCCAAAGCATGTCAACATATGCAACATTGCATAAGCATATATACTTTTATATATGCCAACAGGGGAGTTAATATGACTTTACAGCAGATAAAACTTGTAGTTGAAGCAGCCGGTAAAAATTCCATCTCAGTTGCTGCTTCAGAGCTTGGGATTGCACAGTCAAACGCAAGCCAGACAATAAAAAAACTTGAAGAAGAGCTCGGTTTCCAAATTTTCAAAAGAGATGTAACCGGAATCACTCTCACCGAGCGCGGATACCTTTTCCTTACCCAGGCAGAAAATATGCTTCGTGCGGAGAAAGCAATTGTTTCACTTTCCTCAGAAAAAGACACGACAAGATTACGCGTCGGAGTGATTAATTATACGCCCGCAACCGATGCCTTTATCAGGTTTTGCAGCGAATTAAAGGAAGAGTCCTCTGCCGACCTTTTATGTGTGTACTCCAATCCGGCTGACGGAGCAAAAAAAATAAAAGAACGTTCTCTCGACATCGTAGTAACCGTTCTGCCGGAGGACGCTCTTGGTTCAGTTGACAAGCTTTGTAAGGAATATCGTCTTTACTGTATGTATATACAAAAAATACCTGTTTGTGTCCGTCTTCGCAAAGACCATCCCTTAGTTTTGCAAAACGCCATCGACGGCTCACGCGAAAGCCTTATGAAGCTTAAGGCTTATCCATACGTCGAATACAGCAGTCTTGACAACGTTCTTGCCTCACCGCGTGCATTTACCGCCCCGCCATGCGGATGCTCATACATCATAAGTGTTGACGAACGCCAGACAAGGCTTGAAACCGTAGCTGCTACAAATGCCTTCAGCCTCGGCTGTCCTTCTCTTCCGGACCTTCCCGAAAGATACGGACTTGTCGAGATTCCCGTTAAAGGCGAAGAACTTCAGCTTGTTGCAATTATGCGCAAAGGTGACGAAGAACTGTCAAACATAAAACATTATTTGGAACTTCTTAAAAACGAGGTCTCAAAAAGAGCATAGAAGGGAGAATATTATATGATTCGTAAAGAAGACATTTTGGCAGACATGCATACACATACAATTTTCAGCCGTCATGCATATTCAACCGTTGAAGAAAACATTACATATGCAGCTAAGGCAGGAATGCGATTTATTGCAATCACCGATCACTATTTTCATGATGGTGACGAATGCAATAAAGACAATGAAAGATGCAGAATCCGTTTTTTGGAAAACAACGTGAATCCGCATTCGGACATCAAGGTTATAAGCAGTGCAGAATTCAATATTATGCAGGATATGGAATATCGAAATTCAAGAAGTTTATCACATCTGAAATGGCGTCCAATCGGTCTTCATAATGATTTTGCGCCTAAACTTCACGATATGACATTTGATGATTTATACAAAGAATTCGAGACTGCCGCCGAGTGGAACAATGAATTCAACCACATCGAACGCGAACTGGAATCGTTACGTCCCGGCAAATTCAACGGAACACTTCCCGAGGAAGCAAAGCACTTCCTCGAGAAGATTGTTGTACTTGCTAAAGAGAAAAACATTTTCCTGGAAATCAACGAGCATTCCCTTGAGCCCGGGAGAAACTACGATGAAATCATCAGGTATTGGTTAAACATCGCCGCCGAAAACGGCAATCGCTTCTGTCTCGGAACCGATGCCCATTTTTGCAGAGAAGTTGGCCAATTCGAAAAAGGAATTGCCATTCTGAATGAATTCGGAATAACCAAAGACAGGGTACTTAACTGCAACGAGGATGAGTTAAAGGGACTACTGCGCTTTTAAAACATTGACCAGAAATGCGGCGGATTGTGCGTTATTATTGCGTAAAGCAGTTCCGGAACTCCGAATGCGTATATAAAATCAAACCAAAAAATTTTTAAAACCGAGCAAATAAAAATCACAACTACAAATGGCGTAATCAGAATTCTGAATATCAAAGGAATCTTCTTGTTCTTAACAACACTTGAGAACAATGACTGCGCATCTCCTGATGAAGGAAAGGCATTTGCAAGGCACGATATTCCGATGTAAGCCAGAAGATAGCAAAGCAGCGTTGCCCAAAACGGCACAACATTCCTGGAGTAGTTAAGCGCCCACATAAGCGCGAGCGGAGCTGTAAAAAAGATGCCAACCAAGGTGTTGAAAATGAAAGGGCCATACGTAATCAAAAGGCTCTTCCATGGATTGTCAGTTCTTTCATGTTCAACATAACCTATAGCATTTTCACCATTTCCCTGAAGGGAAAAACCTATATTTTTTGAAGTCATCTTAAAATACTGAACTTTAAAAACAGGCACCTTGCAAATTCTGCAAGCCAGCTGATGGCCGAATTCGTGCATCATAACGCCCGGAAATGTTATGGCTGAAATTAAAAAACCCGGAATAATAAACATAATTAATACTCCTCCCCGTCAACGTAATAGTCAAACACAGTCATCTCGCCATTAATTAATTGGTAAAAATCTTCATCAAACTCGTAATCAACGGACTCCGCATCTGCAATTGTTTTCTCAAGCTCAGCAGTTTCTCCGCAGGCGTACAGTGCGACGCAATACGTATCACGCACATATAGGCCTTCAGGATTTGTATTGTAAAGATTCACCATGGAAATCAACGCTTTTACATAATCACCGGTAGCAAGGTCAAGCGTTGCCTCAGCCCTCACAAGTTCTTCAACCTCACCCTCAATTTTCTTACCTTTTGCAATCAGCTCCGAAGACTTTTCAAAATTGCCTTTTGATCTCTCGTATACGGCAAGACGGGCATATGAATATGCTGCAACAGGAAGATAATTAAGAGTCATTTCAAGATATTCCATGCTTTCTTCCACATCCTCTGCAAAATATAAGCCATAATAAAAATAAGCATATTCCTTGTCATATTTGGGCGATAACGTTATAGACAAAACCTCGTCGCGCATTCTCTGAATATATTCATCCATCTCTTCTTCAGTCATCTGCTCGTTGTAACTCTCATTCACGCTGCTCACTTTTTCTTCTATGGCATCGGCGGTATCATAATATGTATTTATTCTGTCCACATATCTGCTCAGAACATCATATTCATCGTCAGTTATTCCCACATCAAGCAAAAATGTATTTATGAAATATGCTGCAACATCATACTCTCCGCAATTCATAGCCATCTCAGTTGCTCTAAACGCAACATCGCCATTTTTAGGGTTCGCTTCCAGATACTCATCCAGGCTTATCAAAGCCGTGTACTGCTTACCTGCATGGTAAAGGTCCTCAGCCCTCTGAAGAAGGTTCGCTCCTTCATTTCTTACTGACTTACTGACAGCGTTTTTATTGTATCTGCCTGCCATATAAATGCACATAACAAGAGCCAATGCAGTAAATACAGCCATACAAGCCTTGAGCCAGCCCGGCACCTTAAGCTTGATAAAATCAGCTCTGCACTCTTTGCACAGATATTCCCCCGGGATGCCCGAATTCAAATCAATACGCCTTGTTCCGCAACATGCACAAAGCTTCGGTTGTATTTGACACTCCGAGGTTTCTTCAGTTACATCGCAGATTTCATTATCTTCCATCTCATTCCCTCCATAAACATCTTCCACGTTAGCTACGAGCCTTATAAGACACAGTGCCAAAGAATTCTGCGGTGCTGTGGATTGCAGGGCGACAGCCGTGACCGAGCGGGCTTTGCACGCGAGGTAGGGCTCGTAGCGTAGGTAGAATAAATTACAATTTTATTTACTTAACTCATTCGCAGTTTCTTTTAGTACACGCATCAATGCTTCCATCATTTCAACTCCTGGCATATGACCAGTATTGCTTATCACTTGTATTCTTAAATTAGGATTATTACAGTTACTTACAAGACTT
>JAZQQJ010000084.1:0-28861 GCA_045629005.1 Lachnospiraceae bacterium
TGCTATCATTTTATCCAGCATTAGGCATTATAATGCACTAAAACTTTGGAGGTAGAATTATATGGAACAGCAACCCGGAAAGGGCGCGGCAACAGCCAGCCTTGTATTAGGTATCATTTCACTTGTTGCAGCTTGGTTTGGTTGGGTAGCACTTATCTCAATCGGATGTGGTATCGCCGGTATCATTTGTGCAGCAAACGCTAAGAAGGCAGGTTTTGTTGGCGGAATGCGTACAGCAGGTTTGGTTATGTCTGTTATCGGTCTCATCCTTGGTGGCATTGTATTTGTAGCATGCACACTTTGCACAGCATGCGCAGCAGCAGCAGTTGGCAGCATGTCATCGAACGAGCTTCAGAGCATTCTCAACCAGTACGGTTATTAATGCACAGAAATCCCTGAGGGCACATTAGGTGCCCTCTTTTCTTGTTTTCTGACGATAAATGATGATTTACTTTTTGGTGGAATTTGTTATGATGTAATTGGTATTTTATACATAAAGATAGAAAATTTTGGAGGAAATGATTTATGACAGAGCACCCCGGAAAGGGATCTGCAGTTGCATGCCTTGCATTAGGTATCCTTTCAATTGCTACAATGTTATTCGGACCGGGTTTCCATTGAAACTACACGCTTGGCAAAGCCATACAACCAAGCATTGAATATGCAAATTTGATTAATAAACTGAGGGATTTATGATTAAAACACTTGATATTTTTGGAAGGCATATTCCTTTATACGGCTTACATGGCTTGATAGGATTCCTGTTGGGCCTTGTTTTTCTTGCGTTTGTTTCCAAAAAGAAAAAGATTAAACTTGATGACACTGTGTATGTTTATGTATTTGCGTGCTTTGCTGCAGTAATCGGGGCAAAGATTTTGTACCTGCTTGTGAGCGTTAAAGAAATAGTTGCGCTGTTTACGTGCGGCTTATACTCGACTATTGATATCATCAAGATGCTCCTTTCGGGTGGCTTCGTCTTTTATGGCGGAATGCTTGCGGCATTCCTCGGAGCCGGACTTGCGTGCAAATATTTTAAGTTTGAGTATAGAAAAATGGCTGATGCCATTGTTCCAACGCTTCCTCTTATACATGCTTTCGGGCGTGTGGGATGCCATATTGAAGGCTGCTGCTACGGAAAGGAAACGACCGGACCGCTTTTTATTACGTATATCGATTCAATTGCAGCTCCTGCGGGTGTGCATCTCTTACCTGTGCAGCTTATGGAAGCGTGCTATGACTTTGTACTATTTATTATACTTGCAATATTCGTATTTACAGACCGATTCAACGGAAAACGCGTGTTCATATATCTGACAGCGTATGCAACGGAGCGATTCATATTGGAATTTTTCAGAGGAGATGAAGTGAGAGGGTTCTTCGGGCCTTTCTCAACCTCGCAGTGGATAAGTCTCGGAATTCTTGTGTACGTCGCTGTACGTGCAGTCATTTACTCAAAACGTAAAAAAGCTGTATGCATATAAAGAGATACCCTGTTTCAAAATTAAAAATATTAACTTCCCTAAAGGAGAAACCTAACCATGAAAACAAGAACATCAAGAACCAACCCGGAACCGTTAAAAGGAAAAGAGTATGAGTATTCATCTTTTGCGGAGGGAAAGGCATTTCCTGAAAAGAAAACAGGACTTCTTCCTGCTATGGGCTGGAACAGCTGGAATGCTTTCGGAAGCGGCAATACAGAAGAACTTGCAAAGATGACCGCAGATAAATTCAAAGAGCTTGAGCTCGACAAACTTGGGTATGAGTACATTGTTCTTGACGATGGTTGCTATTGCCCCGAGCGTGCCGACGGAAAGCTTACAAACGAGCCGGTGAAGTTCCCTTCGGGCTTCAAGGCACTTGGTGATTACATTCACGAAAAGGGCCTTAAATTCGGCATGTACAACGATGTCGGAACAAATCTCTGCGCGGGTGCGGCAGTCGGAACTTGTGGCTTTGAGGATGTTGACGCAAAGAGCTATGCTGAGTGGGGCGTGGACTTTCTTAAGGTTGATAACTGCTATTATCTTTGGGACAACGCTACTTTTTCAAAGCCGGAAAGCGCAAAATACACGTTTGCACCGAAGATTAAGGGAATACGTATTACCGGCCATGGACAGGACTTTTCTTTAAGGGCTGCGGACACCACGGTATGCGAATTAACCGGAAGCGTCGGAAAGTTTGACGATGAAGGAAATGCGTTTTTTATCGGTACGACAGACGGAACAAATGTTGGCACAACACCTGTGGGCGAACAGAGCAGCGAACTTGTTTTCTACGTAAATACATCGGAAGAGGGGCTTTACGACCTTTTTGTGACATATGCAACAGCTCAGGAAGTAGGACAGGGAGAATGGCTTCAGATTGCTGTTACAGGAGAAGAAAGCGGCTCTGACAAGGGCTTGGAGGAAAACGACAGCAGGATTATCTTTGACGGAATGATGGAGGCAACTCCTTCCAAGGATGCATTCACTGTATCCGGTGCTTTCAGCATTAAGCTCTGTAAGGGCGAAAATGAAATCGCGCTTATGAATCACAGACGTCAGGAAAATACTTTAAACTCCTATGCCGCTATGTTTTACGCATTAAAGGAGGCATCTCCTGAAAAGGATATTTTGCTTTCAATGTGTGAATGGGGAAAGACAAATCCTCAGAACTGGGGCTATAAGGTAGGTGCATCATGGCGTATCCTGAATGACATCACCTTCTGTGTTGGCCGCGACGGCGATCCCGGAAGAGGTTCATGGAATCATCCCGGGACACAAAGCATTTGTTCACAATATAATAAAGCTGTAGTGATGGATGAGTTCTCAGGGCTTGACAGAGGTTGGAACGATCCTGACATGATGGTTATCGGAATGAACGATATTACGCGTCAGATGTCCGAAACGCATATGGTTATGTGGTGCATGCTCAATTCGCCTCTTATGCTCGGCCTTGATTTAAGACGTGTTCAAAAGGGCGATGAGCTTTATAAGATTATTGCAAATAAAGATCTTATCGCACTCAATCAGGATGCACTTGGAATTCAGGCGAAGCGCGTGTTCTCAACACTTGAAGAAGATGAGCCTGATACGGCATACATTATGGATGACAACAGAGTCGACGTTCTGTTTAAACCCCTTTCAAATGGTGATTTCGCAGTTTCCTTTATTAATCTTTCAACAGAGAAAAATGAAGCTCAGATTTCTGTCAGCCTTGATGTGATGCTTGATTTTGCCGGACATAAATGCGTAAATGCGGATAAGCTCGAAAAGGCTTCAAAATTTATGCTTAAAAATCTGATTACGGGTGGAGAAACCGTTCAGGAAGGTCGTATGTTCTCGGCAGGGAACATTGAACCGTGCGGAAATGTTACATTCAGAGTATCGGTTTGCTAATGGAATACACTGTACTTGATTTTTCAAATCGAATAGCGGAGCTGTTAAGCGTGCCCGTGGACAAAGCGTATAAATCCGGTGTTTTGGAAATGCAGGATTTGAAGGAAACTCCTCTTACAAGGCAGACTGCGGCGCGCATTGTTCACCGAACGCTTTTATATCTTGGTGAGCACGATGAGAGAAATGTCGAAAAAGCTTTTTTACTTAAAGATATTTATGATTGCCATACTTGTGTTATGCATGTGGCGCAGGTTTATGTCAAAGGAATCATGAAACCTTCTGAAGACTTGGTTTTTGGCATGCAGGAATGTCTTTCCGAGGAAGAAGCAAATGACATATTGTTGAAAATCAGCAACAAAGAAAAAAGAATAAACTGACAATTAAGGTTTTTTTTGGGACTTGTAAATTTGTTGTTGGCATATATAATTGATTTAGTGGGTTTGCAAATTAATTTGCAGGAGATATGAGATGGATTCGAATAAAGAGAGGCGCAGCACCAGGTTTTGGGTGTTTTTGGCGCTTATGGCAGCTCTGGAGTTTGTTTTTGAACGTTTTCTTACCATTCCGCCGGCTTCAATGACTGCCACATTAAGATTTGGCTTTACGTTTGTACCGCGCTCGGTTTGCGGTGCATGCTTCGGCGCGATTCCCGCAGCAATATGCGATATTGTTGCCGACCTTCTCGGTTGCTTATATGGAGGTTACGCACCCAATCCCGGCATAACTGTCGCTGCGGCGTTAAGAGGCGCTGTTTTCGGCCTTTTTCTCCATAAAAAAATAACAGTTCCCCGCATTATCATAGCAAGTGCCATCGACCAGTTCTTTTGTGGCCTTGTAATAGTAACACTGTCACTTTTCTGGTTCAGCGGAATGCCTTTAAAGGCAGCGACCGTCATACCGAGAATTGTGCAGGCAGTTGTTATTTTTGCAGGTGAAGTTGCATTCCTAATTGTTTTCAGAAAGACACTTTTTGTCCGCCTAAAGAAATATATTAACGGAGGACAGGAGATGTAAGAGGTTTCTATGCAGAAAAGCACCAACCCGGATGAATACAAAAGCATTGTACTTAGGAAAATCGCCAATATTATTATTTCCACAGATGATGTCTCGGAAATAGTAAACAGGTGCCTTGAAGTCCTTGGTACTTCCTTTGATATGGACAGAGTTTACGTGTATGAAGATGATTTTACAGGTGTGTTCTGTTCCAATACATTTGAGTGGTGCGCAGAAGGCATCGAAGCTCAGATTGACTCCGCCAAGGACCTTAAAATTAAAGATTTTCTTGACGTAAATTACGAAGATATATTTGATGAAGAAGGTTTTTTTGTAGCGGAGGACGTTTCAAAACTTCCGGAATCCGAGAAAAATATTTTTGAGAAGCATGGAGCAAAGTCTGCGATTCAGTACGGACTATATGAAGGCGACTATCTTCGTGGTATCATAGGCTTTGATGACTGTTCCAAAACAAATGAATGGTCAAAGGATGTTATCCACACGCTCTTTATGGCTTCAAGCCTTCTTGGCTTCCTGCTTTTGAAAGAGCGCAGAGGCTCGGCATTTGAAGAGGCTCTTAATGAACAGAGAAATCAGTTCAGGGATGCTCTTCTTGCAGATGCAGAGTACTATTATGTTGCTGACATTACGGAAGATGTTATTGTTAAGCCTCCGGTTTTTAAGACAGAAAAGACCGGAATGAAGTCATTACAGCTGAAGTTCCCTATGGGCTTTGATGATTATATTACAGCGTGGAAGTCCACGTTACAGCCTATTTACAAGGAAACCTATGCTTTCAGGGCGCAGACACGGGATGAGCTTATTGAAGCTTATGATGTCGGTGAAAGAAACATTCAGGTTGACTACAAACTCCGTGACAGAGATATTTACTGTCGTAAAACAACGCTCCTTTACAAGCGTAAAAGCGACGCACATCTTATTGCTACGGTAGTAATTCATGATATTACAAATGAGCGTATTGAAGAAGAAAACCACAGGGCACTTCTCGAAGCGCTTCAGAATGTTTATTCTTCAATATTTGAGGGGAATCTTGCAGATAATACTGCCAAAGAGCTTAGAAGCTCAGCTGTTATTTCAACATTTGTCCCGACAAGCGGACGCATGGATGACCTTATTGAGATTTGGGCCGGACGTGCACTTTCCGAGGAGGGCTATGAGCAAAACAAGGATTTCTGGGACAGGAGACTTATCCGTGAGCGTTTGAAGAACACAAATATGATTACGCGTGAGCTTGAGACGATTAATTCCGGATGGATTCAAATAAGCATTGTTGTTTCCACCAGAGATGAGGAAGGCAATCCTGTTAAAGTCCTTTGGCTTACACGCGTTATTGATGCTGAAAAGAAAGAGCAGATTAAGACTAAGGCCGAGCTTAAGGCGGCTAAGAAGAGTGCGGATCATGACGAGCTGACCGGTCTTTACAACAGACACAGCTTCAACGAAAAGCTTAAAAAGATTATTGATGACAATCGTATTCACAGTGGAGCAGCCATCATGATGGATATTGACGACTTTAAAGTCATCAACGATACTTACGGTCATGATGCGGGCGACCAGGTGCTTAAATCAATAGCTAAGACGCTGGTTAGTGTTATAAGGCATGATGATGTTTTCTGCAGATGGGGAGGCGAAGAGTTTAACGCCTTCATTTGCTCGGATGACGATCCTGAAATAATCGCAAAACGCATAAGGCAGACTGTTGAAGAAACGACTGTTGTTTATGAAGGCAACAGTATTAATGTCACAATCAGTATTGGTGTTTGCATAGCAAACGACATTAAAGCTGTTTCAACAGCAACAATTATAAATAAAGCAGACAAATGTCTTTATATTTCGAAGTGTAATGGTAAGAACAGAATTACCGTTGAGAGAATTTAAAAAGAAGATGTGGGTTAACCCACATCTTCTTTTTGTGCATTGTAAAGTCTGTAATAATAACCTTTTTTTGCAAGGAGTTCCTCGTGGGAACCGCATTCAACGATTCCGCCGTCATCAATGTACATTATTCTGTTGCAGTTCTTTATTGTGGAAAGGCGATGCGCAATGATGAAGCTCGTACGGCCTTTAAGCATGTTGTTGAGACCTGCCTGAAGAGCCTTTTCAGTCTGTACGTCGATGGAGGAAGTTGCTTCATCAAGTACAAGAATTGAAGGATTGGAAATGAGCGTTCTTGCAAAGGATACGAGCTGCTTCTGACCCTGTGAAAGGAGACCGCCGCGTTCCTTAACTTCTGTGGCATAGGCATCCGGCATCCTTGTAATGAACGGGTCAGCGCATACAACCTTGGCTGCTGCCTTTATTTCTTCGTCCGTAGCATCAAGCTTACCGTAACGGATGTTGTCCGCAATTGTGCCGGAGAAGATGAAACTGTCCTGAAGCATTATTCCCATCTGTGAGCGTACTGAAGGAATGGTTACCTGCGAAATGTCAACGCCGTCAATGAGAATGCGTCCACCGTTTAAGTTGTAGAAACGGGAGATGAGGCTTACTATTGTACTCTTGCCGGCTCCTGTGGGACCGACAAGCGCTATGCTTTCACCCGGCTTAACGGAGAAGGAAACATCCTTAAGGACTGTCTGACCTTCCTCATAACCGAATTTAACGTGATCGAAAATCACCTCACCCTTAATCGGAGGCATCTCTGTTGCATTTTCAACGTCATCAACCGTAACAGGCTCGTCGAGTGTTTCGAAAATACGCTCGAGGTATGAGATGTTATTAAGGAAGTTGTTGAAAATGTTTCCGAGAGACATAATAGGCTGCCAGAAACGTGATGCATATGAGGACATTGCAATGATTGTACCCGCTGTATAGTTGCCACCGCTGAAAACTATAAGGCCAAAAATATAAATTGCCGCTCTGATCCATGTGCCGATATTATCGATACCCGGCCACATGAGGTTGGAATAGCCTACGGCAGCCATCCATACTTTTTTGCATCTTCCGGAAAGACCGTTGAAGACTTCCGCGTTTTCATCCTCGCGTGTGAAAATCTGAGTAACTCTGGCACCAACGATGTTTTCCTGAAGATAAGCATTGAGGTTTGAATTTTTGTTAGAAACCTGCTGCCATGCTTTACGCTGCTTGTTTTTTATGAAGAGCATGAAAGCTGCAAGAATAGGAACACCGCATAAAACAATGAGCGAAAGCTTTACATCAACCATGAACATAAATACTATGATGAAAATCAGGTTGAACGTCTCAAGAATCAGGTTGATGAGACTGTTTGAAAGCATATCTGAAACGGAATTTACGTAGTTTACGACACGAACAAGTATTTTACCGTGTGGTCTGTTGTCGTAGTAGGTGAAGGAAAGCTTCTGCAAGTGCCCGAAGAGGTCTTTACGGATGTCGTAAATGATGTTCTGACCAACCTTCGTCATAATCTTTGAACGTGTTGTGTTGAACAGAACTGTTATAACATAGGTAAAAACAAGAAGTACGGCGAGCCAGATAAGCATCTTTTTATCGGACTGCGGAATGGCTTCATCAATTGCCTTGGCTGTAATAATGGGAGTGAACAGACCTGCAATTGCACCGATGGCACTGAGTACGAGTGCAAAAGCCATCTTTCCTGCATATTTCTTTACATATATCCAGGAACGGAGCAGGTGCCTGACATTAAACGGGGTTTCGAGTATTTCGTCTTCTCTGTAAGTATTTCGTCTGCTCATGATTACACCTCCTCCCCTGTCTGAAGAGCTACAATGCTTGCATAGTAGCCATGTTTTTTAATCAGCTCTTCGTGTGTGCCCATTTCTGAAATCTGACCGTCCTGAAGAACGAGAATTTTGTCTGCATTCTTTGTTGAGGAAATACGCTGGGCAATAATTATCTTAGTGCAAGGGAAGTCAAGCTTTTTAAGACCGTCCTGAATCTCTTTTTCGGTTTCAAGGTCAACTGCAGACGTTGTATCATCGAGAATGAGAATGGAGGGCTTAACAGCAAGTGCACGTGCAAGAGAAATACGCTGCTTCTGACCGCCGGAAAGACCTACGCCACGTTCACCTACGATTGTATCGTAGCCTTCGGGCATGCCTTTGATAAATTCTTCTGCTGCGGCATAGCGGGCAAACTTTTCAACTTCTTCTTTTGAAAGCTCGCCGTCGCCGTAAGCAATGTTTCCGTCGATTGTGTCTGAGTAAAGGAGAACGTCCTGCGTAGCAAGACCGATGTTCTTTCTTAGCTGTTGCAACTTTAATTTGCGGACATCTATGCCGTCAACAAGAACCTGACCGCTTGAGGTGTCGTAAAAACGAGGGATGAGATGGATGAGGGATGTTTTCCCGCAACCGGTTTCACCCATGATTGCGACTGTTTCACCCGGCTCAGCTGTGAACGTGATATTTTTCAGAACCGGGTAATCTGCGCCATCGTAATTAAAGGAGACATTTTTAAATTCAACCTTACCTTTAAATCTGCCGGGAATGTCAAGAGCGTCCGAGGCATCCTTAATGGAAGCTTCTGAAAAATAAATTTCCATAACCTTTGTAGCAGCTGCTTTGAAACGCTGAAACTCGTTGATAACACCGCCAAGGTTTCTCATGGGGTTGGCGATGGCCCATACAAGGCCTGAGAATGCGGCATATTCGCCGACAGTAAGGGAACCGTCAATAATGAAAAGGCCGCCGAGTACAAGGAGAACAACAGGCATAAGTGATGCAAAGGTCTCGATGTAAGGGTAGTACTTAAGCCATGTGAGAGCGGTTTCTTTATTCATTTCGTTGTATTCTTTGTTGCACTTGTCGAACTTGTCAATTTCATACGGCTCGCGTGCGAAGGCTTTAACTACACGGTTGCCGGAAATGTTTTCCTGTGAAGCGGTGTTAAGTCCGGAAAGCTTCTCACGAAGAATCTTATGCTTCTGCCCAACGTTATTCTTAAACAGAACAATAACAAAAAGAATGAAGGGTGAAAGAACAAGAATTGAAAGTGCAAGCCTCCAGTCCATAATGAAGAAGTAAACGATTGTGGAAAGGAAGAGGGCGCATGATTCAACTATTGTCTTTATAACCCAGGCGAGCATGTGACGGACTGCATCAAGGTCACCTGTAAGTCGAGTCATAAGATCGCCTGTACGGAAGGTGTTGTAGAAGTTCATATCCTGACGCTCAACCTTATTGAAAAGGAAGTTACGAATCTTGAAAAGGAACCACTGGGATACACTTTCGAAAATCATTGCGGTGCCGTAAACTATGGCTGTACGAAGGAAAGTGAGCCCTATCATTGCTGCTATATAGATGTAAAAAAGCTGCTTGTTGTTTGCAAGGTTCTCTGAGGCGTTTTCACCGGAGATGAAAAGGTCGATGAGCTTGGAAACAACAAAAGGAACAGTGAGCTGCATAATGTTGTAGACGATGGCTCCGATAAGGCCAAGTAAATATAAGAGCCGTCGGCCTTTGAGGTTTTCCCAAACCCATTTCATTCTTGAAGTCTGCATAAATATCCTCGTAAAAAATAATGTTTTAGATTTTTATCTTCAAATAAGACTACTTTTTTACAATATTTTATGATATAACTTTTGATGTTCAAAAGTTGTAAATATCTCTTTAGTGTGAGGCCGGTATGTTTGATTTGTTTGAGCAGAGCGATGTGCTGAATCGCCCTATAGAATGCTTTGATTTCAAGGCGGGGCCCGGGTACTTCCCCGTTAAGTCCCATTGGCATTACTATATGGAAATAATCTATGTTGTTTCAGGTGATGTTATTGTCGGTTGCGGTGATAAAGAAGTGAAAGTTAATATTGGAGAGTTATATGTAATACCTCCAAAACAGCTTCATTCATTCTTTTCGGATGACCCTGAGAATATGAGATTTATTGCATTTAAATTTGATATAGGTAAGCTCCAGATGGCGCCGAGATACGCCCCGAAGCTCAAGAGCATTTTCAAAAGTGCCGAGTCGAAAAACATGAGAATGCATTTTTCAAAGGAGGAAGCCGAGGCAATAAATTGTAAAACCTTGTTTGGGGAGAGCCTTAACGAAGTACGTAAGAAGGAATATGGGTATGACCTTCTGCTGCGTGTAAATATCTGTAAGCTCCTTATGAAAATTCTCCGCCTCTGGCAGCAGGAAGGTTTCCAGATTGACAACGAGACGTTTGCTCTTGATGAAAGGCAGAGCATAGACAGCATTACTGAGTACATCGACAGCCACATTAATGAAAATCTTAAAGTGGCGGAGCTGGCAAAGGAATGCGGTATGAGCTATTCATATTTTGCAAAGAGCTTCTTTAAAATGTATGGGAGGTCATGCAAGGACTATATTGAGCAAATACGTATCGTTAAGGTGGAGGACTATCTTCTTTTTACAAATTTTGATCTGACATATATAAGTCAGGAAACAGGTTTTTCTGATTGCAGTCATCTTATAAAGAGCTTTAAGGAGTACAGGGGAGAAACTCCGGCACAGTACAGAAAAAAGAGAATCAGCTCTGAAAACTGATGACAGGGTATGAATTGAGGGAAGATATCATGAAAAAGATTATTTTAACTGTAGTTTGTTCTATTATTTTGACGGCTTTTTGCTCAGCAAACAGCATAAAAGCCGATGAAACGACTGTTGCACCGATAACGGGAAAGACAGTATTTACGTACAACGAGAACATCGGCGAGAAAAATACGACACTCGATGTGCCTGTTATTCCGGGAATTAATTATGAGGTTACTGTGACCTTTACAGGAAGACCTGAGGACGAAGGCAGAGAGTCGGTAAAACCGGTCAGAATTTATTATGAAGACGTTGATGCGGACCAGTGCTATGCGAATATCCAGAGTCCATACGAGGCACAGGGCGTTGATGACAGGAGTGCACTCCTTTACGAAATACCTACAATAGGTGTTATCGACGGAAGATGCTTTACCGTTGCTGCAATTGATGATTCGCTACGGCTTATATTTGTAGGAGACGCTAAGCTCATTGAAGTTACTGTTACACCTCTGGAGCCTAAAACAGCAGGAGAGAAAAGAACGATTTTTGTTATTGGCGATTCTCTTGTTCAGACATACAATGCCTCCAGCTATCCTATGAACGGATGGGGACAGAGGCTTGCGGAGTTTTTTACCGATGATGTTATTGTATCAAATCATGCCATCGGCGGAAGAAGTACAATGAACTTCATTAAACAGGGCAGGCTGAACAATGTGCTTATTAATGTCAGACCCGGGGATTATGTTTTTGTAACGTTTGGTCATAATGATGCCGGAAGTGTTGCCGGAAGAGCATGTACGGTTGATAAATATCAGAGTTATCTTGAAAACTGGTACATTGAGGGTGTGCGCCAGAGAGGCGGCATTCCCGTTATGGTTACCCTTGGAAACCAGAATATATTCGGTCGTAACGATGGAAAGATAATTGCCAGCTTCCCCGCATATGTTGCTGCAATGAAGCAGGCAGCAGCAAATACAGGGTGCGCACTTATCGATTTGAACGCCAAATCGCAGGAACGTTTCCAAAAGATTTATTACGAAAAGGGTGCACTCGGAATGGGGGACCTTGTATTTCATGCTTTTAAACCCGGCATATATGAGAACGCTTTAACAGGTGCTGCGGACGGTACTCATTTCCAAACATACGGTGCATGGCTCCTTGCAAGTCTTGTGGCAGAAGGGGTTAACGAGCAGAAGCTTGAGGGCATTTATGAGCATTATGTCGGACCGGTGGTTTATGAAACAGTGCCTGAAAAGGTAAGTGACCTCAAAATTGATACAAAGAAATTTGAAGAAAAATATACGCATATGGACTGGAACACTTCCGAGCGTGCAGAGTATTACGTTATCGAGAGGGCATCTCTTCTTGCGGACGGGACTTTTGAGGAGTTCGGCATACTGGGATATTCTCCCGTAACAAGTTATTCCGATCCTGACAGGGAGGAAGGAGCAACATACTGTTACAGAGTATATGCTGTTAACAACTGCGGAAATTCCGAAGAAAGCAGTGATGTGTTGTTTTACGGCAACAAGGAAAAAGAGCTTTTGGATTTTCTTAGCAAAGCGTCCACAACCAGTCAAAATGACGGAGCAGAAGGTAGTGACCCGGCGGGAGAAGGAAACGAAGTGGGAGATGTGAACGGAACAGGTGATAATGCCACTTCAGTGGGGGACGGAACTTCCGAAAGAGACAACTCTTCAACAGGTGACGGAACCGACAGTAAAGATGCAGCGGCTGCACAGGATGTGAATAATAAAACGACATCAATACCGTTTATTATAGGGACTGTAAGCATCGCAATAATAGCTGCCGGCGCAATTCTCCAGACCGTATATTATATAAAAAAGAAGTCCAAATGATTTTGACTGACAGTTATACAAAGGTAAATCAAATGCTGTTGCATGTAATATTTACGCAAGGGAAATCTGGATGATTTTGTATAACTTTTATATACAAAAAATATATGAATGACTTTTGTTGGACTTTTAGTGTTATAATTCCACCAAAGGAGGTGCAACTATGAGCAGTGTATCATATTACAACAATCTATATAATACGCTCAGCAAGATGTATGGCAGCGGTTCAAACTCATGGTTGAACCAGGCAAATTCTTCGAGTAAAAAGAATTCTTCCCTTAATTCGATTTCGAATTTACAGGGACTTGCTGCTGAGTACAAGCAGATTAAAACCGGAAGTTACAAGAAGCTTCTCACAAAGTACTACGAGAACGGCGGAACAGAAAACGGAGGCGGCACCATCTATGATGAGATGACAAATCTCCGTACGGTTTCAGGCAATGCTTCACAGCTTAAGAGTACAGTTTCTTCCATGAAGCGTGCAGACTTCAAGAACGATGTAGAAGGAACGCTTCAGCAGGCAAAGAACTTTGTTGACAGCTACAATTCCGTAATTGATAATTCGGTTAAGGTTGACAGAAAGGGAGTCCTTCGTGACACACTTTCTCTTGTAAATACAACAAAGGCTACAGCCGGACTTCTCAGCGAGGTCGGCATCACAGTCGGTACAGACAACAAGCTTACACTTGACGAAGAAAAGTGGAAGAACGCTTACAGCACCACAAAGCAGACACTCTTCGGCGGTACATCAAGCTACGCATCACAGGTTATGTACAAGGCTTCCCAGGTTGCTTCAGGTGCTGCTGCAGGAACAGGCCTCTCCACAAAGAGCCCGTTCTACACAAACACAGGAAACTACACAAAGAACAATACGGCAAGTTCACTGTTTGACTACATGTTCTAGAAACAGGATGGCGCTAAGAGATAATACTAATATAATGGCGCTAAAGTAATAAATCCAATATAATGATGTTAAGGTAATGAGATTAAGGCCCGCGGGAAATTCCGCGGGCTGTTTTCATGCTTAAATTTTAGGTATAAACAGTTGAAAATGCCAGTCTGTACCTAACGCCGACGATTTTTTAGGCAAGACGCGGCGAAATTGTTCATCTGTACCTAAACTTCGCCGCGGATTAGGTATAAAGGGATGAAAATGCCAGTCTGTACCTAACGCCGACGATTTTTTAGGTAAGACGCGGCGAAAAACTTAATTTGTACCTAATTTACGTCGCGAATTAGGTATAAAGGGATGAAAATGCCAGTCTGTACCTAACGCCGACGTTTTTTTAGGTAAGACGCGGCGAAAAACTGAATTTGTACCTAATTTACGCCGCGAATTAGGTATAAAGGGATGAAAATGCCAGTCTGTACCTAACGCCGGCAGGATTTTAGGCAAGACGCGGCGAAAAACTCAATTTGTACCTAATTTACGCCGCGAATTAGGTATATTTGGCCCGCAAGCTTTGCTTGCGGGCATAGAGGGGGAAATCCGCTTGCTATACCTAAACTGCAGGTATAGCAAATTTGAAAATTGATACATAGGCAGGAGATTAGTCCCTTCTACATATTTACTATGGTGAAGAGGAGTTGTATATTAATGTGGAGAGAAGCATTAGAATTGCTTTAGCAATACTAAATGAATTTCAGAAAGGATACATTATGGCTCAACAGTGTGATACATGCGCATATTATGCATATGATGAAGAATACGAGGAGTATTACTGCACCGTGGATATGGATGAGGATGATGCTGCAAGGGAGTTTTCAGAAGAACGCAATACATGCCCGTACTATAGGAATGGCGACGAGTATGCAGTTGTTAGGCATCAGATGTAAAATTTGATTCATAATAGCATAATATGGTTTTGCTTGTGGAAACCTAATGTTGATGCTCACGCGTAAGGAACGATTTTCACAGTAAACAGAGTCGTTTTTTACAATTGATTTTTTTTGCATTTATGCTATCATTCTATCATGTGGTCGAAATCGTTTTCGATACAGTAAAATCAGTGATTCTGAATAATTACGGAAATTCATTGAACATCATTATTTTTGAGCGTAAGCAAAAAATGATGATAGAACGGGTGCACCGTGTTGTGCTGAGTGAGATTTTCATTTGACGTATCAATGCCTGTGCACTATGAGAGGATTAATTTATTGGAGGTATTTTATGCAGTACGGTTATTTTGATGAGAAGGCGAAAGAATACATCATCACCCGCCCCGACACCCCGGCACCTTGGGCAAACTATCTTGGAAGCCCTGCTTATGGCGCAATCATTTCAAACAACGCAGGTGGCTACTCTTTTGAAAAGAGTGGTGCAAACGGACGTATTCTGCGTTACGTTTTCAATCAGTTCGATCAGCCGGGCCGTTACATCTATCTTCGTGACAATGATACAAAGGATTTTTGGTCAGCAAGCTGGCAGCCTGTCGGAAAGGACCTCGAAACATACAAGAGTGAATGCCATCATGGAACAGGCTACACCGACATCCGTGCGGAGTATACAGGCATTACGAGTTCCGCCCTTTACTATGTTCCGGAAGGCAAGACATACGAAGTATGGCGCCTCAATGTAAAGAATACAAGCGACAAAGCGCGCAAGCTTTCTGTTTTTGGCTACTGTGAGTTTACAAACGACTGCAATTACGAGCAGGACCAGGTTAACCTTCAGTACACGCAGTTTATTACAAGAACATACTTCAAGACAAACAAGATTATCCAGACAATAAATGAAAACGTATCAGGCGGCTCCATTAACGGTGATTCCTCCAAGACACGTTTCTTTGCACTTATCGGCAGTCCCATCGCATCATACTGTGGTGATAAGGAAAGCTTCCTCGGCAGATATCACGGCTACGGCAATCCCGAAGCTGTTATCAACGGCAAGTGCAGCAATGTTCTCAACTACAACTCCAACTGCTGCGGTGCTCTTTCAACAGATATTACTCTTGCTCCCGGCGAGGAAAAGGACATTGCTTTTGTACTCGGCATGAAGCTTGAGCCTGTTGCTGACGAAATCATCAAAGGCTACTCAGATGTTAAGGGTACAGTTGACAAGGAAGTAAACGAGATTATCACACGCTGGCACGCAGAGCTTGCTCATCTTCAGGTTAATACTCCTTCCGACAGTTTCAACCAGATGCTTAACACATGGAATGCATATCAGTGCTTTATGACCTTCACATGGTCAAGAGCAGCTTCCTTCACATATTGCGGACAGAGAAACGGCTACGGCTACCGTGATACGGTTCAGGATATCCAGGGAATTATCCACCTTGATCCTGAGATGGCCAAAAAACAGATTACTTTCATGCTTTCAGCTCAGGTTGACAACGGCGGCGGACTTCCTCTCGTTAAGTACTCACACAATCCGGGACATGAGGATACTCCCGATGATGCAAGCTACGTAAAGGAAACAGGCCATCCCGCATACAGAGCGGATGACGCACTCTGGCTCTTCCCTACAGTTTTCAAGTACATCGCAGAGTCCGGAAATCTTGCTTACGTTGATGAAGTTATTCCTTATGCAAACAAGGATGAGGGCACAGTTTACGACCACTTAAAGAGAGCCATCAACTTCTCGATGGAAAGACTTGGTGCACACGGTCTTCCCGCAGGTCTCCATGCAGACTGGAACGACTGCTTAAGACTTGGCAAGAAGGGTGAAAGCTCATTCGTTGCAATGCAGCTTTACTATGCATTCACAATCATCCGCAGATTCGCTGAATACAAGAATGATAAAGATTATCTCGCATACATTGACAAGACACAGAAGGAAGTAGGAGACAAGATTCAGAAGTTCTGGTGGGAAGACGACCGCTTCTTAAGAGGCTTCAAGGAGGATGGTACGGTAATCGGCTCCAAGAAAGATCCTGAAGCAAACATGTGGCTTAATCCTCAGTCATGGTCGGTAATTTCCGGTCTTGCTTCAAAGGATCAGGCTGAAAAGGCACTTGATTCCGTTTACAGAGAGCTTAATACAAAGTACGGTGCAAGAGTTATGGCTCCTTCCTACAAAGAGCATGCTTTTGACGGCGCGCTTGCACTCCTTTTCAACGGTTCCACAAAGGAAAACGGCGGTATTTTCTCACAGCCTCAGGGTTGGATTATTCTTGCCGAAGCACTTATGGGACACGGCAATCGTGCTTTTGAATACTTCACAGAGAGCTCACCTGCATCCATGAACGACAAGGCAGAAATCAGAAAGCTTGAGCCTTACTGCCATGGACAGTTCACCGAGTCTGTCGATTCTCCTTTCGAGGGACGTTCACACGTTCACTGGCTCACAGGTACCGCATCAACCGTTATGGTTGGTATGGTGGAAGGTATCCTCGGTCTCCGCCCTGATTTCAACGGTCTTTGCATTGCACCTTCCATTCCTTCCGAATGGGACGGCTTCACTATGGAAAAGGATTTCAGAGGAAAGCATCTTTCCATCAAGGTTAACAATGCATCCCATGCTGAGTCCGGAGTTAAGAAAGTTACATTAAACGGCAAGGTTATGGATGGTAATTACATCCCTGCAGCAGAGCTTAAGGATACAAACGACATCGTTGTTGAGATGTAATGATAACTAAATCTTATAGCTTACATTACAAATTAAAATTTGATATTTGAAAGTTTAAATGCTACTCTTTACACGTGCTCGCATGTAAAGAGTAGTATTTTTATGAGGAGGCTTCATATGCAGACTATTTCCCTTTTAGACGATCTTAAGAGCAATTCGTATCCCGGACGCGGCATCGTTATCGGACGTTCCGAGGACGGTAAGTATGCGGTTACGGCATATTTCATTATGGGCAGAAGCGAGAATTCCAGAAACCGTGTGTTCGTAACAGACGGTGAAGGCATCCGCACACAGGCCTTCGACCCTTCAAAGATGAAGGACCCGAGCCTTATCATCTATGCACCCGTTCGTGTTCTTGGTAACAAGACAATTGTTACAAACGGTGATCAGACAGATACAATCTACGAAGGCATGGACAAGCAGCTTACTTTCGAACAGTCCTTAAGAACACGTGAGTTTGAGCCCGATGGTCCGAACTACACACCTCGTATTTCCGGAATTATGCATGTTGAAAATAATACATATAACTTTGCTCTTTCCATTCTTAAGTCTAATGATGGCGATCCGTCATCCTGCAACCGCTTCACATTTGCATACAACGCTCCCAAGGCAGGCGAGGGCAGATTTGTTCATACATATATGGGAGACGGCAACCCCCTTCCTTCATTTGAAGGCGAGCCTACAAAGGTTTCACTTAAGGGTGACATCGACAGCTTTACAAACGATGTATGGAATGCATTAAACGAAGACAACAAGGTTTCACTTTTTGTAAGATACATTGATATTGAAACAGGCAAGTACGAAACAAGAATCGTAAACAAGAACAAATAAAGAGGAGAGAAAATCATGAAAGAAATGGAATTGAAATACGGTTGCAATCCCAACCAGAAGCCTTCTAAGGTTTACATGAACGAAGGTGAACTCCCTATTAAGGTTTTAAACGGCAAGCCCGGCTACATCAACCTTCTTGATGCCTTCAACGGCTGGCAGCTTGTTTCAGAACTTAAGCGTGCAACAGGCCTTCCCGCAGCAACAAGCTTTAAGCATGTTTCTCCTGCAGGCGCAGCAGTAGGCCTTCCTCTTAACGATATTGAAAAGCAGATTTACTGGGTACAGGAGTACGAAACACTTTCACCTCTTGCTTCCGCATATGCAAGAGCACGTGGTGCAGACAGAATGTCTTCCTTCGGTGATTTCATTTCTCTTTCCGACGTTTGTGACCTCGACACAGCAAAGCTTGTTAAGCGCGAAGTTTCCGACGGTATCATCGCTCCCGGCTACGAGCCCGAAGCTCTTGAACTCCTTAAGTCCAAGAAGAAAGGCAACTACGCCGTAATTGAAATCGACCCTTCTTACAAGCCTGCTCCTGTAGAGCACAAGGAAGTTTTCGGCATTACCTTTGAACAGGGCAGAAACGAACTTGTTATCGATGAGAACATGCTTAACAACATCGTTACAAAGAATAAGGATCTTCCCGAGTCAGCAAAGATTGACCTTGTAATCGCACTTATCACACTTAAATATACACAGTCCAATTCCGTTTGCTACGCTAAGGGCGGTCAGGCAATCGGTATCGGCGCAGGTCAGCAGTCCAGAATCCACTGCACAAGACTCGCAGGCAGCAAGGCTGATAACTGGTATCTCCGCCAGTCACCTCAGGTCCTCGGTCTCAAGTTTAAGGAAGGCATCGGCCGTCCTGACAGAGACAACGCCATCGATCTTTACATCGGTGAGGATTATATGGACGTTCTTGCAGAAGGGAAGTGGCAGAACATCTTCGAGGAGAAGCCCCCTGTATTCACAACAGAAGAGAAGAAGGTATGGCTTGCAGGAAACACTGATGTTGCACTCGGATCGGATGCATTCTTCCCCTTCGGTGACAACGTAGAGCGTGCATACCGTTCAGGCGTTCGTTACATTGCTGAGCCCGGCGGCTCCGTACGTGACGAGAATGTAATCCAGGCATGTGATGACCACAACATTACGATGTGCTTCACAGGAATCCGTCTGTTCCACCACTAATTCCGAACCTTATGGCTGCACGCGAAGCGCGCAGTAAAAAACATAAACGCCCGACGAGAGCTTGCTCTCGGTCGGGCGTTTTGTTTTTTTACTGTAGCCGCCTTGGCAAGGCGGCTGCAGCCATAAAGTTCGGAATAGTGGAGGCCGGATGGATGACCCCCAATACATCGAGCGAAGGAGTTCGCGAGATGCGACGAGAGCTTGCTCTCGGTCGGAAATTCACTTGACAAACTATGATTTGGATACAATAATATGCGTAGTCTGCATTATTTGTGACGTGATGCAGACTAAAAACTCTTGTTTTTCTGTTTGGTCCGTGGTTTATATGGCAAAACTCGGACTGAATATCAGATTTTTCAAAATAGTCCGTCTCATATTTGAGCTTCCACGGACTAAAACTCAGAATTAATAATTTCAGTCTGCTTCGGGCGAACAAGAAAGCAGACTAAAATGAACAACACACAGCTTACGTCCGACAAGCTAAAGCAACCTGACGGACTAAAAAGGCTTGCGGGTTGAATCAGTCTGCTTCGGGCGAACAAGAAAGCAGACTAAAATGAACAACACACAGCTTACGTCCGACAAGCTAAGGTAGCCCAGCGGACTAAAAAAGGCTTGCGGGTTGAATCAGTCTGCTTCGGGCGAACAAGAAAGCAGACTAAAATGAACAACACACAGCTTACGTCCGACAAGCTAAAGCAACCTGACGGACTAAAAAGGCTTGCGTGGTGAATCAGTCTGCTCCGGGCGAACGAAAAGGCAGACTAAATCGAACAACACACAGCTTACGTCCGACAAGCTAAGGCAACCTGACGGACTAAAAAGGCTTGCGTGGTGAATCAGTCTGCTTCGGACGAACAAGAAGGCAGACTAAAGCGAACAACACACAGCTTACGTCCGACAAGCTAAGGTAGCCCAGCGGACTAAAAAAGCTTGCGGGGTGAATCAGTCTGCTTCGGGCGAACAAGAAAGCAGACTAAAGCGTAAACAAATATTGGAGGGGACAAATGTATACTTTGCTATTAGAATTAACAAACAAAATTAATGAACTGAATGCATTGATTATAGAGGCTGACAAGTATATTGGAAAAAAGCAGAATGGACAACTTCGGATATCTGCCCGTGGAAATCAAAGGCAGTACTATTTGCGAACGGACGAAATTTGCAGGAAATATGTAAACGGCAAATACTTGAAAAAAGGCGAAAAACAGATTGCAATTGATATTGCTCAGAGGGAGTACTGTGAGGCAGTGAAAAAAGCTGCAGAGAAACAGCTTGCCGAATTGAAGAAACTTCATCGAACTATGTTGGAAGACGGAGTTTCAAAGGTATATGCAAATCTAAATAATCTTCGGAAAGAATTGATAACGCCGGTTTACCTTACGGATGAAGACTTTATAAGTAATTGGGAGAAAACACCTTATGAAGGAAAAGTTTTCGAAAATGACATAACGGGCTACATTACAAATAAAGGTGAGCGTGTTCGATCAAAATCAGAGAAGATTATTGCAGACTTTCTGTTTGCGAATAACATACCATATAAGTATGAAAAACCACTGAAACTTAAGGTGAAGAACGGAGATATCATAACGATATACCCGGATTTTACGATTCTTCACGTTCATGATAGAAAAGAAATATATCACGAACACTTTGGAAAAATGGATGACCTTGATTACGCTCAAAATGCTGTGAGAAAGATTGAAACGTATGAAAATAATGGAATCTTCCCGGGAAAGAATTTGATAATGACTTTTGAAACGGCGGCAAGACCTTTGGATACGAAGCTTATGCAAAATGTCATTAAAAGAGCACTGAATATCTGATTTCAGTCGTAAAAAAAGTAGACATGGGGACGGAATTTGATAGAATTCTATTTGGAATATGATTTCAGCTTAAAATAGGAGATTTGTTATGAGAAAAGAATGTAAACTTGCTGTGGTACTGCTCTTTATCCTTCTCGTATTTGGTGCATGCAGTGAAACACAAAGCAAAGTTGATAACGTGAATAAAAATGAAAATAGAGCTTCATCTACCACTGCACCCGGGAATGAAGCAACGGACAAGCCGACATTGGAACAGGAATCAAGTGAAAGTGTGACATCTCAGCAATCGTTGCTAAATGAGGAAAATGAGAAGTACAGCGAAGAGGAAACCATTATTGATTCTGAGCTAGTGGCTACATTTACTGTAGAAGCTACTTCAACGCCTAAACCCGGAAAACGCGAATGGAATGGTGAAGCACCGTCATTAGCGGATAAATGGATTGGATATTACTATGATAATCCGGATATGAAGGATGGCGACGAGGCGTTTGTACTTGTCCTTGAACATAATTTTTCAAAGCAGACAGGCGAAGGATATTTTGAGGCTCAGTACCAGTATGTTTATTATGACAATGGCGTAGAGGATTTATTAACATATAGCCAGAATGAATGGGGATCTTTCTCTGAAGAAGGAGGAGAAGGATATTTCCGAGACTACGGAGATGCCGATGGCCAAACAATGCCGACCATAAAAAAGGCAGGCCTGTATTTCAATGGGAATACCGTTGAATTTGGCTTTTGCTTGTCGGGAGACACATCGGTTATATATGATACATTATACTTGAAGGAACTATATTACGAATAAACGGACAAAGAATTTCAAAACCATTAACAAAAGCGGGCTGCGAAAGCAGCCTGCTTTTAACGAGCAACAGACTCCATAGATGCGTCTTCAGGAAAGAAATAATCATCTGAAGATAGAAGTACCTATGCCTTTATTCCAATGCTCCGGTTCTCCGATAAACTGATCCATCGCACAGGTAACGTAACCACAGTCGAGATAGAACCGAGATACCGAAGTATATATCCACTGGAGCAATGCGGTTTCGGAAAGCCGGACTATTCCTCAAACGGTAGGTGCCATGGCGCTATGCATGCAAAATCAACCTACGCTGACGTATGAAGAGTTCGTATCATTAGCCGGGCAATGCCCCGGAGAGGACGGTTACGTTATTTTTAATATAGACAGTATTGTCTCCCCAATGGGTAATTGATCGGTTACATGTTCTGATATAGAAAATATATTGTCATTGAGCGTCTTGATTTCTTTAGTCACCGAATTCTTTATTGACTGGCTTTTTTCTTTCGTTTATAATGTAAGGAATCCCTTTTGGAGGTTTAGAACGAATGATTACAATACTTTCAAAGCTTTTTATAAAGAACAGGACTGATGTTAAAAATCCTGAAGTTAGAACTGCTTTCGGTGTGCTTTGCGGTGCAGTTGGCATTTTTCTGAACATTCTGATAGCGGCTTTCAAGCTTGTTGCAGGCAGTATATCAGGCTCTGTTGCAATTATTTCAGATGCCGTAAACAACTTGTCGGATGCAGCGTCTTCGGTAATAGTGCTTTTTGGCTTTAAGCTCAGCAACACGGAACCGGACTCGGAACATCCTTACGGTCACGGACGAATTGAATATATTTCCGGGCTTCTCGTATCGGTACTTATTATTTTTATGGGATTTGAACTTATCAAATCATCGATTGAAAAGGTTATCCATCCGGAAATTCCCGAGGTGAGCCTTGTTATTATAATAATTCTTGCTTTTTCAATTCTTGTAAAGCTTTATATGTATCTATACAATCATCTGACCGCAAAGAAGATTAACAGTCCTGCAATGGATGCCACGGCTTCGGACTCTATAGGCGATACAATCGCCACGGCTGTGGTCCTTGTCTGTACTATAGTCGGAGCAAGGTTCGAAATTGCAATTGATGGCTGGTGCGGTATCCTTGTTTCGCTGTTCATTTTCAAGGCGGGCATTTCATCCGCTAAGGATACTATTGGGCCCCTTCTCGGAATGCCGCCTGAACCTGAATTCGTCAGTGAAGTCGAAGAAATTGTAATGGCACATCCCGAAATACATGGCATACACGACCTTGTTGTGCATAACTACGGTCCCGGAAGAGTATTCTTAAGTCTCCATGCAGAGGTTAATGCAAACGGCAATATACTTGAGCTTCATGAGGTTATGGACATTACAGAACATGAACTGAAGACAAAGCTTCATTGTGAGGCCGTTCTTCACATGGATCCCATAAGTGTTGATGATGAAGCCACCAATACGTACAAAAGGGCCGTCACAAAGGTTATTTCCAACATTGACGGGAATATTTCCTTCCATGATTTCCGCATTGTGCAGGGACCTACACGAACAAATGTTATTTTCGATATTGTTGTTCCTTTTAAGTATGAGTACAGTGATGAAGAAATAAAAAATGCAATTCAGAATGAGCTTAGAAAGACACATCCCGAATGCATGTGCGTAATAGATGTAGATAAGGACTTCGTGAACAAAATTGGAAAAAATGCAAAAGACAAATAAATACGATGATATTATCGGACTTCCGCATCATCAGTCAAAAACGAGGCCTCATATGTCGCTTCACGACAGGGCTGCACAGTTTGCACCTTTTGCCGCCCTTACCGGGATGGAAGATGAGATGGACGAAACCGCAAAAGACAGTGAGGTGCGTTTCCTGAACGATACGGACAGAATAGATTTAGAAGATGTGTAAAAAAGCGGGTGCATGGCAATTTGCCGTGCACCCGTTAAAAATATTGTAATTATCGAAGCGAAAGTATAGATGGCTATAACTGTAATTACAGATTCTTGATTTTTTTGTTGTACTGGATTTTGAAAAGAATTGCGCTGATGATTCCTGAAGCTGCTTCTGCAATAGGGAATGCCCACCATACAGCATTGACGTTTCCTGTGAGGGAAAGAAGCCATGCTGCGGGGATAAGTACAACGAGCTGACGGCATATGGAAACAATCATGGAGAATACTCCGTTGCCGAGAGCCTGGAACATTGTTCCTGTAATGATGCAGAAGGCTGCAATTACAAAGTGTACGCCGATTATTCTGAGCGCAGGGATGCCCATTTCAAGCATTGCAGGTGAAGCGTTGAAAAGTGAGAAGAGTGTTTCGGGCAGGAACTCAAAGATGAGGCAGCCGACAATCATAATCATTATTGCTCCTGCGAGACCGGCTTTATATGCCTTCATAAGACGGTCTTTGCGCTTTGCACCATAGTTGTATGCAACGATTGGCACAAGGCCGTTGTTGAGGCCGATAACGGGCATAAAGAAGAAACTCTGGAGCTTGAAATATGCACCGAAAACCGCAACTGCAGTGGAGTTGAAGGTATAAAGAATACGGTTCATAAGATATGTCATAACCGAACCGATGGACATCATAATGATGGAAGGAAGACCTACGGCATAAATCTGACCGATGATAGGAAGCTCGGGGAGGAGATATTTGAAGGAGAGTTTGATGTCGGGGTTCTTCTTAAGGTTAAAGAAAAGTCCGAGACACATTGCACAGCACTGACCGATAACTGTAGCTATTGCGGCACCCTTGATTCCGAGCTCGGGGAATCCGAACAGACCGAAAATGAGAATCGGATCCATGATGATGTTGATGACGGCACCAAGACCCTGTGACCACATTGAGTAAAGTGTACGCCCGGTTGACTGGAGAAGACGTTCGAAAACCATCTGGCCGAAAAGACCGAAGGAGTACATCATTACTATTGAGAGATAGTCACATCCGTAAGCGAGGATTGTGGCATCGTCTGTCTGCGTTGCGAGAAAAGGCTTTGAAAAAAGCAAACCTAAGAAAAAGCAGAGAATGAAATTCACAATGGTAAGAAGTATGCCGTTACCTGCAGCTTTATTTGCACGCTCGAAATTCTTTTCTCCAAGGCTTCTGGAAAGGAGGGCATTGATACCTACGCCTGTTCCGGCTCCAAGAGCAATCATGAAATTCTGCATGGGGAAAGCAAGTGAAACGGCTGTGAGAGCATCCTCGGAAATCTGTGAAACGAATATACTGTCGACGATGTTGTAGAGAGCCTGTACAAGCATGGAAAGCATCATTGGGACGCCCATACTGACGATTAGCTTCACTATGGGCATTGTGCCCATTTTGTTTTCATTAACTGATTCTGACATAAAAAATACCTCTGAATTTGCCACAGATGTTCTTTGCTGCGGCGTACTGTACTTGATTTGCAAACCTGACTATTATAATGCATAAGCATAAATTTGTAAAGAATACGGGAATGTGATATAATCAAATATTATGTGATTGGTGCAAAATACTGTTTTTCAGCGATGAACGCCAATCAATTATGTCACCCGGAGGTGTATTATGCTTAGAGATTATGCTGAAGAAACAAAAAAGAGAGTTGCATTTATACAGGGAAAGCTTGAGGAAGCACATTGTAAGGGCCTTGTTTTCGGAAACAGCGGCGGTAAGGATTCTGCACTTGTAGGCATCCTTTGCAAGCTTGCATGCGAGGATACGGTTGGTATTATTATGCCATGTGCCTCAAAGAGAAATTATGGTGAGGACACCGATCATGGCAATGAGCTTGCCGAGAAGTTTCATATAGAGACAAGAACTGTCGATCTTACACCCGCAAGAGATGCACTTGTTGCAGAGCTTGAAAAAATTACAACGCCTTCCGTACTCGGTCTTGCAAATATTGGCCCGAGACTTCGTATGAATGCTCTTTACTGCATTGCGTCAAGTGAGGGCAGACTTGTAGCAGGTACCGGCAACAGAAGCGAACGTTACATGGGATATTTTACAAAGTGGGGCGACGGAGCCTTTGACTTTAATCCCATTGCAGACCTTACCGTTCAGGAGGTTTACGAGTTCCTTGAGTATCTCGGATGCCCTGAAGCAATCATTAAAAAAGCCCCTTCCGCAGCGCTGTATGAAGGTCAGACAGACGAGCAGGAAATGGGCATTTCATATGCTGATATTGATAAATACCTGTTTACGGGTGAGGCAACTGAAGAAAACCTTGCAATTATAAACAGATATCATAACGGAAGCGAACACAAGAGACATATGCCTGCGGTTTATGAAGAAAAGCCGGAAGCATAAAGCAATCAGACAGACTTGATTCCTAGAACGCTTTCAATCTGCTCTTTTGTGGCAGATATGTTTCCTTGAACCATTTGAGGCTTGCCGCCTCCCTTTGCAGAAAGGGTATCGGCAAGCTTTTTTGATGTCTCGCGTGCATCTTTTGTTGCTGAAGCAATGATAAATGTATAGCCTGCTTCATCGTTGCCGGAGAAGAAGCCGCATAGACCACTGTGCTTTGCCGTAAGATAATTTACGGCATTTCTCATAATGAGGCTGTCGGTCTTTTCACGGAAAAGGAAAACATCCTCGAGGTCTTCCGAAAGGGCATCAAGCTCTTTATGGAGAAGTTCCTGCTTGGCATTAAGAAGCTTTGAGGATAAAGCCTGATTCTCGGACTTTAACTTTTCAACGTTCTCAAGAAGGCTTTCGCGACCTGTTGTGAGCGTGCCTGTGAGCGAGTCGATGAGAGAAAGGCTTTCACGAAAATACTCAAGAGCACGAAAACCGCACAGGATGTGAATGCGTACGCCACCCTTGTAGTTTTGGGAATGAATCACCTTGAGCATACCTATTTCTCCGGTGCGCTTAACGTGCGGGGCGCAGCATGCACATGTGTCAAAGCCGGGGACTGTAACGATGCGGATGGGCCCTTCGAGCTCTTTCTTGCTGCGATATGTAATGAGCTCAAGCTCTTCTTTTGTGTAGTAGCGTGCTGTGATTTCAAGATTGCGGGATATTGCCTCGTTAACCTTTGTTTCAATCATTGTAAGGTCTTCGGAAGTTAAGACGCCGTCGAAATCCATTGTTACGGAATTATCGCTCAAATGAAAACCGACATTTGAGAAACCGAAAAGAGTATATACAAGACCTGAGAAAATGTGCTCTCCGGAGTGCTGCTGCATGTTTGAAAAACGGTGGTTCATGTCCAGCTTCATGCATACTGATGCACCGGGCTCGAAGCTTTCGGAAACATAGTGTGTAATAATGCCCTGCTTAACCTGAACGTCAAGAACCTCTGCATTGTCTATGAAGCCTTTATCCGGGCTCTGCCCGCCTTCTTCGGGGAAAAATATGGTGCTGTCGAGAACGAGAGCAAAACATTTCAGACCATTATGTTCCTCTTCGGCGCAGGATTCAACTGAAGCATATCCTTCTGTTTTATATGCATCGTTGTCAAATAAACGTATTGTAGCCATTTTATAAACCTCTGAATTGCTGTTAATGACTTAATTTTAGGCTTTTTAATATTAAAGTCAAGGGGTGAAGGTGGCAGAGAGCGACATAATCTTTTCTTTGAAGAGAATGCGATTTAGGGCAATGCGTGCGTATAGCAATTATTGCTATGAAAAAGCAAATAACAAAATAAGCAATTCGCATAATTTGTTATCAGATTTTGCTGTGAAATTTACATATCGCAATAATTGTATCTGAAGATGAGAAGATATAAAATGCCATAAAAGATGTTATTTTTCGAACATTTTCGCTTTATATCGGCAAGAGACAGAACAACTTGATTCTAAAATCTCCATCTTTTTATTGACAAGATATGATAATCGTATATATAATTGATTTATTGGGAAAAACATTCTTTTTCAGCAATAACAGAGCAATTTTCTTTGGAATTAATCTTTAGAGATTAGTCATTTTGTTGCAAGGTATGAGGAGAAGCATATGCCGAAACATGAAAAAGAGCTGCTGTACTCAACAAACAGCGATTTTAAAGGAAAAATCGAGTATACCGACGGGGACCATGAAGTTGTTGACTTCCACAATAATTCCTCTGTTCGTATATGGTTCAACCGCGAGCCGGGTGGCTTTAAAGCACACTGGCACGAAGCAATGGAAATACTTATGCCTGTCGAAGGACCTTATGACGTAGTCATTAAGGATGAAGAGCTTCGCATCAATCCCGGAGAAATACTTATCATTCCTTCAGGATGCATTCATGAGTATAAAAATCCTCCAATGGGAGGCTCGAGGTTCATTTTCCTTTTCGATATGTCATTTATAAAAGGAATGAAAGGGTTTGAAGGCCTTCAGCCTGCAATACTTTCTCCGATACATGCAACGAAGAGCTCATACCCCCGCATTTTCGATGAAGCTTACAGTCTCCTTGTCCAAATGCGTAATGCGTACTTTTATGGCAGCTCATACAGTGAGCTTTCAGTGTATTCGCTTTTCATCAATCTCCTTGTCCTCTTCGGTGAAAATCACGACACGGACGAAAAGCTCTTCAGCAATGCAAAACCTAAAAAACAACAGCAGTACGTTAAGGAGTTCAATCAGCTCCTTGAGTACATAAACGACAACTACATGCAGCAGATTACCCTTGAGGATGCTGCAGTCAACATCGGCTTCAGTAAGTACTATTTTTCAAGACTTTTCAAGCAGTACACGGATTACACCTTCTGCGACTATCTTACACTCAGACGCATACGTGCTGCAAAGGAGCTTTTGAACGACCCCGAGTACTCCATTATGGACATAGCCATGAACACAGGCTTTGCAAGCATATCCACCTTTAACAGAGTATTTAAGGATACTGAAGGGTGCACGCCCAGTGCATTCAGAACAAAAAGAAGTTCACATGAACTTGATTGAGTGTCTGCCAGGGGGGTGTGGTGTCTACTAGGGACGGGGTGTGGTGGACATTAAATGTCCACC
>JAZQQJ010000085.1:0-28446 GCA_045629005.1 Lachnospiraceae bacterium
GGAACTTGAGAATTCCATTTTATAACATTCATCAATTTGGAACTTGCAAGTTCCAAATTACTTCTTTCAGAATAGATATTGTCATTCTCTTCTTTTTCAAGTAATCTCCACTCTTCATAAAAAGTACGCATATATCTAAAATTACGTCCTGTAAAACCACGCAAGCCTGGCAGTTCTTTCTGTAATTTTTCACTTATGGCATCAATCGCTCCAGTCCCCCAAAATCCATTTCTGGAATTCACAGATATATATTTTCCAATACCATAATACAATTGCAGTTGCTTCTCATTTACTGATTTAGCAGCATTATATTGACTTTGAAGAATAGCCAATTTAATTGTTTTCACAGCATCATCATAATTCGTATTTTCTGACATTTTCTTCCTCCCATTGATATTTTACCTGTTTAGGTGTATAGTAACCATTGGATATGCTTGTATTATATTATTATCCATTGGTTACTGTCAATGTTTTTAGGAGGTATATAAAGAAAATGTCCACACAGTTAATACCTGAACGCTTAAAAATAGCAAGAGAAAATTTAGGAATCACAATGGCTGAAGCCTCCCGAAGATTGAATCTATCCAAAATAGGCTACTGCCGCTATGAATATGGCGAAAGGGTTCCATCCATTCAGACAATAGAAGTCATCGCACAATGCTTTCACACCTCTGTTGATTATTTGGTCGGAATTACAGACAATCCTTCACCCACACAAATCGTAATCGATAAAGAATCGAATCCGGAATTGTTTGAATTAATCGAACTCTGCCGTAATAACGATTCTGATCAGATCAAAAGATTGATTGCATATTATCAAGAATTATCCAAATACTAATGGTTATTTGGCCTCTCATGATAGCTTTTTCCATATTCTACAAGGGTTCTAAAGATTATCCCATGGACGCAAAAAACTCCGCTTCAAACGTTACATTTGAAACGGAGTTTTCATATTTCTTGACAATAGAAAATATCATTTTCTATTGTCTATCATTAGTTTCGCAACCGTTATGTTAGGGATAGCATTACTTATTAGCAATAGCAGCCTGTGCAGCAGCAAGTCTTGCAATAGGAACACGGAATGGTGAACATGAAACATAGTTCAAACCAATCTTGTGACAGAATTCAACAGATGTTGGATCGCCGCCGTGCTCACCACAGATACCTACATGGAGGTTAGGGTTAACTGGCTTACCAAGCTTGATTGACATTTCCATAAGCTTGCCTACACCTGTCTGGTCGAGCTTTGCAAATGGATCGTTCTCGAAGATCTTTGTATCATAGTAAGCATTGAGGAACTTACCAGCGTCATCTCTTGAGAAACCGAATGTCATCTGTGTAAGGTCGTTTGTACCGAAGCAGAAGAAGTCAGCTTCCTTAGCGATTTCATCAGCTGTAAGAGCAGCACGTGGAATCTCGATCATTGTACCAACTTCGTATGTAAGGTTAGCGCCTGCAGCAGCGATTTCAGCGTCAGCTGTCTCAACAACTACCTTCTTAACGTACTTAAGCTCCTTGATTTCACAAACAAGTGGAATCATGATTTCTGGCTTAACTGTCCAATCTGGATGCTTCTTCTGAACGTTGATAGCAGCACGGATAACAGCCTTTGTCTGCATTGCAGCGATTTCTGGATATGTAACTGCAAGACGGCAGCCTCTATGACCCATCATAGGGTTGAACTCGTGGAGGCCCTGGATAATAGCCTTGATTGTCACAACAGACTTACCCTGAGCTTCTGCAAGCTTCTTAATATCCTCTTCTTCTGTAGGAACGAACTCATGGAGAGGTGGATCCAAGAAACGGATAGTAACTGGGTTACCCTCAAGAGCCTCATAAAGAGCCTCGAAGTCGCCCTGCTGATATGGAAGAATCTTCTCAAGAGCAGCTTCTCTCTCTTCTACTGTATCGGAGCAGATCATCTCACGGAAAGCAGCGATTCTGTCAGCTTCGAAGAACATATGCTCTGTACGGCAAAGGCCGATGCCTTCTGCGCCGAGCTCACGAGCCTTCTTAGCATCACGAGGTGTATCAGCGTATGTACGAACTTTGAGCTTTCTGAACTCATCAGCCCAAGCCATGATACGGCCGAACTCGCCTGCGATGGAAGCATCAACTGTAGCGATGATGCCATCGTAAATCTTACCTGTTGTACCATCGATGGAGATGCAATCTCCTTCTGTAAATGTCTTGCCTGCAAGAACGAACTTCTTGTTTTCTTCATCCATTGCGATATCGCCACAACCGGATACGCAGCACTTACCCATACCACGTGCAACTACTGCAGCGTGAGATGTCATACCACCACGAACTGTGAGGATACCCTGAGCAGCCTTCATACCTGTGATGTCTTCAGGTGATGTCTCAAGACGAACAAGAACAACCTTCTCGCCTCTTGCGTTCCAAGCTTCAGCATCTTCTGCTGTGAATACGATCTTACCGCAAGCAGCACCGGGTGAAGCGCCAAGGCCCTTACCGATAGCTTCTGCCTTCTTAAGAGCAGCCTGGTCGAACTGAGGATGAAGGAGTGTGTCAAGGTTACGAGGATCGATCATGGCAACTGCTTCTGCAGGTGTCTTGTGTCCTTCGTCAACGTGGTCACAAGCAATCTTAAGAGCAGCCTGAGCTGTTCTCTTACCATTACGGCACTGGAGCATGTAGAGCTTCTTGTTCTCAACTGTGAACTCCATATCCTGCATGTCATGGTAGTGATTTTCAAGTGTCTCGCAAACCTGTGTGAACTGCTTGAATGCTTCAGGGAAGAGCTTCTCCATCTCTGCAATGGGCATAGGTGTACGAACACCTGCAACTACGTCTTCACCCTGAGCGTTTGTAAGGAACTCACCCATGAGCTTCTTTTCACCTGTAGCAGGGTCACGTGTGAATGCAACACCTGTACCGGATTCTTCGTTAAGGTTACCGAATACCATGGGCATTACGTTAACTGCGGTACCCCATGAGTAAGGGATATCGTTGTCACGACGGTAAACGTTTGCACGAGGGTTATCCCATGAACGGAAAACTGCCTCGATAGCGAGCTTGAGCTGTTCTACGGGATCTGAAGGGAAATCCTTGCCAAGCTGCTTCTTGTATTCTGCCTTAAACTGCTCAGCGAGCTTCTTAAGGTCTGAAGCGTTAAGCTCAACGTCGAACTTAACACCCTTTTCTTCCTTCATCTGGTCAATGAGCTGTTCGAAGTACTTCTTACCAACTTCCATAACAACGTCAGAGAACATCTGGATGAATCTTCTGTATGAGTCATAAACGAATCTTTCAAACTTAGGATCAGGGTTGCCTGCAATCATTGCTGCAACTACTTCATCATTAAGACCGAGGTTGAGGATTGTGTCCATCATACCGGGCATTGATGCACGTGCACCTGAACGTACGGATACAAGGAGAGGGTTCTTGAGGTCGCCGAACTTCTTGCCGTTGATCTCTTCCATCTTCTTAACGTACTCCATGGTCTGAGCCATGATTTCGTCGTTAATCTTTCTGCCATCTTCGTAGTACTGTGTGCAGGCTTCTGTTGTGATTGTGAAGCCCTGGGGTACAGGAAGGCCGATGCTGGACATCTCTGCGAGGTTTGCACCCTTACCGCCGAGAAGGTTACGCATGGTCATGTCGCCTTCGCTGAACATGTAGACCCATTTCTTTGCCATTTTGTTTTTCCTCCTTTGAGAGTGTGACGAATCATTGTCACACGTCAATTACCTTTTATTGCTTTTATTACTGCGGTATGCTATTTTACCACAAGTTTATCAAAAATTGTTAAAAACTTTGCAAAAACGAAAAAAATCGTCAAATTGCACAAAAAACACAAATAGAGCATGTAAGCGTTTACATGCTCTGTTTTTTATCAAAACTCTAATTTCTTTTCAAGATATGCCTTAAGGTCCTCGATCTTAATACGTTCCTGAGCCATTGTATCACGGTCACGTACTGTTACGCAGCCGTCATTCTCAGAGTCAAAGTCGTATGTTACGCAGAAAGGAGTACCGATTTCGTCCTGGCGGCGATAACGCTTTCCGATGTTGCCTCTGTCGTCGAATTCGCAGTTCCAGTACTTGGAAAGCTCTGCATAAATCTTTTCCGCACCTTCGTCAAGCTTCTTGGAAAGAGGAAGGATGCCGACTTTGATGGGAGCAAGTGCGGGAGGGAAATGAAGAACCGTTCTGACGTCGGGTGCTTCTTCTGTTCCGATGTTCTCCTCATCATATGCTGCACAGAGGAATGCAAGTGTAACACGATCTGCGCCGAGTGAAGGCTCAACTACGTAAGGAACGTAACGCTGATTCTTCTCATCGTCAAAGTATGTCATATCCTCGCCGGATGTATTAATGTGCTGGTTGAGGTCGTAGTCCGTACGGTCTGCAATGCCCCAAAGCTCGCCCCATGCGAACGGGAAGAGGAATTCGATATCTGTTGTGCCCTTTGAGTAGAAGCAAAGCTCCTCAGGGCTGTGGTCACGGAGACGCATTTCATCTTCCTTGATGCCGAGTGAAACAAGCCAGTCACGGCAGAATGCTCTCCAGTACTTGAACCACTCAAGGTCTGTACCGGGCTCGCAGAAGAACTCAAGCTCCATCTGTTCGAACTCACGTGTTCTGAATGTGAAATTACCGGGTGTGATTTCGTTTCTGAAGGACTTACCAATCTGGCCGATTCCGAAGGGAATCTTCTTTCTGGAAGTTCTCTGTACGTTCTTGAAGTTTACGAAGATACCCTGTGCTGTTTCGGGACGAAGGTATACCACGTTCTTGGCATCCTCTGTAACACCCTGGAAGGTCTTGAACATGAGGTTGAACTGTCTGATATCGGTAAAATTATGCTTGCCGCATGTAGGGCACTTAATGTCCTTTTCCTCGATGAAAGCTTTCATCTGATCGTTTGTCCAGCCGTCAACAGAACCGCCGAGGTCAATCTTGTTTTCGAAAGCGTAATCTTCGATGAGCTTGTCTGCTCTGAAACGCTCGTGGCACTCCTTACAGTCCATAAGAGGATCCGAGAAACCGCCCAGGTGACCGGACGCAACCCATGTCTGAGGATTCATGAGGATTGCACAGTCTACACCTACGTTGTAGGGATTTTCCTGGATAAACTTCTTCCACCATGCCTTCTTAACGTTGTTTTTAAGCTCTACGCCGAGATTGCCGTAATCCCATGTGTTTGCAAGTCCTCCGTAAATCTCGGAGCCGGGATATACGAAACCACGTGACTTTGCAAGAGCTATGATTTTGTCCATTGTCTTTTCGCAAGCCATAATGTTTTCTCCTTAGTGTTTATATTGCGATTTGCTTCGCAATTACTTTCTTATTAAAAAGCGTTCATGTGATTTTAGTAAAAAAAGTGCTCTCTGTCAAGCACTTTTCTTTTCTCATATGTCCGTTTTCACTTCATTTCGAAAAAACTGTCCAATCCGTTCGCAATGCCTTCGGAAAGCTTATTTTGATAATCCTCCGATGCCATCAGAACGTCTTCTTCGGGATTGGACATAAAGCCCATTTCAACGATTGTGACAGGAACATTGCACCAGTTTATTCCGCTCATCGTGTCTGTTTCCCACACTCCTCTGTTTAAGGCTCCCGTAGCATTACAAAGCCCTGTAAGAACACACTCGGAAAGGCTTTTACTTAATGGGTAAAGCGAACCGTTATAAGGGTTTGTTTTTTTCTGGCAGACAGTCATTGCGCCTTTTATTGTAGTATTGTCGGAGCTGTCCGCATGAATACGAAGGAATGCATCCGAGCGGAATGCGTTGGCTATCTCTGCCCTCTCTGAATTACTTATATTCACGTTGTTTGTTTCTCTTACCATAACAACTTTATAGCCTCTTGAGAGAAGCTCTTTTTTAAGTTTCAGGCTCACTTCAAGATTCAATTCATATTCGGGCAATCCGCTCGTCTTTCCGGCTGTTCCGCTTGAAACCCTTGCCTTTAAAACCGTTGACCCCGGTCCGTCAGGCTCTTTTTCGTTGTCGGACTTACGCTGATGTCCCGCATCGATGCATATGATACGTCTTTCGTTATATGCCCTTTCCGAAAGCTCCGGACCGTCTGCAGGCTGTCCGCTGCAAGGCCCGACAGCAACAAAAAATCCTGTCAGAAGAATAAAAGGCAACGATGCAAGAAAACCGAAATTACATTTCATCTACAAACTCCTTAAACTTATCTCCGCGCTCTTCAAAGTTCTTAAAAAAGCCATACGACGCAGCTGCAGGAGAAAGGACGACAGCCGAACCCTCCACTGCAATTTCCTTTGCCTTTGCCACAGCTTCTTTAAGGTCGGTTACTACATGGATATTGGAATAATTACCACCGCCAAGTTCATTATAAATGCGAAGGCCTGTGTCATACATAAGAACAAAATTCACATTCTTGGTATCTTTAATAAAATCCTCAAGAATATCATAGTCAATTCCTCTGTCCATGCCACCGACAAGAACAACACCGACATTCGGAACAGACTTCACGGCATTGATGGTTGCCTCCGGAATTGTGGAAATGGAATCATCATAATAGCGAATGTTTTTGACGGTTCCGATATATTTCAATCTGTGCGGAAGTCCGTCAAAGCCCGCAAGTCCTTCAAGTACACTTTTTTCATCCAAGCCAAGAATATTAACAGTCATTTCATAAACAAACTCAGCATTTAAAAGATTATGTTCACCGGGGATTTTAAGTGTTATATCATGATTTAACTTATCAACAATGCACGTATTTGCGCGTGTTGTGAGCTTTGGAACATTTGCTCCAAGCAGGCACCACCCGTTCTCGTCCTGATGAGTCGTAATATTTGCTTTTGCAGCAAAGTACTTGTCCAAGGTCTTGTAGTAATCAAGGTGTTCTTCAAAAAGATTGAGAAAAACAGAATACCTCGGAGCCTCTTCAAGCTTTGAAAGCTGATGGCAGCTCAGTTCAAACACGACGAAAGTGTCATCATCTATTTCATCATAAAGATCAAAACACGGAAGACCGATATTTCCAAGCAGTACGACTTTTCTGCCGCACGCTTTTATTGCTTCATACATTAGGGAGGAGGTTGTACTTTTTCCTTTTGTACCTGTTATTCCTATTGTGTGTCCGCCGAATTCATTCAGGAATAGAATTGTCTGTGAGATATACTTCGGATTGTCGGTGAAATAAACAATCCCGGGACTTTTAATAATAAAATCATAGTCATCCTCATTGAAGCCTTCTCTATTCCCTTCAAAAACGTCAAGCTTCGACACTTCAACATGGCTTCGTATAAATTTCTCTGTTGATTTGCCTTCTCTGCCATATCCCCAGATAAGTATTCTTTTGTCCTTTAATGTGTCTGTAATCTTTTTCATTAACATGAACCTTCTTACTTAAAAACTTTTATATCCTGAAGCTTTGCATTAATCGAAACCATTCCGTTAAACTCGTTTCTTTCCGGCACATATGTGGCGGAAATGAAAATGCAGTTCGGAACACCCTTGAACGCCTTTTCGACTTCTTCTGCTCCAAAGTTTTCCTTAAGTTCATCAAGAACTTCCGGAATGTTTCCAAAGAAAAGCCCTTCAAACCTACGTCCGTCCGCACTGATTAAATTTAGTTTTAACAAATTACTATTCTTGCCAAGTATGCGCATTTGCGCTATTTTAAGATCTTTCTCTGCAAAAAGGTACTTCTCGTTACCCTTTCCGAAGGGCTCCAGCATTTCCAGTTCGTCCAAAAGGTCGAACGTTACACACCCAAACGGAAGCTTCACGTCAATCTTGATTTTTTTAGCCAAATCATCCTGAGTTAATGTGCAATTATCATTAATCCTAGTTTGAAACTCTTCAAAGTTTTCGGGCTCTATGGATAGCCCTGCTGCCATAGGATGTCCTCCGAACCTTAAAAGAAGTTCCTTCACCTTAAAGAGTTCATCGTACATGGAATAGCCTTCAATTGAACGGCCGGACCCTTTAAGCACATCCCCCGAATTGGTAAACACAAACGTCGGACGGTTATACTTTTCTCTGATTCTGCCGGCAACTATACCGGCAATGCTCTCGTGACAGTCCTGAAGATTCACAACGATAACATTATCTATATATTTTTCAGGATCGCCGCTTTCGTCTCCTTCCAGCCTTGCACGTTCTTTTGCAATATAATCTATTATAAAGGTTGCTCTGTCAGCACCTTCCTCTGTCATTTCCTTGCGTTCTTTATTAAGACGAACAAGTTCATCTGCCAGTTCGTCTGCCTTCCTTTCGTCTTCGGAAAGCAAAAGCCTGCATGCCTTTTCAGCTGTGTCAAGTCTGCCGGAAGCGTTCAGGCAGGGTCCGATAACAAATCCTACGTGGTAAGCTGAAATCTGTTCCCTGTTTAATGCATTCCTGCCAATAAGCGCGGAAATGCCCACATCTGCCGTTCTCCTAAGCTCAGGTAAGCCAATAGAAACAATTGTCCTGTTCTCATCCCTAAGGTCCATAACATCACAAAGCGTAGCCATTGCAGCGTACGGAAGGAAAGACCGAATGTCCAGCCCGCAGACTTCCATAACCTTCATGGCAACAACGCATCCGCAAAAACCGGTGAACGGGCTTGTTTCACCGGGTTGCTTCGGATTTACGATAATATCGGCATCCGGCATAACATATTCCATGCTGCCGTCAGCATTTTCTTTTCTCGGAATATCGTGATGATCTGTAATTATAACATACATTCCAAGTTCTTTCGCGTGCTTTACCGTTTCAAACTCGGAAATGCCGTTGTCGCAAGTCAAAATAACGTCCACACCGTCATCAAAGGCCTCATCCACCATCGATTCATTTATGCCGTAGCCGTCACGCATCCTGTGCGGAATTCTGTAATCAACATCCGCGCCAAGCTTTGTTAACCCTTTCATAAGTACGCATGTGGAAGTAATGCCGTCAACATCGTAATCACCAATTATTCTGATGCGTTTTTCTTCATCTACAGCTTTAAGAAGCGCCTCCGCTGCCTTCGTAGCATTTAGCAGCGCCGAAGCATCTCTTAAACTGCAAACAGAGGGATGTAAAAATACATCCCTCTCGTCTTTTGTTAACAAGTTGCGGTTAAGCATTATGCGCGCCGTTATTTCGGAAACGCCCTGTTCTTCCGCTATTTTCTTAACATCACCCTGTTTATTTCTGATTATCCACTTTTGTTTCATTAGCGTGTGTCATTGCATATTTTGCCTGAGCTTCGGCATTGATTTCAGCCTTCATCTTCATTTCGGCAATCTGCTTTTCTTTTTTCTTTCTGCAGGCTCTCTTAATAATATGGATACCACCGACAATAACAAGTGCCCAAATGCAGAGGCCGATAATGTGTGTTACAACCCAGATGATGAAGTTCTGGAGGCCGTCCCAAATGTCATTAAGGTTTTCCTTAAAACTGATGGCAATCTTTTCGCCGAGTGTTTTCTCAACAACGGGCTCCTTCACAACAGGAGTGATACGTTCAACTTCGGTAACTGTAAGTGAAACCGTTGAATATGTAATCTGGCTGTCGTATGAACGAAGTCTCGATGTGTAGCTTTCAATATCGTAATTAACTTCCGAAAGACGTCTTTCAAGCTCGATGATATCTGTGAGATACTCTGCCTTTTCAAGAAGTCCTAAAAGTGTTTCCTGCTCTGTCTGTAATGTCTTAATGCGGCTTTCGACATCAACATATGTAAGTGTGATGTCCTGCTCGCCGTACTGCTTATTTGTAACGTTTCCTAAGGTGCCGACCTGGTCGATGAAACCTGTGATTTTATCCTCAGGTACGCGGATGGTATAGGATGCATATCTTGATGAAGTCTGATAAATGTTGTTACCGGAAACATATGAACTCTCGATGTATCCGCCAAAGGAATTAATGTTTGCATCAAGCTTTGCAACGAAATCGTCAAACTCAAGCGTTTCAACCTGAAGGTTGGCTGTCTTTATAACCTTACGCTTGCTTGCAGCTTCATTTGCCTCGATTACGGTGCTGTCTGTAACGGCGGAAGAAGTGCTGTTATAACCTCCATCGTAACCCTCATCGTATCCTTTTGAATAGTCGTACATGCTTTCTTTTTCAGCGTAGTAACTGCCGCTGGCCATAGGGGCATCTGTTATGTAATCTGACTTGTAGTTTTCGGTAGCGTAGTCACGCATAGAATATGCGGAATCCGAAGCCTTGTATGAGCCGCCGCATGCAATAAGCGTTGAGAAACAAAGTAATGTGGCAATAAGAACAATTTTCTTTTTCATGTTAACTCCTCCATTTGGGGTTTTCTTTGTCTGTTACCATATTACACGAAAGATAAATCATTTCGTTTCAAATATTACTGTAAAAGCTCGAACGCTTCCACGTCATAGTTTCCGGCAGCGTTCCAATACATCCAGTTCATAACTCCGTTATCATAGCAGGCATCTACCTGCTTTCTGATTACAGGATTCGAATACATAATGTGCCCTTCAACCCATGTTGCGGTAAAGGACTGAAGCCAAGGTCTGCACTCCGCAACGTAACCGTTGGAAGAAAGAACAGCATCAAGCTTTTTATTCGAAGCCTGAATCTCATGAGAAATGAGCTCATAAGGCTTTGCATCCGGCACGGCGATGCCTGCGTACGTAGCAGCGTAATGTGAAGGGTAAATCATCGGACAAATGTAGTCCAGATACTTTGAAAGTTCTGCATAATCCTGACCGATATTTTCGGCGTCTACGGAAGAACAGATTACTCCTCCGTAAACAGAAGCACTTACAAAAGCCCCCATAGGCTTAAGCCTGTTGCAGGCATATTTTGTAAACTCGGCAATCTGTTCCGTAAGGGTGTGGTCCTCAACGGCCTTTGCGCCGAAATCAATTGTCGAAACATAAGATGTTGCCGTACGGATGTAGTCGAAACATACTTCGTCAAATCCGTCCTCGACGGCCTGACACGCAACATCAACAATATATTTGCAGGCTGATTCGCTGTAAGGGTTAACCCACATATCCCCTGCAGTGTCTTTATAACGGCTGCCGTCTTTTCTGTACAGAAGCCAACCGGGATATTCGTCTTCAATCTTCTCGTCGAGGAAGCACACAACACGCGCAATACAATAAATACCATGCTCGTGAAGCTTTTCTACAAGAGCAGGTATGTCTCCCTGCTTATCGGTAAGCGTACCGCAGTTCTTTGCGGACTCACAGTCCATCATATAAGAAATGGTACCGTCATCGTTCTTTACGTCAATTACAAGCGCATTCAGCTCTGTTGTCTCACAAAGTTCGATATAGTAGTCAAGCTTGGAAGACGAAAGTGAAAGATCGGCAACATAAATGGCGTGTACATCAACCTTCTCTCTTGTATCCACGAAATCAACAAGATAATCATCCTGATAGAGACGAGGAGTAAGAATCGGAGTAGGCGTCGATGAAGGTGCGGGCGTTGGTGTCGATGTAGCAGGCACCTCCGTAACTACCGCAACATTTGTAGGCTCAACGTTTTCACCATCCAGAAACTTTGCAAACTGACCAACCGACCATTTCTCGCCTATATTTCCGGAAGCGAGACGATATGTTGTTATTCCGCATGCCAGCGCTATAAGTACGACAATAAGGATCCCTATAAAGGGACCCCCTGATTTACGTCCTCTTCTCCTTCTGCGGGAAGAATTATAATCCAGATAGTCGTCACGTCTGCTCATTACTTACCGCAACAGAACTTATATTTCTTACCGGAACCGCAAGGGCAGGGATCGTTTCTGCCGACCTTCTTGCCGACAACAACAGTTCCTGACTTCTTCTGCTCTTTGTAAAGTGCTTTACGCTTTTCTTCGGGGAGAATTTCATTCCACTGAGGAAGATTGTAAAGCCAGTCTGCCTTTGCCTCAACCATATTATAGTAAAGCTTCTCTGTATCGTACTTAAGAGAAACTTCCGTATCCTCAGTCATATCATCAATAGGATTCGGCTCAACAAGTGAATCGTTGATACCATCAAGGAAGCCTACGAAAAGATTAAGAGGGCAGTTGTACTTCTCTGCAAGAGCTTTAACCGTACCCTTAACTTCTGTCTTGGGGTCACTGAGAATCTGCTCATAGATGCCCTTCTCATGGTTAAAATACATTGCCCAGAACATTCTTCCGTCTTTTGTGTTTGTGTCGAGGCTGTAAGCGTAGTCTCTCCAATCTGTAAGTAATGACATAATATATCTCCTTTAATATTAATCTTCTTTATTAACGCCGTAGCGCTCATCAATTTCTTTTGCGATTTTCTCAGGGTCCTCGCCGTTCTTAATACGTTTATTGTACTTACGCATTTCACTTGCAGAAATCTGCTTGTCGTCATTTGCATGTGCTCTGTCATACAAACGTATGAAAATCCACATAACAACGGGTATGATGATTGTCATACCAAGGCTGGCAAACATAAGCCCTCTCGTTGCAGGCGTGGAAATGATTGCACATACAAGCGTCGCTATGTACATTCCCGCAAGCAGAATGATGCCCAACCAGGCAATTATTCTTCTCATCATGATTCTTCCTCCGGATTACATGTGTCTAAGGGTGCTGTCCTTCCTTGCCTTTTGAGGAATTCCATCCACTCCTTCATCTCTTTTTCCCTGCCCTGCTCTGAAAGCTCAACAAACCTTGTGCCCCGAAGCACCTCAGGAAGATACGGCTGTCCGGAATAATGGTTCAGGAAGTTATGCGAATATTCATAGCCAAGACCATGCCCAAGCTTTCCTGCGCTCTTATAATGGGCATCCTGCAGATAAGGCGGAATAGGTGCCGTCCTTGTTCTTGCAACATTTTCCTGAGCTCTGTCAATGGCACAGCAGGCGGAATTACTCTTGGGTGCGCACGCTACATAAATTGCGGCCTGCGAAAGAATGATGCGTGACTCCGGCATACCTATACGCTCCACAGCCTGTGCCGCAGACGTTGCAACTACAAGGGCCATAGGGTCGGCATTTGAGACATCCTCGGAAGCACATATCATAATGCGCCTTGCTATAAATGCAGGCTCCTCGCCGGCTTCAATCATCCTGGCCAGGTAATAAACCGCAGCGTCCGGATCGGACCCTCTCATACTTTTAATGAATGCGGATATTGTATCGTAATGGTTATCCCCATCCTTATCGTACTTAAGAACACGCTTCTGTATGCACTCCTCGGCAATGGACAGGTCTATGTGAATGAGCCCGTCTTCACCTCTGGACGTTGTCAGGATGCCGAGTTCAATGGCATTAATGGCCGAACGTGCATCACCGTTTGCCATGTCAGCTATGAAGTCCAAAGCCTCCTCGGTTGCAACGGCTTTCATTGCACCCATGCCTCTTTCGACATCGGAAAGTGCACGCTTTAGTAAAACCTTAATGTCGTCGTTTGTCAAGGGAAAAAGTTCAAAAATGATCGATCGGCTGATTAAAGCCCCGTTCACTTCAAAGTAAGGATTCTCAGTAGTGGCTCCTATGAGAATTACAGTGCCGTCCTCAACAAAAGGAAGGAGATAATCCTGCTGGCCTTTATTGAAGCGGTGAATCTCGTCAACGAAGAGAATCGTTTTCTTTCCGTATTCTCCGTAGCGCTTTTTTGCCGCCTCTATGACCTCCTCCATGTCCTTTTTACCCGCAGAAGTCGCATTAATCTGGGTAAACTCCGCACTGGTGGTATTTGCTATGACCTTTGCAAGAGTTGTTTTTCCCGTGCCGGGCGGGCCGTAAAAAATTATGGAGGAAAGCTTATCCGCTTTAATGGCCCTGTAAAGGAGTTTGTCCTTTCCGACTATATGCTGTTGTCCCACAACCTCGTCAAGAGTCCGTGGTCTGAGCCTTGCCGCAAGGGGAGACTCCGTCTCGCGGTTCTGACTTGCCATGTATTCGAATAAATCCATTTTCTTCGCCTTAACCCTACGTTTTTCAATCTTTTATTTTATCAGAAGTACCCTCCATAAGCAAGAATTAATTGATTCGGTCAGCCGCCAGAAGACATAAAAATCCCCTGTTTCATCATACTGAAAACAGGGGATTGAATTTCAACCGTAACCGTAGGAAATTAACGTTCTCTGAGCTTTTCAGGCTCATCATAGCTTTCACCGAAGGTGTCAACAGTAACCTTCTTCATACGCTGTGTGAGGGTAGGATGGTCTGACCAGTCTGTGTCAACGGAAGCAATTCTGTCAACTGCCTGGAGGCTTTCATCATCAATAACCTTACCGAAGGATGCATATGCACCGTCAAGATGAGGCGCATCATCATGCATAATGAAAAACTGGCTTCCTGCGGAATCGGGATGGCTCGCACGTGCCATGGAAAGTACTCCGCGGGAATGCTGTAAATCATTCTTAAAGTGATTTTGTGAGAACTCACCGAGAATGCTGTAGCCGGGGCCACCTGTACCTGTGCCGTAAGGGCATCCGCCCTGAATCATAAAGCCGGGAATTACGCGGTGAAAAACAAGTCCGTCATAAAAGCCCTTGTTAATGAGGGAAATAAAGTTCTTAACGGTGTTCGGAGCAATTTCGGGATAAAGCTCAGCCTTAATGATGTCACCGTTTTCCATTTCAATTGTAACAATAGGATTCTGCATAATAACTCCTTATTTTATACTTCAGCAGAAAAAACGTTTTCAACAATATCTTCTTTATTACCGCCAACAAGCGTTCCGTCCGAAAGACGGCTAAAGGAACTCATAAAGCGATATGCGTATTCACACTGGTGGTAATGAAGCTCATGCTGCTGATCGTTTATGCTGCCGAAGACAGTGTAGCACTTGTCATCTGCGCTGTCAAAGAGCTGAAGAGTCATAACACGACCTTCCTTCTCAAAGCTGTTAAGCTTAATTGTCGTATCGCCGTTGACTGCCCAAATATCATTTTCCCAAGTGTTCTTATCAGCGTAAACAACATTGTACTTCTTAAGGCACTTGTTTACCTTAAGAACATACTCAAAGCGCTCGAAGCACTTGTCTGCATGCTTTGCGAGCTCGGGAAGCGGTGACATTTCGCCGCCTACATAGAAAACAGGAAGTGTAACGTCCTTATTAAGCTTCGGTGAGGGCTGGAAATGAACGTTAAAGCCGGGCTCTGTTGTTGCTGACATAGGAGCAACCGCAGCAAAGTAGTCAGGATATTCCTGGAACATATCCCATGACTTTATTCCACCCATTGAGAAGCCTGAACCGTAAATACGTTCGGGGTCGATGGGATATTTCGCTTTAAGCTTTTCAATAAGCTCAATTGTTTCCGTAGCTGTGCTGTTAAGATGATTCTCAACGGCGATAAGAAGGAAATTGTATTTGTTGGCAACCATAGACCAGCCTGAAGAGAAGTTTGCAATAATCATTGCGGAATCTCCGCCGCCGTGGAAAGCAAATACTGTAGGAAGCTTGTCTCCGCTGACAAGAGCATCCTTGTTGCAATATGCAACATAACCAATGCGATGCTCTGTTGTTCCTGCATCATCACCGGCATTTTCTGCTGATGTCTTTACTGTTTCAAAGCCGGGCTCAACTACCATTCCGAGCTTTGAAAGGTCCTTCTGTTTCTCAAGGCCGCCGAGAATACGTCTGAAGTATTTGACATCCTTGAATTCATCGCCGAAAGTACCATTGTCATCAATGAAGAGATTCTTTACCTTGCCCTCAAGGCAGGCATTGAATTCTTTGCTGTTTTTGGAAGAAACAATAACAATATCGTCTCTTGTAAGATTGGGCATTACAGAAGCCCCGCGCATTGTACATACGGCAGGAGTAACTTCGCCGGGTCCCCAAAGGAAATTACCGTCGCAGCGCTTAAGAAGATTGGTTGCAATGTAGTCTGCAGCATCTCCAACACCGTATACGAAAGGACGATGAACAGCACCGCGGATGAAGTAACCGTCAACTTCTCTTGTGCGGAACTTATAGGAAGTAAGAAGACCGTTCTCATGATACTGGCCTGTCTTTGACTCATTAATCATCTTGGAATAAAGATCGGGAGCAGCGTTCTTCCAGCCACCGTCACATGTGGGATAGAAAAACACAACAGGACCTGCATAGTCCTTCATAACAGCGTCAATGCCTTCTGCCTTTGCGAAGGCAACATCATCCTCAATGGACATGGGCTTTTCTTCGAAAACCATAATATAAGGTGTTTCGAACGCATAGTTGATGATGTCTGCAGGAACCGTGAAGTCGGGTGTGTAAACCTTTGCAGTGAAATCACCGAAATTGTTCTCGTAGTAAACTCCACCTGTAGTTTTCTTAATCTCGGGTTTGTTGAACATTTTTACCTCCTCTTTTACGAGGCATCGCCACATAAAGCAACGCCCGCAATATGATTCTCTCTTTTGAAAATAATTGTATCTGCAGAAGGTAAAACGTTCAACCAATTAATAACAAAAAAAATGCGCATTTGTTGCGCGGTTTTTGTTTCACAAAAAGCCGTGCCGGATTTGCGCGGTTTTTGTTCATGCCACTTTCAAAGCTATTTCTATGCTATACGGATAAGGAAGCAAGTCGGGTGCTCTTATCCATAAATCCCACGCAAGCGCTGCTTTGAAGGGTTATCCGTGAACCTTTTGTCAAGGGCTTTCGTGGCATATGCTCGCCGGCACAAAACGCCGGCTCCGCTATTCCACGGTCCCCTGACAACGGTTCAGCTCCATTTATGCTACAACCTCCGCCCTACGATGCTATGCGGATACTAAAAACGCGGAAAACAAGTCAAATATATAACCTTGCTTTAGGCAAGACGCGGCGAAAATCAATATTTATTCCTAAACGTAGCCGCGGATTAGGTATATTTGGCCCGCAAGCTTTGCTTGCCGGCATAAACGGATAAAATTCATGTTTTGTACCCAAAGCCAGCGATATTTTAGGCAAGACGCGACAAAAATCGACATTTGTACCTAAACGTAGCCGCGGATTAGGTATATACGGATGAAATTCAAGTTTTGTACCTAAAGCCAGCGATATTTTAGGCAAGACGCGACAAAAATCGACATTTGTACCCAAACGTAGCCGCGGATTAGGTATATTTGGCCCGCAAGCTTTGCTTGCCGGCATAAACGGATGAAATTCAAGTTTTGTACCTAAAGCCCAGCAATACGAAGAAAAAAAAGGTACAGAAAACGACGAAAACAAGTCAAATATGCCTGCCTCCCGGCGAGGGCGGGGTAAGGGGCAGAGCCCCTATATCTTAACAGCAAAAATCCTTTTCTTATTACCCTTTTTTCGCCTGCGCTCGAAACTAACGACATGCTATCATCCTTTTGGACAAGCAAAAAAGTGGTTGTAAAAATGATCTCTCATTTTTACAACCACTTTTCAAAATCGGAGTGACAAGATTCGAACTTGCGACTTCCACCTCCCTAAGATGGCGCTCTAGCCAAACTGAGCCACACCCCGATTTGTTCGGGAATTTCCAAACGCAAGCAGTATTATACCGCGGGAAAATCCCATTGTCAACAATAATTTTTTATATTTTTAAAACAATTTTAAACCCGCATAAACACTGGTTTTATAAGGGATTTTATAATGGATTGTATAAGAAAATGTATAAGGATATATATAAGGATATGTATCAAATGCTTTATTAGTTTTTTACCTAAACAGATCCGTTCCGGGCTGTTGCTCCAAAAGTATGGTGAACGGTCCATCATTCAGCAGATCGACCTTCATATCGGCACCGAATTCTCCGTGCTGTACAACAGGCACAAGCTTTGCACACTCGCTGAGCATATACTCATAAAGATCATTTGCCTTATCGGGTGCTCCCGCATCCGTAAAGGAAGGTCTGTTCCCATGAGAGCAGTTTGCATACAGAGTGAACTGGGAAACGATGAGGAGCTCACCGTTGACATCCTTTATCGAAAGGTTTGTCTTTCCGTCCGCATCATCAAAAATGCGAAGTCCTATAAGCTTCTTAACAAACTTATCGACGGTTTCCTTCGTATCGTCGTGACCGACTCCCATAAATACAAGAAGTCCGTGACCGATTTCGCCTGTAACACGCTCTTCTACTTTAACTGAAGCATGTAAAACACGCTGTATTACAAGTCTCATTATGCATTTACCTCAGTATTTAAAACACGCTGTACTACAAGTCTCATTGTGCATTTACCTCAGCATTTACAGCCTGTTCGATTTTTTCAATCATCTCATCGACATGCTTCTTTTCTATAATAAGAGGAGGCAGGAAACGAATAACGTTCTGTCCTGCGGCAATGGTAATGAGGCCAAAGTCCATAACACGCTTTGCAATGCCATGTACGTCGAAAGTAAATTCAAGGCCCTGCATCATCTTAACGCCTCTGTGCTCCACAATAATATCCTTGTGGGCTTCGGCAAAGGTATCAAGCTTTTCGTAAAGATAATCACCGACTGTTTTAACGTTTTCAAGAATCTTCTTCTCTTCGAATATATCAAACACCTTGCTTGCTGCTGCACACACAAGAGGATTTCCGCCATATGTGGAGCCGTGGTCACCGGGAACCATAGCATTTGCAACTTCTTCTCTTGCGGCAAATGCTCCGACGGGAACACCGCTGCCAAGTCCTTTTGCAGAAGTCATAATATCAGGCTTAACGCCGTACGTCTGATATGCAAACATATCTCCGGAGCGGCCCATACCGCACTGAACTTCATCAAGAATCAGGAGAATGCCCTTTTCATCACAGAGCTTACGAACTCCTGTAATGAATTCGGGTGTTGAAGGATGAATACCGCCTTCGCCCTGAACAGTTTCCATTATAATGGCTGCTGTCTTGTCAGTAACAAGAGCCTTGACGCTTTCGAGATTATTGTACTCAGCAAACTTAACGTTTCCGATAAGCGGCTCAAATGGGATTCTGTAAGACTCCGTACCTGTAACGGTAACCGCACCCATGGAACGGCCGTGGAAGGAATGGTTCATTGCAATAATTTCACTGTCTGCAACACCATGCTTGTTGTAATAATACTTTCTTGCAAGCTTCAATGCACCTTCAATTGCTTCAGTACCGCTGTTTGTAAAGAACACACGGTCCATACCCGATGCTTTGGTGAATTTCTCCGCTGCAAGCATGGAGGCCTCACAGTAATAGTAGTTCGAGGTATGTGTAAGCTTTGAAAGCTGAGCAGTAATTGCTTCGTTCAAGTCTTTATTGTTGTATCCGAGTGCGAAAACACCGATGCCGGCAGCAAAATCCAAATACTGCTTTCCGTCATTATCGTAAAGATAAACGCCATCGCCTCTGTCCAAAACAAGCTTATAACGGCCATATGTGTGCATCAGCACATTTTCGGCTCTTTCAATGATTTCTTCAGTCTTCATAACATCTCCGATTTATTTCAATTTTACTGCTTACAATACTTGCTCCGGATTCAAGTCAGCTTTGCTGACATTCTTCATTACTGAATCCGTGCGCATCCTCGCGGAGCGTTTATTCCGGTGCAATGTTCTGTGCTATTTATAAAGGGCAGTTCCGATACCTTTATCGGTAAAGAATTCCAGAAGCAGGCAATGTGCCATTCTTCCGTCAAGTATATGTACGCTTCCTACACCTTCTTCAATGGCATCGATACAGTTATTTATTTTCGGAAGCATACCTCCCCCGATATTACCTTTTTTTACAAGTTCCAGAGCTTCCTTTGTGGAAAGTCTGGAAATGAGTGTTGTCTTGTCCTTAGGGTCAAGGCATACGCCTTCAATATCGGTAAGGAATGTAAGCTTTTCTGCACCGAGTGCCTTGGCAATGGCACATGCGGCGTCATCAGCATTTATATTGTATGCCTGAAAATCATCATCCATTCCTATAGGAGCGATAACAGGAACGAAATCCTGCTCGATAAGTGATGTAAGAAGAGATGTGTTAACGTAGTCAACATCTCCAACAAAACCGATGTCCTGTCCGTCAACGGTTGCACGCTGAACATGAAGTGTAAGACCGTCCTTACCGCAAATACCGACAGACTTAATGCCAATCTGTTCCATCATCTGAACGAGGTTCTTATTCACCTTGTTGAGAACCATCTCGGCAACTTCCATTGTTTCGGCATCGGTAACACGCTTACCCGCAACAAATACAGGCTCTTTACCGAGAAGGCCGACCCACTTGGATATTTCCTTGCCACCACCATGTACAATAACAGGCTTCATGCCGACAAGCTTAAGGAGCGCAACATCTTTAATGACGTTTCTCTGTATTTCGGGGTCAACCATTGCAGAACCGCCGTACTTAACAACTACAATCTTGCCGTTAAACTTCTGAATGTAAGGAAGTGCCTCAATAAGCACATCAGCCTGGCTGCTTCCCGAATAGTAAGTATATTCCATCTTTAGCTCCTGTAATCAGCGTTAATTTTAACATAGTCATATGTAAGATCGCATCCCCATGCTGTAGCCTCGGCACTGCCTTCCTTCATATCACACGTTGCAGTAACTTCCTTGCCGGAGAGTATCTTCGTTGCAAATTCTTCATCAAAATCAGTAGGCACACCGTTCGAAACGAGCTGTGAAGCGCCATGTTCGGAGGATATGGTGATGTCCACATTGTAGGGGTCGAATTCGACACCCGAATAACCGAGCGCACACATAATACGCCCTACGTTTGCATCATTACCGTAAACAGCCGCCTTTGTGAGACTCGACTTGATAACGGAAAGAGCAAGCGTCTTTGCCTTTAATGTATCCTTAACGTTAATGACCTTTACTTCAAAAAGCTTTGTTGCGCCTTCACCGTCCGCAGCGATATTCTTTGCCATGAAAAGCGTCACGCCGCGAAGTGCTTCCTTAAAAACAGCATACTCAGGGCTGTTTTCATCATCAATAACAGGGTTCTCCGCAAGTCCGTTTGAAAGAAGCATTACGGAGTCGTTTGTAGATGTATCGCCATCAACGGAAACCATGTTAAAGGTGTCCTCGATGTCCTCGCGAAGAGCCTTAAGCATAAGCTTTTTGTCAATAAGGCAGTCTGTAGTGAGGAAAGCAAGCATAGTGCACATGTTAGGGTGAATCATACCCGAACCCTTGCACATACCGCCGAGGACGCATGTCTTGCCGCCGATTTCAAAGGTAAACGCAATTTCCTTGTTCTTTGTATCGGTTGTCATGATAGCCTTGGAAGCTTCCGTTCCTGCCTCAACAGAGGAATCAAGCTTTCCCGCAAGCACCTGTGTGCCTGCAACAATCCTGTCAATGGGGAGCTGCTTGCCGATGACACCTGTAGATGCCACAAGAACTTCAGCATTTTCGAGGCCAAGTGCTTTCTTCGCAGCCTCGCTTGTTTTTCTGCAGTAGCTGAAGCCTTCTTCACCTGTGCATGCATTTGCAATGCCTGCGTTGATGACAATAGCCTGGACCTTTTTATCTCCGTCCGTAAGTTCTCTGTCCCAAAGCACAGGTGCTGCTTTGACAACATTCTTCGTGTATGTTCCTGCTGTTACGCAGGGTGCCGAAGAATAAACCATAGCCATGTCCGTTCTGTCTTTGTACTTAATGCCTGCTGCTGTACATGCCGCACAGAAGCCCTTTGCTGCGGTAACACCGCCTTTGATTTGTGTAATCATTTTATGCTCCTAGTCAGCCAATTCGTTAAAGGCTGTAATATTTTTCTCATTCAGTACAAAATCGTAATAGTTTATATCTTCTCTTTCTTTCCAGCCGACCTGCTTCCAGAAAGCATTACCGCCTTCGTTTGTTCTGAAAGCAAGAAGTGCGACCTTATTGATGCCTTCTTCCGTAAGCATATTCATGGCACGTACAACCATATCCTTACCGATGCCCCTGCGTCGCATGTCCTTGCGCACGCACACATGGTAAAGGTAACCTGTTCTGCCGTCATGCCCGCAAAGAACCGCGCCGACAATTTCATCTTTAACAATGGCAACAACGCTTGTCGTGGGATTTCGCTTAATGAATTTCGTGATGCCTTCACGCGAGTCATCAATGCTTCTGATTCCGAAGCCCTCAATTGTTTTCCAAAGCGCATATACGCTGTCGTAGTCCGACGCATGCATTGCGCGGATAATCACTCTCTCATCCATTACAGTACAAGTCCTTTATCTTCTTCACATCCCATAACGATGTTCAGGCACTGCACTGCCGCGCCGGAAGCACCCTTTCCGAGGTTGTCAAACTGTGAGTTCAAAAGAATTCTGTCATCATTACCGGTAACAAATATTCTGAGCCCGTCCCATCCGCTTACGTTATTTCCTCCCAGGAAGCCTCTTGTATCAGCTTCACTTCCGAGCGTCATAACCTTAACGAACTTCTCATCTTTATAGTAATCACTGAAAAACTTATGCACAGATTCAAGAGTCTGTTTGCCGTTCAACATGTCCGTAAAGAGCGGGACAGATGTCAGCATACCGCTGTAATAGTCCGAAACAATGGGCGTGAACAGGGGTGTTCTTGTAAGTCCGCATATCGCCTGCATTTCTTTAAGATGCTTGTGTGCCTGGCCGAGAGCATACTCACGTGGTGAATCAAGCTCCTTATCACGCTCTCCGCCTTCATACTCGGCAATCATCTTTTTTCCGCCGCCGCTGTAACCTGTAAGCGAAAAGCTGCTTAAAGGATAATCCTTCGGAAGTATTCCTCCCGCAACAAGAGGATATACAAGAGTAATGAAACCTGTTGCATGACAGCCGGGAACCGCAATACGCTTACTGTTTTTAATTTTACTGCGGAAATCCTTTGAAAGCTCCGGATAGCCGTACGCCCAGTCGGGATTCGTTCTGTGCGCTGTGGATGTGTCGATAATAACAACATTTTCGTTGTCACAGAGCTCAACCGCTTCTCTTGCAGCCGCATCCGGAAGGCAAAGGAACGTAATATCGGATGCATTAATGAACTTTTTGATTTCTTCGGGGTCCTTACGAAGCTCTGAAGATATTTTCAAAAGCTCAATGTCATCGCGGTTTGCAAAACGTTCGTTAATACGAAGTCCCGTTGTTCCTTCACTGCCGTCAATAAACACCTTTGTTTTCATTACTTTTTGCCTCTCATCTGTCAACTTTGACAATATATGTTTCATAACCGTAGTTCATTTTCGTTTCCACTTCAAACACAACCGTGCCAAGGCTCTTCAAAAGCTCATGGTTTGTCTCGATTTTGGTTGCATAGCGGTTTTTAACGTGTTTATGTTCTTCGTCATCCTCTCCCGATTCCATACCGTTAACTGTTTCGGTCTGACCTACATATATGTACTTAATATCATATTTTTCAATGAGTCTTCTAACTTCTTCCTCATCGGTTGAAGTGTAAATTGTCAGTACGTCACTGCCGGATGACTGGAAGTACATACGTTCCTTAACCGAGTCAGGGAACTCAAGCGTTCCGCCGTTTCTCCAAAGCCATTCATGATAAGCCCATCCGCATACTGTGGGACGTCCGGTCCACGCTGAAATGAATGCATATCCGTCATAACTTGTTGTGCCCATCGTAAGAACGACGTCACCACCTTCGGTGTTCTCAATTACCCATCTTATCGCATCGGCTTCAGCATCACGTATTTCGCCTGTGTAGCCCAATGTATTATAGGAGTCCAGCGTTCTTTCGTAATTGTCACGCGTAAGCTCATTCGGCTTTGCAAGATCGCCTGTATAAGCGTTGATAGCTTCATCAAAGTAATTGCATGTCCAAAGAAGGAAGAACAGACCGACAAATGCCAATATACGCTGATTACTCTTTTCAGCCATGCCAATGAATCTGACAAATGCATAGCTCATAACAACGCCAAAGAGCATAAATGCCTGATATGCAAGCTTGAACATTGTGTTTGTACGCATATATGCGCCGCCGTATATGTCTCTTACATAAATAAGCTCGGGAACAATCACAAGTCCTATCGCACACGCTGCAAGAGTAAGAACAAAAAGGTCGGAAAACTCTGCCCTGAATATGAACGAGAACAAGTGATTAACATTTTTGTTTTTCGTAAAAATGTATTCGTTCTCTTTAGGATTAAATGTAATGATTTCGCCTTTTTTAGGCTTTCTGAGCCCTAGTCCCGCAAGGCGTTCCTTGTAGGTATTGATTGCGACGGCAAACAAACCGACCGAAGCAGCAACGGGCAAAGCCCAAAGGACAGCAAGCTCATAAGGATTGGAGTGTGTAAGGCATATGCCGATTCCTGCAGAAGGAGAATCAAAGTTCATGTTAAACGGGAATGAAATGATAAAGCCTATAACAAGGCATTCCACTGCATGAATTCCGGTAATGAAGAACGTTTCCCTTCTGAACCCCGTAACAATGGCATTTGAGAACATAAGTACGCCGCCGGCAACTACAAAGTAAATGAAGAAATCCCAGTAGTTTGCGGTTTTTATAATGCCTATCATAAAGGAAGCAACAAGAATCTCAGGTGAAAGCGCTTCCTTTATGTAATTAATCTTCTCAAACTCAGCCTTGTCTCTTGCCTTTTCCATTCTCTCCTTACGATTAAGAAGAAATGCAAAAAGAACGGGAACTATAGTAAATACAAAGATAATGTCGGTAACGTGAGCATGAAGGTCTCCGAGTACAAACGAGTAAGACGGAAACTCATGAATAAGTGTTCCCTCATTTCCCTGATAGTTATCAGTGATGAATCTTGTTGCATCCGGGAACCAGTATGCAGCAACTTCTTTTTTCAGAAGTTTTCCAAAGAGGGGATAAATCTTTGCATAAAGAACATACTGCATATTTCCGGCAGCAAACACGGACACGCCTGAAAGAAGACCTGCCGAGTGCATCATTACATGCAGCTTTAACGGGCTCGTTGTTTTGGCTTTTAGATCCTTGGCAAGCATTCTCTTGTCATGCTCTTTTGTCGAATATACAATAAGCTCCGTTGTGAGCTGGTAGACCTGAACAAAGCCAAGTGCAGCCAAGGTCATAAGACCAAGGTTATATGCATATCCCGCATGAGTATTGCAAAGCCTTGCGAGATAACCTGAAACATAAATACCATAGTAGTAATAATTTATAGGTTCTCCCGCAAACCACATATCCTCTGCAGGAAGATACTCTGCGTTAAGCACAGATGCAAGAAAACCGAAGTCCATGTACTTCTCCGTATCGGGAGTAATGGTAACACGGAAGGAACGCATATAGCATGCTGCTATGAATACAAGAAGGAAAAGTGATTCATAGAAGAACATGTAAGCAATCTTGTTTGTATCAATACTTTCAAAAGGCCTTTTCCCGGACTTCCTCGTAAAGATTATGTAAAGAGAATATGCAAGGATTGCGCATACAACAAGAGTCGCAATGGCATTCATCGTAGTAAACTTCTGAAGCTTAAAGGTAGAAAGCGTCCATACCACCCATGATCCGATGGCAATGCCAAGTCCCTTTGAAAGAACGAAACCACCGTCCTTAAATCTGCCGCCGACCAGATGGGCAACAGGGAAAAAAGCAACGCCCAACGCCAGTATAGCAGCCCACCATTTAAGCACAATTGCAAAGTCATTGTGAAGAAATCTGTTGCCAATGACAAGCGCAAAAAGCGTTATAAAGAATATGATAATTAACGGTATAATGGGAAAACCCTGCTCCTGTTTTATTGTGTTTTCCTTATGCTTTACTGAATTAGACATAGCCACCTCTGAAACGATATTTTAAGAATGTACACCAAAATGTATAATTATGCAAGAAATATTTGTATTTTTTTCAATTCCTGGAATATTCTTGCAATCGGGAAGCCTACGATATTATAGTAGTCGCCCTCAATTCGCTCGATGTAAGGAGCGAAAAGCCCCTGAATTGCATAAGCTCCGGCCTTGTCCATAGGCTCACCGGTACCGATGTAATTAACGATTTCCGAATCAAGCATAGGATATACATGCACCTTTGTGCATTCAGCGAACTGCACTTCTTCCATCATACTGTTACGACGGATTTTAACGGTAACGCCTGTATAAACCTCATGTGCGCGTCCCGAAAGGCTGTGAAGCATTCTTGCAGCATCTCCCGCGTCCTTAGGTTTACCAAGGATTTTTCCGTCACAGGCAACAACCGTGTCTGCGCCGATGACAAGGAAATCTTCCGTTTCCTTTTCCAAAACCTCATCGAACACGGCCTGTGCCTTCATAGAAGACAACTCCTTAACAACATCCTCGGGCACATCGCTCGTAATGACTTCTTCCTTGTCGGAAACAATAACTTCGAAGTCAGTGCCAAGCTTAGCGAGTATTTCACGTCTTCTCGGAGATCCTGATGCAAGAATGATTTTCATGATATATCCTCCTTAATATTGTATGTAAATCCCAAACTCTTTTTTTCCAATGTTTCTCAGCCATTATAAGGCCTCTCCTAAACTTATTTATTATAATATTATCCTTATAAAAAGGCAAGTTAGGAAAACCATACCCGAGTTATTAGATTTGCTTATCGATTTCAATATTTTTTCAAAAAGGCTTGCATAATTATTAATTTTGGAGTATAGTACGTGCATTGAAATTCCAAAGAACAAAATCTTTCATATAAAAGGAGATAAAACCATGGCAAAAGAGAAAGTAATTCTTGCATATTCAGGCGGTCTTGATACAACAGCTATCATCCCGTGGCTCAAGGAAAATTTTGACTACGATGTAGTTTGCTGCTGCATCGATGTAGGTCAGGGAAACGAACTTGACGGTCTCGAAGAAAGAGCAAAGTATTCAGGTGCCGAAAAGCTCTACATTCTTGATGTTGTTGACGAATTCATTGATGACTACGCTGTACCCTGTGTAAAGGCCGGCGCTGTTTACGAGAACAAGTACCTTCTCGGTACTTCCATGGCAAGACCTCTCATCGCAAAGAAGCTTGTTGAAATCGCACGTAAGGAAGGTGCTACAGCAATCTGCCATGGTGCAACAGGTAAGGGCAACGACCAGATTCGTTTCGAGCTCGGCATTAAGGCTCTCGCTCCCGACCTTAAGGTAATTGCTCCTTGGAGACTTACAGACAAGTGGAAAATGCAGTCCCGTGAAGACGAAATCGAGTACTGCAGGCAGCACGGCATCGAGCTTCCTTTCGACGCAAGCCACTCCTACTCACGTGACCGTAACCTCTGGCACATCTCCCACGAAGGTCTTGAGCTCGAGGATCCCAAGAACGCTCCCAACTACGATCATCTCCTTGTTCTCGGCGTAAGCCCCGAAAAGGCTCCCGAAGAAGGCGAAACAATTTCCCTCACATTTGAAGCAGGCTGTCCTGTTGCATTAAACGGTGAGAAGATGAAAGCAAGCGACATCCTCAAGAAGCTCAACGCTCTCGGCGGAAAGCACGGCGTTGGTATCGTAGATATCGTTGAAAACCGTGTTGTAGGCATGAAGTCACGTGGCGTATACGAAACACCCGGCGGCACAATCCTTATGGCAGCTCACGAGCAGCTCGAAGAGCTCATTCTTGACCGTGACACTCTCACCTACAAGAAGAACCTCGGCAACAAGTTCGCAGACCTCGTTTACGAAGGCAAGTGGTTCACACCTCTCCGCGAAGCAATCTCCGCTTTCGTTGACGTTACACAGAAGTACGTTACAGGTGAAGTTAAGCTTAAGCTCTACAAGGGCAACATCATCAAGCAAGGCACTTCATCACCTTACAGCCTTTACAACGAGTCCATCGCAAGCTTCACAACAGGCGACCTTTATGATCACCACGACGCAGAAGGCTTCATCAACCTCTTCGGACTTTCCCTTAAGGTTCGTGCAATGGTTATGGCTGACAAGCAGGATAAGTAATTACACACCCAATGTGTTATTCTAAAGCGTGTTATACTAAAACGTGTTATACTGAAAATTACGATTAATCTCAAAAGAGCGGACAAAAAATCCGCTCTTTTATAATCTTACCACCAGCTTAGCTGGTGGTTTGCTCTGCGGCTATAAGCCGCTGTTCCCTGCTTGCCTCTAAAGAGGCTCTGAAAAGTTCGCCTTCCGCACTGCGGTCACGGGCTGGCTCTAAAGAGCCTCTTTTTATTTGCCCTTTACCACCGGCTCACCCGTGAACGGGTCAATGTACTCTTTTAGTGACATTTGATCGTATTCTTCATCTTCTTTCAGCTGATTTCTTACGTATTCTTCTATCTTCGCAGCATTTTTTCCTACTGTGTCTACGTAATATCCTCTGCACCAAAAATGACGATTGCCATATTTATATTTTAAATTGGCATGCCTTTCAAATATCATCAGCGAACTTTTTCCTTTTAAGTATCCCATTACTTCTGATACGCTATATTTGGGCGGTATTCTTACAAACATATGCACATGATCCGGACATGCTTCAGCTGCAATAATCTCTATCCCTTTTCGCTTGCATAAATCGCTTAATATTTTTCCCACGTCAGCTCTTATCTGCTTATATATTACTTTTCTTCTGTATTTTGGCGCAAATACAATATGGTACTTACATTCCCATGTCGTATGTGCTAAACTGTTCATATCCATCTAGGATAAACCTCCTTCGTATTTTTTTGTGCGGTTGGCGAACCTGCACTTATTATACCTCAGGAGGTTTTTTTCTTGAAGCTTAAGCTGACCAGGGACACACCTGCATAGCAGGTGGTTTATTTGTATTGGGAA
>JAZQQJ010000086.1:0-4422 GCA_045629005.1 Lachnospiraceae bacterium
GCAAGAACTCCATCATATGACATGCACCGACAAAGCTTTTTCCGGCTCCCCAGTGGAAAGAATACAGATAGGTGTTTCCTTTGAAAGAAGCATATCGGGATGCAAATGCCTCGGTCGGCTTAATGAAAATCTTTTTGCTGAGCGTGCTGACAACCAACTCGATGATCCATCTGGTCAGAGGGAAATTGTCAAGCTTTCGAACAGGCTCTTTATCTATCAGATAAGCGGAGACCTCACGTGTATTGGAGCCCATGAGCAAATCGTATTTCTTTGCAGCTTCCCTGAGCTTCAGTTCGGCTTCGCTTTGGGGAGGAAGGGGATATACACCTGCATGGGGGCCGAATATCATATACTTTGCCAGGCCCTTTTCCGTAACATGAGCAGTGACGGATGCCTGGGTGGCAAGAACCTCCTCTATAGAAGCGTCCATTGGCATAGCGTTTACTTCGTCAAGGATTTTCTGCTCCATATCCTCACGACCGGTCAGTGTTCCAATTGGGTCGCTTTGTATGATGCAGCGCTGAAACAGTCCGTCTGTACCATCCGAAATCATCAGGCAGCGAACAGCATCTGCTCCGGCTGATTGGCCAAAGATTGTGATAGAATCCGTGTCACCGTGAAAGGCGGCTATATTGTTCTTAACCCAGCGGAGTCCCTCCACCAAATCGAGGAGCCCCAGATTTGCAAAGTTACCGGAACGGTCTTTGGTAAAACCGAGAATACCGATACGGTAGTTGAGACCAACCAAAATTACACGATTCTCTTTTACCATGCGGGAACGGTCATAGGATATCGCATCGCAGCCGCCGTTGCGGTATGCGCCGCCATGAATCCACACCATGACAGGTACTTTTTCGTCCTCTTTCAAATCAGCGGGAATCGTCATAGACAGATACTGACAGCTTTCCTCCTGCTTCTGATTCTCATAATCCATACCCGAAAAATTTCCTTCTGCAGCAGACGGAAGCTGAACCGCATAAGGAGCAGATTCTCTGCAAGCGTGAATTCCTGAAGGATATACATATGGAACAGGCTCTGCAAACCGCTCGGAGATGGCATAGCGGATTCCTTTCACCTGAATACAGCCGGATTCTTCAAAGCCTTCAAAACAACCTGCGGCGCAGGAAAAGATAAAACTACTCATACTGCTTTCCTCGTAATATTGAACGGTAAGTTTATATTATAATTTTACCATGGTTCATATTTCCTGTAAATGATTTGTTCGCCTGAAAGAAGAGCCATAGCCGACGCATACCTGCGCAGATCCGCAAAGGCGATTTTTATATGAGAAAGTATACTTAAGACTTGGCAAGTATATTTTCTTTTATTGTTAAGTATATTTTCTTGTGCAGTTAAGTATACTTTGCTGAGCAAAACGCGCATAATTATTTCATTACAGCTTACAAAACTATAAGAAAATATACTTAAGCAGAATTAAGTATATTATTATTTGGGCTAAGTAGATTTTCTTGTGCGCTTAAGTATATTTTCTGTTGAATTTTAATAGATTTTATATTATACTATCAATCAAAGGAGTGATTTACATGAGTTTCAGTTCAGAAAAGAAGAATAGTATAGTTTTATATCTGCTGGACAAAATACATAAAGGTGACTCATCGATTGTAAAAAAGACGGCAGATGCATTTGATATTACTCCTGCAACAATCTATAAATATATTGATGAATTGATTGGCAAAAAAGTGCTGGAAAAGAAAATGCGAGGTAAGTACGAATTAGTCAAAAAATATAAAGCCTTTTTTCTCAAGCGTAGTGCTGGCGAGCTCTCTTCTGAACAGGTAATTTTTGATAAATACATTAAACCTGAAATTTCGGAACTCCCCAAAAACGTTATTGAGATTTGGGAATACATTATAGGCGAAATGGTCAACAACATTATTGATCATTCTTCGGCGGAAAATGTATATATCATGCTGGTTTCAGATTACTTAAACACGCGAATTCTTCTCTGTGATGATGGAATAGGTATATTTGAAAAGATTAAGACCTATTTCGATCTGGACACAATCGACGATGCCGTAAGTGAGCTGTTTAAGGGAAAGGTCACCACCGACTCTGCAAACCATTCAGGTGAAGGAATATTCTTCTCTTCTAGAATAGCTGATAATTTCGCAATTATTTCTTCAGATAAAATATTCACTCACAACAAATTTGAAATTGATAGTTTAAATGACTTTCCCGACGCAGATCTGCCTAATGACGGCACATGTGTAATTGTTGATTTATCAAATTGGACGAAGAAAAAAACAGCCGATGTATTTATCGAATACGAAGATGATAACGGTGATTTTATAAAAACAAAAATATCTATTGGCAGTTATTTTGACGGCTCTCCTGTATCAAGATCGCAAGCTAAACGCCTTTGCAATCGTTTGAACAATTTCAAGCAAATAGAATTGGATTTCGATGGCATTGAGTGGATGGGGCAAGGCTTTGCCCATCAGCTTTTTGTTGTATATCAAAACGCAAATCCAGATGTCAAACTATTGCCAAAGAACATGAATGAATCCGTACAAAGAATGTATAATCATGTTATAAAAGGTCAGTAAAAGAAAATGAGACCGCATTGGAATTTCCAATGCGGTCTTGTTACGTTCTGGTATTTGCTTAGTTCTGGAGCAAGTCTTACTCCTCACTTGCCGCCGTTTTTCTTATACTCAGCACCTACGGTGAAGTGGTATTTTACGATGCCCAGATCCACCTTGCTGAAAGGGCCACCCTTGTCTGTGAAGTCCACGCTACCGCTCTCGTTGAGTCGGATCTCAAAGCTCTGCTGATTAATGGCAGTCGGTGCTCGAAGAGCCATCTCCACACCGAAATCGAACCAATCCGTCCGTGCCTCCTGTACGTTGGAGACCTGCTCCGGTGTTTTGGATTTGCGCTGCTTGCCCTGATGCTCACCGTAGCCAATGGCAATAACGATCACCAGTCGTTCGCCGTCTTTGATCTCGGCAGGGACGCCGTTTTTCTGGAATGTTCCCGCCCAACAGGTGTTCAGGCCCATGCACTGTGCCGCCAGCACGATCTTTTCACCGTAGTATCCAATACGCTCGTCCAGCGTATCATCGTCCGGCCCTACACAGGCAATGACACTTGGTGCGCTGCTCAGGCCCATGACCTTGCTCAAAATACGTTTAAACGTATTGCCTGCATCTTCAATTAATTGTAGGTGCAGATTGCCATCTGCGTTTACCATGTCAATTAGTGCTTTGAGCTGATCAACTTTCTCTTGCTCGATCTTTCGGTTCTGATATGCACGCACGGAATGACGCGCCTGAATCGCTTCAATTTCTGTCATGGCATTTACTCCTTATGTGATTTTTACTGCAGATTTATAGTATGGAAGAACGATTATAGTTTATCCATTATCTCATGTAGGATGCGATGCAGCGTCATGGCATCCTCCGGAGAACGCGGGACGCAGGCAAGCACTTTTGCTGGAATCTCAGCAGCTTAAAATATACTTGAAAGGCTGCTCGTTCGCTTGCATTTTCTGCATTTATTGTATCATACCGCGTCGCTGGCTTCAAGGCATTTCAAATCTGCCGGTCCCGCCTTTTCCCGCCACCTTAGCTCGGCTTATTTGAAGTAAAACCGCAGTTCTTTGAAGAATAGTGCAGAGATGAGCTGAATGCAATTGCACTTGCGCGGTTGATTTGCAGATGATACAATTATTGCATTGTACTGTTAACATCTAGAGGAGATTTTGAATGAGCACAAGTAAGTCCTACAAAAAGTATCTGCTCCTAATCCTCGGAACATTGTCCTTTGTTGTCTATCTGACGCTGTTCCATCAATTCGGGAAAAGCAAACCTCTGCTGCTTGCTTTAAATAAGCTTGTTACAAACGTGGGCTTTATAGGTTTTGCCCTTATGGGCACAATGGAAAACCGAAGCCTCAGAAACGCAAAGCTTATTGAGGCGCTTATCTTTTATGCCGTAGGCGATATAATAGCCATTTTCTCAGTCCCCGTCGGAGGAATATTCTACTTAACCGGACATCTTTTGCTTATCCGTTCTCTGTATATCACAACGCTGATTCAAAGAAAAAATGTCATTTGGTACATTATCCTTGCTGTTTCGGGAACCCTGTTGCTGCTTTATATGTTCAGAAATAACCTCGGCTCAGTACCCATTTATGTGATATACGGACTTATTCTTAACTCAAAGCTTGCACTTGCAATTTCAAATCCGATATACCTTGTTGCCTCTATCGTATTTACCCTGTCGGATGCTCTCGGAGTATACCGTGTAATAAACTACGGCGATTCCTTTTTCGGCTTATATATTATCACCATCGGCACCTACTACGCCGGCATTGTGCTGTATGCCTTCTCCGCATACCGCTATGAAGCAAAGCCCGTTGTAACCTGGAGCAATATGACCGTGCTTGCACGAAATATGA
>JAZQQJ010000087.1:0-74611 GCA_045629005.1 Lachnospiraceae bacterium
CCGACTCTTCTTTCAGGGTCGTACTGGTCCATAATAGCGATATGCTTGTCAAGGAGTTCCTCAGTAAAGGTCATGTACTTCATTGTTGTGTAGTACTCATCCTTTGTGAAGCCTGTAGCTGCGCCCTTATGGTTCCAGTCGGGAACTGTATAGTAGTGAAGTGAAAGTCCGTCCATATAACGGCCCGCAATCTTCATTACTGTGTCTGTCCATGAATAATCGGCTGCGTTTGCGCCGCATGCAATCTTGTAAATTCTGGGCTTATCAGGATTCTTTGCATCGGGATAATGTCTGACATATGTCTGGTAACGGCGATACTCATTTGCATAGTACTCAGGTGTCATATTGCCGCCGCAGCCCCAGTTCTCATTGCCTACGCCAAAGAAATTAACTGTCCAGGGGTCTTCGTTTCCGTTTGCCTTACGAAGATCCGCCATAGGTGAAACGCCGTCAAAAGTCATATACTCAACCCACTCGCTCATTTCCTGAACAGTGCCGGAGCCAACATTACCGTTAATGTATGTTTCACATCCAAGCTGTTTGCAAAGCTCAAAGAACTCCTTTGTTCCGAAGCTGTTGTCTTCAAGAACACCGCCCCAGTGGGTGTTAATCATTTTCTTTCTTGTTTCCTTGGGGCCGATACCATCCTTCCAATGGTATTCATCTGCGAAGCATCCGCCCGGCCAGCGAAGTACGGGAATTTTCATTTCCTTCAGTGCTTCAACAACATCGGAACGCATACCGTTTACGTTAGGAATATCCTTATTGTTTTCGCCGACATATAAGCCCCCGTATATGCAACGTCCAAGGTGCTCTGAAAAGTGGCCCTGGATTTCTTTGTTGATTTTTCCGAGTTCAACGTTCGGATTGATGTACATCTTTGTCATTTTTTTGCCCTCCGCAATCATAGTTTCATCATGAGCCGCTTTGCTGCTGCACTCTCTTTGTTGATGTATCTTACTTCACCGTTATTATTGAAACGCACTTCAACGTTGTTGACATCGGCATTGTCAAGGACAACACCCTCTCCAAAGTATTTATGGATTACTACGTCATTGTACTTGAGTCCGTCCAGCATCTTTCTGAGCTCTTCCTTCTCACGAACAGCTGCAGCCAAGGCACTCTTTTCTTCCTCAGGCATAGGAGTTGCGTTCATTTCATAATCATCGTCGAACACTTCCTGTTCGTCCTTAACTTCAGGTTCGTCGACACGTTTTCTTCCGGAATTGCCATAAAGCTTCTTTTCGCGTTCGACAATTTCGGCACGCTCCGTAGCGTTCTTAAGCTTCTTAATCTTTTCATCAGCTTCTGCAGACGATTTTGTAGAATTCTTTCTGAAGAAAACATAGTATAACAAAGCAATAATGACAAGAATAAGGAATATAATCAATACTGCGACAGCAGGTGATACCCCGCTCTTCTCGGGCTTCTCCGGCATCGGAGTCGGCGAGGGTGTAGGAATCGGCGTGTTCGTAGGTGACGGTGTGGGTGTCGGTGTGCACGTCGGAATCGGTGATGGCGTAGGTGTAGGAATGTTTACGGCCTTCTCACCGGTGAGTTTTGTGTAGCCTGCATAAACATAGCCATGGAACTCAACTCCGTCATCCGTCCATCTTATTTCGTACCATTCTCCGCCGTTTGAGGCCTTACCTGTAGAAAAGCCCGCAACCTTGTCGCCCTTGTGGAGGACAACATATTCGTCGTTATACTTAAGTCGCTCGAAGCTCGTACCTCTTCCCACACGAACATTAAGATTCTCTGTGACAACTTCTACCTCAAAAGCTTCTATTCCTTCAGTTTCGGCAGTAAGTTCGAACGTCGGAAGAATTTCCGCTTTAGCAGGCCTTGGCATAACAATCCCGGTAAGAACCGTCGCCGCCAAAACAGCAATCAACGCTTTGTTTAATATATTGTGAAAAAGTCTCTGTTTCCTCATATCCTGACCTTTCTCAAAATTCATCCATGTTTATCAGTTTGATATTATACTTTTCTGCTTCACATTTCAACTCAATATTGAATCCGGACTTTGCAAAAATATACGTTTCTGCATTTTCTATTCCTGCAAGGCGAAGAAGTTCCGTAAAATGGTCCAGTTCTTCCTTGGTAACAGGCATATCGGAGAATGTACAGAACCCTGCCAGCTTGTCGCCGTCATCATTTCCCGCAACAATATCAATATCACCTGTTTTTCCGTGCCAGCTGCCCCAGTTGTCATAGTTATGCTCAAGCTTATTCATTTCTGAAGAAAGTTTCATGAATTCAAGGCATATGCCTGCGAAGCGTTCCCTCATAAATTCTTCAAAGCTTACCAGTACGCGTTCAAAGTATACTTCCTGCCCTCTTCCCTGTTCGATAAGGGAAACATTGGGAAAAACATAGCGATACCAGAATTTCAGCAGGCTGTCCTTAATAGTATACATGCCTTTTTTGACGTTTTCGTGTTCGCCCGTCTCATACGAAAAGACCTTTTCGACAACGTCAAGCTCAATGAGGTTTTTGATATAAACGCTTATTTTGGCTCTTGAGAAGCCCGTTCTCGCATAAATATCATTCAGCTTGCACAATCCGCCCGCCATAGAAGCAAGTATGGCATTATATGCAGGCAGTTCACGCAATTCCGTTTTAAGGAAGTTTTCAGCCTCCTTGTAAAGCGGTGCCCGTTTGTCGAGAAACAGTTCTGTTATGTTTTCACGCAGGTCCTTCTTGGGATTCCAATAATCCAAAAGTCCGGGAACTCCTCCAAAAACAGCCCATGCGTAAATCGTATTCTCTATGCTCATCGAAGGGAAACGCTCAGCCGTTTCCATAAAGCTGAATTCACTGAGTTTGGTAATACCGGACAGAGCGCGTGCAAGGACACCCATATCGGATACCATCGTATTTTCAACCCAGTTGACCGATGAACTCAGGAACAAAAACATGACACGCCCCGAAAGTACTTCATCCGAAAGGATCGAAAGAAGTGCACTTTTAAACGTGTCACCATATTTGATAATATACTGAAACTCATCGAAAACTATAATAGTCTTCGCTTCTTCATTTGCTTCAATACGATTTTTAAGAGCGCGATAAACGCTGAAAGAGAGATTCTCTTCAAAGATAAAGCCGAGTTCCTCACAAAGTTTCAGCGTCTGCTCACGTTCACTGAGTTCCCTCGCACAGTAATAAAACGCAGGCTTACCGGAAATAAATTCGGAAGCCAACGCCGTTTTACCTATTCCATAACGTCCGTATACGACAAGAGCAGAGCTTTTCTCACTGTTGTAGACGTCCTGCAGAAGTTTTAATTCTGTTTTTCTCCCCAATAACATCGTTTTCTCCAAAAATGTTACATGCGGTCGGGTGCAGAGAAACCAAGCATATCAATGCCTGCCTCAAGTACTCCCTTTGTCAGTTTCAAAAGTTCGATGTAGCCTGCCTGCTTCTCTTTGTTTTCCTCAGACAAAATCTTTGTCTCATGATAGAAGCTGTTAAATACATCAGCAAGCTCATAAATAAAAGCACAAACTCTGTGAGGAGCAATGTCCTCAAACGCACCCTGAACCATATCCTGGAACTTGGAAAGCTGGAGCATCAGTGCCTTTTCAGAAGCGGACTCAAATTTATTAATTGTCCTGTTCTGTGAATCTCCGCCGTTTTCAGCATATTTTGCAAGAATAGACTTAATACGTACGATTGTATAAAGGATGTAAGGGCCTGTATTTCCTTCAAAAGATGTGAATCTCTCAATATCAAAGCAGTAGTCCTTTGTTGCCTGATTGGAAAGATCGCCGTATTTAAGGGCTGCAAGACCTACTATCTTAGCTGTTTCTCTTGCCTGTTCTTCTGTTTCCTCACGATTTTCCATAATGCGGTTAAATACTGCATCATTTACATCCGCAATGAGTCTTTCGAGACGAAGTACTCCGCCCTCTCTTGTTTTAAAGGGCTTTCCGTCTTTTCCGTTCATTGTACCGTTTCCGAGGAAGAAAAGCTCCGTCTCGGGGCGTACATATCCTGCTTTACGTGCTGCACGGAAAACCTGAAGGAAATGAAGGTCCTGTCTCTTGTCAACGACATAAATTACTTTGTCGGGATGATAGTCTCTCTCTCGCTGTATAAGTGTTGCAATATCTGTTGTTTCGTAAATGGCAGCACCGTCTCTTTTTCTTACGATGCAGGGAGGATAATCCTTCTTGTCATCAGGCTCCGCGATGTCAACGACAAGTGCTCCCTGGCTTTCATGAGCAATGCCTCTCTCTTCCATGTCCTTAAGCATAGGAGCAACAAAAGGATCCGCATCACTTTCGCCATTCCAAAGGTCGAAATGAACGTCAAGATTATCATAATTCTTTCTGAGGTCAACCTTGGAAATATCAAGGAAATTCTTCCAAAGTGCAGTGTATGCCTTATCCCCGCTTTGAAGCTTAACCGTTGCCTCATGACAACGTGCGGCGAATTCCTCATCCACCTTCATACGTGCACTTGCTTCAGGATAAATCTCTTCAAGTTCCGCAATCGTGCAGGAAGGCTCATCAGGATATTCACCATCAAAGGTCGGGTCGAAATACGGAAGATTCGGCTTTCTGTCCTTAATTCCTTCAATAACTTCACCCATCTGAAGTCCCCAGTCGCCAAGGTGTGCATCACCTATAACGTTATGACCGGCATATCTGCTGATTCGCTTAACACTTTCACCAATAATAGCCGGACGGAGATGTCCTACGTGAAGGGGCTTCGCAACATTAGCCCCACCATAATCGATGATAATTGTCATCGGCTTTTCCGGAGCTTCTACACCGAACTTTTCGGTGTTTTTCATCTCATCTACATATTTTGCAAGGAATGTGCCATTGATTTTAATATTGATAAAGCCCGGCATAACAGCTTCAACAGACTCAAAAGCTTCGTTACCGCTTAACTTTTCAACAACTTCATTCGCAATCTGAATAGGAGCTTTTTTATACTCTTTTGCAGCTGCCATAGCACCGTTGCACTGATAATCGGCCAAGTCGGGTCTGTTGGAAAAGCTTGCTTTTCCATAGTCTTCCTTGTACCCGCATTCAACAAATGCAGCCTTTAAAATTTCTGATATTGTGTCTACTAATTTCTTCATAAAATCCTCACTTAAATCCCGATTTAACAAACCTTCAAATACTTTACCACGTCTATAATTAAAGCGCAAGCCCTGTCACAATTTTATGAAATAAAAATGCGACTATGTCAGTATTTTTTCGAAGAAAAAATACTGACGGCATGATAACGCTCACCTGTGAGCCATGCTTTATCCTGACCGGTAAAAAACAGGTTTCCGGGCTTTTACCAGTTTGACTTGCCTTATCCCAGCTGTCAACCCCTACTAACCTTACATATTTCGCCTATTTTTCTCGTTTTCTGTAACTTTTCCTCTCGCCAACCCATGCCACCCTTACATATTTAGCCTATTTTTCTCATTTTCTGTAACTTTTTAACGCTTACGCAGCCGCAAGGTTACATATTTGGCTTGTTTTCCGCATTTTCTGTAACTATTTTACGCTTACCCAGCCGCAAGGTTACATATTGGGCTTGTTTTTGCCGTTTTCTGTATCTTTTTTACGCTTACCCAGCTGCAAGGTTACATATTGGGCTTGTTTTCCGCATTTTCTGTAATGTTTCCTCTCGCTAACCCATGCTCTCATTACATATTTTGCATATTTTTCTCGTTTTCTGTAATGTTTGCACATGCCAGCCCACGCTAACCTTACATATTTTGCATGTTTTTCTCGAATTTAGTAATGTTTGCACAAGCCAGCCGAATAATTCCAACTCCCGACATAAGTTTTGTTGGTATCCCTGGTGGTTACCAGGGGAATTCTTAATTCCCCCTTGATTACCCACCAGCATGTGTCGAGAAGTCTGTCAATGGGCGCAAAGCGCCCCAGAAGGGGTTCCATTGACTTACTACGAGACACATGCTCCCTATCGTTTTCAATCCGTTACGGATAAAAAAACTTTCCGGGCTTTTACCCTTGTTTCTACAATTTTACTATTTTCAATGGTAACAGTTCAAAGGTTTTACCATTGTTTCTTCACTTTTACTTATTTCAATGGTAACGGTTCAAAAGCTTTACCATTGTTTCTTCACTTTTACTTATTTCAATGGTAACAGTTCAAAGGCTTTACCATTGTTTCTTCACTTTTACTTATTTCAATGGTAACGGTTCAAAAAGGTTTACCATCATTTCTTCGCTTTTACTCTTTTCAATGGTAACGGCTCAAATGTTGTACCATCATTTCTTCCCTTTTACTATTTTCAATGGTAACGGCTCAAAAACTGTACCATCAGTTTTACAATATTCATCAAAAAAGAAGGTAATTACGGAGTTTCATCTAACTCAAGCAAAAATAAAAGGGCCGGCATGGTTGATAGGTACCCGAAATCCCGGGCACATATCAAGTTCACGCCGACCTTGAAATATAAATTGGTCAAATATTATTCAAACAATCAGTAGCGATTAATGTTTACTTGAGAACGCTCATAACAAGAACAACAATAATGATTAAAGGAAGTACAAATCTGAAATAAGGCTTAAGCCATTTGCCCATCTTTATTCCCTTACCGGTGTTCATTTCCTCGTCAAAAGCATCATAACCGATGCCGAACTTATGTCCGCAGAAAAGAACGTAAATAAGGCTGCCCACAGGAAGAAGAACATTTGAAACAATGTAATCTTCCAAATCCATAAAGCCCTTGCCGGCAATTGTTACCGAGCTCCAAACGTTGTTTCCGAGTATTGCGGGAAGTGCAAGAACGCACATGAGCACGATGTTTATGATTGAAACCTGTCTTCTGTTAAGCTTTGTAAGCTCAAGCCAGAAGGAAACGATGTTTTCAAATACAGCAATAACTGTGGAAAGTGCTGCGAAAATCATAAACAGGAAGAAAAGCGCACCTATGATTCTGCCGCCCTTCATATTGTTGAAAATGGACGAAAGTGTTGTAAACAGGAAGCCCGCGCCTACAGAACCGGCGTCTTCGACAGTCTTTCCACCGTTAAATGTGAAGCATGCGGGGAAAATGATAACACCGCTCATAAGAGCAACAAAAGTATCAAGGCTGATGATAGTAATTGCTTCACCTGTAAGTCTTCTGCTCTTGTCGATGTAGCTACCGAAGATAGCAATTGAACCGATACCAAGGCTCAATGTGAAGAAAGCCTGTCCGAGAGCAGCGGAAGTAACCGTCCAGAAACCATATTCCTTAAAACCGTCAAGCGAAGGAACAAGATAGAATTTCATGCCCGCACCTGCGTTTGAAAGTGTAAGGGAATAGATTGCAAGGAAAAGCATAAGAGCAAGAAGAGAAACCATCATTACCTTTGTAATCTTCTCAACACCCTTCTGAAGGCCAAGGGAGCAAATAAGGAAACAAAGTGCAATAACACCAAAGGTGAAACCGATATTAATGCCCGGATCGGATACAATACCGCCAAAAACATTTCCAAGTTCATCGGCTGTCTTATATTCAAGAATCGAGCCGCTGACATACTTAACAAAATAAATAACCATCCAGCCGGAAATGCATGTATAGAACATCATAAGAAGATAGTTGCCGGCAATACCGAGGTATTTTGTCAGATGCCACTTCTGACCTTTCTTTTCAAGTACATCAAATGACGATGCAATACTTCTCTGGCTCTTTCTTCCGACAGAAAGCTCTGCAAGCATAACAGGCAGACCAAGAAGAATCAGGAATAAAATGTAGATAAGAACAAATGCCGAACCACCGTAAGCACCTGTCCAAATGGGGAAACGATAAACGTTGCCGAGGCCGATGGCACAGCCTGCTGATATCAAAATAAAACCAAGTCTCGAAGAGAACTTTTCTCTTTCCTTCATAAAACCCTCCAATATACTTTCTTTGTCGTTTCAACGCTTTAAAGTGCAAAACAACATTCAATTTTTACCACAAAAATAATGATTTGTCTACCCCGAACTGCACGCAAGGTTAGGTTCATATGTTACTCTACGAAAAAAGCATTGCAAAATTCCATAAAATATAGTATCATTCTATTACAAATAGATTATTCCCATTGTAAATAGACATTCGGAGGTCAAAATGAATTCTTTCGGTTCAATCATTTCCAAATATCGTAAACAAAATAACATGACACAGCAGGAGCTGGCTTCCGTCCTTAAAAATAACGGGTTCAACATATCCGGCAAAGCGGTTTCAGCATGGGAAAGCGGTCAGACAAATCCGCCCGTTGACACTTTTTTTGAACTTTGCAGCATTTTCAGAATAAAAGATATTTACGAGGAGCTTTACGGAACAAATCCTTTTTCAAAGGATACCATTACAGAAGGTCTAAATGCACTCGGTAAAGCACGTGTCGAAGAATACATCGGCTTTCTCCTGCAGGATTCCCGTTTCAGCCACACCTCTGTCATCACGCCCGTCACTTCACGTCGTTTCATCAGACTTTACGACATGCCTGTTTCCGCAGGCACAGGTAACTTCCTTGAAGAAAGCACATATGAAGAAGTTGAACGCACCGAAAGCATTCCTGAAAGCGCCTCCTTTGGTGTAAAGATTTCAGGTGACAGTATGGAGCCCATGTTTACTTCAGGTCAGACAGTCTGGGTCAAGGAACAGAATACGCTCAATAACGGCGAAATCGGCATTTTCCTTCTTGACGGTAACGCATACTGCAAGAAGCTTCAGAAAACAAAAAACGGAGTTAATCTTCTTTCCCTTAATAAAGCTTACTCTCCCATCCCGGTATGCACCGACTCGGATTTAATAGTTTTTGGAAAGGTTCTTTAATCAATGGACGAAATCATTACCTCATCAATAAGCGAAAGCACTATGGCCAAAGTGCACATTCTGGCCGATGCTGCCAAGTATGACGTTGCATGCACCTCCAGCGGTGTTGACAGAAGCGGAAAAGACGGAATGCTCGGTAATGCACGTGCTTGTGGAATTTGTCACAGTTTTGCCGCTGATGGACGTTGCATCTCCCTTCTCAAAATACTCATGTCCAATCATTGCGTCTATGACTGCAAATACTGCCAAAACCGTGCCTCAAACGACATTCCCCGTGCCACCTTCGAGCCGGATGAGCTCTGTCAGCTTGTCATAGAGTTCTACAAGAGGAACTACATCGAAGGCCTCTTCCTGTCCTCCGGTGTTGTTGACAGTCCAAGCCACACAATGGAACTTATGTGTGATACCCTGCTCCTTCTCCGCACCAAATACCACTTCAACGGTTACATCCACATAAAAACAATACCGGGTGCTTCGGACGACATTCTTGCGGTTGCAGGTTATCTTGCTGACAGAATAAGTGTAAATATGGAGCTTCCCACAGTCGAATCACTTAAAAAGCTTGCTCCAAACAAATCTTTTAAAACAATACTCAATCCTATGAGCAAGATTACAAGCACTATTTCCTCACACAGGCTTGCCATAGGTAAAGATTCAAAGTTTGAACGCGCACGTCAGAACGACTACCTTCCAAACAGCATTTTTAATGCTAAATCAATAGAACAAAAGGACACACTGGGCCTCGGTTCACAGCTTCCTGCAGCTTCACTCGGTCTTGTCCTTCCAGGTCGTGAAGCAGTTCTCTCAAAAGCAGACAAGGTTTACAGGCCTTTTGCACCCGGAGGTCAAAGCACACAAATGATTATAGGTGCCACCGATGAAACCGACCTGAATCTCATTCAGACAACACAGGCTCTGTACACTACTTACGACCTTCGCAGAGTCTTTTATTCCGCATACATTCCCTTAAATGACGATTCCAATCTTCCACCGCTTGGTACGCCCCCTCCGCTCCTGCGTGAACACCGTCTGTACCAGGCTGATTTCCTTATGCGTCAGTACGGTTTTCATGCAAACGAACTTCTTTCAGAAGACAGGCCGAACTTTGATGAGCGCATTGATCCGAAATGTGACTGGGCACTGCGCCATCTTGGTGACTTCCCCGTTGAAGTGGAACGTGCGGATTACGAACACCTTCTTCGTGTTCCCGGCATAGGTCCCACCTCAGCAAAGCGTATTGTCAGCTCCCGCCGCTACGGTCATCTCGACTTCGAAACACTCAAGAAAATGGGCGTTGTCCTAAAACGTGCCCATTACTTCATCACTTGTAACGGCCGTATGATGTTCCGCACCCGCATTGAAGAGAATTATATTCTCGGTCAGCTGACTTCACTGGAGTATAAAGACAACTGGCAGATTGCCCACAGCAACGAGCAGTATCACCAAATGTCTCTTTTTGAGATGCAAGGAGTTAATATCAGATGACAGTTTTCACCTGCAACAATGATTTCACATCCATGATGACGTGTATATATGATGCATGGGCTTCAAAGCTTGGCCACAGCAATGTCTTACTGGTGCTCGAGCCTGTCACCGAGCCCGAGCTTTTTATGGACTACATTCATATCGAGCCGGACGAAAGGAAAGCCGAAAGCGTTGTTACCTCCGTGAAGAAAAAGCTTTCCCACGAATGTTTCCGCCTTTTGTACAATGTTTCATGTTCCGAAGAGCCTGATAAACTTGATCTCATATACCGTTTTCTTGTAAAAGCATTTCATACAGGTCCCGATATTGTTAACCTGCTTCAGGATTCTGTAATAATCCGTATGCAAAAAATTGCCAAACGTGTCGGCAACGAAGCCTATCATTCTCTTGAGTTCATGCGTTTTGCGTCTGTTGACAATCAAGTATACATCGCTCATTTTGAGCCTAAATCAGACGTAATTATGATGGTTGCGCCTCACTTTTGTGACCGTATGCCCTCAGAGTATTGGATAATCATAGACAAAGTCCGTAACATAGCAGCAGTTCATCCTCAGAATTCCGACTACTACCTCCGTTACTTAACAGAAAAAGAAGCCTCTGAATTAGCAGAGGCTTCCGAATCTCACGATATTTTTATTAATCTATGGAAAACGTACTTCGAATCAATTGCCATCAAAGAACGCGAAAACTATGTTTGCCAGCGTAGTCACTTCCCGCTTTGGATGCGTAAGCATGTCACAGAGTTCAACTGAAGATTACCAGTTTTCTTCTTCCATGCGCAGTCTTTCCAGAATTGTATTTACACGGTAAATTGCGTCATCAACTTGCCTGCATGCCTCCGATATTTTCGACTGCATCAGTATATCTGCAAGAAGTCCGTCAAAAAAGAAATCAGCAAACGTATAGAAGCTGCCCACATCCAGATTAGGAATATAATCATCAATATCATCAAGTTCCTTTCTGAATTTGGCAAGTTTTCTTTTGGCATCATTCATACATTGCTTAGCATTGTCAATCTTCGAATGTTTTATCAGGTCTGTAAGGAGTCCTCCTCCAAGAATATCAACAACACCCCAGCCTTTCGCTTTATTAAGCTGGTTTTGAGCATCGTTAAGGCTTCTGAGAGCCGCCTCACCTGCACAGATTGCTTCACTGATTTCTTTGTTCAAATCAAAAGCCATAGTTCCTTTTTTCCCTTTCGCAAATATGGATACCGTATTTGCAGCATCATTGCTACAACAAATCCATTATAATTCTCTTTTCAATAAATTATATTGTTGTATCCGCGAATTCAACGTTGTTTTTTCCAAATAACGTTCATCTTATGACTTCTTATTTCGTAGATTTCCGGACCATTTGCAGTTCCCAACTCATCAGGAACTCATCCTCATAGCAACCTTGATTTTTTTAAAGTTCCTTGCTCATTAAGAATTCGTCCCTGTATGTTCCGTCATCATACTTCATTGCTTTAATGCGTCTGCCGGTCTCAACAAACCCGCATTTTTCGTACAAAGCCTTTGCCTGCTCATTGCCCTCGACATACTCCAATTCCACCTGTTCGTAGCCGATTTCCTTTGCAAGATCGCACATATAATTTATCATTGCCCTTCCGATGCCAAGCCCCCAGAATTCCATCTTGAGAGCAATTGCAAGGCTGCATCTGTGAAGAATGCGGCGTTTAAAACCAATTCCGCTGATGCTGCTGTTGCCGGCAACCTTACCATCTACAACCGCAAGCATCATAACTGATTTCGGGTCTTCATAGAGCCTTGTAAGGATTTCCTTTTCCTGCTCAAGTGAATATGTAACCTCATCGGGATATCTCAGTAAGAATGGGGTTTCTGTTGCAGTCAGTTTCAAGTAATCAATCATCTCCTGAGAATACTCCGCCGTAGTTGGCTTAAGTATGCACTCCCGTCCGTCCTTTAATATTACTGTTTTATTTTCAAATTTCATGTAAGTGTCCTTCCAATGCTATAACATCCTACCCATATTCCCAATTGGAATTGCCTGCTACAGAGTTTTTTCCATGTATCCGCATGTAAACGGAAAGAAATCATATTTTTCTGTCCCCCCTGCTCTACCTCCTACTGTACATCATGCCGTACTAGCAATATGCACCCGCCTGGACTTTCCACATTTGTGCATACTTTCCGTTCTTTGCAAGGAGTTCATCGTGCGTACCACTCTCAACAATACGTCCGTTTTCAAGCATTATTATTCGGTCTGCAAGCCTTGTTGTCGAAAGGCGGTGCGAAATAAATATAACCGTTTTGTCTTTTGTTGCTTCAATCATCGCATGATTAAGCTGATACTCTGCGATAGGGTCCAGCGCACTCGAAGGCTCATCCAGAATCATAAGCCCTGCCTGCTGATAGAATACACGGCTTATAGCAAGTTTCTGCGCTTCACCACCTGAAAGGTTAATGCCCTTTTCCATAATTTCCGTAGTGAGCTGAGTCTCAAGCACTGTTTCCATTTCCTCAATACGCGGTAAAAGACCGCTCTCACTAAGGGCTTCTTTAACAGCCGACTCGTCATAGTCCGATTTGCCATTCATAATTACATTATCGGCAACATTACCCGCAAAAATATGAAAATCCTGGAAAACAACACCAATGGCATTCCTGTATTTTTCAACATCGTACTGACGTATATTGTTACCATCCAGCCTAATCTCTCCCGAATTCGGATCGTACAGACGCATAAGAAGCTTAACAAAGGTTGTCTTTCCCGCGCCGTTATATCCGACCAAAGCGATCTTCTCTCCGGGATTAATCGTCATTGAAATATCGTTCAGAATAGGCGCAGTATCCTCGCTGTAAGAGAAGTTCAGATGCTCAACTTCCAGTCTTCTTGACTCTCCTTCCGCGGGCACAAGCTCACCCTCGGCTACTATCTTCTTATCGTATTCAAGGAATTTACGTATCTTGGAAACGTACAAGCTTGTCTCCGCAGCATAAGGATACGTCTCGGTAAATACCGAAAGGCTCCTCTTCAAACGTGCAAAGTTGTTAAAGAGTATTGCAACCGCGCTGAAGGATAATGCATGACGGATACCTGCCAGAAATACGAGGTAGGAAATATAAAGCACGTCACTTACAAATGCATTGCTTATATAATTTCGCAAATATGCAAGCCTGAAATGCTTATATGCATATTTCTTCTGTGCATCATAAACATCCTTGTTTGCCTTGTCGAAACGTTCCATCATCAGGTCGTTTACTTTCGGATTCAGTCTCATTTCCTTCGCATAGTCCGGAAGGTAGAACACACGCTTTACATACTCACGTTCACGCTCATGAGGGTTTCTTTCCACCCTGATTTTGAAGCTTACCTTATTCACCATCAAAGTAAAAATATAAGTCAGAATGAAAGACAGCACGGCAAACAGAATTGACAGCTTGTCCCTGTGAAAAAAGTAATAAAGCGAAGTAATGAATGTAGCGAGTCCCGACAGAAGATTCTTAAGGAACGTAACGCATCGCTCAATCTGATTATCAACCTCAGAAATTGCAAGAACCATCTCATCGTAATACTTAGGGTTGTCATAGCACTCAAGGTCAAGTTCCTGCGCCTTTTCATAGAGCATGAGCTTAATCTTCTCGCGCACCTTCGGCCTGTTCTTTTCCTGTACATAATCGCCGGCCCACACGGTAAATACCATTCCTGCGGTAATTGCAAGAAACAGAATGAGTATTACAAGTGCAACCTTTCTGAAGGGATATCCGAATTCCGCAGCCTCCAGAACATAACCGATTCCGACAGTGTGCTCAAAATAAATTGAAACCTGGTTGCGGACTGCATCAAGTACCGGGAAAATAACATACGCCGGTGAAGCAGAAATACAAAGCTTAATTAAGAACCAGTTATTGGAAATGACTGTCTTTACAGACTGAGTTGTTTCATCTTTTTTCTTTTTTCCAAACATTACAGAACCACCTCCGTTTCATCGGTAATGGCAAGGTAGTTCATAGCCTGCTTCTTGTACATTTCTGCGTAATGTCCGCCGGCCTTTGCAAGCTCGGAATGTGTTCCGCACTCAATTAAAGTACCGTTTTCAAGCATAAATACTTCATCGCAGTTTTTAACCGAAGATAAACGATGCGATATGAATATGAGCGTATGCCCATCGGCTTCCGTCATAATATTTTTAAAGAGATCATACTCTGCTATCGGGTCGAGCGCACTCGAAGGCTCATCAAAAATCTTAACAGGCGCAGGCTGTGCAAATGTTCTTGAAACGGCCAGTTTCTGACTTTGTCCGCCCGAAAGAATGGCGCCCTTCTCGTCAAATTCTTTTGTCATTATTGTGTCGAGGCCGTTTGCCATATTTTCAACGACTTCCCACACACCTGCTTTTTTGAGAGCTTCCTTTGCGACTTCGTCGGGATTTTCAAATTTCCGTCCCATAAGAACATTGTCCCTGACGGACATCCCGAATATTGCAAAGTCCTGGAATGTAGTTGCAAACAATTCTCTGTAAGCATGAAGATTGTATTCCCTGATGTCTGTCCCGTTCAGCCTTATAACACCGCTTGTAGGGTCATACAGACGGAGCAGCAGCTTAATGATGGTCGTTTTGCCTGCACCATTATGTCCGACAAGAGCAATCTTCTGCCCTTTCTTAATCGTAAAGGAAAGGTTTTTGATTGTTTCTTCGTCTTTGTAGGAGAAACAGACATTATCAAATTCAAGTGTTTCAAAGTCACCGGGCATGACCCCGTCTTGATCCTCGGGGATTTCTTCCTTGTATTCAATGAATCCGCGCAGGTTATTGACAAAAATACCGTTTTTGATAATGACCATAATGTCATCAAACAGGTCAATGAGTATCCATGTCATCGAAACCATCATGGATGTCATTACGGTAAGCTGTGCAAGAGAAATCGAGCCCTTTACGGCAAAAAGATATATACCGTACGCCATCATACCCTCAAATATAATCGAGAAGGTAAATGTTATGCGCCAGAAGTTCAGATGAGCATTTTGGAAGGCGTACTTTGAAGCAACCTTCACATTATTGTCGGTAGCTGTCCTGTACTGCCTGTCAAGCAGCGTAAACACCTTAAATAGCCGCAGTTCTTTTGCATAGTCGGGCAGATACATAGCCCTGTTTACATAATTCAGCACCTTGTCATTTGGTGCCTGCTCCTGATAACGTGCATATTCAGCCTTATTTTTTAAGTTTCCGAAAAGGAAATTGCCAATCAGAGGGGCAAGAATAAAAAGCACCGAATACGGGTCAATATCAAACATAAATTTGAAAACAACTCCCGCTGACACTGCTCCGATAAGCATACCGAAAAAGCTCATAATAATCTGCGAAATTTTTTCAACCGCCTTATCACATGCCATTGTGTAACGGTTATAAAAGTCCGAATCTTCATAACACTTCAATTCTACATTGGAGGCCTTGCGATAAAGCTGTTTGTATATTCCGCCGAAAAGCTTTGTCTCTTCCAGAGGAAATACTACTGTTGCAAACCACCTGTAAAGGAAACCTGTCGAAGCAAAAACCACGCAGGAAATAGCTATAAATTTGAATATTTCATTTGTATTTGCATTCGTATCAAGTGCGTCAACGATTTTTCTTATAAAAATAGCATCGTAAAACACCCACTCGAAGTATGCTATACACTTTGTTAAAAACGAGCACACAACCGTCGGCACCGAATACTTGGCGCCTAATTTGATTGCATACAAGTCGTTGGACAATGTCCGTCCGAACGAAAGTTTTTCATCCTTTTTCATAATCTCCACCTTAAACTTTAATCCCGTTTCTTTTAGTCTTCTTCCTCTGTAAAAGAATAAAGAAAGACCACTTACCGGAAAAGTAAGTGGTCAGCATATACACAAGTACATATAGTCTGAAGTCATCTTTTACCGATAGCCGATTTAAATATAACATTAAATCTATTCACGTTATTAGTGCGAATAGATCTTGTAATTATGTTTGTATTTTCGACTACATGCTTGAACATTATATTGCTTTCCTTTCAAAATATTGTGTGAATATTACCCCAATGATTTTCCTTTGTCAATACTTTTTAAAAATCTCTTTCAATCATATACAAACAATGGTATACTGTTATCAACAAAAGGGGAGGTTTAATTTTATGTATTTAAAAGTATCAAAAGGGCTTTCTATGATGTTCTTTAGTAATATTGCCCAAGTTCTTCTTTCTTTGGTGCTCATTATCTGGCTACTGTTGAATCCTAGTGACTACGCTCTTATATCAATATTTGGCTACTTAATATGTGATATCCTGTATATAGTCGGTATTTGTTTTATTTCTTCAAACATAGGAGATCGAACTCCGTTTTTCCTTGTGCCTATTATACTAATCCCGCGGCTTCTGAAAACACTGGGTGTTGCCCCTACTCTTATGGAATTTATAATAGCTATTGTCAGTGTATATATAGTTATATATATTTGCAGAACAACAATCGCAGAACTTGAAAAGAACGGAAATAATAGTCTCACAGCTTTAGGTACTCTCACCTGGAAGTTGCGCCTTGTCCTTATTATCTTAAAACTCATCATAGAATTTATTAATTATATTGCTACCAAGTCTCTGCTATCCAATCCCTCGGGCATGCGCATCCTGTATGTTACTCTTTATATCGTCAGTACTATTCTGCCCCTTGTCTGGGATATCATATATCTGATTTACCTTCGTTCCTCAAGTAAAGCTTTTTATCAGCTGGGCAGTACTACTCCCACAAACAATGAAAATCAGGAGATTTAACCATTCACTCAAAAAGCCCCACATAAAGCGGGGCTTTTTACATTCATTAGTTTTTCACCTGCTACAACACATTTTAGTAATAAGACAAATCCATGAGGTACAAGGGAGAAAGAGTAATTGTAGTATAGTCGTAATCGTAGAAGCCGAATTCAACCGTGTCCCCGTGAAAATACATAGCGGCCTTTGTGATATCCGGCATATCATCCGGTCCACTACAGAAAGTATAATCCTGGAACCATCCTGCTCCGCCGGCCTCGTCAAAAGAGCCATATTGCATTTGATTAGATGACATAAGTTCTTCCACACCATTTTCAAAATAAACATATTGATACTGTGCCTGGAAATATCCTTCACCACTGGACTTTGAAAAATTATGTTCAAGAATGAGGACAAACGCCTCCGTTCCATCAGTGGTCTCTTTTGTGCTGTAATAATATCCTATCCACCTGTCATTAAGCGACGGAGCCTCTCCTTTCCACACTTTCTTTTCAGGTGCTGAGGTTGCCGTCGGTGTTGGGGTGCTTGTGGGCGCAGGCGTGAAGTCCACAGCGTACTCGCCGTCTTCTTCCTTTTCAATTTTTTCCGTCTTTACTGTATCTTCTTCATTTTTCTGATACTCGGCTTCTTCCTTGCTGTCCTGCTTCTTCGAAGTATCCGTTACCGAAGACTCACTATTGCTGTTTTTCCCTGTACCGGTGCTTGTAACAGGTGCTTCATCACAGGCGGTAAGCATAAGCGCTAAAACTAAAAGCGTTGTAACCCAAAAGCCTTTTTTTCTCATAAAATTATATCCTTTCATACTCTTCTTTAGTATAAAACTGGTTGGATTTAAGGTACTTCGGAATGTCCACGGATTCCCCGTTAATTGAAACATCAACATGGTTTCTGGCTACTTCAAGCATATATGTGTTTTGGTCCGTAGGCAGCTTTCCAACACACTGAAGTCTGATTTTAAGCTTGTCATCCATTTTCGGAATATCGAACAAAGACAAAAATCTCTTACATCTGCCCTTAAATGCCTTCTCAGGATTTAAGTTATCAAGGTTAGCGTTGTTAAACTCAAAAATAACGTTAAACCAGCCGTCTTCCATGTAAATTGTGGAATCGCAGAACTCTTCAACGTATTCTCTGTTCTGGCTTGCACGCGAAATACGTGAGAATTCTTCGAGTTCATCAACAAATGTAAGAAATGACGTAAAATCTATGTTCTGGATTTTGAATGCGTTGTTTGTATGCAGGGCAATTGAACTTAAAATATAGCAGTTTGTAAGCATTCTCGAAGTATATGTGATATTCGAAATGTTAAGTTCATTTGTGATGTCATCAAAACTTATATTGGTAAATGCTTCAAGGTTTTTGAACAGAAGGAAAGAGCTCATAATTCCATGTTCATACTGCTCAAAGTCATTTGCAAGTTTTAAATATGTGCCCTGATCCTTTGAAAAGAACGCCTTAAAACTGATATGCTTCATAAGCTTTGCAAGTTCATTCTTATCAAGCTTATGAAGAGCATCTGTATTCAGGCCAACAACGTTGCTACCCTCTTCAAGCACAAAAATGCTTCTCAGCTCATCTTCGGTAATTGAAGTTTCAACATCATCCAATTCCCATTTCAGATTTCCGCTGTAATGTCTGGAAATAAAGTCAACAAACGAACGAATGTAATCCTGCTGAATGTTGTTATATTCAAAATTAAAGCCACTGCTGTTATTAATTGCAAAAGCCGGAAGCACTTTTGCTATGCTCTTGTTTATCTTTTCAACCTTTTTAATCGGGTATCCGAGATCATGGCAAAGTGATGTAACACATCTGGAAGCTTCGTCCTGCTCATACACTTTTTTCATAACACCGAGGCCGTCTGAGAATTCTGCATACTCCTTTAAGCCGGTAGACTCGGAATATTTGAAAAGCTCACCATACAAATCGAAAGAATTGTTTTCCGCATCGAACGTCTCAAAAAGCGGGGCAAACTCTTCGTTTCTTCTAATGTACTCTCCGAGGAAATATACCCAGAGGCAATGCAAAGTATGGTCTCTGTAGAAGGAATCCGAGGCAAAAATAAGTTCCTCAAACTCTACATAAGAATCAAAGTAAGATAAGATTTTATCGTAACCCTGTTTATTCGGATTAATGTACGACATTGATGCGTCAAACAGCTCTTTCCAGAGATTAACGGCCACCTGTATCTTGCGGTTCATGGTTGCCGCATCCATAAGCTTCCTTATGAATTCCGCAATACGTTCCTTCTGAGCAGGCTTCTCTGCCAGGAAAACTATCTTGTTTTCAGCAAGCTGATCAAGATAAAACTGCATTACTACGTTTTCATCAATTTTACTGTGTCCCATTTTATTTCTCCTCACACACCTGGAAGATGTAAAACTTCAAGTAATAACTTTCTTCTGCGCTCCATGCAATCGGATGATCGGGCGCCTGTGTACGGTACTCAACCTGGCGGAGACGCTTGTGCACACTCTTTGCTGCCTGGGCAATAACTTCGGAAAAAAGTTCAGGCGTCATAAAGTGCGAGCATGAACATGTTGCAAGGAAGCCACCGTCTTTAACAAGCTTAAGGCCCTGCATATTTATTTCCCTGTAGCCCTTCATAGCCTTCTTTACAGAGTCACGTGACTTTGTAAAAGCAGGAGGGTCAAGAATTACAACATCAAACTTCTTTCCTTCTTCGTTAAGCTTGGGAAGAAGATCAAGAACGTCGGCGCACTCGAACTTTACAGTATCTGAGAGTCCGTTAAGTGCTGCATTTTCCGTTGCCTGGTTAACGGCGAGCTCAGATGCGTCAACACCTGTAACGCGTGCAGCTCCTGCAATACCTGCATTAAGTGCAAAAGAGCCTGTGTGCGTGAAACAGTCAAGGACGTCCGCACCTTTGCAGAGCTTCTGAATGGCTAGACGATTGTACTTCTGGTCAAGGAAGAAGCCTGTCTTCTGGCCCTCCTTTACATCTACAATGTACTTAACACCATTCTCGACAATCTGTACATTTGTATCAAATTCAGGTCCGATAAAGCCCTTTACTCTCTCAAGGCCTTCAAGTTCCCTGACCTTTGCGTCGCTTCGCTCATAGGCACCGCGAATGCTTATACCGTCTTCCGCAAGAACCTTCTTTAATGCGTCAACGATAACTTCTTTGTAACGGTCGATACCGAGTGCAAGGCTCTGAACAACAAGCACATCCGAGAACTTGTCAATAACAAGTCCGGGAAGATAATCTGCTTCTCCGAACACAAGCCTGCAGGAAGAAGTATCAACTACTTTTTTACGATATTCCCAGCAGTCGCGCACTCTTTTTTCAAAAAAGGAGCCGTCAATCTCCTCCTCTGTGTTACGTGTGAGCAGTCTGACGGTTATTTTTGACTTTCTGTTAATGTAGCCTGTCCCAAGAGAAAAGCCGTTATTGGCACGTACAACAACAAGATCGCCATCGGTAATATTGCCGGTGATGGATTCGATTTCATTGTCATAAACCCAAAGGCCGCCTGCATTAAGTGTTCTGCCTTCACCCCTTTTAAGGGTTACTATTCCTTTTATTTCGTACATGTTTCTTCCTTCTTTACTTTCTTTGCCTTAAACACAAAGAGCTTACTGAAAATATAATTGAGTACAATTACGATAACGCTGACCAAAAGCTTTGCAACATCCATACCGAAAAGCTTTGCGGAGAGGCCAAGTACAATAAGCGCAGGAACACCGAGTATTTCAATAACACCGGTAAACACTCTTGCTCCTACGAACTTCCCGCATTCGATTGCAACGCCCTTTGCGCCCTGTGCCTTTTCTTTAAATACGAATGCTCTGTTTGTAACATAGGCAAACGCTACTGCAGCAACCCACGCAATAATGCCTGCCAGACCTTTATCCAAAAATGTATGTAATGACTGATCAAGCGCACTTTCATATACCACTTCGGAGGCTGCCTTGCCACCGGAAATCCACATGTCGCAGAGCCTGTAAACAACCCAGTTTACTGCGGTTGTCAGACCTCCGAAAAAGAGGTACATAATAATTTCGTTGTTAATCAATTTTTGTAATTTCGCTTTCATTGTCCTTAATGCTGTCCTTCATATTTTTTCTTTCTTCACGATTCTGCCTTGACATTCTTGCGGCAATCTCGATTTCCTCGGAAACTTCCTTTTCATTTATACCCTGTTTTCTTCTCTCGCGTTTGGAAAGAGAAGTATCAAGGAATTCCGCATTGCTGGATTCGGGATCTATACGTTTTATTCGTGTATATGATACCGACTGAATAGGCATACTCTTCTGTTTCAGTCTGAACTCGGTATAAGTCTTTATGAGGAAATATATCGTAGCAAACGTCGGAACGCCGAGGAGCATACCAACAACTCCGAAAAGACCGCCGCCAAGGGTAATGGCTACAACAACCCAGAAAGCAGAAAGGCCGGTGGAATCACCAAGTATGTTAGGTCCAAGGATGTTACCGTCAAACTGCTGCAATATAAGTATGAAAATGGCAAAAATCAATGCTTTCTGCGGGTCTGCAATAAGAACAAGGAGTGTACAGGGTACAGCACCGATCCAGGGGCCGAAAATCGGAATAACATTCGTTACACCGATTACAACGGAAAGCAGAATCTTATAGGGCATATCAAATATGGACACGCCGATAAAACAGAGGATTCCGATAATAAGAGAATCAAGGAGCTTACCGGAAATGAAACCTCCGAAAATGCTGTCTACCTGACGGCAAACAGCCAGGAAAACGTTAACATTCTCCTTCTTGAATCTTGAGAACAAAAGCTTCTTCGCCTGTCCAAGGAGGCTGCTCTTTGTTGCAAGAAGATATACGGATACGCAAAGGCCGAGGAGTGTATTGATAAGGCCCTTAACTGTTCCGACAATACCTGAGAAGGTCTTTCCGACAACATTTGAAACTCCGCTCTTTAAATCAACCGTAAACCAGTTAATGATCGAGGATGATGAAGAGCCGAACATCTGATCGACTGTATCTCTGATGTCAGGATACTCATCAAAGGTATTGTAAATGTAGTTTTCGATAATGTTAGTATAAATATAATCGTAAACGATATTTACATAGCTTGAAATGTTGTCTGCGAGAGTTTCAAAGCAGTCAATAAGTTCGGGCATTACAAAGCTTATGAGCACAGTAACAAGTGCTATAAACGCAATCATTGTAATGGTAATCGCAATACCCTTTGAAAGCTTCTTTCTCGTTCTCATGGACAGCTTAAAATGTGAAAAAAGTCCAAGAAACGCCGACTCAAGAGCATTTACAATAGGATTAAGAAGGTATGCAACAACAACACCGATAATAACCGGTGAAAGAATGTGAACAATCTTTCCAAGGAAAACCAGTATACTTGAAAGGTTAAAGATTATGAAGAATACCAATATGGCGGCGGTGAGTACCGAAAATATCATCAAGCCGGTTTTGAAGTACTTGTTGTTGTCCTTCATAGTCTTAATCTTCCTTCCTGCATCTAATTATTTCGAAAACATTTGGCATTTCCGAAAATTTAACTCTGATTTCCTGCGAAGCGTGCGGGCATGACGGCATCTGATTGCCATCAGCGTCTGTAATTTCAAGCACCTTCGAGGATGTGTTTGTGCCATCGGGCCTCATAATCTCGACAACATCCCCGACACAGAACTTGTTTTTCTGCTCCATCAGTGCATATCCGCCCTCAATATCGTGCGGCATACCAAGATATGTATAGTCCTTAACATAAACATTGTTATCGTAAATCTGTGCATCACTGTCAGGCCTGTTAAAGAAAAAGCCTGTAGTGAAATTTCTGTATGTACACTTTGCAATCTCCTCACGGTACATATCCATATTGGACATATACTTTTCGAGGCTTTCAAAGTAGTCATCTATAGCCTGCCTGTATGTGCGTGCAACAGCCGCAACATAAAGAGCTGTTTTCATTCTTCCTTCGACCTTGAAGGAGTTTATTCCGGCATCAACAAGTTCAGGAATATGCTCAATCATGCAGAGGTCCTTGGAGTTGAAAATATATGTTCCCCTGTCATTTTCAAAGACGGGGAGATACTCTCCTGGCCTTGTTTCCTCTGAAATGTAGTACTTCCACCTGCAAGGGTGTGTGCATGCACCAAGGTTTGCATCTCTTCCTGTGAAATAGTTGGAAAGAAGGCATCTTCCCGAATAGGAAATGCACATCGCCCCGTGAATAAAGGTTTCAATCTCAAGGTCCTCCGGAATGTTTGCCCTAAGCTCCTTTATTTCCTCGATTGAAAGCTCTCTGGCCGAAACAACACGGGTTGCTCCCTGCTTCTGCCAGAATCGGTATGTCAGGTAGTTTACATTGTTTGCCTGAGTGCTTATGTGTTTCTCAATGTCAGGTGCAAACTCCTTAGCCAGTTCAAAAACACCGGGATCGGAAATAATGAGTCCGTCAGGACGTACAACCGTCCCGTCGGGAAGAACGCGGAGCGAAGAAAGCTCTTTAAAGTATTCCTTCACACCCTCCAAATCGCGGTTATGTGCGGTGATATTGGCGGTTACATAAACCTTTTTTCCATGTTCATGGGCAAAGATTATGGAATCTGCCATATCATCCTTTGTAAAATTCTTTGCCTTTGCCCTGAGGCCGTACATCTCACCACCGATATAAATGGCGTCCGCACCGTAAAGCACAGCGGTACGAAGCACTTCCGGGCAGGAGGCCGGCATAAGAAGCTCAGGCTTTTTCTTTTGTGAGTAAAAATCAGTCATTATTGTTCCTTACAGAAAGTGCCATACCGTCTCCCACGGAAAGGACAGAGGTTGTCAGCAGTCTGTTATGCTTAATTTCGTAGAGATAATCTCTCATCCGCATGTGGATTGTGCGGTCCCTGCGCTCAATCACAAACTTTGAATCAATTATTGAACCTTCCTGAAGGACATTGTCCGTAACAAGAAGACTTCCTTTTTTCATCATCGGAATGATGCTCTTAAGGAATGCGGGATACTGTCCCTTAGCGGCGTCGAGAAAGATAAAGTCAAACTTCTTTCCCTCATTGCACATTTTCTCAAGTGCCTCTGCCGCATCTGCCTCAATCAGAGTAACATCATCAGCACGATTAATCTTTTTAAGATTCTCTCGTGCTTCCACAAGCCTCATCTCGACCTTTTCAATCGTTGTCAGCTTACATTCCGGCGGCATATATTCTGCCATAAGAGATGCTGAAAACCCTATTGCGGCACCGATTTCCAAAATACTTTCGGGATTTGTAAGCTCTATAAGCACCCTTAACAGACTCTGTGTGTCCTTGCGGATAATGGGCACTCCTGTTTCCTTTGCATGCTTTTCAAGTTCTTTAAGCCCGTCGGGAAGCTCCGTTTCAAGAGATGCAATGTAATCTGTAATTCTCTCGTCAACAATCATTTCAGCCTCCGGTATCCAGCGAGTTGTTGCTGTCCGTAATAACGCTCAGAATCTCATCGTAGTTCATGGAAGAATTAACAATGAACGTTCCCGCCTTAATGTTTGAATCCATAAGCTTGACTCTTATGTAAAAAGAGTAACGGTTGATAATGATTTTGTTCATTTCAAGAGTCGTCGCAAGCTCCATTGTCGAAGCACCGGGCTGTATTGTAATCTGCGCATTTCTGCCTTCATCGTTGTCAACGGAAACATCACCGAAAACCTGGTAGCAGAAATCGTACGCAAATATACTTGCTCTGTAGATGAGGAAAGCAACCACCGCATAGAACACAATATTCACTATTATGTAAAAGATAAACCAGACCGCATCAAGCGCAGCATTTGCGCCGGCCTGTCTCTTTCGGAGAAGCTTCGCCATCAGTCATCACCTTCCATGATAACGGGAAGAATCATAGGATTTCGTTTTGTCTTCTTCCAAACGAAATCACTTAATGCATCACGCATCATGTTTCTCATTTTAGCTCTGTCAGTAATACCCTTAGCGGATATTGTCTGAAGTACTTCACAAATAACATCGTACGCCTCGTCCATAAGGTCCTCGGACTCACGTACATAAACAAATCCTCTTGAGATAAGCTCAGGTCCCGCAATTACTTCGTTTGTAATGTGGTTGAGTGTCACAATTACGGTAATAATACCGTTCTGTGAAAGCAACTGTCTGTCACGAAGAACAACGTTTCCTACGTCGCCTACGCCAAGGCCGTCAACATAAACACCACCGGTCTGAACCGAACCCGTAATACGTGCCTGCTCATCGTCCATCTCAAGTACATCGCCGTTCTTAAGAAGGAAAATATTGTCCTTTTCAATGCCCATTGCTTCGGCAATCTGGGCATGGCTGTAAAGGTGTCTGTATTCACCATGAACGGGAATTGCATATTTAGGCTTTGTAAGTGCATATATAAGCTTAAGCTCTTCGGCACTTGCATGTCCGGAAACATGCGTATCCTGGTAAATAACCTTTGCGCCGAGAATGGAAAGCTCGTTAATAACTTTGGAAACGGATTTCTCGTTTCCGGGGATGGGATTTGAAGAAAGGATGACAACATCGCCCGGAACTATTGTAACCTTCTTATGTACAGCCGCTGCCATTCTTGAAAGAGCCGCTGCCGACTCACCCTGGCTGCCTGTTGTAATGAGAACAATCTTCTCCGGAGGATAGTTCTTAAGCTCGGAAATATCAATCTGCATTCCTTTAGGTATGTCTATGTATCCAAGCTCCGCCGCACAGTTAATGACATTAACCATGCTTCTTCCTTCAATGACAACTTTTCTCTTGTATTTCTTTGCGGAATTGATTATCTGCTGTACACGGTCTACGTTTGAAGCGAACGTCGCAACAATGATACGGTTCTTCGGGTTTTCGGAGAAAATGGTATCAAATGTTTTTCCGACAGTTCTCTCGGACATTGTGTAGCCGGGCTTTGAAGCATTTGTAGAATCCGCAAGAAGAGCAAGTACGCCCTTCTTTCCGATTTCGGCAAAACGCTGAAGGTCGATAGGCTCACCGAAAACAGGTGTATAGTCAACCTTAAAGTCGCCTGTGTGAATAATTGTTCCGACAGGAGTATAAATTGCAAAAGCAGTACAATCCTGAATGGAATGCGTTGTTTTTACAAACTCGATACGGAAGCAGCCAAGATTAACGCTCTGGCCATGCTTAATTATCTTACGCTTTGTTGTCTTTAACAGACCATGTTCCTCAAGCTTGTATGTAATAATACCCATAGTAAGCTTTGTAGCGTAAACAGGAACATTTATGTCCTTAAGAATATAAGGGAGAGCACCGATATGGTCCTCATGCGCATGCGTAATGACAAAACCCTTGATTTTGTCAATGTTGTCTTTAAGATATGTGTCGTCCGGAATAACACAATCGATACCCGGCATATCATCATCGGGGAATGCCATGCCGCAGTCCACAACAACTATCGTGTCTTCGTATTCGAAGGCAGTCATGTTCATACCTATAAGCCCTAAGCCCCCGAGAGGTATGATTTTAACTCCGTGTAATTCCTTAACTTTACTCTTTTTCTTTCTCATAGTCCTCCAAAATGCAACTTAATTTGTTGCGGCAGGAAGATTAAAGCTGAAGTTCGATATCTTCGAGAATCTCCTCGAAAACACCTGCTATACAGCTAAGTTCTCTTTCGTCGTCAACTATTGTATATGTAATTTCATCGTTTTCGTCTTTAAGTTCTTTAAGGATGAGTGCCTCTTCGTCTTCACCCTCAATATCATCAAGAACAAGAAGATATTTGTCACCGTTAAGCTTTGTGTCGGCAAGTACGTGGAAAATTGCCTCATCTCCGTCTTCGGTAATGAATTTTACTGTTCTGTCATCTGCCATTTTTTTCGTTCCTTTCCTGGAGATAAGTCTGCAGAATTATGGACGCCGCAATCTTATCTACAACCTGTGCTTTCTTTTTGAAGTCAAGCTCCGCTTCATCAAGAATGCGATGTGCTTCAACCGTGGTAAGCCGCTCATCAACAAGAGTTACGGGAAGACCTGTTCTTCTCTCAAGATCGTCCTTAACCTTCTCGCATGCATGAGCTCTCTCACCGATAGTATCATTCATGTTAATAGGGTACCCAAGCGCAATTTCCTGAACATCATATTGCTTAATGAGTTCCTCTATGCGCTGATAAGTATGGCGCAGCTGGTTTTCCTTTTCACGCCTTATTGTCTCGATTGGCTGTGCGGTAATAAGGAGTTCATCTGAAATGGCAACCCCCATCGTAGCCCCGCCAAAATCAAGTCCCATTATTCTCATTTCTTGTTCTTTCCTCCGAAATTGTTCTCGATGTAGCTCTGAAGAAGAACCTCGAGAATTTCATCACGCTCAACCTTCATGATAAGGCTTCTTGCATTTCTGTGTCCGGTGATGTAAGTAGGGTCGCCTGACATAATGTAGCCGACAAGCTGATTGACGGGATTGTAGCCCTGCTCCGTAAGAGCACGGTAAACGTCATCAACAATGTTCTTTGCCTCCGGAATTTCGTCCTTCTGTGCCTGGAAAAACCTTGTGTTGTTGTCTTTGTTAAGTTCCTTCATTCTTAAACCTTTCTTCAATACACAGCCCTTCTATTCGAGGATAAGTACATTATCCGAAACAGAAACTGCTGTTCCTTTACTTTTTTTATCGGCAGAAGCGCATCTCACATAGCGCTCATTATACCCTGTATAATAGTCTTTCCCGTTTATTTTTGCAATTTCCTCGATGATGATGTTCTGTTCTTCACCGATGAAGCTTTCCGCATACTTTCTGCCAAGCTCTTCCTCAAGAGCAATGAGCTTCGCACTTCTGTCATTCTTCACTGCCTCGCTCACCTGATCCGGCATCTTGTCCGCACGCGTTCCGCGTCTTCTGGAATACTTGAACACATGCACTTTCGAAAAAGCAATTCTCCTTGTAAACTCCATCGTTTCGAGAAACTCTTCTTCTGTTTCTCCCGGGAAACCGACAATAATGTCTGTCGTAATAGCAGGCCTGTCATAAACTGCGCGCAGCGCTTCACAGCCTAAGGCATATTCTTCTGAGGTGTACTTTCTGTTCATACGCTTAAGTACGGTGTTCGAACCCGACTGAAGCGAAAGATGAAACTGAGGACAAACCTTTGTATTTTTGCTGAGTCTTTCGGCAAATTCCTTTGTAACAACTCTCGGCTCAAGAGAACCGAGCCTTATGCGACGGAGCTTCGGAATATCGGCAAGCTCTTCCATCAGCTTTAACAACGCTTCTCCGCCTTTTACTCCATACGCTTCATAGGAAGACAGATGAATTCCTGTAAGCACTATTTCCTCATAACCGAGCTCCGTCATGCGTTTTGCTTCACAAACAACGTCTTTCGGTTCTCTGGAACGTATGCGCCCACGCGTATAAGGAATTATGCAGTAGGAACAGAACTGATTGCATCCGTCCTGAATTTTAATGTATGTACGTGTATGTTCTCCTCTTTCAGAGAGGGAAAGTTCTTCGTAGTTGCACTCATGTGTCATATCCGACACATGACTGTTATGCTTATCGGCAAGTGCCTCCATAACGGCTTCTACAACTTCACCTTTATGATTGGTGCCGATATATCCGTCAAAGCCAAGTGCATCACGCTCTTCATCGGAAAGTGCCTGAATGTAGCAGCCGGCGGCAATTACCGCTGCGCCTTCGTTCTGCTTTTTGGCGCGGTGAAGCATCTGTCTTGACTTTCTGTCCGCAATATTCGTTACGGAACAGGTGTTCACAATATATACATCGGCTTTTTCTTCAAAAGGAACAACCTCCATACCGGCTTCTTTAAGAAGAGTAGCCATCGCTTCGGATTCGTATGCGTTAACTTTGCATCCAAGCGTTAAAATACCTATAGTAATTTTGTCAGTCTTTTTCAAGTTCATGTCTTAAAATGACGTGCATTTTACCTAAAAACAGTTGGTAACAGGCACACTTTTTGTTAATTATGTATATTGATTTTCACGAAAAAAAATATTAAAATGACGGTGTTATTTAAAGAAGGAGGTATTACATTATGGCAACAGTTAAAATTTCATTAAACACAATCGACAAGGTTAAATCATTCGTAAACGAGATTTCCAAGTTCGATACAGATTTCGATCTTGTTTCCGGCAGATACGTTATCGATGCTAAGTCCATCATGGGCATCTTCAGTCTTGATCTTTCCAAGCCCATCGATTTAAGCATCCACGGCAACGACGGCATCGACGAAATCATGAACGCTCTTGCTCCTTACATCGTAAAGTAATAGCAAAGCTTTTTGAAAGGGATACTTCGGTATCCCTTTTTTGTTTTTCTGAAAGAAAATGCAAAATCATTCTTTTTGCATTTATGCTCTGCAGTCAATTACTTCTACTGTCTTTAATGCTGTATCAACAAGCTCGTCTATTCTTTCCGTAAGCTTAAGCTCCGACTTTTCAATGGAGGAAAGAATCGGATGTGTAACAGGATGCTTTGCAACAAAAATGGTGCAGCAATCCTCAAAAGGCTGTATGGAAGTTTCGAACGCATTAATCTTCTGTGAAATGTCTACGATGTCCTGCTTGTCAAAAGCAATAAGAGGCCTGTAGACAGGAAGTGTGCACACTGCATTTGTGCACTGCAGGCTCTGCATGGTCTGGCTTGCAACCTGTCCGATGCTTTCACCTGTAATAAGTCCGATGCACTTGCCTTTTTCGGCAAGCTTTTCGGCGATTTTCATCATGTAACGACGCATGATAATCGTAAGCTGCTCATGCGGGCACTGCTCATATATGTAAAGCTGTATGTCGGTAAAATTGACAACATTAAGCTTTATGGGGCCTGTATAAGCACTTATAATCTTTGCAAGGTCCACAACCTTCTGTTTTGCACGCTCACTTGTGTAAGGCGGAGCATGGAAGTATGTTGCTTCGATTTCAACACCACGCTTTGCAACCATATATCCCGCAACAGGACTGTCAATACCGCCCGAAAGAAGAAGCATTGCTTTTCCTGCAGTACCTACAGGCATGCCGCCCGCACCGGGAATTGTTTCGGAATAAATGTATGCACGCTGTCTAACCTCAAGAGTAAGCAGAACCTGAGGTGTGTGAATGTCTACCTTTGTATCGGTAAACTTGTAAAGAATTGCTTCTCCGAGCTTGCAGCACATATCAGGGGACTCTATGGGATAATTCTTATCTGCTCTCTTGGCATTAACCCTGAACGTAAAGTGCTTATCCGGATATGCTTCATCAACATATGCGAGAACAGCTTCCGTAATGTCGCTCCAGTCAATAGAATCAATAACAACAACAGGCGAAATGGCATGAATACCGAACACCTTCTGAAGTTCTTCTATTGTTTCGTCATAGTCGTATTCATCAGGGCACTGAATGAAAATTCGACCCTGTTCACGCTGAACAATAAAAGCACCAAGCTTTTCCAGATGTGCTTCAATCTGCGTACATAAAGCTCTCTCAAAAGTGCCTCTGTTCTTTCCTTTAATTCCGATTTCACCGTATTTTACAAGTAATGCTTTGTAATTCATAATCTACCTGTCTGCATCAAGCATTTCAAAGACAAACTCATCATCATTTTGTCTATAGAAGCCCAATGCATTTTTCTTTTCATTTTTAACTTTGTAAAGCCCGTTGTCAGCAAGATGAATGTAATCAAGAACAGTCTCGCCTTCTTTTACCCTGCCGTTGACCGCACCTTCCGTAACGGTAATATACTGCGATACAGGCGAAGAATCATGGTTAATCATACGGCATGCAAGCGCGCGCCTTATGTCCGTGCACATTCTTAACAGTTCTTCATCTGTTTTGTTTCTGGAGATAATGATGAATTCATCTCCACCGTATCTGACAATAATATCCTTCTCTTTAACGCAACATTCCGTAAGTACATCACTTACTTCACGAAGCACTTCGTCTCCCTGAAGATGACCGTACGTATCGTTGTACTGTTTGAAATTGTCCACATCAAGAACCGTTATTGCAAAACGGCTCCTTCTTCTGCGCGCATCATCAAACCATTTCTCACAAATATCGTTGAGGATGTATCTGTTGTACTGCCCTGTAAGCGGGTCATGTTCCGAGATTCGCTTAAGCTTTCTGTTTCTTTCCTCGGCAGCAGCACGTCTCTTAATTTCGTCATCAAGAAGCTTTTTATTTCTTGCAGCATTGATTTTCTGCTGTTTTACAAGTATTTCTTCCTGCTCTTTGTAAGAGAAATACTTCTCATAAAACTTACACAGATTCTGCTCGACGCCCCATTTCTTTTCGTAAAGAATCGCAACCTTGTAGTAATCACACCAGTTGCTTACTTTATTTGTGACATTGCACATATTGTAGAGGCCCTGGATAAGCCTCTTCGCAAGTGCCTGATGATTTAACTCGACAAGTACCGTTGCAAGTTCGATGTACATTTCTCCTGTAGCAAACACTTCGCGCTGATTTTCAACATCATCGATAACAGTCATAATGTATTCGTCAGCTTCGTCACGGCGTCCGAGTTTAAGCAAAACAACAGCATATAGAGCAGCATATCCGTAAGCGTAGTAGGAATCCTCGTTTGCACTTACACCTTCAATGCAGCTGAGCATACGGAACGCTTCCTCGTAGCTCCCCTGAAGATAATGAGTGTAAGCAATGTTCATAAGGCAGAAGTTTATGCCCGTGTAACGTGAAATACGATAGTTTTCCTCCGGACCGTAATCAGCCTCATTTATGATCTTATAGGCTTCACGGAAGTACTCAAGTGCCATATCATACTCATTGAGTCGAAGATAAATATCACCGATATTGTTTGCGACAATGGGACGCATTGTAAGGAGCTTTGCTTTACGGCAAATCTCATAAGCCTTTTCGTAATGCTCCAATGCGGACATATCATCCGAAACCGAAAGCATAATAATGCCGAACATATTGTGGCAGTCGGCTTCAAGCCTGGGCTCATTGTGAGTAATGCTTAACTGCAATGAATACACAAGCTTTTTCATGCTTTCTTCACCCGCAATGTTTTTACGGTATTTCAGAATCGTGTCATAGTATTCGCCGTAACCGATGGCAATCTCATCCTTATCTTTCTTTGCAAGAGAATAAAACTCATTGACATCCTTTTCGAATACCTCAAGAGCTGCATACTTACTCGTCTGTAGAATCTGTAGATAGTCCTTAAGCTGTTTCTTGGTCATTTCTCCAACACCCCTGTAATTTGTGACATACTTGCGAACATGCCCCTAACATTTCGCTTTATGTGGGCACAAAAAATCACCCTATATTTTACCATTATTTACGCTCTTTTGCAAACGATTGTAGCCCTCTTGCGCATTAAATAAAAATAAAGAAGAAGATATGAGAATAAAATATGGGCAGCAGTACGGCTGCCCGGTTTTCTTATCACTATTTATGAGCAAATGCGAAAAAATGATGATGTTTAGTGTCTTCTGAATTTTCTTAGCTGTGGCAGAAGTTTTTCAAGAACCGACAGTGTATAGTCGATTTCTTCTTCTGTCGTATATTTGCAGAAGCTGAAGCGAATTGTCGAGTCGAGGTATTTCTGTTCTGTGCCGATTGCCTTCAGCGTGCCGGAAATTGCGGGATGGTTTGAGGAGCATGCTGAGCCCGAAGAAACATATATTCCCTGCTCCTCAAGTGCATGTAAGAGCACTTCGCTTCTCACTCCTTCGAAGCCGCAACTCACAACGTGCGGGGCGGTGTTCCTAACAAGTTCCGAAAGGTTTTCTGTCCCGCTTTCAAGGCTGTTACTGATAGTGTGCACATATGTATCCGGAAGCTCCAGCAGGCCACGAATCAGCTTCTCCTTAAGGGTAAACATGTGCTCTCTGTTTTCTGAAAGGCAGGCATACATTTCTTCCGAAGCTACTCCAAGACCGGCAATGGCAGGAACATTCTCAGTGCCGCTTCTCATGCCGCTCTCCTGTCCGCCGCCGTTAATTATGGGTTTTACTTTAACGCCTTTTTTTATGTAAAGAAATCCGCTTCCTTTCGGGCCGTGTATTTTGTGTCCTGAAACCGAAAGCATGTCTATACCCATCTTCTTCGGTACAATGGTCATTTTACCGAAGGCCTGGATGGCATCAACGTGAAAAAGAACTTTGGGGTTCTTTTCTTTTATTTTCTTTGATATTTCCGTAACGTCGTTGACACTTCCGACTTCATTGTTCACGAACATAACAGAAACAATTATTGTGTCGTCACGCATTAGTGAAAGCAATGAATCCATGTCAACGCGGCCATTTCTGTCAACTTCACAGAAAGAAACTTCATACCCCATGCTCTCTAGGAAAAGAACGGGATTATATACGGACGCATGTTCCATACGGGTTGTTATTATGTGCTTTCCCATGCGGTTGTTTGCAAGTGCCGCTCCTACAAGAGCCATATTGTTGGACTCTGTTCCGCCGGAGGTAAAAACAATTTCAGATGCCTCGCACTTAAGGATTTTACATAAGCTTTCCCTGGATGCTTTAATGTGATTCTCCGCTTCCATTCCGACAATATGCATGGACGAGGGGTTGCCGTATTCCTTAAGGAACACGCTGCTCATTTTCTCATATACGGCATCGCTTACCTTTGTTGTTGCTGCGTTATCAAGATAACAGTTCATTGTCAGTCTCCAGTTCGTACATAAGTATTGAAATGAGCGTAAGCCCTGCAGTCTCGGTACGTAAAATTCGTTTGCCGAGTGATACCGAACTTCCTCCTGCATTCAGAATCTCTTCGATTTCGCTTTCTTCAAATCCACCTTCGGGGCCGATAAATACAGCTGCTTTTGAGCCCTTGGGAGCCTTTTTTACGACCTCGCAATAGTCTTCAAGGGATTTCATGCCTCTTGCATTCTCATAGGCCGCACAGACCACGCTGTCGCCTTCAAACGCCTCCTTAAGAGCCTGTTTAAAGGTAAGGCAGTGACCTATTTCGGGAATGATCCCTCTGCCCGACTGTTTTGCGGCTGCCCTGCTTATTTCCTGCCATCTGGCAAGCTTCTTTTTTTCCGATTTATCGTCTTCGATTTTAGCAATGCTTCTTTTCATTGCTACCGGAACAATCTCATACGCACCAAGTTCAACGGCTTTTTGTATGATAAGCTCCATCTTGTCCTTTTTGGGAAGCCCCTGATAAAGGACAATTTTAACAGGGAGTTCGTTTTCGGATTCTCTCGTTTCGATTATTTCGAATACGACATCATTTGAGGCTGTAAAATCCGAAACACTGCAGACGTTTTCAAGCCCTGCTCCGTCGCAGAGCACAGCTTTTTCACCTTTTGCAAGTCTAAGCACATTTTTAATGTGGTGTGCATCCTCGCCTGTCACGGTGATTTCCTTGTCTGTTTTATTTTCAGGTTCGTAGTAGAATCTGTACATTCTTTTCTCCCATTAATCGTGCAAAAACTACCTCAGGCGTTTGCCCGAGGTAGTTTAACTTTTTTATTTAAAGATTCCTTTTTTCTTTCCCTTGCCGGTAGTAGTGCCGTCGTCAGAAGGACCGAATGTCTTTTCAAAAGCTTCAAGAAGTTCTCTCTGCTCTTTTGTAAGAGAGTTCGGAACCTGAACAACAAGGTTTACATACAAGTCACCACGGCTCTGTGCATTTCTGAGGCTCGGAACACCTTTGCCACGGAAACGTACACGTGTGCCTGTCTGTGTGCCCGGAGTAACGGTGTACATAATGTCTCCGTCAATGGTGGTAATCTTCATGTCGCCGCCAAGAGCAGCTTTAGTGAAAGGAAGGGGAACTTCCGCATAAAGGTCCATGCCGTCTCTTTTGAAGATATCATGTGCCTTTACTCTGACTTCTACGAGAAGGTCTCCTCTCGGTCCGCCATTTGTTCCCGGCTCACCCTGTCCGGAAAGTCTCATGCTCTGTCCATCGTCAATACCTGCAGGTATGTCGACTTCTATTGTCTTCTTTCTGGAAACATAGCCCTCGCCATAGCAGTTTGAGCATTTTTCCTTAATGATTTTACCTGTACCGCGGCACTGAGGACAAGCCTGCACGCTCTGAGTCATACCAAAGAGTGACTGGCGTTGGAAAACAACCTGTCCTTTACCACCACACTGAGAACACGTCTGAGGTGTAGTTCCCTTCTTTGCACCGGAACCGTTACACTCTGGGCATTCCTCTTTTGCATTGATGTTAAGCTCTTTCTTTGTACCGAAAACAGCCTCATCAAATGTAATGGTAATACCTGTGCGAATGCTTGCGCCCTTCTGCGGGCCTGTGTAGTTCCTTCTGGAACCGCCACCCATTCCGAAAAGATCTCCGAAAATGTCTCCGAAGCTGGAGAAAATGTCGTTAATGTCAGAGAAGCCTGAGAAGCCTGCTCCACCGCCACCGCCATTCTCGAACGCAGCATGACCGAAGCGGTCGTACTGTGCTCTCTTGTCGGGATCCGAAAGAACACCATACGCCTCGGAAGCCTCCTTAAACTTGGCTTCTGCTTCCTTATCGCCGGGGTTTACATCGGGATGGTACTTTTTTGCAAGTACTCTGTATGCCTTTTTAAGTTCATCATCCGAGGCGCCCTTTTGAACACCGAGCACCTCGTAATAGTCACGTTTGTCTGCCATTTTTATACTTCTCTGAAGTCTCCGTCTACAACGTCGTCGTTATTTGATGAGCCTGCATTGCCTGCATCCTGGTAGCCGCCCATGCCGCTCATATCAGGTCCGGGACCTGCCTGGCCTGCGCCCTGCTGTGACTCGTAAAGCTTTGAGAAGAGTGTCTGTGCGGACTCCATAAGCTTTTCCTTTGCAGCCTTGAGATCGTTAACTTCGTTCTCGCTCATAACTTCAGGATTTGCCTTGTTTACGAGGTCCTTAAGTCTGTCAAGGTCAGCCTGTACATTTGCCTTATCAGCATCTGTAAGCTTGTCGCCGACTTCCTTCATTGTCTTCTCTGTCTGGAATACGAGAGAATCGCAGTCGTTCTTTGTATCAACAGCTTCTTTTCTCTTCTTATCCTGAGCTTCGTACTCAGCTGCTTCCTTAACAGCCTTCTCGATATCTGCATCGGAAAGGTTTGTGCCGGCAGTAATTGTGATATGCTGCTCCTTGCCTGTTCCGAGATCCTTTGCGGATACGTTTACGATACCGTTTGCATCGATATCGAATGTAACTTCAATCTGCGGTACTCCTCTGGGAGCTGCAGGGATGCCGTCGAGTCTGAACTGGCCGAGAGACTTGTTATCCTTTGCGAACTGTCTCTCACCCTGTACAACATTAATGTCAACGGCTGTCTGGCCATCGGCTGCTGTAGAGAATACCTGGCTCTTCTTTGTAGGAATTGTTGTATTCTTCTCGATGAGGTGTGTAGCAACGCCACCGAGTGTCTCGATTGAAAGTGTAAGAGGTGTAACATCAAGAAGAAGGATGTCACCTGCGCCTGCTTCGCCTGCAAGCTTACCACCCTGGATGGATGCGCCGATAGCAACGCACTCGTCGGGGTTAAGAGTCTTGGAAGGCTCCTGACCTGTCATCTGCTTAACGAGGTCCTGAACAGCAGGAATACGTGTGGAACCACCTACAAGGAGAACCTTGGAGAGGTCTGATGCTGTAAGGCCTGCATCTCTTAATGCTGTCTGAACGGGAACTCTTGTAGCCTCTACAAGGTCATGTGTGAGCTCATCGAACTTAGCACGTGTAAGATTGATATCGAGGTGCTTGGGACCTTCTGCTGTAGCTGTGATGAAAGGAAGGTTAACGTTTGTCTGTGTCTGTGTTGAAAGCTCCTTCTTAGCCTTCTCAGCTGCTTCTTTAAGTCTCTGAACAGCCATCTTATCAAGTGAAAGATCAACGCCCTCTGTACGCTTGAACTCATCGATGAAGAAACGCATTACTCTGTCGTCGAAATCATCACCGCCGAGTCTGTTGTTACCTGCTGTAGCAAGAACTTCGATAACGCCGTCACCTATATCGATAACGGAAACATCGAACGTACCCCCGCCGAGGTCGTAAACCATAATCTTCTGCTCTTTTTCGTTATCAAGGCCATATGCAAGAGCTGCTGCTGTAGGCTCGTTGATGATACGCTTAACATCAAGACCTGCAATCTTACCTGCATCCTTTGTAGCCTGACGCTGTGCATCGTTGAAGTATGCGGGAACTGTAATAACAGCTTCTGTAACCTTCTCGCCAAGATAGCTTTCTGCATCTGCCTTCATCTTCTGAAGGATCATAGCTGAAATTTCCTGAGGGGAGTATTTCTTGTCATCGATGGCAATACGGAAATCTGTACCCATATGTCTCTTGATGGAAGAAATTGTCTTCTCGGAGTTTGTAACTGCCTGACGTCTTGCGGAATCACCGACGATTCTCTCGCCTGTCTTTGTGAATGCAACAACAGAAGGTGTTGTTCTTCCGCCATCGGGGTTTGTGATAACTACAGGCTTGCCGCCTTCCATAACGGCTACGCATGAGTTTGTTGTACCTAAGTCAATACCAATAATCTTTCCCATTTTTTATATCCTCTCTTTCTTAATTGGCAACTTTTACCATCGCATATCTTACGTCGGTGTCTTTATATATATAGCCCTTCTGGAAAACTTCAACGACTGTATTGTCGCCGACATTTTCGTCTTCCACATGCATAACCGCATTGTGTACTTCGGGGTTGAATTCCTGATTCAGTGCTTCGATTTCTTTAAGGCCCGCTGCCGTAAGTGCATCAACCATCTGCTTGTAGACCTTGTCCATACCTGTTGCAAAAGGTGCCTGCTTTTCCTCATCGGTAAGTGTTGCAAAACCTCTTTCGAAATTATCAAGTACCGGGAGAATCTTTTCTACGATGTCTCTTGCTCCCATGTCAAACATGGCGGACTTTTCTTTTTCTGTACGTTTACGATAGTTGTCAAACTCTGCCATCTGTCTCATGACTCTGTCATTAAGCTCGGCAATCTGTTCGTCACGCTTGTCTTTCTTTTCTTTCTTTTTGAAGAAGGACTTCTTTTCATCCTCTTCAGGAGTATCCGATGCTTCTGAGTTTTCTGCGTTTTCAGATGTTTCCTGTGTTTCGTCAGCCGACGCTTCTGCATTATCGCCATCTGCTGTATCAGCGTTCTCCGCGGCTTCCGATGCGGCCTTTTCCTCCTCTAAAGCTTCTTCGTTTACGGTGCCATCCTTGACCGTCTTTTCAAGATCCTTTGCGTTCAATTTTGGGCGCTCCTTTCTCTTTGTTACTCTTTATCTTTCTTGAACAGATCATCAATCTGATTCTTGATTGTTGTAAGTGCGGATACAACCTTTTCATAGTCCATTCGCTTCGGACCGACGATACCGAACTTGCCGTACATGCCGTCTCCAAGCTCATATGTGGCTGTGACAACGGAGCAGTCCTTCATGGAATCGACCGTAACCTCATCACCGATGTAAACCTGAATGGGATTCTCGTTCTCATCGGTTTTCATAAGCTCTGCGAGCTCCTTCTTTTCTTCAAGTGCGTAAAGGATGTCGCCAACGTTATCGCCGCCTGTAAGCTCGGGGTACTTGAGGATGTTTGTTGCACCGCTTGTGTAAACCCTTACCTTGTCCTCTTCATTAAGTGCTTCGGCAACGGCATCAAGCACTTCCGTAACGATGCTTCCGAAGCCTTCGGACTGCTTCTTCATGTTCTGGATGATTTCGAGGTTTATCTCGGAAAGATCCAGCCCCTGAAGATATGTATTAAGCATAAGGTTTATCTTTAAGGTTGTTTCCTTATCAAGTATTTCTTTTGTTTCAATGACTTTATTCTTAACGATGTTTCCTTCGATGAGGATAACAACGAGAAGTGACTGTTCATTAATCTCCGTAAGCTGTACGAACTTTACTTTACGGCTTCTGTACATGGGAGTCGTAACCATTGCCGTGTAGTTCGTATTGGTTGCAAGGAGCTTTGTTGCCTGCTCGAGGAGATTTTCCATCTTATCGGCCTTTTCAAGGAGCATCGTTTTCATTTCTTTAATCTCTGCGTCCTTGGACTCCATCATCTTGTCAACGTAGAGTCTGTAGCCCTTATCGGTAGGGATGCGTCCTGCGGATGTGTGGGGAGAAACGATGTAACCGAGTTCTTCAAGGTCACTCATCTCATTTCTGATGGTGGCTGAAGAAAGATTCAGGTCGGTGTATTTTGATATTGTACGTGAACCTACGGGCTCACCTGTGTCGAGGTAGTTACGAATGATTGCCTGAAGTATGGTCCATTTTCTTTCGTCTAAATCCACTGCCTGCTCCTCCGTTTCTGACTGTAAATCCCCATTCGTTAGCACTCAAAATAGTCGAGTGCTAATCGTCTGATATAAAATAGCATTAGCACTCAACTTTGTCAAGTGCTAATGCATACTTTTTTCTCTAATTTATGCGATTTTTATCGGTTATATTTTATGCACGCATCAATGGCTGCCACGCCCTGTTTTTATATACTCATCGATGGCTGCCGCACCCTGTTTTCCTGCCTGCATGGCGAGGATTACGGTGGCTGCTCCGGTAACAGCGTCGCCGCCCGCAAATACACCTTCGCGCGTAGTTCTGCCGGTCTTTTCCTCAGCAACTATACAGCCGTGTCTGTCACTTTCAAGACCTTCCGTTGTCGATGTAATAAGCGGATTCGGACTCGTTCCGAGAGACATAATGACCGTATCAACATCTATAACAAAGTCTGAGCCTTCTTTAACTACAGGACGTCTTCTGCCCGATGCATCAGGCTCACCAAGTTCCATCTCCACGCACTTGATGCCCTTTACCGAGCTGTTCTCGTCAACAAGAATTTCTGTGGGATTGGTGAGAAGTTTAAAGTTGATGCCTTCCTGCTTTGCATGCTCAACCTCTTCTTTTCTTGCCGGAAGCTCCGCCTCGGAACGTCTGTAAACGATATAAACCTCCGCACCGAGTCTGAGTGCTGTTCTTGCAGCATCCATCGCAACGTTTCCGCCACCAATGACAGCTACCTTTTTACCTTTGTAAATAGGTGTATCATAGTCGTCTCTGAAGGCCTTCATAAGATTGTTTCTCGTAAGGAATTCATTTGCGGAAAATACACCGTTTGCGAGTTCTCCGGGAATTCCCATAAATTTCGGGAGACCTGCTCCGGAGCCGATAAATACAGCCTTAAAGTCCTCTTCCTCAAAAAGCTCGTCTATTGTAACCGACTTTCCGATGATTACATCCGTTTCAATCTTAGCTCCAAGTTCTTTAACGTTTTCAATTTCGGACTTAACAACGGTGTCCTTAGGAAGTCTGAACTCGGGAATTCCGTAAACAAGAACACCTCCCGCTTCGTGAAGGGCCTCGAAGATTGTGACATCATAGCCCATTTTGCAAAGCTCACCCGCACACGTAAGACCTGAGGGGCCTGAGCCGATAATGGCGACTTTAATTCCGTTCTTTACTGATGAATTTACAGGTTTTACACCGTTTTCACGTGCCCAATCCGCTGTAAAGCGCTCCAGCTTGCCTATGGAAACAGGCTCACCCTTAATGCCTCTTATGCACTTTGCTTCGCACTGAGACTCCTGAGGGCATACACGTCCGCAAATTGCGGGGAGTGCAGAATACCTGCTTATTTCATCGTATGCACCCTTAATATTACCGTTTTCAATTTCTTTAATGAATGCCGGAATGTTTATTTCTACCGGGCACCCCGTCTGGCACTGGGGATTCTTGCACTTAAGACATCTTGATGCTTCTGCTGTGGCCTCCTCGAGATTATAGCCAAGACACACCTCATCAAAGTTTTTGGCACGGATAAGCGGCTCCTGCTCCCTTACCGGTATGCGTTTTAATTTATCCTGAACTTCCATTTCGTCCTCCGATTATTCACACTGTCCGCATCCGCCATGGTGCGTGCTGCCTTCTTTTTCACGAAGGATGGCTCTGCCCTCTTCCGTTTTGTAAAGCTGCTGTCTCTTCATTGCCGCATCGAAATCAACAAGATGTCCGTCAAACTCAGGTCCGTCAACACATGCAAACTTGATTTCATCACCGACAAGCACTCTGCATGCGCCGCACATGCCCGTTCCGTCAACCATAATGGGATTCAGGGAAACAACCGTCGGGATGCCAAGCTGCTTTGTAAGAATGCACGCGAACTTCATCATAATGAGCGGCCCTATAGCAATGGCAAGATCGTAACTCTTTTTTTCTTCGTTAATAAGATAATTCAGGCAGTCGTTGACATTGCCCTTTCTGCCCATTGTACCGTCATCCGTTGTAACATATACATTTCCGGCTACCATTTTCATTTCTTCGGACAGAATAATGAGGCTTTCGTTTCGCGCACCGATAATTACATCTGCGTCCACTCCGTTTTCATGAAGCCACTTGACCTGAGGGTAAACGGGAGCCGTACCGACACCGCCTGCCATGAAAACAATCTTCTTTTTCTTAAGTTCGGAAATATCCTCGCTGCAAAGCTCGGAAGACTTTCCGAGAGGACCTACAAAATCCGCAAAAGCATCGCCCTTTTCGAACTTTGCCATAAGCTGAGTAGAAGCACCGACAATCTGGAAAACTATTGTAACCGTACCCTTTTCCCTGTCATAATCGCATATGGTAAGCGGGATTCTCTCGCCCTTTTCATCAGCCCTGACTATAATAAATTGCCCCGGAAGGCAACGCTTTGCAACTCTCGGAGCCATAATATCCATAAGAACAATCTTATCGGAAAGCATCTCTTTTTTCAGTATTTCGAACATAATAATCACCTCGTGGATTAATGTGATGAGTTTAGCACTCCTCAAGATAAGTTTCAATAATCTTATTTTACCTCTTTACTTTACTGTTGCAAAGTGTTAAAATCTAAACGTATGAAAGTTTCGGAGGTATTATTGAAATGAGTATAAACATCAGAACACATGCCGTTGATTATCTGTTTGATGCAATATTAAGCCTTGAAAACCGCGAAGAATGCTACTCCTTCTTTGAAGATATCTGTACAGTAAACGAAATCCTTTCCCTTGCGCAGCGTTTTGAAGTTGCCGCAATGCTTCGTTCAAAGAAAACATATCTCGAGATTGCAGAAAAGACAGGTGCTTCAACAGCAACCATCAGCCGTGTAAACCGTTCCCTTAACTATGGTAATGACGGTTACGACCTTGCATTCAGCAGAATTCCCGCCCTCCCAGCAGAGGATGACAAGGAAGCTCCCGACGAGCAGGAAGAAAAATAACATTATTCAAAAAACAGTTATTTAAAAAAGGGGTCAAAATGACCCCTTTTTTTAATAATCCATCTGCATTTTTAAATATCTTTTGATACCTTTATTTTTAAGCATAAGCGAAAAACAATGATTAGAATACTATAGCAGTGCCAATAATAGTATGTAGCGGTATCTTTAATGAATCGATAATCGTCTGATACAATCGAATATTGGTTTATTGATGTCTATGCCTTTATCGCTGACGCCTTCAGTCCAATCATAAATGTCTACAAATAGTAATTTACTCCATTCAGATAAAAGCACATCTATTGATTCTGCTATTAGCAATCCGTGCAGATTGATACCGCTGTCAAAAACATCATGTTCATAAAACAGAATTTGATGTGTTCTGTCATCAAAACAAAATTTATCACCATTAGGAAAAAGAAAAACCGGAAACCAATGCCGAATATCTTCAATAACCTTATTCTGATTTTCAATAACATCTCTGTCAATTTCGCTTATTGCAAGGCAAAGCTTTTCGTGCTCATCAGTTAATTTGGGATAAGGAACAAAATGAACAAACCCTCTCATATGAGTAACCGAACTTTGCCAATATAGTTCGAAAGAGGCATATGTATTATACAGTAACTTACTGTTTTCAGTAAGTTGATGATTGAACAGGTCAAATGAATAATCATTATTCTGTAATAAATATTCACATTTTTTGACCTGAATAACATCCGATTTTTTATTTGTTGTTTCAATTAATTTCTTAAAATAATCCATATATTCTTATTCTCCATAAGGATGAATTCGTAGACCGCTAAGTCCATAATCATCCATCATTTTACCTGCAAATCGATAAATGTCTTCTGCTGTAGCATTCGGATTGTTATCAATAAAATCCATCCACATCTGGTTCCATTTACCTTTGCCATGAATAAAATTCATATGCATACCGCCTTTTCCCCCAGATACAGTGACAGTATATAGGTCAACATCAATTCCCAAATCACTAATAAAATCCGCGTAAGGTTTGCTTTTGCCTCTAAATGCAGGAATTATATGATGATCGTTAAGATTGTCCGCCGTTTCAAGTAATTCTAGATGTATCGCTAATAATGTCAGATTTTGCCGTGCCTTCGATTATATCATCGCCATATTTTCCCAAAGCTCCGGCTACATCATCGCCATATTTTCCCAAAGCTTCGGCAACATCATCACCATATTTTCCAACAACTCCGGCAACATTATCGGCTTTTGAGATGAGTTTAAAACCTTTATAGCCATATTTGCCGCTTTTGCCTATAATATCACCCGCTATGGGAATCACGGAAAGCATGGAACATCCGGCTTCCACGCATTTTCCTTCATAAAAAAAATATATTCCGTTACCTGCATCGACTACATCACCTATAATGGGAAAAAAACCTATTAAGTCCAAATAGTAGTGAATGTTTTCCGATCTCTGTGCACACAGCCCGAACGGGTCGGTCATCGTTGCAGGGTTGCCTTCGGCATACGCGTAACGGTTTAATGAATTGGCATCTCGAGATTCCGATGGTACTTTCCGTACCATCGGAATATGGATTTCTTATATCAACGGTAATCGCCTTGGAAAATCATACCATCCAAATTCGATAAACCTAGACAGATGGTAATTAACTCAAAAATCATACCGTTCAAATACGATAAGCTTAAATAGATGGTAATCGACCAGAAGAGCTTACCATTCGAATGATAAAAACTGGTTTGCGGGATTTTACTAGTCCGGGATGCGTTTGAATCCGCACTGCAGCGCAGTGCGGAACTTACGGCACATAAGGTTCACGGATTACCCTTCAAGCAAAACCAAAACGCCACAGTTCCCGCTGTGGCGTTTTGAGTTATTTTCATATTCTCAGATTTTCTTAAGCTTTGCAAACGCAGATAACATTTTCTTGCGTCCGAACTCAGGAAAATCAACAGTCACTTCAAAGTCCCTTCCGCCCTTAACGATGGAAATGACTGTACCTTCGCCGAATTTGTCATGGGAAACCTTATCGCCCTCGGCGTAATCAAGCTGGCCTGCGCCTGCGCCGATGTCCTTCACGGGCTTTTTGTAGTTCATAGCAAAGGGTTCGATGGAAAGGTCGCCTCCGTCATGTCTCTTGTAGCCGTCATCGCCGTTGCCTTTTGTATAAGCAGCCTGAGGTTTCTTATCTCTGATTTCGTCGTCCATAAAACTTGGCCTCCTGTAATTTTTCTTAACCGGTGTACTCATATCAAGTAAGTATCTCGGAATTTCTTTCAAAAATCTTGATTGCAAGGCGAACTTCGTTTCGCCCCACTGCATTCTCTGTTCACATGACGACATGAAAAGCTCCTGCTTTGCACGCGTTATGCCAACGTAGCATAATCTTCTCTCTTCTTCTATATCGGCTTCGGGGTCGTCGGAATTAATGGACATATAGCTCGGAAACAGCCCCTCTTCCATTCCTACAAGGAAAACATAAGGAAACTCGAGTCCCTTAGCGTTATGAAGCGTCATAAGAGAAACATAATTGTCCTTGTCTTCCTCGTCCTCAGGCTCCTCGCCCGCAGCTTCTTCGGAGTTAAGTCCGCAATACTCAAGAAAACCTGTAAGACTGCCTTCGTCGCCTTCTTCCTCTTCATAACGGGAAGCGTAGGTTATAAGTGCTTCAATGTTAGCCCTTCGTTCCTCTGCCTTTTCAGGCTCATCTTCTTCGATATATTCAAGGTATTCCGTTTCTTCAAGAATAATATTGATAAGCTTTTTTATTGAAACGTTATTGTTGTCTACTTCATATCTGAAGCCCTGTATAAGAGCAAGAAAAGGCTCAACCTTTGCTCTTGCGCGTTCAGCCCCCGGAATCTGTCCGGTACGCTCAAGTGCCTCAAAAAATGAGAAGCCGCCGTCATGTGCATAATCCTGTATTCTGTCAACGGTAGTAAGACCGATGCCACGTCTCGGAACATTTAGAATACGAATTACCGCAAGGTCATCCTGTGCATTGTCAACAGTTTTCAGGTATGCAAGGATATCCTTTATTTCTCTTCGTTGGAAGAAGGAAAGTGCGCCGATGGTTTTTGCTTTAACACCCTTTGCTCTCATTGCCTTTTCAAATGAAAGAGACTGGGCGTTTGTTCTGTACAGAACAGCAAAATCACGGGGTTCAAGCCCCTTTAGTTCAATTAAGTCCTTAATCCTGTAAGAAACGGCATCCGCTTCTTCAAGATCCGTCTCATATTTTGCGTAGTGAACGCAACTTCCCTCGGGATTTGCAGTCCAGAGAGTTTTGTCTTTTCTCTCGGTATTGTTGTGAATTACTGCATTCGCAACCGCGAGGATATTCTGTGAAGAACGATAGTTCTGCTCAAGCTTAATAACGGTAGTGTCAGGAAATTCCTTTTCGAAGTTCAGGATGTTGTAAATGTTGGCACCTCTGAATTTGTAAATAGACTGGTCGTCGTCACCTACAACACAGAGATTTCTTTCTATCTCACCATCCTCATTTTCATGCTTTGAAAGCATGCTTATAAGGCGGAACTGGGCAGTATTTGTATCCTGATATTCATCAACAAGGATAAAGCGGAAACGGTTTCTGTAGTACTCAAGCACACGTGGCTCTTTAACGAACATCTCGATGGTCTTGCATATAAGGTCGTCAAAGTCCATTGCATTGCAGTTCTTAAGGCGTTTCTGGTACTCTGCGTAAACGTCGGCAACCTTTCTGTCCGTATAGTCAACAGCATTCCTCGCAAACTCCTCGGGGGTAATCAGCTCATCCTTTGCGTGGGAGATGCGTGTCATGAACGCCTTTTCTTTGATTTGCTTTGAATCTATGTTAAGTTCCTTCATGATGCTCTTAATGAGACTCTTCTGGTCATCCGCATCATAAATGGTGAAGTTTCTGTCGTAACCGATGTATTCGCAGAACCGGCGAAGCATCCTTACACAAGTGGAATGAAACGTTGAAACCCAAATGTTATCACTCTCGTCGCCAACCGTCTTAGCAACACGTTCTTTCATTTCACGTGCTGCTTTATTTGTAAATGTAATTGCCAGTATTTCATAAGGCCTTGCATAGCCTTCTTTTATAAGATGTGCTATTCTGTGCGTCAGCACCCTCGTTTTTCCTGAGCCTGCGCCTGCAAGAATAAGCAGCGGCCCGTACGTATGTTTTACAGCCCGAAGCTGTTCCGGATTTAAATTATCATATATAGACATGGGATTATCCCGCTTTCGTGCGAAAATAAAGATATACAAAAATATGCTGACTGTCATATTTCAGGCAGTCAGCATCAAAATCTACTAAAAGTTATTCGACGATGCTGTCGTCCTCAAAATCCTCGTCAAAGTCATCAAAATCATCGTAATCGTCCGGTGTAAGGAAACGATATACAAGATAAGCTATACCTGCGATGGCAGCAACTCCGCCAATTACCGCAAGCACAATAATAAAGGGATTAACCTTCTTTTTTTCTTCAATCTCAACATTTCTGCCAAGGAGTTCAGCAAGCTTTTTATTGCTGTTGATAAGCTCATCAAGCTTCTTAAAATTCCAGTTCATAATAATCTCCCTTCTACGACTTCTTATGGGAAAACTATATATTTTTTGCTACTTTGTGTCAATTAAAACTTTTGAAACTTTTTGGCGGTTTTTCTTTCGTTCTGCGGCTTTAGTCTCAACCTCACGCTTCCATGATTCTCCGCCTTCTTTGAGAAACTCCTGGATAATTTTCTGGAGGAACTGTTTTGTCTCTTTCGGAAGTCCGGTCATGCTTTTTACAAGGTTCATTGCATAGCCGAAAACATCCTCGTTGATTTCGACAAGCGTTTTTGAACTGGATGACATCAGTACTTCAAAAAGTGCATTAACAAACACTTCTCTCTCCACGTCATCAAGACCCGAAACCCAGTTTTTAATAGTCTCCGCAAGAAGTCTGCTTGAATCCTTAAGTGCCTCCACTCTTACAAATGCAGGACCAAAAACCTGCCACGTAGTAAGGTCATGCTGCATAAGAAGCTTTCCGCTGCTGGAAACCACTATATAATTTTCATCGTGATTCAGAAGCATTCCGACGAGCGACTGCTCCGGTACGAAGGTGTATGTCTTTGCAAAAACCTCGTTCACAGCATTTCCGAGATCTGTCATTTCTCCGAAACCGGGCCCGTCAAAATTATAAATTGCCTTAACACGGTTTCTTATCCTTTTAGAAGCTTTAAGTACGGAATAAATTGCAAGATTGCCGCCCTTGGAATGACCGCAGACGTAAATGTCACCTTTAACATTCGCAGCTGCTCTTTCCAGATATTCGACAGCACGTGTCTGTGCAGGAACCTCACCGGTAAAAGACATATTAAAGTCCTCTTTCCAGCCTATAAGAGTATCATCGGTGCCTCTGAATGTGACTACTGCAGAATTATCGTCTGTAAGAAACGTAACCGCTGCGAACTGTATTTCATCCTCAATACTTGTATGCCCTTCAAAGCCAACAACCTTAAGCGTACCAAAGCGTTTGGACATTCCAAGCTCTTTGAGCGTAAGCATTGAAGTTTTTGTAAAGGACGTAGAAGTTTCGAGAATCTCTTCAAGGTCATGCGACATAAGGAATTCATGACCTATTTCGTTAACTGTGGCCGAATTTTTATCAAACTCTCTTGTAACATAGTCATCAAGCGGTGCATAAATCATCCATGATAAAATGGCAAAATCCACCTCATTCAGAGGAACATTTTTCACATCTAAATCGCCTCGCCAGTCAATATACTCGAAAAAGTTTGCCATATTCCACCTCAAAACGTTCTATTCATTTCACTTTTTACCAAAAGTTATGTCAATAACGCGTTCGGAATAAACACCAAGTTCAAGTACCATAACGGTAACAGTGCCCTGACTTCCGCCTCTTGTGTAGGAAAGAACATTTTCAAATTCTTCCTGAGTGGAGGTCTTACTTCCGTTAATGCGTGTAATAATGTATCCCGGTTTAAGCCCCGCTTTTTCAGCGTTTGAGCCTTCTTTGACTTCTTTAATGTAGATGCCCTGAGGCATGTTAAGAGCTTCGGCATACTCTGCCGAAATCTCCTGTCCTACAATGCCGATGCTTGCCTGTTCAGACTCCTTAAGTACTTCTCTCTGAATGAGATTCTCAATAACCGGAATCGCTGTAGAAATAGGAATTGCATAGCACATACCCTCTACGGAGGTATCGGAGAGCTTGGCGTTATTAATGCCAATGACCTCACCACGCGCATTCAGGAGTGCTCCACCGCTGTTTCCGGGATTGATGGCAGCATCAGTCTGAATCAGAAGGAGCTTATGCCCTTCAATCTCCACCTCACGATTTACGGCACTGATGTAGCCTACCGTCGTGGACTGTCCATAACCAAGGGCATTTCCGATTGCAACTACCATTTCTCCGACATCAATGCTGTCGGAATCGCCAAGTGTGGCAATACGTATTGCTGCAAAAGTATCAACCTTAATGTCAGAGAAGCTGACGGAAATAACCGCAAGATCCTCATCAGGCTCAACTGCTTTAACGCTTGCCTTGCTTTCAGAGCCATCATTAAACACAACGCTTACCTGCTTTGCGCCCTCAACAACATGGTTATTTGTCGCAATGAGAAGCTCATCGGGGTTACATGCCACAATGATTCCCGAAGCGTTGCTCTGATATTCTTCTTCGTATTTACGTCCAAAGAAGTCCTGGTAAACCTCTGAAGATGTAACATTTACCGCAACAACCGCAGGCATGAATCTTTCGGATATATCCGAAAAATCGCCTCTTGAGGAAACTGCCGCAAGCGTAGGTGTGGGAGCTTCCGGTAATTCCGGTGCCTGAGTTGTAACAGGCGGTTCTTCGGAAGAGTCAGGACCTTTGGCAACTATTTTAAACGCAACCAAAACACCTGCAAGAAGCATTCCCACAAGTGTTCCGATTAAAATCACTTTAACTACTGTTTTCATTGAATCATCTCCGAATTATGGATTTATTTCAATGTATACGAAAAGTGTGGCAAAAATGTGTTTTATAGTACTATTCTTGCGAGATGCTTAAGAGCACACAAATTACTTTTCGCTGTCCGCACACACCTTCATAATTGTCTTCCAAAGCTCTTCAATTCTGTCTTCGTTTCTTTCATCGCAGGCAAGTTTACGAATAGCCTTTATTTTCTCCGCTTCACGCTTCGAATCTATTACGGGAAGGTGGTTTTTCTTTTTCACCTCACCGATTTTCTTTGCAATATCGATTCTCTTCTCAAAGAGACTGACAAGCTCCTTATCCACTTCATCAATCTTCATACGAAGTTCCGCCATGGGAAGATCCTTAAGGAAATAGTTACGGACCTCACCCGACATATACAAAGAGCCGAGGCAGAGAACGATGCTGTCCTCGGAAGCATGTGAAAGAGCACGCTGTATTCCGCTCACAACCTTACCGCCGTTAATAACACCAATACCCTTGGGTTCGCAGATTTCCTTTACTTCGTTGTAAAGATCCTCTGCCTTCATGGCACGATAATACTCAGGCTGAACAGAAACTATTTCCGTAGCTATTTCGGAAAGAATCTCTATTATGTTTCTGTGGTCCTTGTCCGCCATAACGCCAAAAACGCAAATAACATCCTTTACAAGCGTTCCCGACTCTTCGATGGCATTCTTTACCGCATCGACCGTAGCACGCATGCCCTGAGGGTTATGTGAGCCGTCAACAAACACTGCGGGCTTATTGTGAATTCTTTCAAGTCTTGCAATCCAGACGGTTTTGCGCAAGCCTTCACAGACTGCCTTTTCAGGAATATTAAAACCTTTTTTCTTAAGTATTCCGATTATTTCAAGCGTAAGTGCCGCATTCTTCTGCTGATACATTCCAATCATCGGAAGTTCAAGTGCGGAATACTCCTTATAAGAGAATACCTGACCGTAAAGGTCGGATTTTATTGTGTGAAGCTCGAAAAAATCAGGCATTGTAAGCTTACAGCCCATTTCCTCCGAACGCTTTGAAATCTCACCGAGTGCTTCATCGTTTTCACCGTAAAACACAACATCGGAGCCCGTTTTTATTATACCGGATTTTGTCCTTGCAATCTCAGCAATTGTATTGCCAAGAATTTTTGTGTGGTCAAGTCCGATATTTACAAGAACAGCGGCAAGCGGTGCAGGAATGACGTTTGTTGCATCATATTCACCGCCCATTCCGACTTCAAGCACCACAACATCGCATTTATGTTTTTTAAAGAACAAAAATCCGATTGCCGTAACAGCTTCAAACTCTGAAACACGTCTTGTCATTTTATCGATGGCTTCCTTAACCTGTGTGGTAAGTTCTGCCAGTTCACTGTCTTCTATTTCAACAAATCCCTGAAGGCAGTCACTTCGTCCGTCATCCGAGCTTATCATGATACGCTCGTTAAAACGCATGATGAACGGTGACGTAAAAAGCCCGACTTTATAACCGCTTTCGCGAAGTATTCCCGCAGTCATGGCAGATGTAGAACCTTTGCCGTTTGTACCGCCGATATGAACGTATTTGAGTTCCTTCTCGGGGTTACCGAGGAGTGCAAGAAGTTCTTTAGTGCTGTCCAGGCCAAGGTCCGGATTCATCCAGCAAAGACTGTGTATATATTCAAGTGCTTCAGTAATGTTCATTGTGCGCCTCTGTTATTGTTGTTCTTTAAGCTGTCTGTTTGCCGTCGAAAGCATCAGCTTGATTCGGTTCAGCTGGTTTACTTCACTGGCACCGGGATCAAAGTCAACCGCAACAATGTTTGCCTCAGGATGTCTGTATCTCAGTTCCTTTATTACGCCCTTTCCGACAATATGGTTCGGAAGGCATGCAAAAGGCTGACAGCATACAATGTTCGGTACTCCCGACTTAATAAGCTCAATCATTTCTCCGGTAAGGAACCATCCTTCACCTGTCTGGTTGCCGATGGAGACAATAGGCTCGGCGTATTCCGCAAGCTTCGAAATGTGCTTGGGAGGTTCAAATCTGTTACTCTTCTCGAGTGCTTTCACCATATCCTTACGCATAAATTCGTAGAAGCTGATGATTGCATTGTTAATACGCATGCCCTTCTTTGATTTTCCGAGGGCTTCGTATTTGAAGTTTGAGTTATAGGAACAATATGCAAGGAAATCCATAAGATCGGGCATGCACGCTTCTGCGCCCTCGGCTTCGAGAAGGTCGACAAGATGATTGTTTGCTGCCGGAAGGAACTTTACAAGGATTTCCCCGACGATGCCTACACGAGGCTTTTTAACGTCAAGAAGCGGTATTTCGTCAAAATCCTTTACTATGCCTTTAATATTGTTTCTGAATTCTCTGAAACTGCCGTTTTGAACGGATTTGATGCACTTTTCCTTCCACTTCTCATGAAGTTCATTGACCGCACCGGGAACCGCTTCGTACGGACGTGTCCTGTATACGACTCTCATGAACAGGTCGCCGTAAACAACAGCCTGCATTGCACGGACAATAACCTTCGGACCGAATTTGAATCCGGGATTCTTTTCAATGCCCTGCGTTGAAAGTGAAACTACCGGAACCTGGGACATGCCTGCCTTTGTAAGGGCACGCCTTATAAATGCAATATAGTTGGTAGCTCTGCATCCTCCGCCGGTCTGTGTAATCATTACCGCAGTTTTGTTAAGGTCATATTTGCCTGACTGAAGGGCGGAAATCATCTCACCTACAACGATAAGTGACGGATAGCATGCATCATTATTAACGAACTTTAATCCTGTATCAATAACGTCCCTGTCAGGGTCCGGGAGTTCAACCATGTTATATCCGCATGATGCCATTGCGGGAGCAAGAATGTCAAAATGAATCGGTGACATCTGAGGCATGAGTATTGTGTAATTCTTTCTCATATCCTCTGTAAATACCACCCTCTTATAAGCGGAGTCCTTAACATCAGCCTTTACACCCTTTCGCTGTCTGTCACGGATAGCTGAAAGCAAAGACCTGATTCTGATACGGGCAGCTCCGAGATTGTTAACTTCATCAATCTTAAGAACTGTATAAATCTTGCCTGAACCTGTAAGTATGTCTGAAACCTGGTCTGTTGTAACCGCGTCAAGACCACAGCCGAAGGAGTTCAGCTGGATAAGGTCAAGTCGTTCGTTTTCACGAACATAGCTTGCTGCAGCATACAGTCTTGAATGATACATCCACTGGTCGACAACAATAGTAGGTCTGTCGATTTGTCTGAGGTGGGAAACGGAATCCTCTGTAAGCACTGCCACGCCATAGGACGTGATAAGCTCAGGAATACCATGATTGATTTCAGGATCGATATGATAAGGACGACCTGCAAGGACAATGCCGTGGCAGTCGTTCTCTTCGATGTATTTTACCGCAGCCTCACCGGCTTTACGCATATCTTCCCTTGCTTTTGTAAGCTCAAGCCAAGCCTCATGCGTGGCTCTCTCTATTTCTTCGTCGGGAATATTGTTATGAGCGCCGACAGTATCAATCAGGCGTCTTGTAATAATCGTTTCGGATTCGAGGGAAACGAAGGGATTCTGGAAATCAATATCGGAATTCTTTAATTCCTCAACGTTATTCTTAATATTCTCACCGTATCCGGCAACAATCGGGCAATTGTAATGGTCACCCGCATCGTTAAATTCGATACGTTCGTAATTTACACAAGGATAGAAAATGTATTTAACGCCTTCGTTAATAAGCCATGAAACGTGACCATGTGCAAGCTTTGCGGGATAGCACTCGGATTCCGACGGGATGGACTCAATACCCATCTCATAAATCTTTCTGGAGGAAAGCGGTGAAAGCACTACTCTGTAGCCAAGCTTTGTGAAGAACGTAAACCAGAAGGGATAGTTCTCGTACATGTTAAGTACACGCGGAATACCAACCTTTCCACGGAAAGCTGCATATTCCTCAAGCGGCTCATAACCGAATATTCTTTTAAGCTTGTACTGGAAAAGATTGGGAATTGAAGTGTTGCTCTTTTCCTTTCCAAGTCCCTTTTCACAACGGTTTCCTGAAACAAAATGTCTGTTGCCCGGGAAATGGTTGATTGTAAGCAGGCAGTGGTTCGTACAGCCCTGACATCTTGTAAGAGTTGAAGAAAATGTAAGTTCTTCAATTTCTTTGAAGGAAAGCATTGTTGTCTTCTGGCCTTCATAATGTTCACGCGCAATAAGCGCAGCTCCGAAGGCGCCCATAATGCCCGCAATGTCAGGTCTGATGACCTCTGTATTGACTATCTTTTCAAGGCCTCTGAGAACTGCGTCGTTGTAGAATGTTCCGCCCTGAACGACTATTCTTGAACCAAGGTCCTTGGCATCTGAAACCTTAATAACCTTGTAGAGAGCATTCTTAATAACGGAATAAGCAAGACCTGCCGAAATATCGTCAACGCCTGCCCCTTCCTTCTGTGCCTGCTTAACCTTTGAATTCATGAAGACCGTACAGCGTGTGCCAAGGTCAATCGGATTCGGGGCAAACAAAGCAATCTTTGCGAAATCACGAACTTCATAGTTAAGTGACTTGGCAAATGTCTCAATAAACGAACCGCAGCCCGAAGAGCAAGCTTCATTAAGCTGAACCGAATCAACGGCATGATTCTTAATTTTAATGCATTTCATGTCCTGTCCGCCGATATCGAGGACACAGTCAACAGAAGGATCGAAGAAAGATGCCGCATAGTAATGCGCAACCGTCTCAACTTCGCCTTCATCCAGGATAAGTGCGGATTTAAGGAGTGCCTCGCCATAACCTGTGGAGCAGGAACGTACGATGCGTGCGCCTTCCGGAATGGCAGACGCAATTTCTTTTATAGCTTTGATGGCAGTCTTTAACGGGCTGCCGTTATTGTTCTGATAGAAGGAGTAAAGAAGCGAACCGTCCTCTCCCACAAGTGCAACCTTTGTTGTGGTGGAACCGGCATCAATTCCGAGATAGCAGTTACCGGAATATTCCGCAAGGCTTCCTTTTCTGACTGTTGCGTGCGCATGACGCTTTGTAAAGGAATCGTACTCGTCCTCGGACGCGAAAAGCGGCTCCATTCTTGTTACTTCGAAGTCCATCTCGATTCCGTCCGAAAGTCTCTTTTTCATTTCGGAGAGCTGAACGTAATTTTCTTCCTTCACATTTTCACAGGCATTCATTGCTGCGCCTATTGCAGCAAAAAGATGTGAATTATTCGGAGTAATTGTCTGCTCCGGTGAAAGCTTAAGTGTTCTGACAAAAGAAGTCTTTAACTCTGTAAGGAAATGAAGCGGTCCGCCGAGGAAAGCAACGTTTCCGCGTATAGGCTTACCGCAGGCAAGTCCCGAAATAGTCTGGTTTACGACAGCCTGGAAGATTGAGGCCGAAAGGTCTTCTTTGGAAGCACCTTCGTTGATGAGCGGCTGAATATCAGACTTTGCAAATACGCCGCATCTTGCAGCAATAGGATAAATTGCTTTGTATGTCTTTGCATACTCGTTGAGGCCTGAGGCATCGGTCTTTAAGAGTGCTGCCATCTGATCGATGAACGAGCCCGTACCACCGGCGCATATGCCGTTCATACGCTGTTCGACACCACCCGTAAAATAGATGATTTTAGCGTCTTCACCGCCGAGCTCAATCGCAACATCGGTCTTGGGTGCATACTCACGAAGTGCATCGGCAACAGCCACAACTTCCTGCACGAATCCGACATTCAGATGCTTTGCAAGGGTAAGTCCGCCGGAGCCTGTGATAGCGGGGCGCAACATACAGTCACCGATTTGACCTTCCGCATCGGAAAGCATTCCTGAAAGAGTGCCCTGTATGTCCGCAAAGTGCCTTCTGTAATCGGCAAAAAGCAGCTCTCCGTTGTCTTTACTGATTGCAACCTTGACAGTTGTGGAGCCTATATCTATGCCAAGATTGTAGGTTTGTAACGTTTCTTTCATTTCATATCCTCATAACTCAATGTATATTTTCTATCTGCCAGTCAATGGCTGTAAGTCCCGATTGTGTAAGGAACTCATTTGCTTTTGAAAAATGCCCGCAACCGAAGAATCCTCTGTATGCAGACAGCGGGCTCGGATGAGGTGCCCTCAGAATAAGATGCTTAGGATTGGTTATTAACTCGGCCTTTGCTCCTGCGGGTGCACCCCAAAGCAGGAAAACAACAGGCTCTTCCTTCTCGTTCAGGGCCTTCAATGCTGCATCCGTAAACTGTTCCCAGCCATGCTTTGAATGTGAAAAAGCATTATGGGCACGCACAGTAAGAACTGTATTCAAAAGGAGTACGCCCTGTTTTGCCCATTTTGTAAGATCACCGTTGTCAGGAACGTAGCAGCCCAAATCATCATGAAGTTCTTTATATATGTTCTGGAGACTCGGAGGAATGTCCGTGGGAGGCTTTACCGAAAAGCAAAGTCCATGTGCCTGTCCCGGCTCGTGATACGGGTCCTGCCCCAGAATAACAACTTTTGTATCCTTAAAAGAAGTAAGATGAAAAGCGTTAAAAATATCTCCCGACGGCGGATATACAACCTGCGTCTCATATTCTCTTTTTACGAACGAAAACAAATCCCTGTAATAGGGCTTTGAATATTCAGGTTTCAGATATTCGTTCCAATCGTTTGATATTGCTGCCATTTTCCTACACTCTCACCGGCACGCCCTCTTTTAAGAGATATGCCTTTAAGTCTTTTATTTCCATTTCTTTATAATGGAAAAGCGTTGCGGCAAGAGCAGCGTCAGCCTTTCCGTCTGTTAATACGTCTTTAAAGTGTTGCATTGTTCCGGCACCGCCCGAAGCGATAACAGGCACTCCGACAAGCTCTGAGATGCGTCTTGTAAGCTCCATATCGTAGCCGTCTTTAGTACCGTCGCAGTCCATACTTGTGACAAGAAGTTCACCGGCTCCGAGCTTTACGGCCTGTTCTGCCCATTTGAGGGCATCAATGCCCATATCGATTCGTCCGCCATTTTTAAAGATGCTCCAGGAGCCATCGGGCTTCCTTTTGGCGTCAATTGCAACAACAACGCACTGACTTCCGAACTTGTCAGCCGCACGTGAAATAAGCGTAGGATCCATAATTGCCGCTGAATTGACAGCAACCTTATCGGCACCCTCACGAAGAATTGCCTTAAAATCATCTATTGTGCGGATGCCTCCGCCAACAGTAAACGGGATGAAGATTGCTTCCGAAATCTTTCTTACAAGCTCTGCCTTAATCTCTCTTGCATCAGAAGACGCTGTGATATCAAGGAAGACAAGCTCATCTGCGCCTGCCTTGTCATATGCAGAAGCTGTTTCAACAGGGTCTCCCGCATCTCGTAAATTCACAAAGTTAATTCCTTTTACAACACGTCCGTCTTTAATGTCCAGACATGGGATAATTCGTTTTGTAAGCATTTATAACTGCCCTCCGGCTCAAACCTTAGCAAAATTCTTTAATATTGTAAGTCCAACATCACCCGACTTTTCTGGATGGAACTGACATGCGTAGATGTTATCCTTTTCAACCGCAGCGTGAAAATCAAGAATGTAATTGCAGCCTGCGGCAACAATGTCCTCGGGGGTATGAAGATAATAGGAATGAACGAAATATACGTAAGGATGATCGGGAAGTCCTTTAAAAAGCTTTGTTCCGGGCTTGACATTAAGGGAATTCCAACCTATCTGAGGTACCTTAAAGCCTTCTTTTTCAGGGAACTTAATGATTTTGCCCTTAAGTATCCCAAGTCCTTTCACACCGGGAGCCTCTTCACTTTCTTCAAAAAGGAGCTGTAAACCAAGGCATACGCCAAGAAGAGGCGTTCCTTTTTCCACAACCTTTCGAATAACCTCGTCGAGTCCCTTTGACGTAAGCTTCTCCATTGCATCGCCGAATGCTCCGACGCCCGGTAAAACAACCTTATCCGCAGCCATCAGAACATCACGGTCGGATGTCAAAACAACATCCTCACCGATGAATTTAAAAGCCTTTTCAACGCTTCTTATATTTCCTGCTCCATAATCAATTATAGCTATCATAAATCCTCCGGAACCGATTCCTAAAGATATGTTTAAAAATCAAAAAAACAAACAGGCGTAAACATACGCCTGTCTATTTTAATCATTATTTATTACATTTTCAAGTCCAACATCACCTACGGCACTATAAATATATTTTGTGTAGTAGAGATTTGCTGTTGACTTTCCGTCAGTCTCACTAATTCCTGCGTAGGTGGAAAGAACAAGCATTGCCTCTTCCTCAGAGATGTCATAATTGTTCTTGAGAAGTTCAAGAATCTGTGTTCTGACAAAGTAGAGGTCGTCCTCTGCACCAAGCTCAACCGCATACGGAATCCACTTGTTATATCTGAGAAGGCCCTTAAAGAGGTCATCAAGACCGGAAGTGTAATCACCGAGTGCATAGTGATTGTTGAAGGAGGAAATCTGTTTGCTTACGAAGTTAACTGTGTAAATCTTCTCACCAAGCTTATAATCCTCTTCTTCAAGCTCAAGACCGTAAATGTCGTTGTATGCTTCTTCATAGAAGGTGACATCCTGGTAGATAAGAGCGTTGTCGTAATCCCTCTGAGCCTGCTTAACGGTGCTCTTATAGGATATTGTGCTTCCGCCGCTTATTATGAGAGCTGCTATTCCGATGAAGATTGCAAAGATGACAAAGGCACCTGCTTTGTTAATCTGGGTGGTATTATCAGTCTCTTCGAGAATAAGCTTCTCGATTTCTTCACGTTTTTTAGCTTTTGCAGCTTCTTTTTCTTCAGCAGTCTGCTTAGCTTTTTCAGCTTTCTTTTCGGCTGCTTCCTTTTTCTTTTCTTCCTTGGCTGCTTTCTTTGCCTCTGCAACATTCTTCTTCGCTTCGGCAGCCTCAGCCTTTTTCTTTTCAAGCTCTTCTTCGGAAAGTTCCGGCTTAATCTTGTTCTCGGGGAGCTTAACGTTTGCGAAAAGAGCTATATACCAAGGTTTCTTTTCTTTCTTCTTCTTTGACTTCTTGTCTCCGTCCTCGGAGTCATCGACATCAATCTCATTGAAAAGATCGTCAAGAGCTTCTATATCTTCTGCATTAAGGGTATCTCCGCCCATCTCACCGAGCAGGTCCTTTGCAGATTCTTTCTTTTCTTCGCCTTCGGAAGCTTCTTCAGAGCCAAAAATTGAAAGCGGGTCTTCTTCGGCAGGCTGTTCTTCTTCGGAGGCGCTTGCAAAAATGTCTTCTACTGCGTCACCGCCTGCATCTAAATCAGGAAGCCCTGCAGCATCTGCAAATAAGTCTTCGGATGCCTCTTCGGCACCTGCATCCGCAAATACATCCTCAGCTGCTTCCTCTGCACCTGCATCCGCAAATACGTCCTCTGTCGCTTCCTCTGCACCTGCATCCGCAAATACGTCCTCAGCCGCTTCCTCTGCACCTGCATCCGCAAACACGTCCTCGGCTGCTTCCTCTCCGGCTGCTATATCGGCAAAAATATCGCCTGACGGTTCTTCAGCAAACTCTTCAGTAGGCTCTTCAGAACTTTCCTCTGAAAAACCTTCTGAAAAGATGTCATCTGAATTACCGGAATTGTCTTCAGTAAATACACTCTCCGTATTTTCCTCTTCGGAAGACTCACCGAAAATGTCCATCGGCTCTTCTTCCGCAGTTTCCTCCAATGATCCCTCCGCAAAGAAATCTACGGGTGTTTCTTCCTCATCCTCAAAGGATATATCATCATTTTTAAAATCAGCAAACAGCTCTCCGGTGATTTTATCATCACCGGAAAGCTCTTCATCAATCATCCTGTCAATGGCTTCGTCGTCGTAGTCACTGAATATATTGTAGCCGTCTGTTTTCGGCTCATCATCCGTTTCGGATTCTATTGATATTACAGGTTCCTCTGTAGCTTTATTATCCTCGAAGTAGAAGTTTCCAAATTCCTCTTCCGGAACCTTATGGAACTCTATGCTCTTCTCTTCTTTTGTAACAAAGTCATTCAGAAATCCGGGAATCTCAGGCTCAGGAATTTCCTGAGGCACAGCCTCTTCCCTTTTTTCTTCTGTTTTGCTTTCCTTTCGGTAAGCAGAGAACCTGTCACCGTCCTTTTTTTCCGAACCTGATGATAATCCGTTTAACAAACTGTCAAGATAGGATTCATCAGTTGGCATTAAATTAACCCCGAATAATTATTTTCCTTTTAAGGAAGAATGAGCTTATCAATTTCTCCAACAAGTCTGTTGATTTCAGGCTTTGTAATCTGTGCATCTGCTCCGATAGACTTACCCTTGGCAATCATATCAGGAGAAATCATAGATGAGAAAATGATTACAGGAAGCTTGTTTGTTCTTGTGTCTTCCTTAATAAGCTTTGTAAGACGATGTCCATCCATACGAGGCATCTCGATATCTGTGATAACGAGCTTAACCTGTTCTGTGATGTCACCCTTTTCGCACATCTTCTCAAGTCTTTCCCATGCTTCCTGACCGTCCATATTGACGATGAGGTTAGCATAGCCGGCTTTCTTAAGACAATCCTGAATAAGCTTTGAAAGAAGCATTGAATCTTCTGCGATGAGAATGGGCTTCTGGCTTCTTGATCTTAATCCAAGTTCTTCAACATCACTTACACGAAGTGTTGTCTCAGGAGAAATATCAGCGATAATCTTCTCGAAGTCGAGAAGAACAATAAGTCTGTTGTCAAGCTTAACAATACCTGTTGCAACGCCTTCGCCTGCACCGTTGATTGTTGAGTCGGGTTTAAGAACCTCTTCCCATGAAACGCGGCTGATACGTGCTACAGAATGAACATGGAATGCAGCATTTGTATTATTGAAATATGTAACGATATAAAGATCTCTCTTAGGATTCTGTGACTCGGGAAGGTGAAGAACAGTCGAAAGGCTGATACTTGTAATTACTTCTTCACGAGGCATAAAGATGCCTTCGATAGCGGGATCTGAGTTCGGAATGGGGATTGCGGGTACGTACGGTAAAATTTCACGAATCTTCGCAACGTTTATACCGTAGTGATTTTCACCCACAGTAAACTCAAGAATCTCAAGTTCATTAGTGCCGCTTTCAAGCAAAATATTGGTATCCATATTCATTCCTCCATGTTCTGAATATTGTTCAATACTGAAACATTTTACGCCATTATAGCGTAAATTTTCCGAGTAATCAATCACTTTACAATCATATAAGATTGTTCATTTTCTCTTTATAAGATTGTTCATTTTATCTTAATTATTACTGATTCATCGGCAGAATTCATAATGGCTATTGCAGCCTGATCGAGTTCAGTATTTTCAGGTACCTTAAACACGAGAATTGCGTCGTAGGACTTGCCCGGGTTGATAGGCTCACCGAATGACCAGTCATCGCTTCCGTTCGCACCGATGAAGCGAAGGTCATTTGTGAAGAGCGTTATCTCTGCGCTCTTTGTCTCTCCGTGATTGTACATTAAGAGACATTTGAGTTCCTGGGAGGCTGTATCAAGATAAACAACATCGTCATTGTCATTGTATACAGTGAACTTGGCAATGATGTACTCATAGCCCGGATCTCTTGTAAGCGCTGTTGCGGAATCACCCATTGTAAACTCTTTTACAGGCTCGCTCGTACCGATGTACTCTGCATAAAGACCATCCCATGCACCGATGACATTCGTGAGTTCCTCGTTTGTATACTCGGTATTTTCAGGGAAAGGTGTCGGCGTAGGAGTATCGGTCGGAAGCGGCTTTTCCGTAGGAACAGGTGTTTCTTCCGGCTCCGGAGCATCCGTAATAACCGGTGTTTCTGTCGGTTCGGGCTCATCTGTAGGCTCGGGTGTTTCCGTCACCTCAGGTGCTTCGGTAGGAACCGGCTCAGTAGCACGCGGTGCAAGATATGATGTCGAAGTAGGGGTAAGTGCAGCAACGCCCATGAAACCGGTTTCATAGTTTCTGTCATGCCTAAGCAGAACATCGGCAGAGTACTGAGCTATGATGTCCATTTCGCGGTCGGTAACGGGAAGCTTTTCAACGAAGCATCCGGTAAAACACGCACACATCAGTATGATGAATAAAAAGAGAAGTTTCTTTTTCACGTTAAAGTCTCCTTGTATTAATAGCACAAGTAAGTGTAACACTTATGAAACTTTTCGGCAACGGATTCAGCAAACTTTAGTATTTCTTAATAGGCTGGTTATAAGGGCTTAACCGACTTCGAACCAGAATTCCACTCCGTTGGAGTGATTTATGACGCCATAAGACCTGTTATGAGACTCCATAATGGCCTTTACGATGGAAAGACCGATGCCCGAACCGCCGTATTCACGGCTTCTTGCCTTATCCACCTTATAGAACTTAATCCATATCTTATCGATGTCTTCATCGGGAATAGGTTCGCCTGTATTGAATACGGACACTCTCGTTGAATATTCAAGCTTTTCAGCCTTAACATCAATGATATTTTCGTTCTCACAGTGATTTATGGCGTTTGTAAGATAGTTTGTAAACACTTCTTCGATGAGGTATTCATCTGCCCACGCATCAAGCGTTTCCGGGACATTCAGAAGAAGTTTTATGTTCTTGTCTTTAAGGAGCACTTCGGATGAGCTTATTACAGAACGCATCATTGCAGCAAGGTCAAATCTTTCCATTTCAACCATCTGCTGCCCGAACTCAAGCTTATTGAGCGTAAGGAGCTTCTTAACCATGACATTCATCTTCTCGGCCTCATCAATGATGACATCGCAGTAAAAGTCCCTGCTTTCAGGATCGTCATTAATGCAATCCTTCAGGCCCTCCGCATAGCCGGAAATAAGTGCTATGGGTGTTTTCAGTTCATGCGTAACGTTTGCGAGGAATTCCTTACGCATTTCGTCTATTTGCGTCTTCTCCGCAATGTCATTCTGAAGTGCATTGTTAGCACTCTTCAGGTCGGATATCGTTTTTTCAAGCTTGTCCGACATGACATTGATGCTTTTGCCGAGTTCTCCGATTTCGTCCCCGGTATCACCTTCGTACTTAACATCGAATTCAAGTCGGCTTACGCTCTTTGCTATGTCAGAAAGGCGTCTTACGGGATTAATAATGGAATGTGAGGCAATAAGAGTAATGCCAAGCGAGAAAATAAGTACAACGAGGCCCGCGTACAGGAGAAAGCCATTCGCAATGCTTACGCTGTCACGGATACTCTCCATGTTGGTTCTTATAAGAATGAAATTGCCCTGTTCAACATCCGAAGCATACAAATCAATGTATGAAGAAGACGTTCTTTTGTCGTATAAGCTTGTAATGATGTATTTACCCTCGACGCTCTCAAGGACAGAGCCCTTGGGGCCATTCGGCTGTGGGTACAGTTCACTTCTTATTTTGTCAAAGAACACGCTCTCCTTACCGTTTCCGTTTGTTGTACTGAAGAAAAAACTGTACTCCTTAAGAATATAGATAGTAAGATTGCTTCGTTCGGAAAGAACCTCAAGAGAAAGTGCATCTTCTGTCGTAAGGAAGTTTTCCTCATCGGCAATGGAACTTGCAATATTATACTTGTCGCATATAACGTTCACTGTGCCATAAGCTGAGGCAAGCGTATCGACTTTGGTTTTAACATAGTAAGATTCCAGGAAGAACTTATTTAATGTCCACGTAACAATAATGGCTCCCGAAACGGTAGCCATTATAAGTAATATAAGTTTTGTTCTCCATGTAATTTTCATGAATCCTAAACCTCGAATTTATATCCCATTCCCCAGATTGTTTTAATGTAATTGCCCTTGTCTCCCATTTTGCTTCGGATTTTCTTAACATGGGTATCTATTGTTCTGGCATCGCCGTAGTAGTCGTAATCCCAGACATTGTTGAGTATCTGCTCTCTTGAAAGAGCAATGCCTTTATTTGTGACGAAATATTCGAGCAGCTCAAACTCTTTTACCGAGAAATCACATACCTTTCCGTCGATTGTAACGCTGTGAGCCGCATGATCGAGGATGATGCCGCCAATCTCTATAGGTGCCTCAAGTGCCGCATTTGCACGTCTGAGTATTGCTTCGACTCTCGCAACAAGAATTCTTGGTGAAAAAGGCTTTGAAATATATTCATCCACACCAAGTTCAAAGCCGAGAAGCTCGTCTCTTTCTTCCGACTTTGCGGTGAGCATGATAATGGGAACCTTTGAGTACTGTCTTATTTCACGAACAACCTGCCATCCGTCCATTTTAGGCATCATAACGTCAAGTATGATAAGCGAAATGTTCTTATTACCTTCTGCGAAAAACTCCTCTACCGCACGTTCTCCGTCTTCAGCCTCAATAACCGTAAATCCCTGCTTAGCAAGGAAATCGTGCACCAGTTTTCGCATTCTGCTTTCATCATCTACAACAAGAATTTTATTATCCATATTTTTTCCTTTATCATATGTGCTATTAACGGGTTATGCGATTATGATACGACTAATATATGTTTCATTCGTGAACTTACTCTGTTTCAGCTGTATCCGCGCTGTCACCGTGTGTTTTGGCACTATCAGGATTCCCACCCTGTTCCTCGGATTCGTCAAAATAAATGCCGTATTGCTCAAGGAAATAAAGCTTGTCGTTGACTTCTTTTTCCTTTTTCGTAAGGTCCTGCTGCCATGAGGCATATTCGTTAAGAATCTGTTCCTCATATACGGCTCTGATTGGGGAAAGCTTTCCGGTAAGAACAATAACAAACATTCCGATAACAATCACAGTAAGGAAAAGCACAAGAAACTTAAGTACATAGTTCTGTCTTCGAAGCTTAAGAAGCAAGGGAGAAGTGTTTTTCTTAGGTTTAGCTTTAGGCTTTGATGACTTCTTTATTTCGGGAACGGGCTTAAGCTTATTTTCTGTAATTATGCCGGATGAAGTAATGGTTTTTCTGAGTTCATTAAGAAAATCAACCCCCACCGGTGTTGATATCATCTTTCGTTCAATAAGTTTATTGTAAAGCTTAAGCACCATTTCGGCGTCGTTTAAGTCAGTCCTGCTTTTAAGGTATTCAATTGCCTCATTTTCCTTCTTAGCGTCCGCAAGTTCCGCTTCGCTGTTAAAAACATGTCCTTTGTATGTGTATGTTGGCGCCATTTCTTAACTCCGATTCGTGTTTAATATGTTTACAATTATAGCATAATTGTGTAGAATTCAAATGTTATTTTGAAATTTAACGAATATAAAAGGAGAAATTCCATGGAAACGAAAAAAGGCCTTACCGGAAACGGCCTGAAGCTCATAGCAATATTCACAATGCTGATCGATCACATCGGCTACATCATAGTGGAAAGAGGAATTCTTTCTCACCCGACAAGTTCTGCTCAAATCAACTTCTACAGCATAGTCGATATAGTAATGCGTTCGATAGGGCGAATAGCTTTTGTCATTTTTCTCTTCCTTCTCGTTGAAGGCTTTATGCATACTTCGAACGTACTGAAATATGCGCTTCGTCTGCTCATATTCGCGCTTGTTTCCGAAATTCCTTTCAACATCGCAGTCAACGGTACTGTTTTTTATCCGGAATATCAGAGTGTATACTTCACGCTTTTCCTTTCACTTGTAATGATGTACCTGTATGAAATCATCATCGAAAAGTTCTATAAGGAAAAGAAATGGCTTTGCATTACTTTATGTATTCTGGTTTTCCTTGTAATGACATATATTTCCCATAAAATAAACTGTGACTACTCAACGCTCGGAATCGCAATGGCAGCCGGCATGTACTTTTTCCGCAACAAGCCGAGTATTCGCCCTTGGGCTCTTTTCGGAATAATTGCTTTTTACACAATTTTTCCCGATATCCTTGCGCAAATACCTTTCCTGGAGCGCTATCAATACTGGTTCGGCGGTTCAAGTGTCCTCGAGCTTATCGGCGTTGCAGCTTTCATCCTGCTTCGCAAATATAACGGTGAACGCGGTTCCTTTAACCTTAAGTATGTGTTCTACCTTTTCTACCCCGTTCATCTGCTTATCCTCGGCCTCATTGAGGCCTTCATGTTCGCAGGCGGAAACGTACCGATAAAGTAACCGCATGGCTTGTTGCTCGTTAAAGTCGCTTGCTTCGTATCCATCCGGTCTATGATTTGACCCCCGTAACTGCTGACATGGTTTTATCATTCGTAACTGCTGTTGAAGAATATATAGAGTATTAAAAAAAGGCAAAAACAAAATGGATGCCACCTGTACAATACAAGATAGCATCCTTGTGTTCCGCTTAGTTTCTAAAAATGTGTCTGATATCTTGAGGGCACATCACAATCTGTACGGAGACATTTTTATACTATTTGCAGCTACTCTGCAAAAGTTCTTCTAACTAATGTCTTACAACTACTCTACAGAAGCTCTTCTTGCCCTTCTTAACGATAATGCCGTCGCCGGTCATTTCGTCCTTGGAGAAGGTCTTCTTGAAATCTGTTACCTTGGCATCATTAACGGTAACACCGCCCTGCTCAACGTTACGTCTTCCATCGCCTCTTGTTGTTACGAGGCCTGCCTTAACAAGAATTGAAACGATGTCAAGTCCGCCGTTCTCAAGGTCTGCATCGGAAAGCTCAACAGAAGGCATGTTTTCAAGAGAACCTGCGCCTGCAAAAAGTCCCTTTGAAGCTTCAAGAGCCTTGTTTGCTTCGTCTTCGCCATGAACAAGCTTTGTAAGCTCGAATGCGAGGATTTCCTTAGCCTTGTTAAGCTGAGCACCTTCCCAGCTCTCCATGGACTGGATTTCTTCGATAGGAAGGAATGTAAGAAGCTTAATGCACTTAAGAACATCAGCGTCGTCAACGTTTCTCCAGTACTGGAAGAAGTCGAAGGGTGATGTCTTGTTTGCATCGAGCCATACTGCGTTACCTGCTGTCTTACCCATCTTCTTACCGTTGGAGTCTGTAAGAAGAGTGATTGTCATTGCGTTTGCGTCCTTACCAAGCTTTCTTCTGATAAGTTCTGTACCACCGAGCATGTTGGACCACTGATCGTCGCCGCCGAACTCAAGGTTACAGCCGTACTTCTGGAAGAGCATATAGAAATCGTAGCTCTGCATGATCATGTAGTTAAACTCAAGGAAGCTGAGACCCTTCTCCATCCTCTGCTTGTAGCACTCTGCACGAAGCATGTTGTTAACAGAGAAGCAGGCACCAACCTCACGAAGGAGCTCAATGTAGTTAAGGTTAAGGAGCCAGTCGGCGTTGTTAACCATGATGGCACCGCCTTCACCGAAGTCGATGAAACGTTCCATCTGCTTTTTGAAACATTCTGCGTTGTGCTCAATGTCTTCCTTTGTGAGCATCTTTCTCATGTCAGAACGGCCTGAAGGGTCACCGATCATTGTGGTGCCGCCGCCAATAAGAGCGATGGGCTTGTTTCCTGCCATCTGGAGACGCTTCATGAGTGTAAGTGCCATGAAATGGCCTGCTGTAAGTGAATCTGCTGTACAGTCGAAGCCAATGTAGAATGTAGCTTTTCCGGAATCAATCAGATTCTTGATTTCTTCCTCGTTTGTTGTCTGGGCAATGAGTCCTCTTGCCACAAGTTCTTCGTAACAAGTCATATTGTTACCTCCTTAAATGAAAAAATCCCGTCTCGCCTTATTTTAAAACCGGTTTCGATTGCTTATGCATTCAAAACCGATTCCTGTCATCTTTCCCACATTCGTGAAAAACTATGACTGTAAATAAGGACGAGGCGAGACGTATGCTTCGTGTTACCACCTTAATTCGTATGTCACTCACGTGACACACCTCTGCAGGTTCTTTTCGAAAACCCTAGCGATGTAACGGTCGCTCCCGTTGCAGCCTACTGAAAAATTCGGTGCACAACTCCGGAATGTATTCACACACGTTTTCCTTAAAGCCTCTCAGCAGCCGGCCATTCTCTGTAAGTTCCGCGGATGTTACTCTTTTCCTTCAAAGTCTTTAATTATGGATGAATGGATTTTATCACTAAACAGGGATTTGTCAAGTCTTTACACATATTTGACATAGTCCGCCGGGTTTCCTTCATTCATATTTAACGCCAACCAGTGTATTCCCTTCATAGGAAAGGCTGATGTAGAATCCGCTCTCACCTTTAACAAGCTTTTCGAGGAAGATTTTGTCGCCTTCCCAAAGAGGAAGCGATGGGACCTTTTCAATGTCAATCCACTCCAGCTCGCCCTCGTTACAGTTCATGTCAGGCTCGCCGATGAATCCGGTTGCGGTAAAAAGGTGCATTCTTTCGTCGAAGGTTCCGTTCAGGGAAAAGTCCACAATACCGCGTTTTTTGTACTCGGTAAGGATCAGACCCGTTTCCTCGCGTACCTCACGAAGAAGGCATTCAACATCGGTTTCGCCTTTTTCAAACTTGCCGCCTATGCCTACCCACTTGCCTTCATTCATGTCATTTTTCTTTTTGTTTCTGTAAAGCATGAGGTATTTGCCGTCACGCTCTATGTAGCAAAGTGTGGAATCTATCATATCACCCCGTTATTTAAGCACATTTACCGTTCCCATAAATGTGGGCACGTTGTCGCTGTTTGTTACTACAAAGAGGAAAGGTCTGTCCAAAGTGAACTCAATGTCTTCGCCCATGAAAATGGCTGTGTTCTTCATCATCATGACAGTAAATGCAGCAGCTTCCACGCCTTCTTCATCAATCTTGACTCTTGCGGCATGAATTGCTTCGTCAAGATAAGTATTGGTGCCTTCACCCATAATAGGTGAAAAATCCGCCAATCCGCCCTCGCAGGCATTGGTAATACCCATTTTTTTGAATACTTCCACTACATCACCGTCGAAGTCCACATCGAACTTTGGAACGGAAAGGATGACATTTCCCCTCTTATATTCAGGCTTTTGGTTGTTAAAAAGAAGCTTTTCGTAGTTTCCGCTCTTTACAACTTCTTCAGGTGTAACACCCTCATTCGGGAGAATAAACCACATGCTTCCGCCGTTTGCGCCAAAGTACTTTTGGAAAGCTACGTAATCCTTGCCTACGTAAACGCCGCTTTCCTCTGTTTTGTTCATAAACGGAACAGTTACATCACCTGCCGCGCCGTGGAAAATTTTGTCTTCTGTAGCGTACTCGATGAATTCGTTTTCCCAAGGAGCTTTAAAATATATGGTAGATGCAAGTGCAAGCACGGTATCCTTATAGAAATTAACGCCCTCTGCAGCATCCTGAAGGAGATTGCCCGTATTCTCGTTGAGCCACTTATGGAGCATGTTATTGTACTCATTCGAGCCCATTTCGCCTGAAAAGCTTGATGCGTAATACTTTTCGGCAAGTCTGTCCACAGTGTCCTGAACGTATGCGCTGTCATTTCTAAGCCAGATGGAATTGGCAAGGAGGCTCTTTACAATGCCATCATCAATGTAATCCTTACGCCACATATCATTTACCGTGTCGCAAAGCTTGTCGGCATCAGTTCCGAGGACGGAAAGAATCTGTTCTTTTGTATCTCCGTCAGTAACCTCGGCAAGAAGTGAAAGTGCGAACCAGAGATTCATAGGGGAATAGATTACGTTTTCGCCGGGAGCGTAATCACTCATAACAGGCGCAAGCTTGTCGCAAAACGTTTTCATTGCATTGATGTAAGCATCATCCGTCTCAACGGTTCTGCTCTCAATCCATTTGTCATATTCTTCCCAATAATTTTCGGAATCATGTGAAGGATATTTTGCGGTAATCTCCGGGAGCACCGCGCTTCCGAGCACTTCAGCCTTGTTATCTCTAAAAACAGGGCTTAACGGGCTTTCTGTGTCTGCAGTTTGCGTAGGCTTTGGTGTTTCTGTGCCCGCAGTTTCCGTAGGCTTTGGTGTTTCAGCCTGCTGAGTCCCGGACTGTCCTTCGGCCTGTGTGCCCTGCTGTCCTCCTTCGGGACTTATTGGTGCACTGCCGCAACCTTGAAGGCATCCGGCAATAAGTGCAAATACTGTAAGTACAATAATTGATTTTTTAAATTTATTCATATGTTCCTCCTAAAGAATACGGTGTTCAAAATAGTATCGCCCGCAATATCAAAGCAATTTGAACCCGGCTTACTGTTTTGTATCCGCGGGCGTACACCCAATACACGAAATAAAGCCCTTGTGGTTTCATATGTTTTGGTATTCCCGCACATATTCTCCGCAAGGGCTTTGTATTATCTAATATTACTTATTAGGAACAAGCTTTGTCTGACCGCCCATATAAGGCTGGAGAGCCTTCGGGATGTTTACTGTGCCATCTGCCTGGAGATTGTTCTCAAGGAACGCGATGAGCATACGAGGCGGAGCAACAACGGTGTTGTTAAGCGTATGAGGAAGATACTTCTCGCCGTCCTTGCCGGATACTCTCATGCGAAGTCTTCTTGCCTGTGCATCGCCAAGGTTTGAACATGAACCAACTTCGAAGTACTTCTTCTGACGAGGTGACCAAGCTTCAACATCAAGGCTCTTTACCTTAAGGTCTGCGAGGTCGCCGGAGCAGCACTCAAGTGTTCTTACAGGAATGTCAAGGCTTCTGAAGAGGTCTACTGTGTTCTGCCAGAGCTTTTCGAACCACATAGGGCTCTCTTCGGGCTTGCAGACAACAATCATTTCCTGCTTTTCGAACTGGTGGATACGATATACGCCACGCTCTTCTATGCCATGTGCACCCTTTTCCTTACGGAAGCAGGGTGAATAGCTTGTAAGTGTCTGAGGAAGTGTATCCTCGGGGATAATCTGATCGATGAATTTACCAATCATGGAGTGCTCGGATGTACCAATGAGGTAAAGGTCCTCGCCTTCAATCTTGTACATCATGGCATCCATCTCAGCAAAGCTCATAACGCCTGTAACAACGTCCGCACGAATCATAAAAGGAGGTACGCAGTACTTGAAACCACGACCGATCATGAAGTCTCTTGCATATGCAATGACTGCGGAATGAACTCTTGCGATGTCGCCCATAAGGTAGTAGAAACCATTTCCTGCAACTCTTCTTGCGGAATCAAGGTCGATACCGTCGAAGCTTTCCATAATTTCTGTGTGATAAGGAATTTCGAAATCAGGAACAACGGGCTCACCGAACTTCTCGATTTCAACGTTCTCGGAATCATCCTTACCGATGGGAACTGAAGGATCGATGATGTTAGGGATGGTCATCATGATTGTTTTAATCTTTTCAGCGTACTCAGGCTCCTGCTTCTCGAGGTCTGCAAGTCTTGCAGCAAACTCAGCAACCTGCTTCTTGGCAGCTTCTGCTTCGTCCTTCTTGCCCTGTGCCATGAGTGCACCGATCTGCTTGCTGATTTTATTCTTCTGCTCGCGGAGTGAGTCAGCTTCCTGCTTCATCTCCCTGTTCTTTTTGTCGAGCTCGATTACTTCGTCCACAAGGGGAAGCTTAGAGTCCTGAAACTTGTTTCTGATGTTCTGCTTAACAATTTCAGGGTTCTCACGTAAAAACTTAATGTCTATCATATATGGCTCCAATCCGCGGAAATCCGCTTAAAAAATAGTAAATTGAATTATAATCCAGTGGTTTTCTTTTTTCAAGACGGAGATGAAAAAATAAACAGGGAAATGTCATTCGACATCTCCCCGTATGATTACATTTATTAGTATTCAACATCCACGCCAAGATTCTTCTTTAAGTAGTTCTTGGAGTAGTTTGCCCTCTGCTTTGCCCACGCTCCGATTTCCTTTGTAGCGTTGTCAAAGTTGTCTCTCCAAACCCAGATGTCGCCTTCTCCCTTTGCCTTAAGAATGGAAAGGTAGTTGTAGAACTCATCGACTTCTTCAAGTCTTTCGTCATTCATCTCGTTAAGAACCTTTTCGATGTTCTGCTTGGAAAGGGCACCCTTTGCAAGGCTCATTGTGAAATCTGCAAAGAACTGCTTGCAGTCATCTCTCTTCATAAGTGCTGTGAAAAGAGGTGCGTAGCGCTTGTTCTCTATTACTGTCTTGCCGTCCTCATCAAGAGTTGTGGGTGACATTACATCTTCAAGATTGTCGTAGTTTGCCATACATTCTTCATGACCGTAAAGACCCATTGTGTAGTCCATGTCGTGAAGAAGGAAGCGCCAACGTCCGTCGTAAACGGAGCCTGTTGCTTCATAAGCCTCGCCGTCAGCAGCATAGTAGCGGTAGCACTTGTAGTTGTTGTCCGGCCAGTCTTTGTTACAAAGGTAGATGTTATATGCAAAGAACTTGAGGTAGCTTTCAACATCCATAAACTTCTCAAGCTTTTCATAGTTTGCATCTATTGTGAGGTCCATTTTAATGAACTCATTATAGGCTTTATTATATTCGGTTGCAGCCTGAACAATGATTGCATCGTCATCGTCAGTCTTCTTTTCCTGCTCTCCGCCTTCGCAGATGGCAAATTCACCGTTCTTGCCCTCTTCTCCGAAGAGTTCCTTGAAGTACTTGTCGCAGTATGACTCATGAAGCCAATAGAGGCCTCTGTACTCGCCGTTAAGGTAGTAAACTGCGGGAGCAACGCTCTCATAAACATCAAAGCCCGCATCTTTGGCAAGTGTCTGATTCAGCTCGTCACGAATCCATGCGAACTGGTAGTCATTACCGGAATTTCTGAGAACAAGCTTTTTATATTTTTTCATATCCTTTTCAGAACCGTCAAGCTTCTCTTTTCCAAAGAAATCATACTTGAAGGTCTTCATTTCGGGCTCGTACTCTTCTCTTGCAAAAAGTTTGATTGACTTTAAGAAATTTTGTCTTGAGTATGCTCCGTAAAGTCTTAAGCCACAATTCTGTGAAATGATAAGCTCACCTTCGGGATTCCATACATCAATATGAACAGGTCTCTCGCTCTCTCTGCCGCGGAGTTCGTAATTGGTGCCATAGAAAAGACCGTCAGGCTTAAGTGTCAAATCCTCAGGCTTACCTGTTATTGAGAAAACGTATGTTGTGAACTTTCTTGTAGTGGAAATACCGAGTTTAGCGTAGATGGAATCAGGATCAAGTTCCGCCTGAGATGCGGTATCGCCTGTATTTGTATTATCATCACGCTTAATGATGTTTCCCTGCTCCGTCTGGGGTGTAGGTGTTGCCTGCTGAAGCCACCAGTTCATCGGGTTATCGTTATTTGTCTTTTGATTGTTATTTGCGGGTTCTTTGTCATCCTTCTGCTCAGGTGCCTGTGTAACAGCCTCTGTAGGAGTTACTTCGCTTTGAGCCGGCTTATTTGTGCACCCTCCGATGAGAATGGCACAAGTGCATACAATTGTGTAAAAAAGAAATCTTTTTTTCATTTTAACGCCTCACATTATCTTCCTGGTAAAAAGTAATTTCGTTTTACGAATTACGAAAGTTCAAAAATATATGACGGCAGGCTTACATATCGTATGAGTCTCATCTATACACCTGCCAAGACAGGCTATATGAGTCAATTCGCTGTTAGCATAAAAAAACAGCCTGCCCGATAGTAATGCATTATCGCACACAAGCTGTTTCTTGTCATCATCTATTTTGCTATTCTTTTGCCAAATTTTGCTTACAACTTTTTCATGAATAAACAGATATTTTCACAATCCGTTACATCTTTAAGCACAAATCAGAAAGTCCGTTTCCGACCCTGGAAGCAATATGCGCATCGGAGCCGTAGGTGTGTAATTCACCACCGAATTTATGGTATGCATCGAGTATTTCCTTAGTCGGATGAATATGGGCATACGTTTTCACAATGCCACCGGTATTTATTTCGAGAGCCACTTTTCTTTTGATAATTGTCTTTAAAATATCATCGATTGTATGGCTGTGCTTTTCGTACATGCTGTCCGCAAATTCATTAATCAGCTCGATGTCGTTTTTCATATCTTCCATAGTGGGAAGATAACGTGCGATGTAATCAATGTGGGCAAGCGAGTCAAAGCTTTCATACTCATGAACCGATTCCTGCATTTCATAGAAATACTCATCAATGTAGTCATCATAGTCGCATGTCCAGTTCTCGGAAAAGCACGGGTCCTTGTCATCAACAAGATGAATAGAACCAAGGCAGAAGTCAAACTTGTAATGCTTTCGAAGATACTCATACTCCTTCACAAGGTCAGGTCTGCCGGGACGAAGTCCGAATTCCGCTCCGATTTTTATATCGAGCTTTCCTTCATACTTCTTTCTGAGTGCCGTAAGTTCACTGAAGTATCCTTCGGGGTTAAAAGCAAAAATAGGGAGTGCTTCACCTTCCGAAAGACGATTCAGCTTGCGTTTCAGCACCTGTCCTTCCGGCCCCATCTCGTCTTCAATTGGCTTACGCATACTTTCAGGCCAGTCAAGGTCCATATGGTCAGTGAAACATATTGATGAAATGCCCTTATCAATGGCAGCTTTCACAATATTTTCCGGGATTTCACTGCTGTCGGATGAATAGTATGAATGAATGTGATAGTCGGTAATCTTCAAGCTTGTCTCCTGTTATGATCTGAATTGTGTTCGTATTCCGCTAAATTTTGTTGTTTAGAACACTACGTGGAAGCGGTGGCTTTGTGTTCATATTCCGCCAAATTCCTGTTGTTTGGAACACTATTGGGAAGCGGTGGCTTCATAGCTGTTATACATTATTATCGGCTATGCCCTGTACTTTTTTAACAGCATGTCGAGAGCTTCTCTAAGGAGAATTGCTTCACCAACGCCTTCGCGCTTTGAAAGCTTTGTAAGGCTCTGGAGCTGTGCCTGTGTATAGTGAGACGTCTTTGGAACCATCTTCTCTTCTCTTGCAAGACCGACTTTGTCACGTCCGTTAACCTTAACGCGGAACATAGCCCCTTCGGCCTTTCTTACAAGTTCAGCAACCCTGTTTGCATCGTCAAAAGCTTCAGCGATGCCGATGCTTATAGTAAGCTTAGTGCCATCGGGCTCATTAATCTTCAGGTTATTCTTAATTTCATTCATGAGAAGGAATACGTCTTCCTTTGTAGCCTCTGTATGGAAAAGGAACGCAAACTGGTCTCCGCCCACTCTGTACGCCTCCGCACCATTTTCCTTAGCGCATTTTTTAATGTATTCGCCAACGCCTATAAGAATCTTGTCCCCTGCTTCCATGCCAAAGTCTTTATTGATGTGGTCGAAATGATCTACATCAGCAAGTGCAATTATAATAGGGTTTCCGCTCTCTGCGTCTTCAGCTTCCATAAGTGCTGTGAGATCGTTTTCAAAGCAATCACCAAGCTTCATCTTTAATGCTTCATTTACTGCGTTGTTTTCTTTCTTAGCCATAATGTTACCTCCTGATTATCTTTTCAATAGGATTATTCACAAGTTATTTCCGAGATATTACCCGCGACGTAATATCTTCATGTGCATATTACCACACAAACTAATATCTTGTCAATATTATTTCTGAAATAATATCTCGGCTGTATTATTTCGAGTTGGCTCTTTGTTGTACGACATGGCTTGTTATCCCCGCATGGATCGCTCCCCCGTATAGTTCGTTATCCTGCATGGCTTGTTATCCTGCAAGGCTTATTATCATGCACGGCTTGTTGGCGGAGGTTTTGACGAGCTAAATTTGAAAAAGAAAGAAAAAGCTAGTCATGCTTCTCTTTGCAGTGGAGGTTTTGACGAGCTAAATTTGAAAAAACAAGACAAAGCTCGTCAAGCTTCTCTTCGCAGCGGTGGTTTTGACGAGCTAAATTTGAAAAAGTA
>JAZQQJ010000088.1:0-30566 GCA_045629005.1 Lachnospiraceae bacterium
AAAACAAGCCAGATATGTAACCTTGCGGGCGTGAAAGCGTGGAAAAGTTACATAAAACGCGGAAAACAAGCCAGATATGTAACCTTGCGGGCGTGAAAGCGTGGAAAAGTTACATAAAACGGTAAAAACAAGCCAGATATGTAACCTTGCGGGCGTGAAAGCGTAAAAAATTGTTTATATAAATGTGCTTATATAATAAGCACATTTGCAAAACAAGCACATTTAATATTGCATATCAGATGAAATATGTTATACTGTTACGAAATGAAAAGTAATATTAAGGTTATTCTGACCAGGAGGGGATTTAATGGCAGACTATATTATTTCAACAGATTCCACAGCGGACCTTCCCAAAAACTACGTGCTTGACCATCACCTTGCTATACAGGATTTGGGTTTCTCTTTCGGAGACGAGCTTTACAGAGGCGTTTCCGAAATGAATCACAAGACTTTCTATAACCGAATGAGAGACGGAGAAATCGCAAAGACTAACGCTTCCATTCCGGGAGCTGTTAAGGCGGGCTTTGAAGAAATACTCAAAACCGGAAAAGACATACTCCACATCTCATTCTCATCCGGATTAAGCTCTGCGCACAATGTAGCAAGCTTTATCGCAGAAGAGCTTATGGATGAGTATCCCGGCAGAAAGATTATTGTCGTTGACTCACTTTGCGCAGCTCAGGGACAGGGACTTCTTGTGCACTACGGTTGCATCAATCTTGAAAAGGGTATGTCACTTGAGGACAACGCAAAGGCAATGGAGGAACTTAAGCTTCATGTCGGACATGAATTCACTGTTGATGACCTTAAGTATCTTGCACGTGGCGGAAGAATTAATAAAACCGCCGCCGTCCTCGGAACAATCATTAACGTTAAACCTATGCTTAACGTAGACAGTGAAGGACATCTCTTTAATACAGCCAAGGTACGTGGAAGGAAGGCGGCCCTGAATGCGCTTGTTGACAACATGGCAGCAAATCTTTCCGACGATTACAAAAATGACATCATTTTCATTGGACACGGTGATTGTATTGAAGACGCTGAGTATGTGCGTGACAAGGTTAAAGAGCGCTTCGGCATCGAAAACTTTATGATTAATTATATTTGCCCGACAATAGGCGCTCATTCCGGCCCCGGCACGGTAGCTCTTTTCTATCTCGGCAAAGAAAGAGAGACAAAGAAGAGCATTATTGAAAACATTACCGAAAATCTCCCACAGATTAAACCTATAAATAAATAACCTTTAGTAAGCTTCTTCTGTGGAGTAATCCGATAAACTGATAAACAAGTAAAATTTTACCGATGTGATACTCTACTGTTGCAAAGCGTTAAAATAAGTGATAGTATCATATCGGTATTTTTATGCAATCATTGAGAAGGTCATTTTTTGAAATGATTAGCGGAATATTGGATAGTATATCTTTTCCGGGGAGGCTTTTTATGAGAAAGAAAGCGGTTCTTATTGCTGCGGTTCTCCTGATTCTTGCCATGACAACCCTCACGGCTTGTTCAGGCGGAAGCGGAGACAACGTATTCATTGCAACATTCTGGTCACTTGTACCTGCACTTGTTGCCATCGTCCTTGCACTTATTACAAAAGAAGTGTACAGCTCGCTTTTTGTGGGCATTATCATTGGCGCACTTCTCTATAACAGTTTTAATGTTGTAGGTACTGTTGATACACTTGTACAGGACGGACTTATTACTGCTGTTGCCGATACTGCGGGAATATTCGTGTTCCTTGTTATTCTTGGTATTATGGTTGCTCTTGTTAACAAAGCAGGCGGCTCTGCTGCATTCGGACGCTGGGCAACAAAGAACATCAAGACAAAAGCAGGCGCAATGATTTGCACGTTTGTTCTTGGTGTCCTTATTTTCATCGACGACTACTTCAACTGTCTTACCGTAGGCGCGGTTATGAGACCGGTCACCGACGGACATAAGGTTTCACGTGCAAAACTTGCTTATCTAATCGATGCAACCGCAGCACCCATCTGTATGATTGCGCCCATTTCATCCTGGGCTGCAGCCGTTTCAGAATATACTTCCGGAATCACAGATGCGGCAGGAAACGAGATTTCCAGCCTTGCGCTTTTCTGTAAGGCAATTCCTTACAACTTCTACTCACTCCTTACTTTTGTATTCATCATTGCCATTACTCTTATGAAATTTGATTACGGCCCGATGAAGAAGCATGAGAAGAATGCTGAAAACGGCGATCTTTTCACATTCGGTAAGGAAGTCAAGAACGATAAAGAACTTATGGAAGATGACGGTAAAGGCTCCGTGCTTGACCTTGTACTTCCCGTTGCGATTCTCATCGTTGTTTCCGTATTTGCACTCATCTATGTAGGAGATTTCTTTAATCCCGAAGGAGACTACTACAAGGATTTTGCAGGTGCATTCGGTAATACAGATGCTACCGTAGGCCTTCCTCTTGCAGGCATTGTTGTTCTTGTAATTACAATGATCTACCTCATTCTCAGAAAGAGACTGAGCCTCAAGGAAACAATGGACTGTATCCCGAAGGGATTCATTGCCATGGTTCCTGCAATCCTTATTCTTACACTTGCTACATCACTTAAGAATATGACAGGACTTCTTGAATCCGATACATTCGTAAAAGACGCACTTGCAAACGCTGCAGACCTTCAGAAGTTCCTGCCTGCAATCATCTTCCTTGTAGCATGCTGCATTTCCTTCGCAACAGGTACATCATGGGGAACTTTCGGAATTCTTATTCCCATTGTCCTCAGCATCTTCGATCCGGGCACAGAGCTCAGCGTAATCGGTATGTCTGCATGTCTTGCAGGCTCTGTATGCGGCGACCATTGCTCACCTATTTCCGATACGACGATTATGTCCTCTGCCGGCGCACAGTGTGAACACGTTAACCACGTTTCAACACAGCTCCCTTACGCAATTACCGTTGCAGCTGTTTCCTTCGTGCTTTACCTTGTTACAGGCTTTGTACAGAACTGGCTTATCTGCCTGCCTGTAGGTATTGTTACAATGGTGCTTGTCCTCTTTGTAATTAATCTTTTTACAAAGGATAAACAATAAAAAACTGTTGACAAACAAATGTATCAGTGGTATAAGTATAGAGCTTGCGAGTAATCGCAAAAGAAGCAGAGTATCCGCTCTCGCCTCCAGCGCCGTGTGGCAGCAAAGAGGTTCACATACTTTAATACAGCTTTTTTGCTGTACTGATATGTACATTTTCGGATGGTCTGCTTCCTCAGACCATCCGTTTTTATTATTCCCGGGCGAAGGTCCGGACATGTGCAATGGCACACACATCAGATTGGAGGTACACTACAATTAGCGAAGTACAGGTACAAATCAACGAACAGATCAGAGACAAGGAAGTTCGTCTTGTAGGCGAAGAGGGCGAACAGCTCGGTATTATGTCGGCAAAGGAAGCTTTGGCTTACGCTGAAGAGCACGGAGTCGATCTCATCAAAATCGCACCTACAGCAAAGCCACCCGTATGTAAAGCAATGGATTTCGGTAAATACCGTTACGAACAGACGAGACGTGAGAAGGACGCAAAGAAGAAACAGAAAGTCACTGAAGTTAAAGAAATGCGCCTGACACCGAATATCGATGAGAATGATTTAAACACAAAGGCTACTCAGGTTATGAAGTGGATTGAAAAAGGAGACAGAGTTAAAGTTTCCTTACGATTCCGCGGAAGAGAAATGGCTCATATGCAGACAGGAAAAGAGATTCTCGACGCTTTCTACGAGAAGATGTCCGGCACAGCCCAGATTGAGAAGCCCGCAAAGATGGAAGGAAGAAGCATGATTATGTTTCTTTGTAAGAAGGCAAATTAGAACGTTTTAGGAGGAAATTACAATGCCGAAGTTGAAGACAAACAGAGCAGCAAACAAGAGATTTTCCATGACAGGTACAGGAAAACTTAAGAGAAACAAAGCAGGTAAGCAGCACATCTTAACAAAGAAGTCCAGAAAGCTTAAGAGAGATCTTCGTAAGCCTGAGACAGTTGACAGTGCAAATCTTAAGGCAGCTAAGAGAATGTTGCCTTACGCTTAATTCATTCACGCCTTTCAGATAAAGTGTGAAGTTACGTACCAAGAAATGGAGGATATAAAAAATGGCAAGAATTAAAGGCGGAATGAACGCTAGAAAAAAGCACAACAGAGTATTAAAGCTCGCTAAGGGTTACAGAGGAGCCCGCAGCAAACAGTATAGAATTGCAAAGCAGTCCGTAATGAGAGCTCTCACATCTGCATATGCAGGCAGAAAGCAGAAGAAGAGACAGTTCAGAACTCTCTGGATCGCTCGTATCAATGCAGCAGCAAGACTTAACGGTCTTTCATACAGCAAGTTCATGTATGGCTTAAAGCTCGCTGACATCACAATCAACAGAAAGATCCTTGCAGACCTCGCTGTTAACGATGCTGAAGGTTTTGCAGCTCTTGCAGACGCAGCTAAGGCTAAGCTCGCATAATTTAATAAAAATAAGAAAATTCAACCTCGTACATTAAGTATGAGGTTGTCTTTTTGCACGAATAGCGAATAACCCAATTGCCGGCGAAGCCGGCATATACAAAAAGGGAGAGGACCACTGCAAGCTTGCTTGTAAGTGTCCTCTTCCTTTTTGTATATGTAAGCCACGAAAGTGGCAATTGGGTTATGAGCAAACGACCATCGAGCGAGCGAAGCTCACGAGATGACATGGTATATAAAGAAAGATTTTTTTGTTTAGAGGATGAATTGAATAAACTATTAAGTCAGAAATGAAAAAGGTGATTATATTTTAATTTTGATGAAAGGAGGAGTTCAAATGGTTTATTTAAAAAAGAGTAAAAAAAGGAAACTACTATTCAGATAGGACTTGACTAGGCAGTCGGAATGGAGGGAAAATGATTTTTCTTAAGAAAAGATTTTTATGTGCAATGCATTGTTTCACCATAGGCAATAAAGATAAGAAACATGTTACTATAGGCATTGGTTGACTATAGAAATTAATACAGATATAATCACCTACAGAATGGTATGTAAAGCCACCGCTTTTGGCAGTGGCTTTACGTATTATTTACTATATGCAATATGAATTTGTTTTGTAGACAAGAAGGAGTATATATGGACTGCAACAAAATGGTTGTAAGGGACCTGACAAAACAATATGGAAAGAAAACTGTGCTCAATGGCGTAGATGTTGAGTTTGAAAAGGGTAAGATATACAGCATTATTGGAGTTAATGGTGCAGGAAAGACTACTTTCTTTAATTGTGTTGATGGTGATATAGACTATGATAAAGGAGATGTTAAGCTCTGCGAAAACGGAATTGAGCGTGATCTCTCCTTTGAAGACGTTGGGCTTGTTGTCGATACTCCCGTACTGCCTGAGTTTTTAACGGGTTATGAGTATATTTATTATTTTGCGAATATGCATGGTGGAGCAGATGAGGCTTCGATAAATCATTACTTTGATATTATCAGCATAAAAGAAGAGGACAGACATAAGCTGGTACGAGATTATTCTTTTGGAATGAAGAATAAACTGCAACTCCTTTGCTGCCTGATTCGAAAACCAGAAATAATTCTGCTTGATGAACCGCTTTCATCGTTTGACATTATTGTTTCGCATGAAATAAAGCAACTGCTTGTTAAGATGAAGAAAGACCACATCATTGTTATGTCGACACATATTATGCAGCTTGCACAGGACATAAGCGATGAGATTGTTATTTTGAAAGATGGTAAGATGACGAGGATGTCTCAATTGGATGTGCATGACCCTGAGTTTGAGCAATATATAATTAATGAACTCAGCAACAAAGAGGAAACCCTGTGAAATATACGAATCTGATAAAACTGAATGTCCTGACAGCGACAAATGCCGTGCTTTGCTACTTGCGAAAGCTCCCAGTTGTCGGTAAATTCATTCCTGAAAAGGTCTTCGGATTGTATAAAACAAAACGTTTTTTGGCATGGCTTGGCGTTTTGTGGGATGTGATTAAAAGTCTTCTTGTTACAAATCTTGCAGTTATTATTTTTATACAGCAGTTTCCAAGACTGTTTCTTAGTGAGGACAGGATTAATAATAGTGTTTACACGTCCTTGTACATTCTTATACTAGGGGTTGGATCTTTCTTAAGCGGAAGCTCCTTGTTTAAGAGTAAACCCGATGATTATATGTTTATTCACCATTTCATGATTAATCCTGAAGTGTATTATAAATATAAGATTATCAGGAATATTATTACAGATGGCTTATTTACGCTCCCGGCTTTGGTGTATACTCTGGGTGATTTGGCATTTGGAACCGCTTTAATGCTTTTTAGGATTGCTGTTTTGCTTGGAACAAATGCAATCTATCTCGCTATATTTAAACGAAAAGGGAAAATCCTCAACATCCGTGTACGAGAATGGACTTCGATGGCTGTCTATCTGGCGGCTTATGCGGCTTGCTTCGCAGGAGTGCTTTCAAACATCACGTATTCAAAAATGTTCTATCTGATTGTATCCACCTCTTCGGTGATTGTCTTCATACTGTCATTTATTTATGTTGCGCGATATGACCGATATGGAAAAATAGCGATAAAGTATACAAACAAAGGTGTTGTCAAGATATCGGTTTCGACAGGACAGGGGATAAATGAAGGCGAAAACGGACTCAAAAGCCTGAAATATGCAGATGCAAAAAAATATTTTGAAGATAATAAACATAAGAGCATGACGAAATATCTTGATGATGTTTTTAGATTCAGATACCGAAAAGCCATAAGAGAGCCAATCATCAACAATCTGGTAGTTCAAGGAGTTATTCTTGCCATTATAGGCTGCTGTGTAAGAACAGGGTGGATCCCGTTCGATCAAACGGACATTTTTAAATATTCACCAATACTGATTTCGCTGACTTTAATGTGCTCATATGCTTCGACATATGCTCATATGTATTTTCGTAATATAGACAGTTTTGTTCTTAAATCAAGAATGGCAACTCAAAAATATGTGCGCGAAACGATGCTTAACAGGTACGCGAGAACATTGTTCCTGGATGTCTTTGTTTTCTTAAGCCTGATTGTTGATGTAACGATGTTTATTCTTGCATCCGGAATAAAAGTCAGTTTCAGCGATTTTGCATATTTAATGGCTATTTGTCCACCGGTTTTGATTATTCAGGACACATATGAATGGCTCATATATTTTATGATTCAGCCATATGCACTTGATGTGACCGTAACAGTAAAAAGTCCTGCCTATAAGGTTGCAGGCTATTTGAGTTCGCTTATTGAGCTTATCTTTATTTTCATTCGGACGAATATAACAAAAGCCTTGCCGGAGATTGCATTGATTACCGCATGTGCTGTTATTGTATACGTGATATGTTCAAATTTTGCATATAAGACGTTTAAACTTAGATTATAAGGAAAAAGATCTGATTTTCGGCGAAGCCGGCATATACAAAAAGAGAAAGAACCACTGCAAGCTTGCTTGTTATGTAAAACGATGTTGTTTTTTCTCTTTTTTTGATGTAAAATAACTATCCACCCTCAAGGTGGGAAATGAAGTAAAGGAGAAGAATTATGGAAGACAGAGACATTTTGAAATATGTAGATCATACACTTCTTTCACAGGCAGCTACATGGGAAGAAATCAAGCAGATTTGTGATGATGGCATGAAGTACGGCACAGCATCCGTGTGCATTCCGCCTTCATACGTTAAGCAGGCTAAGGAGTATGTAGGCGACAAGCTTGCTATCTGCACAGTCATCGGTTTTCCGAACGGCTACAACACAACTGCTGTTAAAGAGTTTGAAACGAAGGAAGCTTTAAAGGAAGGTGCCGACGAAATCGATATGGTCATCAACATCGGATGGCTTAAGGACAAGAAGTACGACGCACTTCTTAACGAAATCAAGACACTTAAGGCAGCATGCGGAAAGAACATCTTAAAGGTTATCATTGAGACATGCCTTCTTACTGATGAAGAGAAGGTTAAGATGTGTGAAATCGTTACAAACGCAGGCGCGGACTTCATTAAGACATCAACAGGCTTTTCAAAGGCAGGTGCTACATTTGAAGATATCGCACTCTTTGCAAAGAATGTCGGTCCCGATGTTCGTATGAAAGCCGCAGGCGGCATTTCATCACTTGATGATGCAAAGAAGTTTCTTTCACTCGGTGCCACAAGACTTGGCACAAGCCGTATCGTTAAGCTTATCAAGGGTCAGGAAGGCTCAGGATATTAATTTTATACAAAAAGGAGAAAGTATTTTATGGCAACACCTCACAACGCCGCCGCAAAGGGCGACATCGCAAAAACAGTTCTTATGCCCGGAGATCCTCTTCGTGCTAAATTCATAGCAGAAACGTATCTTACAAACGTTAAATGCTTCAATACAGTCCGCAATATGTTCGGCTACACAGGCGAATACAATGGTAAGCAGATCTCTGTTATGGGCGGAGGCATGGGCATGCCTTCAGTAGGCATTTACTCTTACGAGCTTTTCAACTTCTATGATGTTGAGAATATCATCCGTATCGGTTCTGCAGGTGCTTATTCCGACGATATCAACGTTCGTGATCTTGTTATCGGTATGGGCGCATGCACAAACTCTAATTATGCATCACAGTACAAGCTTCCCGGAACATTTGCTCCCATCGCCGACTACGGCCTTCTCAGAAAGGCTGTTGAAGTTGCTGAGAAGAAGGGCATCAATGTTCGTGTAGGTAACGTTCTTTCCTCCGACACATTCTATTGTGACGATGAAACAGCAAACGACCAGTGGAAGAAGATGGGTGTTATGTGCGTAGAAATGGAAGCAGCAGCTCTTTACATGAACGCAGCACGTTGCGGCAAAAAGGCTCTTTGCATGCTTACAATTTCAGACCACATCTACAAGGATGAAGCTCTTTCTGCAGAGGAAAGACAGACATCTTTCCATGAAATGATGGAAGTAGCACTCGAGCTTGCATAGGAGGAGCCTATGGAACAGGATACATATAAAACGCTTATGCGCACTGCGCTTGAGTACAGAACCCGTGCATACACCCCTTACTCGCATTTTAAGGTTGGAGCAGCGCTTCTTGCAAAGGATGGTCATGTTATCGGTGGCTGCAACATAGAAAATGCTGCTTACGGTCCTACAAACTGTGCTGAAAGAACAGCCTTTTTCAAGGCAGTTTCCGAGGGTACCCTTGAATTCAAGGCTATCGCCATTGTAGGTGGTGCAGAGGGTGGAAAGCTTTCTGTTTGTGCTCCTTGTGGTGTGTGCAGGCAGGTTATGATGGAGTTCTGCAATCCTGAGACGTTTGAAATTATCCTCGGAACAAGCGAAGATGACTATGAAGTTCATACACTGAAGGAACTTCTTCCTCTCGGATTCGGCCCCGATAATTTAAAATGATTACTCAGATATTATGAAATGATTATTGATAAAAGCCCTTATTTCTGTTAATATACACAACCGAAATAGGGCTTTTTTAATACAATTCCCATAATTAATCACATAAGAGAGGCATTAAAATGAGTAAAAATGTAAGATTTACTTACAACACAGCCAAGGACTTCATTTCTGAAGCAGAAATGAGCAGAATGAAAAGCGTAATTGAACTTTCCAAGGAATCACTTGTTAAAGGAACAGGTGCAGGAAATGACTTCCTTGGTTGGATCGATCTTCCCGTAAACTATGACAAAGAAGAGTTTGCACGCATCAAGAAGGCAGCAGAAAAGATTAAGAAGGACTCAGATGTTCTTATCGTAATAGGCATCGGCGGTTCTTACCTCGGAGCAAGAGCAGCAATCGAATTCCTTCGTCACTCCTTCTATAACAGTGTTTCAAAGGAAATCAGAAAGACACCTGAAATTTATTTTGCAGGAAACAACATTTCCTCCACATATCTTTCAAACCTCATCGATGTAATCGGTGACAGAGATTTCTCCGTAAACGTAATCAGTAAGTCCGGCACTACAACGGAGCCTGCTATTGCATTCAGAGTATTTAAGAAGCTTCTTACAGAAAAGTATGGCAAGGAAGAAGCTGCAAAGAGAATCTATGCAACAACAGACAAGGCAAAGGGAGCATTAAAGAACCTTGCTACGGCAGAAGGCTTCGAGACATTCGTAGTACCCGATGATGTAGGCGGACGTTTCTCAGTTCTTACAGCAGTAGGTCTTCTTCCTATCGCTGTCAGCGGCGCAGACATTGACAAGCTTATGGAAGGTGCTGCATCAATGCGTGAGCAGTGCCTTAACAATGCATTCGAAAATAACGATGCTCTTCAGTATGCGGCAGCAAGAAACATTCTTCTCCGTAAGGGCAAATCAATCGAAATTCTTGCAAACTACGAGCCTTTCGTTCACTTCATCGGCGAGTGGTGGAAGCAGCTTTACGGCGAGTCCGAAGGCAAGGATAAGAGAGGCATTTTCCCTGCAGCTGTAGACCTTACAACAGACCTTCACTCCATGGGACAGTTCATTCAGGACGGTCAGAGAACAATGTTTGAGACAGTCATTTCAATGGAAACCTCCGCAAAGGAAGTAATTATTGAGGCTGAAGATGTTGACCTCGACGGTCTGAACTATCTTGCAGGCAAGAGCGTCGATTTCATCAACAAGTGTGCTGAAAAGGGTACACTCCTTGCACACAGCGACGGACAGGTTCCTAACCTTAAGGTTTTTGTTCCTGCACAGGATGAGTTTTCACTTGGTTCACTTTTCTATTTCTTCGAGTTTGCATGCGGCGTAAGCGGTTATACACTTGGTGTTAATCCTTTCGATCAGCCCGGTGTTGAAAGCTACAAGAAGAACATGTTTGCTCTCCTTGGAAAGCCCGGATATGAAGCACTTTCAGCAGAACTTCAGAAGAGGCTTTAATATGAGACTTATTCTTGTACGTCATGGCGAGCCGGATTATGCACATGACAGCCTGACCGAAAAAGGATGGCGTGAAGCAAAACTTCTTGGTGAACGTATTGTAAAGTGGAATGTAAAGGACTTTTACTGTTCTCCCTATGGCAGGGCAAAGGATACTGCAAAGCCTTCGCTTGAGCTTACCGGAAAGAACATTACCGTTCTTCCGTGGGCAAAGGAATTCGACTACAGAACCGTCGATCCTGTCACGGGTCAGAAGCATCTCAGCTGGGATTACACTCCTGAGCTTTGGATGAGCCAGGATAAGAATTTTAAGGACCAGGAATGGGTAGATGCGATTCCGATGCGTGAAAATCCCGAAATCGCGGATAACTACAAAAACGTTTGTGACGAGCTCGACAAACTTCTCCTTAAATATGGCTACAAGCGTGACGGAAGGCTTTACAGAACCGTCGGGCGCAAGCAGGAGAACGTCGTACATACTGTCGGTCCGGACGATACGCCTGATGCACTTATGCTTTCTGATGAGGCATGTCAGCCTACGGTTGTCATTTTCTGCCACCTCGGAGCAGCCTGCATAATGATGTCGCATCTTTTGAATATTCCTTTTGAAACACTTCCTCACGGGCTGTTTCTGCCTCCTTCATCCGTCTGCATTCTGACTACGGAAGAACGCTGGGAGGACCAGGCGAGCTTTCGTGCGCAGGCAATAGGAGACTGTACGCATCTCCTTATGGCAGGAGAACCGATTTCATCGGCAGGAGCCTATTCAAAAGCTTTTCAGATGTAAAACAATGATTATAAAACGAGCCCTGTTCTTTAAGTGGAACAGGGCTTTTTTTAACATCGTTATTTTTGAACGCAGGCGAAAAAATGATGACTATTGTGATTAGTAATAGTTGTTTAACTCTTTTTTTATGTGAATGGATTCTGATATATGTTAGGATAAAAGGTGATGCCTAGAAGGGAAAAGGATTTTCATGCGGACATACGATTATCTCGGAAAAACACAAAAGAATCTTTTGAAAATAATAGATGAGCTGAAGGTGTCGGATAAGAAGACATACCTGCTTCGAATTCACTCTGCCAGCGTCTCCGGTGAGGAGATGAAGGATGTTATTAAGCATGCCTCCAGAAAGCTTCCTAAAGTTGCTGTAACAGGCTGCAGCTGCGGCGGTGTAATTCTTGGCGGAAAATCTTATTCGGACAATTCTCTCATTTCTTTGACCGAACTGGAAGATGCGGAAGTAGGAATTACTTCTATTAAGATTTTTGACGGAGAAGAGATGAAGCCTGCAGAGGACGCTGCCGAAGAACTTGTTTCAAAGCTTGGGTCCTTTGATAAGAGTCTGCTCCTCATCTTTTATTCATCACGTTGGAATTATGCTTCGGGGCTTGGCAAGGCCCTTTCGAAATACGGAACTAATTTTGCAATTCTTGGCGGCGGAAGTTTTTCCGCAACAGGTGATGAGCTTAACGACCAAAGCTACACGATTTGCAATGACAAAATAGAAAAGGATGCTCTTGTGTGCGTAAAACTCCAGGGCGACAGCTTCTTCTGCGCTGAACGTATGACAACCGGCATAGAGGCACTTGGAAAAGCTTACGCTGTTACAGATGTATCAGGACATGTAATCAAGCAGATTGACGGCGTGCCTGCAAAGCAGTGGTACAAACGCCTGATAGGCGATCAGTTCATTGAGGAGAATCCCGACGTTGTCCACTCCTTCCCTCTTGTAAGAAGTACAAGACCCGACGCCTGCATAGATATGCTGTTTGACGTGAATCCGTTTACCGGTGAAGCACTCGGAGAGGATATCTTTGTGTTCGACACGCTTAAGGAAGGTGAGATGGTGCATATAGGCTGCATCAACCCCGACCTTTCCGTACGCGAGGCGAGAAACATATGTGAAGTTATGCAGCCCGCTCCAATGGAGACAATGTTCATGTACAGCTGTATGGCGAGACGTGCCATCCTTAAGAACTGTTCTTCATGGGAAATGTCTCCTTATACGGAAACGCAATGCTCAGGTGCCTTTATGGCAGGTGAGCTTGGCTATGACGGAACTGAAAACAGATATTCAAACTGTGCGTTTGTTGCGACGGCACTTTCAGAAGATTACGATGCACATGAGGTGATTCGTAAGGATTATCTTGATGATTCCAGCTCTGTCCAGTTCGACAACCAGTATCTTCTTACATATTTCCTTTCGAGAGCCAACACCGAACTTAAGAGTGAGATGTTTGATTCTCTTGAAAGACTGGAAAAGAACATTTCTTACGATGATTTATCAGGTCTTCCGTCACTCAGTCGTTTCATTTTCGATTGCGAGATGAAGGGAATCAGGACAGCGCTTCTGATTTCTCTTAAAAACGAGGATACGATTAAGGCCTTTACTTTCGGACGCGGAGAAAGCGTGCTTTCTCCTGTAATAGGCACCTGCCAGCGATATTTCGGCTCAAAAGCATCTATTTATTCCAATAGTGATATGAGCCTTATTGTAGGCTCTGCGGAGCTGTCTACAGAAGAGATACTGCATAATGCCGAGATAATATACAGGGAACTTACAACCGTAAATTATGAGGATTGTGTTCCTGTTTGGCAGTTCTCCGTTGCGGAGGGTGAGCCTGCCGACCTTCTTAAACGACTCAATCTTACAAGAATGAGCCAGACAAGAAGCGGCGCACGTTTCCTTCTGTATGACGAAAACGGACCGGAACAGTCGGCTGCAATAAGAGAACTTGCGGTACTTGATGCAATAAACGAAGCACTTGTAACGGACAGAGTCATTCCTTACTATCAGGGAATTCAAAATAATATGACTGGAAGAACCGCCATATATGAGGCACTCATGCGTGTTACGGACCATAAGGGCAGAATATACACCCCTATGGAGGTTATTCGTGTTGCAAACGCACACGGACTGTATCCGCGTCTTTCAAGGAAAATGGTTGAGCGCGTCTTTGACGATACTGCAAAGGCTTCAGCGGCAATCACAATGAATCTGAGTATTCAGGACCTCATGAACCATGAACTGACGGATTATATCCTCGGACGACTTGAGGACTCTGCGAGACCTGAAAGATTCATCTTTGAAATTATCGATACCGATGAGGTTGAGGACTTCGAAGTGATGATGAACTTCGCAAAGAGAATCCGTGAAACCGGTGCACGACTTGCTTTGGACGGTTACGGAACGGGTCAATCAAACTTCCTTCGCTTTGTAAAACTCAGCCCCGATTTTGTCAAAATCTCCGGAGACATAGTCAAAGAAGCGGAAAAGAATCCTGATGTTGCTGAATTTATTGAGTTCGTGTGTTCATGGGCAAAAAGAAGAAGCCAGAAGGTTGTCTGTGAAGGCGTTGAAAATGAGAGAATACAGCAGATTGTAGTAGCTCAGGGATGTGAGTATTCACAGGGCTTCTTCCTCTCAAAACCGCTTCCGATTAAGGAATGCGGCATGATCGATCCAAGCGAATTCGAGGATGACGAATCGGAAAAGAAGAAGTTCCGGTTCGGTAAAAACTGATTTACAGTAAGTGCATAAAATGATATTATATAGGGCGGTCGAAATGACTGCCCTAGTTATTTTTTTTAGCGAAAGCGGTAATGTTAAATAATGACATTCAGGGCTTAATGCAGTTATGTAATGGGGAGATTTTTATGAAACTTGAGCAATTGCTTGTAAATGTAGAATATGAAATTATCAAGGGTAAGGTTGATAAAGAAATAACCGCACTTTCCCTTGATTCCAGAAAAATGAAGGACGGCACATGCTTTGTATGTATGAATGGCGCCGTCAGGGATGCACATGATTTTATTCCCGAGGTAATCGGAAAGGGTGCAGCTGCAATTGTTATAGAAAAGAATGTTGAGGAAATTAACGGCCTTGGCAGACTTCTTGAAATGAATGATACCGAACATATCACCTTTATAAAGGTAAAGGATACACGTAAGGCACTTGCTTATATGTCTGCGGCTTTCTTCGGCAATCCTGCCGAGGAGCTCATTACCATCGGTATTACAGGTACAAAGGGCAAAACAACAACAACGTACATGATTAAACAAATCCTTGAGGAAGCAGGCATTCCGACAGGACTTATCGGCACCATTGAAATAGTTATCGGGGATGAAACGATTCATGCAAGCAATACTACGCCGGAATCATACTCTGTTCAGAGCTATTTCAGACGAATGGTTGATAAGGGCTTAAAAGCTGTTGTAATGGAAGTTTCTTCACAGGGACTTATGATGAACCGTGTAGAAGGCTTTACCTTCGATTACGGCATCTTTACAAATCTTGAGCCGGACCACATCGGTGAAAACGAACATAAGTGCTTCGAAGAATATGCATATTGGAAGAGCACTCTTTTCCAAAGATGCAAAGTCGGCATTTTTAATTCCGACAGCGAGCACATTGATATGATTCTCAAAGGTCATACATGCGAGGTTGAGACTTTCGGTACAAATAAGGATGCTGACGTTCGCGCGGAGAACATTTGTTTCGGTCTGGAAAACGGCAGACTTTCCACAAAGTATGATGTATCCGGTAAGGAAAAACTCTCTGTTGAATTCAGTATGCCCGGTATGTTTTCTGTTTACAACTCACTTACGGCAATAGCACTTTGCAGACATTTTGATATACCTAACGATGTGATTATCGATGCTCTTAAGAAGGTGCAGGTTAAAGGCAGAACAGAAATAACGGAAGTTTCTTCAAAGATAAAAGGTGCTCCGGGCTATACCGTAATGATTGACTACGCGCATAATGCAATGGCGCTTGAAAGCCTTCTTTCCACACTTAAAGCTTACAATCCCAAGAGACTTGTGTGCCTGTTCGGATGTGGCGGTAACCGTGCGAAATCCAGACGCTTTGAGATGGGTGAAGTAGCTTCAAAAATGGCAGATTTCACAATTATCACTTCCGACAACCCCCGTTTTGAAGAGCCTGAAGATATTATTGCCGACATTATGACAGGCTTTGAGAAGGGACCCGGCAAGTGCGTTACCATAGTTGACAGACGTGAAGCGGTCAAATATGCAATTAAGAACGCACAGGAGGGCGATGTTATCGTTCTTGCCGGAAAAGGCCATGAGGATTATCAGGAAATTCGTGGCGTCAGAAATCATATGGATGAAAGAGAATTACTGCAGGATGCAGTTGATGAAATGAACGGAGAGACCCGATAGGGCCTCTTTGTTTATTTCTGCTAATGAGTAACATTACAAAAAAGAGGTTGACATAACTCTTGAAAAGTAGTTAAATATCGAAGATTTAAGTATCGATGCATACAGAATGAATAAATATGCAAAATGTGCATAAAATACGGAGGCGTGAAATGGCAAAACTGGCAGGTATCAACAAAGTTCTTATCATTGGCTCAGGTCCCATTATTATCGGACAGGCGTGTGAGTTCGACTATTCCGGAACACAGGCGTGCAAGGCACTCAAAAAACTCGGATACGAGATAGTGCTTGTCAATTCCAATCCCGCAACCATAATGACCGACCCCGAAACGGCCGACGTCACATATATTGAGCCCCTTAATGCGGAAAGGCTTGAACAGATTATTGCAAAGGAACGTCCCGACGCACTTCTTCCGAATCTTGGCGGACAGTCCGGACTTAACCTCTGCGACGAACTTTGGAAAAAAGGAATTCTTGATAAATACAATGTAAAAGTAATCGGTGTCCAGGTTGATGCCATTGAGCGCGGTGAAGACAGAGTTGAATTCAAGAATCAGATGAATGAAATCGGTATCGAAATGGCACGAAGCGAAGTAGCATACTCCGTAGACGAAGCACTTGCCATTGCAGATAAGCTCGGTTATCCCGTAGTACTTCGTCCCGCTTTCACAATGGGCGGTGCAGGCGGAGGCCTCGTTTACAATCGTGACGAGCTTAAAACCGTTTGTGCACGTGGTATTCAGGCGAGCCTTGTAGGTCAGGTTCTTGTTGAGGAGTCCATCCTCGGCTGGGAAGAGCTTGAACTTGAAATTGTCAGAGACTGTGAAGGCAATATGATTACAGTCTGCTTCATTGAAAATATCGATCCCCTTGGTGTTCACACAGGTGACTCCTTCTGCTCGGCACCTATGCTTACCATTTCTGAAGAGACACAGAAGAAACTTCAGGAGCAGGCATACAGAATCGTAGATTCCGTTAAGGTTGTCGGCGGTACAAACGTTCAGTTTGCACATGATCCCAAGACAGACAGAATTTGTGTTAACGAAATCAATCCCAGAACATCACGTTCTTCAGCACTTGCATCAAAGGCAACAGGCTTCCCGATTGCCCTTGTTTCCGCTATGCTTGCAACGGGACTTACATTAAAAGACATTCCCTGCGGAAAGTACGGAACACTCGATAAGTATGTTCCTGACGGAGATTACATTGTTATCAAATTTGCACGCTGGGCATTTGAAAAGTTCAAAGGCGTTGAAGACAAGCTTGGTACACAGATGCGTGCCGTAGGCGAAGTAATGAGCATCGGCAAGACCTTTAAGGAGGCTTTCCAGAAGGCTATTAGGAGCCTTGAAATCGGAAGAGCAGGTCTTGGCTTTGCAAAGAACTTCCATGAGCTTACAAAGGAAGAACTTCTCCAGAAGCTCATTGTTCCGAACTCGGAGCGTTACTTCCTCATTTACGAAGCACTTCGTAAAGGTGCTACAATCGAAGAAATTCAAAAGCTTACATACATTAAGACTTATTTCCTTGAACAGATGAAGGAACTTGTTGAAGAGGAAGAAGAAATCCTTAAGAACAAAGGAAAGCTCCTTTCGGATGAACTTCTTACAAAGGCTAAGAAGGACGGCTTCTCGGACAAGTACCTCGCAAAGCTTACAGAGGTCAGCGAGGATGACATCAGAAATAAGCGTACCGCTCTCGGAGTAGTTGAAAACTGGGAGGGCATTCACGTTTCAGGTACAGAGAACAGTGCATATTATTATTCAAGCTACAACGGCTCGGATAAGAATCCTGTCAGCAACAATGCCAAGAAGGTTATGATTCTCGGCGGCGGCCCCAACAGAATCGGCCAGGGTATTGAGTTCGACTATTGTTGCGTACATGCTGCAAAGGCACTTAAGAAGCTCGGTTTCGAAACAATCATTGTTAACTGCAACCCCGAGACGGTTTCCACAGACTACGATACATCCGACAAGCTCTACTTTGAGCCTCTTACACTTGAAGATGTACTCAGCATCTACAATAAAGAAAAGCCCGCAGGCGTCATTGCACAGTTTGGCGGGCAGACTCCTCTTAATCTTGCCGAAGCACTTGAAAAGAACGGCGTTAAGATTCTTGGTACAAGTCCTGCCGTTATTGCAATGGCAGAAGACAGAGACCTTTTCCGCGCAATGATGGATAAGCTCGGCATTCCTATGCCTGAGTCCGGAATGGCTGTCAATGTTGAAGAAGCAAAGGCTATTGCTAATAAGATCGGTTACCCTGTTATGGTTCGTCCTTCCTTCGTTCTCGGCGGACGTGGAATGGAAGTCGTTTACGATGATGAAGCAATGACAGGCTATATGAACGCAGCAGTTGGCGTTACACCCGACAGACCTATCCTTATCGACCGTTTCCTCAATCACGCCATGGAGTGCGAGGCAGATGCCATTTCCGACGGAACACATGCATTTATGCCCGCAGTCATGGAGCATATCGAACTTGCCGGCATTCACTCCGGCGACAGCGCATGCATTATCCCTTCAATGCATATCAGCAAGGAAAATCTTGCAACAATCGAGGAATATACAAAGAAGATTGCGGAGGAAATGCACGTTAAGGGACTTATGAATATACAGTATGCTATTGAGAAGGGCAAGGTATTCGTTATTGAAGCCAATCCCAGAGCATCACGTACGGTTCCGCTTGTTTCAAAGGTTTGCAACATCCGCATGGTGCCCATTGCTACAGATATAATTACTTCCGAGCTTACAGGCAGAACTTCACCCGTAGCGGAGCTTAAGCATGAGAAGATTCCCTACTACGGTGTTAAGGAAGCAGTATTCCCGTTCAATATGTTCCCTGAGGTTGACCCTATCCTCGGACCCGAGATGCGTTCAACAGGTGAAGTACTTGGTATTTCCGAGCACTTCGGCGAAGCTTTTGTTAAGGCACAGGAAGCAACACAGATGAAGCTTCCTTTCGAAGGTCGTGTTCTTATTTCCGTAAATACAAAGGATAAGGCTGAAATCGTTGATGTCGCAAAGACATTCGCAGAGGCAGGCTTCGCACTTGTTGCAACAGACGGAACGCAGAAACTTCTCGAATCAAACGGCGTAAAGTGCGACCGAATCAACAAACTCTTTGAAGGCAGACCGAACATTCTTGATGAAGTTACAAACGGAAAGATTGATATGATTGTTAACTCCGCAGCCGGAAAAGAGTCTGCACATGATGACTCTTACATCAGAAAGGCAGCCATTAAGGGCAAGGTTCCTTATATGACAACAATTGCAGCTGCAAAGGCAACTGCTGAGGGCCTTCTCTATCTTAAGAAAAACGGCGGAGCATCAAGCGTTGAGAGCCTCCAGAACTGGCATGACAGAATAGGTAAATAATTCCACGGCTCTTGCTGTTGAAAAAATAAATGAGAATCAAAAAAGGCTTCCTGCTATGAAGGCAGGAAGCTTTTTAAAATGATAAATTTGAAACCTGATTCGGACGCGGGACCACATACCGTAAGGCAGTAGTCGGGGAGTTCCTCGTAATGATGAAATGCAACCTTGCTGAGCTCATCAGAGAACTCTTTTTTTATGTCGGCGGGGCGTATTGAAAGCCCGATTCCGAGGTATTTGACGAAACTTTCCTTTTCTGTCCAGAAACGGAAGAACTCAGGGCCCAGCCGCTCTTCAGGCACGCTTCTCATAAAGTCAAATTCTTCTTTGTCAAGCGTGTATTTTAGGAGTGAAGGAGTGACCTCACGAAGCTTTTCGATATCTATACCGACTTCTTCGTCAGAAAACGCGCATACAGCGTAATCGCCGCTGTGTGAAAGATTAAAATGAATATTCGGATGTTTGTCTATATAGGGCTTTTTGTGTTCGTTATACTTAACCGATAATTCTTCCAAACAGAGCCCGTATTCCCTCAGACCGTATGAAAAGAGCAGGCCTGCGGCAATACTTCGCAGCCTGTCGTTTATTCGGATGAGAGAAGAGGCTTTCTCAAGGCGTTCACTTGTTATTTCTGAGCAGGCGCGCTTGTAATTCTCCTCTTCACGTAAGATATTTATGTTCATTATGTACACCTTATTCATACATTGTATTATCCCATGATTCATTGAAAAGTTCAAGATGACAGATTTTTATGCCATGTCTATTAAATATACCTAAAATTTGCCCGTTTTCATGCCTTAATTACTTGTAATCATTATTGAAATATGATAACTTAACTTTGTGGGTTTACAACATATTTTGGGGGAGATATTTGTGAGTTATTTTTTCTATATCTGCTTTGTTATATCGCTTGTTGTCGGTATAATATCAATACTTAAGTGGAATTCCTGCCAGTGCACGACAATTGCGCTTGTTACCATGCTTTCAATTGTTGTCAGCGGCGGGGAGTTTTTTCTTGTCTTTTCCAATGAATACTGGGAAGCAATAGCAGGTAACAGAATTCTTTATTTTGGTTCATGCCTTCTTGCGGCGTTTCTGATTTTTAATGTTTGCAATCTCTGCAAGGTTAAAATGTCTTCCTTGGTGCGTATTGGCATCCTTTTCTATTGCATCTTTGTTTTTGCCCTTTCTTGTACGGCGGGTTATTATGACGTTTTCTATAAGAAAGTATCCTTTACCAAAGTTAATGGCATCGCCAGACTCGTTAAAGAGTATGGTTGGGCGCATAATTTCTACATAATTCTCCTCGTTGGCGGATATGCGTCTGTTCTTTGTGTTCTGATTTACACCCTCCTTAAAAAGAAAAATGTCTCTAAGGTTAATACATGGATACAGCTTGTTGGTATCCTTGTTACAATTTCCACATATTTCATCAGCAGAATAGTAAAATTCGATTTTTATATTGCCGGAATCGTTATTACGCAGATTTCCATGTTTATTCTTTTGGCAAGGCTTGCTTTGTACGATCTGGACAATTCCGTAATTAAGGTCCTTTCGGAAAAAGGTAACGTCGGTGTGGCTTCCTTCAGCATGAACAGGAACTTCCTCGGTTGTAATGCAAAGGCTGTAGAAGCATATCCGGTACTCGGTACACTCAGTATCGACGATATCATTTGGGAGAGAACACCTGAGGTGCGAGAACTCTGCAAGTGGATTGAGGAACTTAAAAGAAATCCAAAGGCACAGTTCTCTCTTGGCGGAGCAAACAACCTTTACGATGTTTCGGCTCAGATGCTGACAATTAATGGTAAGAACGTCGGTTATACTTTCGTGTTCAGAGATATTTCAAATGACCACGAGAGCGAGTATAAGCTTAAAAAGCTTGCTACAACTGATGAAATGACCGGACTTTATAACAGAATGTCCTTTGAGAATGAGATTAACAGAATTACCGAAAACGGTGACCTTACCGGGTTAAATATCGTATCGGTTGATTTAAACTGCTTAAAGAGTGCGAATGATACTTACGGTCACAAGGCCGGAGACGAACTCATCATCAGTACCGCCGAATGCATGAAGCGTTCCTTTGAAGCCTACGGAATGATTTTCAGAGTCGGAGGTGATGAATTCATTGGTTTGTTACACGGCCCGAGAGAAGAAATAAGAGAAGCAGTTGAAAGGTTTGAAAATGACTGCAAGGAATTCAAAGGTGTTTACAATTCGGGCTTGTCGGTAGCAATTGGGCATCTTGCCGCTGATGAGTACAACATTAAGCCCAGCCTTGAAGTCCTGCTTAAGGTTGCCGACAAACGTATGTACAACGATAAAGAGGCGTTCTACAAGGAATCTGGTTTGGAAAGACGTCATTAGTTTACCGGAGGGTTACTTTGGGATATTACATTTTTTGCTTTGCGGTTTCGTTAATACTTTCCTTTATATATCTCCTGAAGTGGGATTCGCGCCAGCTCAGTTTGTTTTCTATGGCCTTTATTTTCATTACCCTTGGCAATTTCGGATATCTTATGCTTGCCAATTCGAGGACAATCGGTGAAGCACTTATAGCAAATAAAATCACATATCTTTCATCCTGTTTTGGCACGCTGTATGTCCTTTTTATAGCCTTCAGAGTATGTAGGATTGACATTCGTGCATATCATGCGGCTTTCTTTTATGCCATTTCATCATTTGTATTTGGATTAAGCTGTACGGCCGGTTATTCGGAGATTTATTACAACAGTTGTTCGCTTGCTGTTGTTAAAGGATGCACCGTAATCAATAAAACGTATGGCCCGATGCACTTTTTATCATACGTAATGCTCGCCCTGTATCTGGTTGTCGGCTTTGTTGCCATTCTTTATTCCATGAAAAAGAAAAAGGATATTTCCCGCAGAAACGCGGAGATGATGCTCGGCATAGAAACATTTATCGTTTTCATGTTCTTCTTTGGAAGACTGTTTATGACATATGATATTACCCCTCTCCTTTATAACGTAATTCTTGTTGTTTTCCTTGTTCTTGCAAACAGAACAACGCTTTACGACGTCGACAAGTCTGTAATGGGAGCATTGACTGCAAGAGGTGACCTCGGTGTCGTTTCGTTCTCAAAGAGTCTTGTTTTTGCAGGATGCAATGACGTTGCGGAGAAGTATTATCCTGAGCTTGCAAAATTCCGTGTTGATGAACATATCAATCCCGAAGACCCTGACATACAGAACTTCGTCGAAAGCATGAAAAAGCTCAAAGAAAGCGGCAGCGCAGTTTTCAGATACAGTCGTGATGACGTATACTATGAAGTATCGGGAAACCAACTGTTCTTAGGTAAGAAGCTTCTTGGATATACTTTCCTGATTTATGATGTTACAAGAAATCATGAATCAGAGATTAAGTTCAACGAACAGGCTATCGTGGATGATCTTACACGTTTGTACAACAGACGTCACTACGAGGAAGTGCTTGATGACCCTCAGGATGCGGATGTGCTCATTTTCTTTGATGTAAACGGCTTAAAGAGTGCTAACGACACATACGGTCACGAAGCAGGGGATGAACTGCTTACGGGAGCTTCAGAATGCTTAAGGGGGGCTTTTGAAAACTTCGGAAAATGTTTCAGAACCGGTGGAGATGAATTCTTTGCTGCGCTTAAGGGTGATAAAGCAACCATTAAAAAAGCAACGGAAAAGTTTGACAGCCTTTGTGAGAACTGGAAAGGTGAAAAGATTCCGTCAATGCATGTTTCGTACGGCGTTGTTTTTAAAGAAGATTTTGAAGGACTGTCTTTCAGAGAACTTGCAAGAGAAGCGGACAAGCTTATGTATAAAGCAAAAGAAGAGTATTATTCCGGAGTTGATGCTGACAGGAGAAAAGAGTAAACCTTTTGAAATACGTATTGACAAACTATTGAAAGTCCTCTATAATCCCGTCATATGTTAAACGCAAAGATGGTATTAAGCTTGTCTTCACCTGTTTTCAGAGAGTCCGTGGTCGGTGTGAACGGATAAAGGCTTTCAAGCTGTCTCGTACCGGAGCGGAGTTCCCCAAAAGCAAGGCTTCATAAGGAACTACGGAAAGGCACCGTTATCAAGGCCGGAGGTATTTTCAGTACCTTACAGAGCGCAGTGCGAAGCACTGAAGTCCAGGTGGTAACGCGATAATTCGTCCCGGAGGTGTATTTACCTTCGGGACTTTTTGTGCGAATAGCGAAATGACTCGTGTAGCCTGCTTTAGCAGGCAGTATAGATGCATATCACACGATATGTAAGCTTGCTTACAATATCGTGTGGATGCATATACAGCCGATGAAATCGGCTGCACGAGTTATGAGCAAACGTTCATCGAGCGAGCGAAGCTCGCGAGATGATATAATAATTACATTTAGAAAGGGATTTGTTATGAAAAACATCAGGCTTAACGACGTAACAATCAGAGAATGCGAGAAGTCAGGCTATTCACTTTCTTTTAAGGAGAAGGTTGAAATGGCTAAGGTTATGGACAAACTAAACTGTTCTGTTATAGAGCTGCCTAAACTCAGCGAATCAAAGGGTGACGAGCTACTCGTAAAAACTTTGGCTTCGAGCCTTAAGAACAGCGCACTTTCCATTAGTGCCGGACTTACAAAGAGTGATGTTGACAGAGCATATTCATGCATAAAGAAGGCGGCAAAGCCCATACTTATAATTCCCGTTCCTGTTTCAGCGGTTCAGATGGAGTATATCTGCAGGATGAAAGGCCCTAAGGCTCTGGAACTGATTACCGAGCTTGTATCTTATGCCTCAGGTCTCGGAGCTGACACAGAGTTTTCTGCGCAGGATGCAACACGTGCTGAGTTTGATTTTCTTTGTGAAGCTGTAAAAACAGCTGTTAATGCAGGCGCAAAGAGAATTACGTTATGCGATACTGCAGGGGTAATGCTTCCCGATGACGCAGCAACCTTCGTTAAGAAAATCAGGGTTGCCGTTCCTGAAGTTGAAAAGGTTACTCTTGCTGTTGAGTTTACCGATCAGCTTGATATGTCAACTGCCTGCGCATTTGCTGCTGCATCTGCCGGAGCTGATGAAATTAAAACAACTATCAACGAAGCAGGTTATCCTCAGATTGAAAATGTTGTAAAAGCAATTGATAAAAAGGGAGAGGCTTTCTCTCTTACAACAGATGTTGTAAAAACCGAATTGAACAGAAGCATTAAGCAGATGAAGAGACTTTCCGGCCATGGCGAATGCTTTGGCGTGGTCAGACAGTCGGAAGAAAAGTATTCCTCAGCATCCTTCTCAGCAAAGGACGATATCGATACAATAAAAGAAGCTTGTGCACGCATTGGCTACGAGCTTTCGGAGGAAGACCTTGCCAACGTATATGAAGCGTTTACACGCGTTGCCACAAAGAAGGAAACAGTATCCGAAAAAGAGCTTGAAGCAATCATTGCGAGCTCTGCACTTCAGGTGCCTGCAACATATAAGCTTATAAGCTATGTAATTAACTCGGGAAACATCATTACTGCAACAGCAAACATTAAGCTTCAGAATGGTGAGAATGAGGTACTTGGAATTTCTGCAGGAGATGGTCCTATTGACGCAGCGTTTAAGGCAATCGACCAGATACTCGGTCATCATTGTGAGCTTGATGATTTCCAGATTCAGTCCGTTACAGAGGGACGCGAGGCTATGGGACGTGCAATTGTCAAGCTTCGTGCGAATGGTACTCTTTACAGCGGAACAGGCATTTCCACAGACATCATCGGTGCCTCTGTTCATGCATATGTAAATGCAATCAACAAGATGGTTTATTCAGAGCAGTAGGAGGCATATATGAATTACAGTTTTTCTACAAGATACCAGACAGGTACATTTGAAGAAATCTGCACACTTGCAGCTGCTCTTGGCTACAAAGGTGTTGAAGTGCATGACATTTCCGCAAAGAACCTTATCGCAAAAGGCAATCCGTTTACCGCTGAAGCTGCTCAGACGACAAAGCGCGAGCTTCTTAACAAGGGACTCGAGATTGTATGTATAGACAGCAATTTTAACATTGCCGATACTGACTCAGACAATCTTTACTTTGATGACTTCGTAAATCAGATGGAGACGGCAAGACTTCTTTCCGTACGCTACGTGAAGGTTCACGCCGGTGAAGGCGAAGAGGCTAATGTCTATGAGTTCCTTAACCGTGCAATGCCTGTTGCGCATGAAAAGGAAGTTGAAATCCTCATTGAAACAACGGGCATGTATTCCGATACAAAGAAGCTCAGGGACGTTCTGAATTTCTACGCCACAGATTTCCTCGGGGCTGACTGGAATATGCATGACACCTTTATTTGTGCCGATGAGAATGCAGACACAACAATCACCAATCTTGGTGCATATGTTAAGCTTGCGCATCTTCTTGATGAGAATCAGTACGGTGAAATCGAGTTTATCGGTGAGGGTATACTTCCTTCGGATGAAATGATTAATGCGCTTCGCTCGGTAAACTATAATGGTTTCATTGGTATCGAGTGGAATCCGGAATATATCGAAGGTGTTGATTTTGAGACGGTTTTCTCACATTTTTACTATTTTGTTGACAACCTTTCAAGAACATCCAAGAAAGAAAAGCATTACTACTACAATAAGACACATACAGGCCGTTTCCTCTGGAAAAAGGAAACACTCATAGAAAAGACATTCCCGCAGCTTCTGGATGATATTGCAAATGAGTTCCCGGACCAGACTGCCTTTAAGTACACAACTCTCGATTACGAGCGCACATATTCTGAGTTTAGGGAGGACGTTGATAACTTTGCACGTGCTCTTATTGCCATGGGCGTCAGAAAGGGCAACCAGGTTGCGGTATGGGCAACAAATGTTCCGGAATGGTATATTGCTTTCTGGGCAACAACAAAGATCGGTGCAGTTCTCGTTACAATGAATACCGCATATAAGATTCACGAGACGGAGTATCTGCTCCGTCAGTCCGATACTCATACCCTTATTATGATTAAGGGCTATAAGGATTCCGACTATGAAGGCATCATTAAAGAACTTTGTCCCGAACTTGAAGAAAGAAAATCAGGAAAGCATCTTCATGCAAAGAGGCTTCCTTTCTTAAGAAACGTCGTTACGATAGGCTTCAAGATGAAAGGTGCGATTACTTTCGAAGAAGCTTTCAAAATGGGTGAGAATGTACCTGTTCAGGAAGTGTACAGAATGGCCGCAAACGTTGATAAAGATGATGTTGCCAACATGCAGTACACATCAGGTACGACCGGCTTCCCCAAGGGCGTTATGCTCACTCATTACAATATCGTCAACAACGGTAAAAATATCGGCGACCGCATGGACCTTTCAACAGAGGACCGTATGATGATTCAGGTGCCCATGTTCCATTGCTTCGGCATGGTGCTCGCAATGACTGCATCTGTCACTCACGGAAGCACAATGTGCCCTATCCCGTACTTTTCACCTAAGTCTTCACTGGCATGCATTAATCAGGAGAAGGTTACCGCATTCCACGGCGTTCCTACGATGTTTATTGCAATGCTTCAGCATAAGGACTTCCCGAATACCGATTTTTCGCACATGCGTACGGGAATTATGGCAGGCAGTCCCTGCCCTGTTGCCGTAATGCAGGACGTTGTCGATAAAATGCATATGTCTGAAATTACAATCGTTTATGGTCAGACCGAGGCAAGCCCGGGATGCACAATGAGCTCTGTAACGGACACAATAGAACAGCGAGTAAATACTGTCGGACGTAACCTTCCCGAGATTGAGTGTAAGATTGTTAATCCTGATACAGGAGAAGAGTGCGGACCGAACGAAAACGGTGAATTCGTAGCCCGTGGATATAACATCATGAAGGGCTATTACAAGATGCCTAAGGCAACAGCACAGGCAATCGATAAGGACGGGTGGCTCCACACAGGAGACCTCGCCTGTAAGACGGAAGACGGTTTCTTTAAGATTACCGGACGTCTTAAGGATATGATTATCCGTGGCGGTGAAAACATCTACCCGAAGGAAATCGAAGAGTTTATCTATACTCACGAGAAGGTTCAGGACGTTCAGGTTATCGGCGTGCCAGATGAAGCTCTCGGTGAGGAAATTATGGCATGCATTGTCCTCAAAAAAGGCGAAGAGATGACCGTTGATGAGATGAAAAAGTACATTACGGACCATCTTGCGAAGCACAAGGTTCCGAAGTACATTGACTTTGTTGACGGATTCCCGATGAATGCAGCCGGCAAAATTCTTAAGTACAAGATGCGCGAGGAAGCCATTGAAAAGCTTGGCCTCCAGAAAGCCAGCAAGGTAGTGACCGCATAATGTCCTGTAGGGACGGGGTGTGGTGGACATTTTTAGAATTATTCGGATGAGAGGTTTTGGTTTTGAAAAAGGGCTTACTGACTATATTAATATCATTGTTACTGACCGGATGCGTTTGCGGATGCAGTAAACAGAATGATGATGCAAATGTAACATCAAGCACGGCAACTGCTGCTCCGACCGTGGAAATGACACCGACTTCAGCACCAACTGCGACAGCTACTCCCACGACAGCACCGGAGGACGAGGATGTTGCGTTAAAGGACCTTGTGGATGGTTATTTCCTCCTTGGTGTAGGCATCAACGGAAGTACGCTTGAAAACCAGACATTAAACATCCCGCAATACATGGAGCTTGCAAAAAAGCATTTTAACAGCTGCACAATGACTAACCTCATGAAGAGCTGCTATATTTTAAATCAGGCAGGCTCACAGGAAAGCATAAAAAACGGAGACGGAAGTCCTGCTCTTTCATTTGATTCCATTGATCCGACGCTTGAGTGGTGCCGTGATAACGGAATGAAAATGCGTGGACACACGCTTGTGTGGCATGCACAGGCTCCGGGCTGGTTTTTCCGCGAGGGCTATACCGATGACGGTGCATACGTTGATAAAGATACAATGCTTTTCAGAATGGAAAGCTACATTAAGCAGCTTTTGACTCATTGTCAGGAAGAGTATCCTGGCGTTATTTATTGCTGGGATGTTGTAAACGAGGCGGTTGATCCCGATTTCGGTGATAAAAACAGCGCGTTTATGTGCAGAATGCAGAACGACGGTGAAGAGAATCCATGGTACATGACCATCGGCGAAGATTATGTTGAAATGGCTTTTACATATGCCAGACAGTATGCGGCCGATGACGTTAAGCTGTTCTATAATGATTTCAACGCATACCAGACAAACAAGTGCAATGCGATTTACAATCTCTGCAGCATGCTTAAGGAAAAAGGACTTATTGACGGCATAGGTATGCAGGGCTATTGGGGCATTACATACCCGAGTACAAGTGCAATAAGCACAGCAATCAAGAAATATGCCACACTTGATCTTGAAATACAGATAACCGAGCTTTCCATCGGCGTTGACGAGGAAACTCCGGAAGAGTTTGAAAAGCAGGCAAAGGCATACGGCAACGTATTCTATATGCTCAGCACGCTTGATAACGAAAAAGGCGGCCCCGCAAACATAACCTGTGTTACTCTTTTCGGACTTGTTGACCATTACCGTGAAGGCGACACAACAAACACACGTATTTTTGACAAGGATTATCAGCCAAAACCTGCTTTTGACAAGATTAAGGCTGTGATGAAGAACTGTTATAAACAGTAAGCGCCGAAGGGGATTTAACGAATGAAGATTTCAATTGTATGCATCGGGAAAATTAAAGAGAAGTTTTTCCGCGATGCTATAGATGAATATTCAAAAAGGCTTTCGAGATTCTGTAAACTTGAGATTGTCGAGCTTGCAGATGAAAAAATTCCCGACGGAGCAAGCGACAAAGTCGAAGAACAGATAAAAACGACAGAAGGCGAGCGTATACTTAAAGCTGTTCCCGACAGCGCCTACATGATTCTGCTTGCAATAAAGGGTGAGGAACTGACCTCAGAAGCATTAGCTGACAAAATATCCAAGCTTGGAATCGAAGGAGAAAGCCACATCTGTTTTGTAATCGGCGGTTCTCTCGGTACCTCTGATGCGGTCTACAAAAGGGCAGATTACAAACTTTCCTTCTCCAAAATGACCTTTCCCCACCAGCTTATGCGCGTAGTACTCCTCGAACAAATCTACCGCGCCTACAAAATAAACGCCTGCGAACCGTACCATAAGTGAATAGCGAACGCAGACGAACGAAATAAGCCTGTAAAACTCCAGTGATGCGTAGCATCACATTAAGGCTGCATATGCGTACGCCTCTGAAAGCTGCTTTTTAGCTTTCAAGAGCGAGCGCATATGCAGCATAAGCCGGGGAACCCGGCTGGGAGTTTTACAGGCTTTTGAAGTGGGAATGTATGCTGAGCAAACAGTATCGAGCAGAAGCGAAGCGTATGCGAGATAAGTGTGTTTGCTATACAGGATGGCAGTTTTGTCATCCTTTTAATTTTTAGTACGAACATGGCAAGTCGATAGTAACCAAGTGATCTGTGTGTATAACAATTATTGAAACTATTAAGGTGTGAATGAAGGCAATCTTAGTTAGAAAATCTATAGGATATGATACGCCTTTTTCTACAGAGTTTTTGACTCTGTGCACTTGTTGATTTTTAATGATTTAGAGAAGGATTAATGATATAGTAAAGACAGATAAAATTCCTATTTCGGAATTAAACAAATATGAATTTTTAGAATTGAAAGGGAAATATCAAATGGCATACACCATGACACACATCCTTATTGCAGAAAAATTATACAAGGAATTCAATAAAAAAATTGATTATGCTACCTATATTCTAGGAAGCACAGCACCAGATGCGGTTCATGTTTTAGCGGATTATACATTAAGACTAAAGGAAAAAAGTCATATATTTCCGACAGGAGCTAGATGGGGAGAGGTGTCCAAAGAGGATGATGAAGAAAACTGGTTAGAAAGCATCAGCCAGTACTACATGGCCAATAGACGAAATGATTCTACTGGATTTTTTGAAGGATATATCATCCATTTGTTATCAGATGTATATTGCGCAATTCATTTTTATGAACCATTTATAAAGTCAATTACAGGAGATATTGGAAAGAAGAAAAATCAGTTTAAGGAAGAAAGCTATGGAGTGAATTATTATTTTTATAAGAGATATCAGAAAGAAAAGAATCTCTATCAGCTATTATCAACAGGAAAAGCAGAGACAATGGATGGCGTGAT
>JAZQQJ010000089.1:0-8502 GCA_045629005.1 Lachnospiraceae bacterium
AATAGGATGTTCTTCTAAATATCTTACAGGAAAACAGGAGGCAAATTTGATGATATTTAAAAAGGTAATTCTATTTATTATATGTGTGGGGGTGACGCTTATGCTGTTCGGATGTAAAAAAAGAGGAAATACAGGCATAAATGAGGAGCCTAAGGGCGGAAAGACCGTAAACACGGATTACAGTGCACCCAAAACGATAGAATCGGATGACATCGTTCTTTTCAAAACCGAATTTTACAGGAATGCCGATGTTACATATGATACATCACGGCAGTATGCGTTTAATATGACGATGTCCGAAAGCGGAGCATATGTTATTTCCGAGGGTTATAATGAAACATTAAAATGCGAGACAGATGCTTCATTTGCGGGGAAGCTTCAAACGCTTATCCGAAAATATGACATCATCAAAATGAACGGAAAATATGTGCTTACAAGCGCGCTTCCTCCCGAATACGGTCCGTTTGTACTTAAAGCTGAGTATGCATCCGGAGAAAAGCTGAATATAACCGTTGACGGTGACCCTTCCGATTCATTTACGGGAGAAGTGCTTGATCTTTTTGCAAAAGAATTCGGAAACCACGGAATTAATGACCTGCTTCCTCCCGAGGAAAATACCATTATTACTTCCTTCAGCATTGAATACACAAGGGGTGATAAGAAATATGCGTACGGAGAGATGCTTATCCCGATAAGTGAGGATGATGCGCAACACAGTCTTAACGACGTTGCAAAATTCGGAATCGTTGAGGACGGTTACATTAAAAAGGCATGGGCACATTTGTGGGACAGAACAGAAAAGACTGAAATCTGTGAAGACAGAATGGCCGATCTTTCCGATGAGTTTTACAAGGGTTTGCAGGATATTGTCGAGAACACCGATTTAAAAAAACTCGTGAACGGTAAAACTTTTCCGGGTGGATTTGATTATGACAACACACCGGAATATTATGAAATTCACATCGAATATAAGAGTGGAAAAACGTTAAGTGCATTTTCCGATAACCCTGAAGAATGTGCCCGTTTCATACCAGTTGCGGAGCAATTTGCTGCATATTATGAAGGGTATCTGTCAAATGGCGATGTGATGAAATAGAAGTATTAAATGTAACATTCAGTAGAGAGATTAAGGTAACCAAAAGAAACTTTTAGTTAATCCCTTTTTGTGTATAATGTAAGATGACTCCAAAAGGTATGGGGATTAGGATAGATACGAAAGGAACAATAAACATGAAAAGATTTAAGAGAGTTATAGCGGTTCTTCTGATGTTGTTTACTGTAACAGGATTCCTGGCAGTGGCAGAGCCTTACGACGTTAAAGCAGAAACAAAGTGGTATACAACCAGTCTTGGAAAGTTTAATGTCCAAAATGCAGATAATGATTATAAAGACGGCAAGTACAGATTTAATTTTAAGATTACTTATGAGAAAACGTATACCAACAATGACTGCGGTCTTACGTTTCAGAATATTTATTTGACTAATTCTCAAGGGAAGACGGTAACTAAATGGAATAAAAATTATGTGTTTTTAAAGAATGGCGGAACGACAACAGTACATTTTTCTGTTGATTTTTCGGATTTGCCTAGTGACAAATACACAATACACTTTACTATCAATGACACAAACGCGCTTTTTATGGATCACTTATGGAATTTTAAACGCACCGTAACCCACAATGCGCAAAAGCTTACATATTCAAGTTCTAAGTACACATATGATACTAATGGCAATAAAAGCTTAAAGATAACCTTTAAAACGAAGGACCTTAAGGGCTATGCTCCCAAATTTGAGGTGTTTGACAGCAATGGTAAGGTTGTTTATTCAAAAAACTGCAGTACTAAAATCAGTTCAAATGACAATACCTACACATTTGAATGGAATTTTAATAATAAAAACGGGATTAAGGTTAAAGACGGGTCTTATACATTTAAGCTGACCGCGAATGGGAAATCTGCCAGCAAACAGCTTAACATAAAGGTTAAATAGGGGAAAACTGTATGAAAAGAATACTATCTTTAATTATTATATTTGTTTTGTTGGCTTCTATTGCAGGATGTGGTAAGGGCAGCGAAAATCAGTCACAAACACCTTCCGGTACACCTACAGAGCAGCCTGTTACTGTAACAACAGCACCTACCGAAGCACCCGTAGCACCTACCGAAGCACCGGCTGAGCCTACATCAACTCCTGCTCCCGTTCCGACAGCTCTCCCTGAGAACGCAGGTGATTTTGCTTCTTTATCAAGTGCATTTTGTTGGAATGACAGCGCAGAGCTTTTCAGCATAACACTCAGCATTTATCCTGTAGACGATACAACATCGGTACTTCAGTTTGATTACTATGATGCAGGTGAGGACATTGAAATCCCTGTACAGAAGTACTATGCATTCACATGTAAGCTTGTCAACAAAGCAACTTATGTTGACGAGGAAGAAGGTCTCACTGTATTTGTTGATAACAATGGCGATGCAACGGTTTCATCCGATAATGATGCTTATAAGGATATTACAGGCGGATATTACAACGCAGGCGGTGCTGCTTCTCCGGACACAGTTGCTATTCTTGAATACTTACGTAATATTCCCGAAGCTGAAATCGGTGATTTTTGTGAGACATGCGCCAATGATGAAATTGAAGAAAGCATTGCTTCAGCATGGTTCCATGAAATCAATTTATTCAGAGACGGGGAGATTATCAGCACATTCCTTGCAACCGATGATATGACGGGTTTCTGCAAGTTTGACGGTGATGCCTGCAATCTTATATTCGGTAACCTTGACAGCACTTTGGAACAGATTAACTACTACGACCTGGAAGCTGTCGAAGACGATTTTGGAGAAGATATCGGAAATGATGTTGCAGACGTTTCCGAAGGTGATGCCGGAGACAATTACGAAGAGGGATTTGTAGAGACCGAATCCTTTGAAAGACTTATTGTTTTCCCTTACATATATGGCGGAACAGAGCTTGCCGTAGGTGAAACATCTTTCGTAGATTTATTTACACCTTATCAGATTCCTTATACAATTGAATTTGTATCAGCAGATGAAAGCATTGTCAGCACAGATGATGGTATATTCACCGCAGCCGCTGAAGGCGAAACAATAATTCAGGTAATGCTTGATTATTCCGGAAGCAGAAAAGAATATACTATTCCTGTAATTGTTTATGAGTCGGAAAACGGAGAAGACTTTGGCTCTGACGAGTGCGCAGATCCCGGATTTACTTCCTGGGCTGACTCCGTTTCAATGCGCGCAACAATGTCCATGACTGAAGAAGATGGCAATTACAGCGCAGACATTTACTGGGCTGACAGCGTAGACACAGTCCATCACTGGAGCCTCATTGGCACAGCAGATACAAGTGACGAAGCTAAGATTAACCTTTATGGTTCATATATTATTGAAACATATGACAGTGAAGGAAGCTGCACGGAGACAATTGTATCGGACGAAGTTGCTACATCAATGAACTTCGAAGATACAGGGTGCCTGCGTTGGAACTACTCCTTTGACGGGAAAGAGTTTGAATGTCTCTTTGAACAAATGACGAACGAGTAATCTCACCACAAAACCATTTATGAGACCACGCATTTACACGTGGTCTCATTTTTTTTACCACCCTTTTCGCACAAGTGCAGGAAAAGGATGATGCTTTAGGTCAAGTCCCCAAAGTTTGGGTGTACATGTTTAACCACTTAAACAGAAAAAACTGCATGTTACGAATGGTGTATTGCGTTATAGTTGAGGTTTGTGTATTATTTGACTCGGTTATTTGAAAAACAGTGCACTAGGATAACAATGGGAATCTGCGGTAATTCGTTTACCGTTCGGATTCACTGCGGAGGGATAAATTTATGACAAAAGAAAAGGTAAAAGAGCCTAAGAAACCAAAGAAGCCGAAAGAAGGGGCGACGGTTCTTAATGGTGAAAAGGACGAAAACGGCAAACTGAAAACGCCGCATACAAAATACGGCATACTCAGTAACATTAAATTCGTAATGGGAACGCTGTGGGAGTACAAACGCATTGTAGTGCTTTATATGATTGTCGGTGCAATTACACAGCCATGTATGCAGTACATATGGGGCTTCTTTACGAAGTTCATCCTGGACATTGTGCAGAGACAGCAGGAAATCGGTGACAAGAGCCTTAATGCACTTATTAGGATGATAATCATCATCATTATTACAGACCTTGCATTGCGACTTATTAATACAAGCATATTTAATCGCAACTGGCCCGGCTACATTGAGGCAAGGTTCAAGCTCATTCATAAGCGCATAGACAAAGTGCTTTCCATGGATTATGAAACTCTTGAACAGCCCCACATTCTTGATATGGCTATGAAGGCTGAACAGGCAACGGGTGGTAACAATAATGGTGTTGAAGGTCTCATGCATGATATCGACAACATTTCCAGAGTTATTGTCACAATGGTTGTAAGCTTTGCAATGATTACAGTGCTTGACTGGCGACTTATTCTGGCACTTATCGTCATCGGTATTATTAACTACCTTTCTTCAAGACGCGCAATGCTTTATGACAGAAAGAATGTGTGGGATGTTATGCCGCCTTACTGGCGCCAGCAGAATTATATGGACCGTTGCACACAGGATTTCGATTTCGCAAAGGACATAAGACTTTTTAACATGAGAGACTGGCTGCACGAAAAGCAGCACGCTTCCTTCTCGACATGGCTTGGCCTTTACATGAAGGGCCGTCATGTATGGTGGCAGCACTCCACCATATGCTCCATTACCGGCATGATTCAGGGCGCGCTCATGTACTTTGTACTTACAAGAGCGGTTTTATCGCCTATAGATCCTCTCACAATCGGTAACTTCACACTTTACATTTCCTTGTGCGGCGCTTTTTCAAGTGCTCTTTCAAATTTCCTGAGTCAGCTTGGCGGAATTGAAAGAAATTCAATGCAGGTTGATGACTTCAGAACCCTTATGGATTTTGAGAGCGGAAAGAGAACAGGATACCGCCTTGAGAAGAACGGACAAGGCTACAGCTTATATGAAGATACAAGCGTTGTAAATCAGAACGGAAAGCGAAGAAATGCACGTGCCGGGAAGGGACTCCCGAAACCGGAAAGCAATATGAACAGTGCTAAGAGGCAAAGCTTCCTTGAGGCACAAAAGCTGTTCGAAAAGGGTGAAATGCATTTTGAATTTAAAAACGTATTTTACAAATACGAAGGTGCTGATGATTATGCACTTAAAAACCTTTCCCTCAGCTTTAAGTGGGGCGAAAGACTTGCTGTTGTCGGTTTAAACGGCGCAGGAAAAACAACCTTCATTAAGCTCCTTCTCAGACTTTATGATGTTTCAGAAGGTGAAATCCTTTTAAATGGTCTGAATGTCAAGGAATATAATAAAGAGGACTATTTCTCACTTTTCTCCCCTGTCTTCCAAAACGTGGAAATTTTCGCATTCCCGTTGGCCGACAACGTATCAATGCTCCCTGATGACAAGACGGACAAGGAACTCGTTTATGACTCACTTGTCAAGGGTGGCATGAAGGACAAAGTGGACAGCCTGCCCGCAGGTGTCGACACGCAGCTTCTTAAGATAATATATGATGATGGCATAGACTTCTCCGGCGGCGAAAAGCAGAAGCTTGCGCTTGCAAGAGCTCTTTACAAGGATGCGCCGGTTATCGTTCTTGATGAGCCTACGGCAGCACTTGACGCTCTTGCAGAGTATGAACTTTACAAGAACTTTGATTCGATTATAGGCTCAAAGTCAGCTTTATACATTTCGCACAGACTTTCTTCAACAAGGTTCTGCGATAATGTAGCAATGTTTGCGCATGGTGAGCTTGTAGAATACGGTACTCACGAAGCACTTATGGCAAAGAACGGTGAGTACGCAAAGATGTTTGAGGTACAGGCGCAGTATTACGAGGAACATGGCGGAGACGCAGAAGACAGTGAGGAGGTGGTTAACAATGAGCAGTAAAAAGAATATTTTCCTGGATAATCAGGACGAAACCACCAAAAAGAAAAAACGCGTTAAGGGACAGAAAAGAGAAGAAAGCACAGTAATGAAGGTGTACAAGTACTTTATTCCGAGCGCCTGGAAAAAGTACAAGATGTATTTTGTTGTCAGAATTATAATGCTTATCTGTCAGACGGTTGTGCCTTTCTTCGAACTTATCCTTCTTCCGCTTATTGTTGAAGAACTTGTTAATGACCGAGACATAAGTAAAATTGTTTTATACACCGCTTTGCTTGCCGGAGGTAATGCCCTCTTCGGATATATAAGCAGCTGTATGAACAACCAGATACAGCGTTATGCTGAAAGATTTGCTGTTTACTATCGTGAACAGGCATCTCTCAGAGTTATGGACCTTGATTTTCAGGTGACAGAAGATAAAAAGGCACTTGACCAGATTGAACTTGCCAAAAACGGCATGGACTGGTATTCGGGCGGCCTTGACGGAATAGTAGGAATGCTTTTCGCAGTTATTCAGAATGTTATTACGCTGCTTGGCGTTTCGACAATCGTACTTATGAGCGCACCGTGGCTTCTTCTGCTCATCTTCGGAGTGCTTTTTGTTACAGGACTGCTAAACAATATCAACAATAAGGTTGAACAGGAAGAATACAGAAACCTCTCAAAAGTAAACCGTATATTCAGCTATCTCGGATGGCAGATTGTAGACTTCCGCTATGGTAAGGATATACGTCTGTACAAAGCTAAAGACATGCTCCTTCACAACTTCGACTACTATTGCGGCGAAATGACCGATGCATGGTACAGCGTGGCAAACAGACAGCTTCTACCTACTCTTCTTATGGATGTGTGCGATGTTGTACGTGACTTTGGTACATACTTTTATGTCGGTGCACTTGCTGTACTTGGAAAAATTACGCTCGGTGTAACGACCCAGCTCTTTACGGCGGGAGCACAGTTATATGGAAATGTCAGGTCTCTTGTAGTTAATGTACAGGAGATTGTAAAGAGAACAAACTATGCATATGAATACGTTAAGCTTATGGACTATCCTGAGGCTGTTCATAAAGGCGACAAGCCTGTTACGCATGGTCCTCATGTGTTTGAATTTAAGGATGTTGAATTTGCATATCCGGGCTCTGACGTAAAGGTTCTTAAAGGCGTAAATCTTAAAATTGAATCCGGAGAACATCTTTCCATCGTAGGCCTTAACGGCGCCGGAAAGACAACCTTTGTCAAACTTCTTTGCCGACTTTACGATCCGACTGCAGGTGTCATCCTTATGGACGGTGTGGACATAAGAGAGTATGACTATAAGCAATATATGCAGGAGTTTGCCCCTGTTTTCCAGGACTTCAAGCTCTTTGCATTTACACTCAAGGAAAACGTGATTCTTACCGATTCAAACGCTGAGAACTGCTTGCTTTCCGAAGAGGAAAAGGATAAAAAGGTTGCAGAAATATTTGAAAAAGTAGGTCTTTCAGAAAAGGTAAAAGCCTTGGAAAAGGGTGCTGAATCGTATGTATTCAAACACTACGACAAGGACGGATTTGAACCTTCGGGAGGAGAACAGCAGAAGCTGGCAATCGGACGCGCTCTTTACAAAAATTCACCTGTCGTTATTCTGGATGAGCCGACGGCTGCCCTTGACCCTATAGCAGAGTATGAGATCTACAGGAAATTCGAGGAACTCGTAGGCGGAAAAACCGCCGTTTACATTTCACACAGACTTTCCTCGTGTCAGTTCTGCGACAAGATTGCGGTTTTTTCTGAGGGAATTGTTTCCGAATACGGAACGCATGCAAGCCTTGTGAAAAAGGAGGGCGGACTATACGCAAAAATGTTCAATGCCCAGGCTATGTATTACTCAACTACTGCTGAAAGCATCTGATACACCGCGCTGCAGGATGAAAAATTCCTGCAGCGTGATTTTGTGTGAAGGTGGTGTTTTTTTTAAAAAGGAGTGGTATAATACTTTGGCATATGTTTTTAAGGAGATACACAAATGAAGAAGTTTTTAACAATAACAATTGCTCTCGGAGCAGTAGTTCTGCTTGCTGCATGCGGTAAGGGCGGAGATGCCGAGCCTTCCAAATCACCCGTGACACCTACCTCGGCAACGGTACCTACAGCTGAGATAAAAGCAACAGAAGCAGTTAAGCCGACAGAGGCGGTTCAGCCCACAGACGGTGCACAGCCCACAGAGGCGGTTCAACCGACAGCAGAAGTAAAACCCACAGAGGAAACAAAGAATACACCCACTCCCGAGCCGACAAAAAAGGCGAAGAGTGAGATTCAGTATAATTCAGACGGAAAAGCGCTTGCAGGAACATCCTTTAACGATGGCGACGAGTACGGCAAGTACAGAAAAGTAAGCAAGGGCAGCAAAGGGGTTGACATTGACTATGTCTACCTTAAATCAAAAAAGCAGAAGGATGACCAGCTTATCGGCTATAATAAAGAAGATGGCGGTCTTGGTGTTATAGAGTCCGGTGATGCAATGCTTATCATGGGCTGGAGTGCCAATGTCGGAA
>JAZQQJ010000090.1:0-9404 GCA_045629005.1 Lachnospiraceae bacterium
GGTGTGGTGGACATTTGAAAATGTCCACCACACCCCGTCCCTACAGGACATATATTATTTATACACCGGCAATATAAAACTCAAGGTGTAAAGGCTTCTTAGCATCAACAAGGTACGGATCGTGTGTACGTGCCCCCCATGTATCGTCTCCACCAACACCCATCTGCTTTAAGGAGATACGTACAAATGTCTTTGTCGGATTCGGAAGCTCGTAATGATGCTTGGCGTTCTCGAGTTCGAAAGGCGAGCATGGAAGAACAGAGAGTTCAACATTATTACCTGCAATAAGCATTCCCTGTCCCATATCATTGGTAATCTTTGCAAATCGTACTCCTGTACGGTTTCCGCATTCCTGTGGCATAAGGTACGGAGTAACATTATCAGCAACATCAAACGAATGAATACCGAGCTTTGCACCTGTAAATCTGTCACAATAGTTCTCATCGGGTCCGAGTCCGTAGTATGTAACCTTGTTATAATCGAAAGGAAGTACGAACATCATACCAAACTCGGGCATTTCCGTAGCACCCTCAAAAGGTTCATAGTCGAGACTTATTTTAACAACGCCGTTCGGATCGATTTCATATAAAGATCTGACCTTACTGTCTTTTGCAAAGCCTGCTACAAAATGATCGAATATGGCTTTCTGTGCATTTCCGGTTTTCTTTACATCCACAAAACGTGCGCTTGAATATTCTGAAGCAAGCTTCCACTGACCATAGCGCGCAGGCATTCTGTTTGCCACATCATTGTCTGTAGGGCAACGCCAGAAATTCGGCTTCGGCTCAAGTGCAAAAAGCTCTTTCTCGTTAGTCTTCATTGAGATAAAGCCCTTGCCGTTTCCTGTAAACTCATATCTGAAAGCATCCCCACGGAATGTAAAGTTATAATCTCCCCTCACAACCTTAGGTGCATTCTTAACGATGCTTTCATCGCATATTCTGCCATTCTTTTCAAGTTCTGCAAGAAGCATGTCGCGTCCTGCACACTTTGTGCCGACAACGTAGGAATCCTGTCCGAAGGCAATTTCATAGCCGGCATCGGCAAAGCTGCAGTCTTCAGCAAGTACAAAGCTTACAATTGTTGTATATTCTCCCTTTTCCTTCTGCTTGGAGAAACACTCAATCTCTCCTGTTTCACCGGGAGCAACACTTACAAGTACGGTCTTAACAGCAATAAGCTCTCCGTTTTTGAAAAGAGATACAACGCAGTCATATTCATCGGTATTTGTGAAAAGGCTGTAGTTGATAATTTTCGCCTTCGTTCCTTTTACATCAATGCGGATGTTCTGGTAACAGTGTTTAACTTCCTGCATTTTGGGAGAGTTTGTTCTGTCTGCAAATACAATACCGTCACCACAGAAATTGTAATCGTTAAGAGGGTCTCCGAAATCACTTCCGTATCCCATGAACTCTTCACCGTAACGATTCTTCTTAAGGAATGCCTGATCGATATAGTCCCAGATGAAACCACCCTGGAAACGCTCCAATTCATGGAAAAGGTCGGTATATTCAGAGAGGTTACCTGTAGAATTACCCATGGAATGTGCATATTCACAAAGGATAAACGGCTTTGTTGTTTCCCCATTGACAATCTTTACACAGTCCCAAGGCTTCGGGTACATCTGGCTTTCAACATCTGATGTATCATTGTAGGTTCTGTCGTGGCAAATGCCCTCATAATGCACAAGACGCGTATCATCACGTTTCTTGAAGAGCTGTGACATAAGGTAAATATTCTTTCCACCGCAGCTTTCATTGCCGCATGACCAGAATACTATTGATGCATGGTTCTTCTCGCTTTCCTGCATTGAACGTGCTCTGTCAAGTACAACATCACGCCATGTTGCAGTGCTTCCGGGAAGTGTTCCCTCATCGGGTCTTCCCTTAGGAGACCATGTTCCGTGCGTCTCCAGGTTGCACTCACAAATAACATAAATACCAAACTCATCGCAAAGATTGTAGAAAAACTTCTGATCGGGATAGTGGCATGTACGGATGGCATTGATATTATTGCGTTTCATATTGATGATATCATTTCTTGTGTCTTCATATGAAACGGTTCTGCCTGTTATACAGCTCATTTCATGACGGTTCACACCATTAAACACAATGCGCTTTCCGTTAAACTTAAGCACTCCGTCTTCAATCTCAAAACGCTTGAAGCCGATTTTCTGGGAAACGTATTCTGAGACCAGGCCTTTTGCATTTCTTACGGTAAGACGAAGCTCATAAAGGTTAGGATACTCTGCCGACCATGGCTTGACATCTTTAATCTCGATTTTCTTCTTAATAACACCTGATTTATTGACTGTTCCCGAAACTTCAAAACTCTTGATGACACCCGTTTCATCAAGTATCTCTGCCGTAACGTCGGCTTTTTCCGCACCATCAAGTGAAAGTTCAAGAGAAAGAGCAGCTGAAGTATTGTCCTTGTTCAGAACACTCTTTGCAAACATATCTCTTACATGCACCGAAGGGACCGTATAAAGATACACATCTCTGAATATACCGGAAAACCTGAAGAAATCCTGGTCCTCAAGCCAGGAACCGGAGCAGAAACGATATACACATGCCGAAAGTCTGTTAATCTTCCCATATGCAATATACTTTGTAATATCAAAATCGTGTGCGGTAAAAGAGTCCTCCGTGTAGCCGATAAAATGTCCGTTAACCCAGAGTGCCAGTGCACTTTCTGCTCCCTGGAAACTTATGAGAACCTTCTGTCCCTTCCAGGAATTATCCAATGTAAATTCTTTAACGTAGCATGCGGTAGGGTTGAATTCCTGAGGAATTTCTCCGCGTTTAAGGCTCTCATGTCCGTCCCACGGATATATAAAATTAAAATATGAGGTATGATCGTAGCCCTGCATCTGAATAGAAAGGGGCACACGAACATCGTCAAAGCCCGAAATATCAAAATCTGCTTTTTCAAACCCTTTCGGAACGAGAGAAACGTTCTTGGCATAAAACATCTTCCATGTTCCGTTCAGAGACTTTACCCATGAATTTTCTCCGTAAAGCTCTTCAGGAGTCTTTGCGAATTTATGATAAGAGTGTGCAGGTTCTCTTCCTACACCAAAAACCGTAGGATCCGAAAGCCAATCAAGATTCATGTTCATTTTTATACCTCCGAAGTGTTTCGTAATATTTTGCGGGAATTCTTAAATTACCTCTGCCTATGCCTATTTTAATGTCCGGCTTGTTCTCTCCGTGGAAATCGGAACCGCCGCTCATCATAAGCCCAAAATGTGCAGCCATTGATGAAAGAACATCGAAATCATCCTGCCTGTTCGTGGAGTGAATTACTTCAAGTCCTTTCAGCCCTGCAGGCACAAGTACCTTCTCCAGGAGCTCATATACCTGTGATCTTGCAATATGTCTGTAGTTATAGGGATGGGCAAAAATCGGTATGCCGCCTGCCTCAAGTATCATCTTAATAGCCGCCTCAGGTCTCACGTATTCACGCGGAACGTAACAGCAGGCATCCTCATTAAGATATTTTTCAAAGGCTTCATCCTTATTCTTCACAATGCCTTTATTGATAAGCGCTCTGGAAAAATGGGCTCTCGTAATAACCGTATTGGGATTTCCTTCAAGAAGCTCATCCATCGTCATATTAATTCCGATTTCGACAAACTTCTGTACCATCTTTTCATTTCTCTCTTCACGTTTAAGAACGGCTTCATTGAGCTTTTCATTAAGCTTTGTATCGTACGGGTCAATGAATAATCCGAGAATATGTATATCACCGCCCATATATGACGCAGACAGCTCAACTCCGGGGATTAGCTCCATATCGATTGACTCATCTTCTGCTTTCAACCTTTCAAGCTCATCCTTGGCCTCTTTATAGCCCTTTATTGTATCGTGATCAGTAAGGGCAAATGCCTTAAGACCTGCCTTCAGGGCAAGCCGCACATCTTCCGAAGGAGTACATGTTCCGTCGCTTGCATTTGAATGTACATGAAGATCGACGTATTTAGGTTCAGTCATGGTTCACCGTAAAAGCCATATCTGTATGAATTTTGTATTCCGATACGGTCTTTGCCTTTCGTATTTTCTTAAGTTCACTGTCTGTCAGGGAAAGTGCAGGTCCCATATGTTCCCACATTTCCTTCATCTTACACAGAATTGAAAACTCGTCCGCTCTTCCCCTATAATCTTCAAGAACATCATCGTGAAAAGCCTTAAGTTTATTATAGTTCTTTGGTTTGTCACTCATATCTTCGATGAGGTACGGTCTGGCAATAAGTCCTCTTCCGATCATAACGGTATCCTCAGAAGGATACTTTTCTTCGAACTTAATAATGTCCTCGGCGATAAAAATATTGCCGTTATATATTATCCTGTTCACAGACTTTTTAAGGGCATACTCAAACCATTCCGGCTTTACGGGTTCTCTGTAAAAATCCTTTTGAACACGCGGATGCAGTATAATTTCGGATATCGGATATCTGTTATATATTTCAAGAATACGCTCAAATTCGGCAGAATCCGTCTTCCCGAGCCTTGTTTTAACGGAAATGTTAAGAGAAAGCTTTTCAGCTTCCGGGAAAACCTTGTCAAAAAAGGCGTCAAGTTCATCCGGACAGCTTAAAAACCCGCTTCCCTTCTTTTTGGCAACCACTGTTCCCGAAGGGCATCCAAGGTTAAAATTAATTTCTTTGTAGCCAAGTTCGGCCATTTCTACCGCAGCCCATAAAAAATGGTCCGCATTGTTACAAAGAAGCTGTGGTACAGTAGGTATTAACAGCTCGTCGGGCTTTTGAACTTCTTCCCATTCTTTTTTCTGGAACGATCTGTTCTGATTAGGGGAAAGAAAAGGTGTAAAGCACTTTGTAATGCCCTTATAATGCTTTCCGAGAGCCTGTCTGAATATTCGTGTTGTAAGCCCCTCCATCGGGGCTAAATATACATTTTTCATACCCGTTCATTATAGCAAAACAGCGTATCATTTCAACGCATTTTATGCTTATAAATTATGTATTTTGAACATTCAAGAACGTCATCAGAGTTTCTTGCTGTAGAATTCGCCAAAGGCTTTTCTCAATCAAAAAAAAGCGGCGCATACGCACCGGTTTCAGGAAGTTCCCCGACAGCCTCAGTGTTGTTTGCAACACCCTCAGGATCATACTCCTTGGCTTCCTTTTCTTCCCAAAGAGTATCATATTCCATGACCTTTTTCTCATCACCTGTCGGTACTTTGTCTCCCGCGCACATACGTGCAACGGTAGTCATTATCTTTCCCATTTCGGCAGCAATACCGTTGTCGGGATCTGACTGTTGCTTTGCAACTTCCATATTAAATGCTGCAACATACTGCTCAATCAGGCCGTCTAACACTTCCTGATTTTTCTCAAACTTCTCATTTGTCTCATATAAAGACAATTCCAAAGTTGCAGCCTCGTCAGACCATCTGCTTTCCCCTGTCACTCTGGCATTAATCTGTGCTTCTTTAAGTCGTTCGGCAAGATTTCTCTGCTGTTCAACAAGCTCAGCCCTGTAATCACGATATTTTGTTAATGCGTCGCACAGTTTCATACATTAACATCCTTAATTGCAATGATTGTGTTAAGCCTGGCATTATCATTGTTGTTAAGCTGACATTCCACTAAGCTCTGCAGTCAACATGCTGTCCTACAGTCAGTTCCTCATCGATAAATGAATTGTCGCTTTTTTCGTTAAATGAATACTCACTCAGAGCATTCATTAATTCTTCAATGGAATTGCCTGAAACAACTAAATTATCATTCAGGTTATTTGTATTTTTTTCTTTTACGTTGTTCGAATTTATTTTATAAGCATTAATTTTATCTGCTTTATTATTTTTCAGTTTCTCCGCTTTATTGTCTTTATTTTTCTGTGCAGCCTTTTTTGCAGCCTTTTTGTCTGCTTCCTTCTTTTCCAGTTTCTTCTTCTCTGCGCCCTTTTCTATTCTTGCTTTCTGGTCTGCAGTTGACTTTTTGAGTACTGCGAAATATGACGTCGTACCATTGTCATTAACCTGCATTCCAAAGCCTTGTACCTTGGCGCCCGAACTCATGAGACTGTTTTTTAACTCCTCCAGCTGAGACTTTGCACCATCAAGTATTCCTTCATATTTCTTACGATAATTTTCATCGGAAGCCATACGCTCAATTGTTTCTTCATCTACAAGAACAACAGTTTTAATGTTGTTTGCAAACTTTGCGGCATTAGCCTTGGCATTTTCCTTTTCGTCCTTACCGACAAGTATAAAATCATAATCTCCGTACTTCTTCTTCAGTTCTTCATAGTACTTGGATGCCTTCTCGGAAAGCTTCGGTTCGCCTACAGTTTTCCCATATGAACTTGTTTTATCTGTCTGCTCAGCGGGTTTGCTTTGTTCGATTTGAACAGAATATTCCTGACTTACAGAATACGAGTAGCTTGCAGAAACACTTTGAGTAACAGAGTAATTTTGTCCTGCAGAAATGCCATTGGATGCAGAATGATTTTTTCCTGCAGAAATACTTTTGGAGGCTGAAAAACTTGCGCTGAATGAATAATTCCGATAGATACTTGCATTTACAGAAGTTGCGTTTAATGACATATGGAGTCCCTTCCTTTCTGAGTGGCAAATCCTTTTGCCGCGTAAAATGAAACAAATTGTCATAAACGTCGGTAATTTAAGTTTCGAGGATTACCGACATTTACCCTATAAGGTATATCGGCATACTTAGCCCAATTGTTTATACCAAAAATAAAAAAGGGTAGATTTTTTTCTACCCTTTTGTAATTTACTGTGTTCTGCAAAGTTCTTTCGCTTTGTTGATGTCCATCGGCTTGCCCCAGAGATAACCTTGGATGAGGTCGCATCCCCAGTTGTTAAGCATATTTCTCTGTTCATCATATTCAACACCTTCGGAAATTACTTCCATGTTGAGTATATGTCCCATCGAAATAATAACTTTAACGAAGTCATTGTCGACGCATTCAGCTCTGTTGAGCTTATCAATGAACGACTTATCAATCTTCAGAAGATTAACAGGAAGCTGTGACAAATATGAAAGTGATGCGTAACCGGTACCGAAATCATCAAGTGCAATTTTGACGCCCGCATCACGTAACTGCTGCATGCATTCTTTAACAACATCCATAGACTCTACAAATGCTGTTTCTGTAATCTCAATCTCAAGATTCTTTGTAGGATAATCATAATCCTTAAGAAGCTTCAGAACGTGCATTGCAAAACCGTTCTTCTGGAAATGTCTCGCGCTGATATTAACCGAAATAACTAAATCATCATGTTCTCTTACTATTGGCTTAAACTGCTTAATAGCATTGCTTAAAACCCAGTCATCTACCTTAAAAATAAGGTTTGTTCTTTCGGCAACAGTAATGAATTTATCAGGTCTTATAGGATTGCCGTCATCATCTTCAAGTCTTGAAAGAGTTTCAAAGCCTCTGAGTTTCTTGCCACCGGCAGTGTACTGAGGCTGGAATACGAGATGAAGTAAGTTCTCATCAAGTGCTTTGAAAAGTCTGTCTTCAATCTTCGATGCTTCAGCAGCATCATTTGTAATGCTTTCATCAAAGAATGCAATCTTCTTTCCCTGTGTAGCTCTTGAAAAATTCAGAGTATCATCAAGATGTCTGTAAAGTACATCAAGATCGGTGCCATCTTCAGGAGATTTTACGACAGCGGTTTTAAACTCAAGAACGCTTTCAATATTGCTTATCGTAACCGGCTTATTAACCTGATTCAGATATTCAATAAGTCTTTCCTCAATTACTTCGCGCTCGGCATCAGACTTAATAAGAAGAACAAATTCTGCTCCTGTAATCTTTCCACCAAACTCGCCTTCACGTGTCATTGCTTTAAGTCTGTTTGCAAGTGCAATGAGAACCTTGTCGCCATAATCACGTCCGATTGTGTCGTTAATTGCTTTGAAATTATCAACAGAAAGGAATGCCATATAGAACGGCTGCTCCTCATCAAGAAGCCTGTTAATTTCCTGATGAACTCTTCTACGGTTATTCATTCCGGTAAGCGGTTCCTGTTCAGAAAGCATCTGAAGGTAACCATGCTGCTTTGCTTCCTTCTTCATAAAGGTATGAATTACTTCAACAAGCATAAATGAGCAAAGTGCATTGGCAAGTCCCGGAATGGTTGTAAGATTACCATTTATAAGTCCCATAATCATTGCAAGTGAACTTACAACTATTATGGTGTTTGCAATCTTAACGCCATGCTTATAGCTGTTCATAACAATTCCAAGAAGGAAGATGAGTCTTACACTTGTAAGAACACCAGCAACTTGTGATGAACTAAGCCCGGTTTTTACAAAAAATATGTCAACTTGCTCAAGATTCATCCTGGATACAAGAGAAGTAACAACAGTAAAAACCACCGTTAAAATTATAAAAAGAAACAGTATTAATTTGTTGTCTCGTTTTGGATTTTTCATATACGTCCTAATGAGTTAATTTTATTTATGAAAATAATCGTTACAATTACCTCTGGAAAATTATACCACCCAAAGTAAAGAATTGCTCTTAACTCAATCTAAAAGACCTATAAAAAAAATAAAAAAAACTGCACCTTTAAGTGCAGATGATAACGTGTGTGAGAGGATTCGAACCCCCGACACCTTGGTCCGTAGCCAAGTGCTCTATCCAGCTGAGCTACACACACATTTTTTGAAACACCTTTCGATGTTCGTGCCGGCGACCGGAATCGAACCGGTACGAGAGGTTAGTCCCCCAGGATTTTAAGTCCTGTGCGTCTGCCAGTTCCGCCACGCCGGCATCCCGGTAAACCGCGTTTACTCCGTTTTCACGGAAGTGGAAGTTATAGGGCTCGAACCTATGACCCTCTGCTTGTAAGGCAGATGCTCTCCCAGCTGAGCTAAACTTCCATAACGACCCAGACGAGACTCGAACTCGTGACCTCCGCCGTGACAGGGCGGCGCTCTAACCAACTGAGCCACTGGGCCATTTAATCCTAAAGAGGTGACAGGATTAATGGACCCTCAGGGACTCGAACCCGGGACCGACCGGTTATGAGCCGGTTGCTCTCACCAACTGAGCTAAGGGTCCGAGAAAAAACAAAGACCTGTCTACCTGATTATCTCGTTTAGGAAAAATGACTCCGACGGGAATCGGACCCGTGTTACCGCCGTGAAAGGGCGATGTCTTAACCGCTTGACCACGGAGCCATAACATTAATATATTAACATAGATACATAGACTTGTCAACATTTCCTATATATCTATGAAAATTAACCCATTAAAGAAAAAAACTCCCCGAATTGGGCTCGAACCAACAACACCTCGGTTAACAGCCGAGTGCTCTACCATTGAGCTATCGAGGAATGTCGGTATGTATTACTTATACCTTCAAAACTGTACACTGTCTCCTAACTTATTTAAGAACCTTAT